>NZ_AWXC01000023.1 GCF_000479005.1 Prevotella sp. BV3P1 | reverse complement strand
GGGAATTAGAAATGATGTTTTTGGAAAACTTAGGAAAAGTGTTGGTTTTAATGCAATGATTGGCGATGTTCTTAGCTATGAACAACCACAATCATATCTTGTTGAAGATACTGAATATACAAATGAAGGAACTCCAGTGCTAACAGCAAACAAAGCCTTTGTTTTAGGCTACACATCAGAAATAGAAGGAATATATGACAAGGGTGATTGCATCATATTCGATGATTTCACTCTTGATTGTAAATATGTTGATTTTTCTTTCAAGGTCAAATCTTCTGCCATAAAAATTCTAACGGCAAAGAATAAAGAACTTTTGCGCTATACATTTGAGTTTTTGAAATATCTTGATTTGTCTACAGAGGATCATAAAAGACATTATATTACAGAAACGCAAAATCAAGAATTCATTTTGCCAACTGTGCAAATAGTCAGAACCATAGCACATGCTTTTTATGCGTTATCATTATGGAAGGAAACTATTGTAAAGCAAAGATATGCGTTTGAAAAACAAAAACAGTATCTGCTCCGTCAGATGTTTATATGAACATCTGACGGAGCAAGTATTGCTTCTGCAAACTTAGATTTGTTAAAAGCCCATGCTCTACTGTTAGTCTTTTATCTATTGCGGACAACAGCCTCGCATATTGAAGTTGTTCCTTATATGTCGGACAGAAGACTTTGGCTTTACCATAGTCTTTGAAATAAATATGAGATATAGCCATACCAGTTTTGTAGGGTTCAAAGTTAAATACTTTCAGCATATAGTAAAGATATTGAAGCGAATAGCCTTCTTTAGCTCGTAAAATATTCAATGTTCCTGTTGCAGAGCATTTGCCCGTAACATACGATGTGCTTCCTACACCCGAACCATCTTTGATAATATAGATTGCTTCATTCTCTGTATTATAATTGTCGAGGTAGCCAACGACGCCATTTGCACCATATACAGGATATGTACCATGCTCTGAAACATCACTTTCTTGTAGAGTTGAAGAACTACATGACAAGCAGTCTGACAAGCGAACATTGGGTTTGTTGTAGCGGACTATATTCTGTGCTATTCCC
>NZ_AWXC01000022.1 GCF_000479005.1 Prevotella sp. BV3P1 | reverse complement strand
TGTAAAAGCCCTGTGTGTCCATCACAGACTACCGCCACTATCTTTGTTCCTCCATCTTTTATATCTTCAAGTCCTGAGAGATACTCCTTGTTGGTTTCATTCTTAACAAATTTGCGATAAAGGATCTTTCCCGAAGTTGCATCTTGGAATAACATTACGCCAAATGTTCTGGAGAAATATGTTGTATCAATTATGACAGTTGCTTCCTTAGGAAAGGAAGGGTTAAAACTCTCTGCTACCAACTTCAGTTTTCTGCGTATTGTTCTCTCCGAACATTTATGCATAACTGACAGTTCTTTGACGGTTCGTTTCTCTGTCAGATAGCTTTGCCATAATGTTGTACTGTCAATGCGGCGACCGCCTTGAAATTGCTTCTTGCAATCACCGCAAAAATACATTTGCAGCCCCCGACGATGACCGTTCTTTTTAACATTTGAGCTGCCACAGAATACACATGTTTTTTATTCATAGGTTTTCAAATGGCACAAAGGTAATAAATAAAGGACATCTGGAGCTTTTCAGCCTACCAAATGTCCATTACG
>NZ_AWXC01000021.1 GCF_000479005.1 Prevotella sp. BV3P1 | reverse complement strand
CATTTTATCATGGTTCGAATAAGGCACAAAAGAAGCCGCATGGCTCTTTTGAAGTTGAATGCAGCCGCAGCGAGCATCACATTGATGGCATCACCCAAGAGACCCTTGTAGAAGTTCCTCCCCAATCGATGATCTGCCTTGCAGTGCCCTATGACAGGTTCTATTCCTGCTCTCTTGCGGAAGAACCTTTGTTTTTTCTTTTTCGTGTGTGGCGAGTAGCTTGCCTTGGGAACACCGGGTATCATGATGTTCATCTCTCCGCACATTTCCTGCCCGCGATACCCTCTGTCCCTCGCAAGTCTTTTGATTTTCCTGCCATAGACCCTGCCGACCTGCTCCATTGCCTTGTCTATCGTATGACCGTCGTATTCATTGCGGAAAGATAATGCACCGACAATGAGACCATTCCACAGTCTGACAAGGGAAACTTTATGGCCGAACTCGTATTTCTTGTGGTCCTTCCCCTTGCTGATGCACAACACGTCCGGCTCATGAAGGGAGTAGATCTTGTGACCGTCCATTCTCTCGCCGTTAACAGACTTCAATACGTTCTTGGTAAGAGTTCTCAGGGGGCAAATTCCGAACCAGTTCGCGCAACAGCTTTCCGGCGATGGTGCGCATCCGACGATCGGCTTTCCTTACCTTGGTTGAACTGTTCTTCCTGCCACGGAAACGCTGCACAAGCTTAAGTCTCTTGATTTCCCCGGCATAGCTTTGGCGCACCTTGAGATGCTCTGCATGAGCCACGTCGCGGCAGAAACCGATGCATAGAGTCAACCAGCAAGTGCAAAATTACAAAACGTGTTTGAAGAACTCTCGTTTTGGTGTAGAAAAGTTTAATTTTTCTCTCTGCACTGTATCTATAACGTTAACTACCATGTGTACTGTACGCCAAATAGATGTTTCTCCTTCCCTTATGATGAAGCCTCGGAGATAGTTCTTTGATAACTGCTCTTCCGTCGCACCCAAAGCTTCGAAGACGTTCCCCTCCCAATCCTTGGAAGTCGTTACGCTGGTTGGCTTCCGCTTTGCTGTCATAAAGCCGTCAATCACGTTGAACACTCTTTTTAGATCGCTCTTGCTACCCTCAATACGATAGCTTGTTGTTGCCCAGTTTGCCATATTCTCGATGTTTATGATGATACGTTTCCCTTTCGTTCTGCTGTTTTGCAGCATCGCTGTCGGGATTTCAAATTTTACTTGCGTGAGGTAAGCAAGCCCGTAAGGCAGATAAGCGAAATAATTTTGGTAGATTATTATGGAAAACCCAAATCTATGATTTGTGGAAGGCTGCCATAAGAATATTCCAAAATAGCGCAGCGGTACTTCGGCGTTCTGACAGGACTTGCTACCTTTGCTTAGTAAAATTAAATCCAGACAGTGACGGCAGGAGTGTAAACGACAACATACATAAGGCATAAAGTGCAGACATAGGGGAACAAGTAAGGATTGCCTGATAAGGCACTACAATAAGACATTGACCTTACCGCTCTCCCGAAGTCGCACGAAAAACTCTGTTGATGATTCAGTATGAGCGGCAACCGTGTTTTTCGTGGAATTAAAACAGCACAGACTGTTTTAAGGGTTTCTTGTGGAGCAGGTGTTCCGCAAGGCAAAAAGTCGCACATCCTCATTCTGAGCGTAGTGAAAGTATGACGACAGTATGCTTTCCGCATAGCGTGAATGACAATGTGCAAACTGATGCCTGGAGGAACACTGGCTCCACAAGGGGCAAATAGGTGTAGGAATAAGGGTATTGGTTGCTCGACCAAAACTTACGTCAGTGTGTTTTGTAAATGGCCGAACAGAAGCGGCTGTCATGGCAGCGTCTTCAAATTCACGGCATTGGGCTGTAAGACTTAGGGCTGTTGTAAAAAGTGTTGCGAGCATGGCCGCAGTACACGGAAAAAACGATTTTAACATTTCAGTTTTTGACACAAAAACGGCAAAAATGATATAATTTGAAACAAAGGTTCGATTCCGCCCTTCTAATAAAACTGTAAATCTTTAATTATCAGTAATATGTGAATTATAAAAATACTTTACACCAAATAAAAAATATTTCATGCAGAATTTTTCTTCGGAGAAAAAAGTGGGTCAAAAAGTGGGTCAAAAAGTGGGTCAAAGAAAAACTAAGAGCATTAAAAAAGCCTTTAAGTTATTGAAACTTAAAGGCTTTCTCAAATTTTTTAAGCGGAGAGAGAGGAGATGAAAATGCAAAGCACCATTGGCTATGAAATGTGTAACCAATGGTGCTTTGTGAATCGTTATAGAATTTTCGTTTCAAAGAAATTCTTTATCTTGTATATACCTATATCATGCTTATAGCGTCCGAACAGAAGTTGTGGATTGACATTATGTTTTTCTGCTTCTGTCTGAATATATGGTGCTATTTTATAAGGTACAACATCACGAGTCCTTGCCATGAACTTTTTCCACTCCGCATTTGGTAGGGCCGCATTTAAAGCAAACTCGTCAGCCTCAGACTCCTCGATGTTCTTCTTGTCCTCCATGAGATTAATCATTGCCTTACCATTTTGGGTAATGTGCTTGAATACATGACCGACCTCATGTAAAGTGGTGAAAGCAAAATTGTCAATGGAAGCTATTCTCTCAGTGATGACAATCGTTGGTGTATCTCCTATCCAAAAGGACATTCCATCAACAGGAACTTGCCCAACCTTATTGACTACAAGAAAACGAATGCCATACTTGTTAAGAACCTCTTGGGTTTTGTTCACCGTATTCTTGTTTTCTTTAAACACATTGTTCAGCTCTCTTGCCAGCATCTCTGTATCTGCCCCCTTGTCAAATGTGCATAAAGTTGAATCATCATTTTTAGAGAGATGATAGCAATAATATTTCCAAGACAGAATGTCCACGGGATTGGTTTTCACCTTTTCTGACTTGCGGTAATAAGAAAGTTCCATTTCTTCTGCCTTCAAACCAAAGAAATCATCCAAGTTATCCACGGAAAAGACCTCGAAGATGCGTTTTACATCCTCGATGATGTTTCCTCTAACGATACCGACTTTTCTGAAAAAGGGAATTGATACTTGGTCTTTGAGTACATTCCAAATCTCAAGCATTTTAGTCTGCAACACAACCCTTTCGCTCTGTTTGGCGCAATCCAATTCGTATTGCGTCTGGATGTTCATGAAATATGTCGCAGAAATGCCGAGAGCGTTTTCCAACAACAATGCCATTTCAGGTGTCAGAGAACGTTTACCTTTTATGACATCATTCAGAATGGATTTCTGTATGCCAGTGAGTTCGGACAATTCGCTCTGCTTCATATTACGAGCAGACAATTCGTCCTTAATCACCTCGCCCACATGAGTTGCCTCAAATGGGACTGCCTGATTGAAACTAAACTTAGTCATAATGATGTGATATTTCAATTAATTCTATTTCGGTAATGATAATACTGCCATCGGCAGGAGAGCTTTGGAAAATCAATCGCCAGACATCATTGCATCTTACGGATTCTTGATCTTTTCTGTTTCCATGCAATCTTTCGTAGCGCAAGCCATGATCACGCATAATGTCTTCAATTCTTGTTGCAGCTCTCATTTTGTTGACAGCCTTAACATAACCCTTGATTGCGGCTACAGGAAGTCTTTTATACTTCTTGTCAGATGTCTTTCCATTTTCGAACAGTTCCAACAAAGCCTCGTCTTCACTTGTTATGTTCATATATATTATTCAGCCATGTTATTTTTATTTGTGTGCAAAATTACGATAAATATTTCGATTATCAAAATTGATAACTAATTATTATCTATATTATAATCATTTTTAACTATTATTCTTGGCACTCGCGGAAAAAGCAATAGGACAAACCTATTTATATTCAACTGTGAAAAGCGCATTTATGCCTTTTGTATCAAGTGCTTCAAATTCTCATCGTTGGCGATACGCCCCAGCTCATCCTTGACTATCTGCTTGACATCCTCCTTGATTTGGTTGTAGTTGTCCTGTATGGTCTGCTTCATGCAGTCGTTGCCATCCGCATCCAAGAAATCGTTGATGATGGGGAGTTTCTGATAACGACTTTCCTCCCGTTTCAACTTTTCGGTATCAACTACTATCTCGGCATGGAATATCTTCTGCTCGATACGCTCGTTGAAGTTATCGGAAACAGAGCCGACAAACATTCCTTGGGTGAGTCCGCTAATCTTGCTCGGCGGAATGAGACTGGCCATTTGGGTATTGATGGATGTAGAAACATCCTGACGGTTGATGGAAATAGACTGGCGCTTTTGGAGTACTTTTCCAAAACGCTCGGATAAAGTCTCCTGACTTCGTCATTGCGTACCCCAAAAATCTTCGTCAAAGAGTTTAGCTATTCTCTGATGTCTTGCCATCAGCATAGGCTGCGTATAAACCTCCTTGTTCAGAGGTAGCTTGATTTGCATCGTTGTAATGGTCTTTGCCAATGTAAGCACCTTGTCTATGCTCATCTTAATCTCTGAGACTTTCAACATACGCTCCAATTCCTTGTATACTTTCAAAGCCACGAAACAGATACATATATGGGCTTCGATTCTTTTGCGTGTAAAATGGAACATGGGACGTATTTCTATCTTTGATTTGGCTATGCGGAAAGCCCGTTCCACATGCCAAAGGTTGTGATATGCCGTGTATACATCCTGTATTGGTATATCCGTATTGGTGAGATATCCTTTAAGACCATCCCATTTGGAGTCGTCGGCAACACGGTCATAGTTGATGGCGACTCTCACTTCGCCATCCATCGATAAAAACTTATTATAGCCTCTTTTGTTAATATTGCCTTTCGTGAGCGCACCATGCTTGTAAGCCTTTTCCAGCCTGCGTATACCCTTTTCCCGGTTATAGGCATCTTTCTTTGCACGGTCATCTGTATAGCCAACCAGGAGACGGCGTCCGCCTCCTTTGTTATATTCAACCATCTGGCAGTCGCGCTTGGGCTGTTCCAGTATCCAGTTCTTGACTTCCTGACTTTCATTCTTTATCTTCGCACCTATTATATACTTGTAGCCTTGCAATTCAAGTTCTGCTATGTTGGCATTGTTCATCAGACCGGAGTCTGCCACCACAACGAAGTTCTCCAAACCGTATTTACTAACAAACTCATTTATTGTCGGCAACATCGTGTGACCTTCATATTTGTTGCCCTCATGGATGCAATAGGCAAGCGGATAGCCACCAAGACTGACAAGCAGTCCAAGTATGATTTGAGGATTACTGTGACGTCCCTCTTTCGAGAAACCTGTCTTGCGTAATTCGTCCTCATAATCCGCTTCAAAGTAAAGTGTGGTAACATCATAGAATAACACACCGATATTTCCACCGAACAGTTTAGCTGTATGTTGCACGCTTATATCCTGTACAATTTCGTGCTGATGGTCGCTAAGCTTGTCAAGATAACGATAGATTTTTGAGAGATCCACATCTTCGTCAAAGTGGTTTTTCAGGTATTCCACCGTGGCAGCCTTACTTGTTGGATATGCCAAACGAGCCTTTACAAGCTTGCGGAATACATCATCGTCAATACGATTGAAACCAATCCTGTCAAACGTGCGGTCCAATATCAAGTCGCATCCGTTGAGAAAGATATTGCTGACATTGGACAGGACACGGCGGACTTCTTCACGCTCACGGTCGCAGGCCTCACGTTCCTCACCATACAAATCGAGCTGAGGATGACGGCGACATTCTTCTTTGGAAATCCATTCATGACCTGCATTTACAAGACTTTCTATTTCGTTTGAATCTTTGGCGACACCAATAGTAATCAATTTTTTTATAAATGCCCTTTGTTTTTTCTGCAACAACAATGCTTGTTGTTCCAGACCGATTCTTCTTTCTTTTGACAAACATAGTTAAAAAATCTTTTGCGTACCCCAAAATTAGGGTATGCAAAGATACAAAATGTTGTTTATCAATCAATTACAAAATGGATATTTTTGAGTGACGAAGTCAGGAAAAAGTCGCACATCCTCATTCAGAGCGTAGTGAAAGTATGACGACAGTATGCTTTCCGCATAGCGTGAATGACAATGTGCAAACTGATGCCTGGAGGAACACTGGCTCCACAAGGGGCAAATAGGTGTAGGAATAAGGGTATTGGTTGCTCGACCAAAACTTACGCCAGTGTGTTTTGTAAATGGCTGAACAGAAGCGGCTGTCATGGCAGCGGCTTCAAATTCACGGCATTGGGCTGTAAGACTTAGGGCTGTTGTAAAAAGTGTTGCGAGCATTGCCGCAATACACGGAAAAAACGATTTTAACATTTCAGTTTTAGACACCAAAACGGCAAAAATGATATAATTTGAAACAAAGGTTCGATTCCGCCCTTCTAATAAAACTGTAAATCTTTAATTATCAGTAATATGTGAATTATGAAAATACTTTACAACAAATAAAAAATATTTCATTCTGAATTATTCTTCGGAGAAAAAAGTGGGGCAAAAACCGGGGCAAAAACCGGGGCAAAAAGTGGGGCAAAATAAAATAACAACCAAACAAAAAGTCCCTAAGTTGTTATAACTTAGGGACTTGGCTCGCTATGCGAAGCGGAGAGAGAGGGATAAAGACTATAAAACAAAATCATTTAACATCATTATCAAATAATATCAAAACATCTTGAAAATCAACTCCTTGTTAATATGTTTTGAAAATATATTGTTCGATTGATAGTGTTAGTTCCAATAATCCGCCTCAAAAAGTGGGTCAAGCGGTGGGTCAAGAAAAGGAGTTCAAAAATTCCTTCACTAATATAACTCGCCCAATTATTCAAAAAAAAATTTTTACAAAACCATTTTACAGCCAAAAAGTGGGTCAAAAGATAGGTAAAAGATGATGTATTTGATTAACTTTGAAATAAAAGTTATCAGATATGATCATCAAGCGAACGATAAAATACTCTATTCAAAACCAGCGTAATGCTGGAAGCAGACTTCGTATGCGTGTTTCGTACAATGGTTGCAGGGTGGATTTTCAGACAGGAATCGTTTTGAACAAGGAGTATTGGGATGATGTGCAACAGCGTGTATTACCTTTGAACTCTAATGTTGTCATGGCTACTGATCTAAACGATCAGCTTTCTCAGATGTTGACAGATATGATAGCAGTATTTCGAGAATATGAACTTCTAAATGTAGTACCGACGGTGCCAGAACTTCGCAATTCTTTCACAAAACAACGTTCCTCTCACACACAAACCGCACAACAGAGCAAGAAAAAAGATAGTACTCTAACCGTTCAACAAGTAGATAAAAAAAGGAACGGAACAAAAGATAAGGGTTTCTGGAAGTATTTTGATGAATTTGTCAAAGTTAATGGAAAACTGAATGATTGGACTTCTGCAACCTATGAAAAATTTGCTGCACTTCGGAATCATCTATTTACTTTCGACAAAAAGCTCACCTTTGACAAGTTTGATGAAGATGGCATAGCGAACTTTATTGACTATCTTGGCAAAAAAGGTATGAAAAACAGTACCATCAACAAGCAACTTGGTTTCTTGCGGTGGTTTTTGCGCTGGTGCTACGAGAAAGGCTATCATACAAACCATACATTTGAATACTACAAGCCAAAGTTGAAAAATACGACCAAACGTGTTGTGTTCTTGACAGCAGAAGAACTGAATACGCTTGAAACATTTCAAATACCTGACAAGTATGTAGCCCTCGGTCCTGTACGTGATGTATTTCTCTTCACTTGCTACACTGGCCTACGTTACTCGGACGCTTGCAACCTTACATGGGATGATATACATAATGGAAAGATAGAGATTGTAACCGTCAAGACCTCTGATCGTCTTCTCATAGAAATCAATTCGAAGGCACAAGCTATACTGGATAAGTACGCAGAAATACATTTTCCTAACAAGAAGGTTTTGCCGGTAGTAAGTAATCAAAAGATGAACAAACACCTGCATACACTTTGTAAGTTGGCAGGCATAGATGGATCTATCAAATCAACCCACTATGAGGGAAATAAGCGAGTTGACGAAGTACACCCCAAATACGAACTTATAGGTACACACTGTGGACGACGTACTTTCATTTGCACCGCATTGGCAAAAGGAATACCGCCCAGTGTAATAATGAAGTGGACAGGTCATAGTGATTATAAGGCCATGAAACCCTATATCGATATAGCCGACGAGGTAAAATCTGAATATATGAAACAGTTTGATCAATAAAAGCATAGCTCAAAACACGCATTATGAAATAATTTTTATTATATTTGCAATGTCGTTACGATGCACTTTAATACATTTGTCGATTTGGTAGATAGTTTTCTTCCCGACAGCCTTTAATACATTTTCGAAACGACAAGTGACCTTCCAAACCAAAGGTCATCATTATGTCTAAACGTATTAAAGTGTAAAATATGGAATTATCAGAATCATTCTTGAAAACCCCATTGGCAGAGCTATCCGTTAAGGATTTCGTTAGTCTTTTGAAAGAATACCAAGGCAGCTATGAAACATCATCAGAACAGTTGTTTGATGAAGACGTATGGGTGTCAGGGTATAAGAACCTTGCCAAATATTTGCATTGCAGTGTACCTACCGTATGCCGTCTTGTAAAAACTGGTAAAATTGATCCTGCCATCAGGAAGATAGGCGCAACCTATTGGTTTAACAAGAATAAGATACGAGATTTAATGAAGGTATGAGGCATGAAGAAATTCTTTAAATCAATAAATTTAGTAGAATGGCTCCAGATTAGAAAAAAAAGGAATTATCAGTTCCATACTACTAAATGCAGAATAAATTCTTGGCAGCAGTTTTCAGATACTATGTCACTATTGGCTATCGTTGCTGGTGTCATAACTATCATTACTAAAAGAATAAACAAAAAAAGTGAATTAGCGATATAACTTATGCTTTAGCAACCATATTCACGTCAGACCGCAACAAGGATGAATAAACTTATCAAAAGAAGGTATAACTTGGTATATTGTTTGAGAAAGAAGGGAGTCAGATGCCTGTCCAAGGAGTGTATGAGGGTGCTCAAACCCAATGGCACACTCATCTTCAAGTGGAATGAGGTGCAGATACCTATTCGTAAAATCATTGATGTGATAGGATGCGAGCCCCTCTTCGGGCACACGACCAGACGCAGCAGTACAACTGTTTGGATGGCATTTATGAAGTAATATATACAATTTTTGAAAGAACATAGCAATGAATAATATAAGATTACTCTATATTGACCTGTTTTGCGGTGCCGGAGGAACTTCTACCGGCGTTGAAAAGGCAACATTGGACGGTCAGAAATGCGCAAGAGTGATTGCCTGTGTCAACCATGATCTTAATGCAATCCTCTCTCATCAGGCAAACCACCCCGACACCCTTCATTTTAGGGAAGATATCCGCACTCTTGACCTGACAGGCTTGCTTGCCCACTTGAACCGAATGAGACAAAAATATCCTGATGCACTGGTGGTGTTATGGGCCTCGTTGGAATGTACCAATTTCTCCAAGGCCAAGGGAGGACAGCCTCGTGACGCAGACAGTCGGACACTTGCGGAACATCTTTTTCGCTATATCGAGCAACTCACCCCAGACTACATACAAATTGAGAATGTAGAGGAGTTCATGAGTTGGGGAGATATGGATGATAAAGGTCATCCAATTTCAAGGTTGAAAGGACGCAGTTTTGTCCGCTGGTGCAATAAGATTATGTCTTATGGCTATCATTATGACTGGCGTTTACTAAATGCTGCCGACTTCGGGGCTTACACCTCACGCAAAAGGTTTTTCGGTCAATTTGCAAAGATAGGACTGCCAATAGCTTTTCCTATACCGACTTACTCAAAGGATGGTGATGATGGAATATTCCATATATACAATAAATGGAAGCCTGCTAGGGAAGTTCTTGATATGAATGATTCCGGACAAAGTATCTTTGACAGGAAAAAAGCCTTGTGCGAAAAGACCTTGAATAGAATCTATGCCGGTCTTATCAAGTTTGTGGCAGGAGGAAAAGATGCCTTCTTGATTAAATACAACTCAATGAACCAAAGAGGCAGGTATGTGGCCCCAGGAGTAGACGAACCTTGCCCAACGGTCGCTTGCCAAAATCGTCTGGGCATTGCCAATGTCTGTTTTATATCCAAGGCTTTCAGCGGAGATCCGTACTCCAAGAACCAATCAATAGACGCACCTGCAGGTACCATCACAACAAAAGACCATCATTGCTTTGTAACTGCTTACTACGGTAATGGTGGAAACCGTTCCGTTGATGCCCCATGTCCAACACCTACTACAAAAGATAGGCTGGGACTTGTTTCAAGTAGATTTCTTGCTAATGAATATTCTTGCGGCGGCCAACTGTCAAGTATTGAAGTTCCTTGCCCTGCCGTGCTGACAACACCCAATCAGAAAGTGGTAGATTGCTTCCTGATGAACCCACAGTTCAACTCGGCAGGAGGTGATGTGAACAAGCCATGTTTTACGTTGATTGCCAGGATGGATAAGATGCCTCCCTATCTTGTTACAACAGAACATGGAGTCGGTATCAGGATTTTCGACAATGACAGTGAAATGACCGTCAGGATTAAGGAGTTTATGGCTATGTACGGCATTATTGATATAAAAATGCGGATGCTTAACATCGGTGAACTCAAACGCATAATGGGCTTTCCTGACAGTTATATTCTCGTCGGGACACAAGCAGAACAGAAGAAGTACATTGGCAACGCTGTAGAGGTGAACATGAGCAAGGTGCTCTGTGAATCGCTTTGTGCAGCTTTAATATCCAAGGCAATAGCAATATAAATTTAACCAAAGAAAAAAATATGACACGAAAAGAATTTTATACACGACTAAAACAAGAAGAGATATCTATTAACGAAGAGATTCTAAACGAAGTGCTCGACTTTATGAGTGAATTGGATTTTGATGAAGTTATGGACGTAATAACAAATTGCTAAACGCAATCAGGCAGATAAGTTGCTTGTGTCGAGAATATCACTTTCACGTTCAGTTAGAATTGTAAAAAATAAATAGTTATGCGCAAAGAAAATAAAATTTTAGTAACCAAAATTGGTGATATTGAAGAGGCAGATGTCATCTTTGATGATAATAATAACCTATATTTATATTCTTTTAGTGGAGAAGACGAGTTTTATAGACTAGATGGGGCTTATAAAATATTCGATAATAAGGAACAAGCCGAAGAGTATGTGAGAGAAAACATAATTCCGTTCGACAAAAATAAAGTCAAAGAATATCTTACTAAAAGATATGAAGTTAATTCTATCAGAGAAATGGAAGATATTTTACCTGACAGTATTATTAAGAGGTTTTCGCGCCCCTTCCTTCACATATGCGATTTGGGGAGTATTCAATATGGTCTTCTTAGAAATGCACTAAAAGGTATTTTCTGTATTAATGCAATAACCTTTAGAAAAGAAGAAGTTGCATACATCAAGCATGGGAAAGATGACTGGGTTGAAATTACATTAAAAGATGGTACAAAAGTAACACCTCGAAATGAGGATGAAAATTTAATCATCCTCTGGTGCTTCGGAGGCAATCCTTCAGGAGTCCATTATACGAATATAAAAAAACCTGTGGAAACAGAAGAGGATTAAGCAAAAAATAAAAAATACCAGAATAAAGTAATATAAACTAAACATATTATTGTATCTTTGCACCATAAAAGATACATTATGACAAAGTTTACTAAAGCTAACTGGATGACCAGAGCATTACAAGAGAAGTTAAACGTGGTGGGCGAGCAGTTTCGCCTTGCCCGATTACGTCGAGACCTTACAATGGACCAAGTGGCACAACGTGCGCAATGTACAAGGCTTACCCTCTCACGTTTGGAGAAGGGTGAGCCTACAGTGTCTGTCGGTGTGCTAATGCGAGTACTCAATGCCCTGCAACTCGAAGATGACATTCTTCATTTGGCTAAAGACGATGAGTTAGGACACATGATACAGGACTTGGGAATCAAGAATAAGAAACGAGCTTCAAAAAGATAACACATGGAAAAGTTAGATGTTATAGCCAGTTTTGACTGGATGGATAAAGAAGAAAAAGTGGGTACCCTTGGATATGAATACCTAAGAGGCTCTGACGTGTTCTCCTTTGAGTTTGATAAGAACTGGCTCAAAGCCTACCCCAAAATTGACTTGGGACAAGATCTCCGTCCTTATACTGGTGTGCAATATAGCCAAGGCAATCACATATTCGGTTGTTTCTCTGATGCACTTCCTGACAGATGGGGACGGCGACTGATAGACCTCCGTACATCACTGGAAACAGAAGGGAAAGCAAGCCACACCTTATCTGATTGGGACTATCTCAAAGGTGTGGAAGATGAGATGCGTATGGGTGGCTTCCGCTTCCAAGACCCAGCAGACGGTACTTTTATCAGTTCTACCCCCGGTTACAGTGTTCCACCCATCATACACATTGACGAACTTTTGCAAGCAGCCAAGGAGATTGAGAAAAGCGAATACAAGCATTTGGAGCCTGAAAAGAAATGGGTACAACGACTCTTTCAGCCTGGTTCCTCGATGGGAGGCGCACGTCCGAAGGCTTGTGTGCAAAGTGGCGGTCAGCTTTATCTTGCCAAATTCCCTTCCATCAATGACGACATCAACGTATCTCGATGGGAACACTTTGCCCACCTGATGGCTAAGGAGTGTGGCATCACCGTGGCAGAAACACAAGTCATCAAAGCTGGCACAGGCCAGGACATACTTCTATCTAAGCGATTTGACAGAACCGAAGACAACAAGAGAATCCATATGGCGTCCTCGCTCACTGTCCTCGGCCTTACTGACGGCGACGGACAAAGGAATGGCAAAGGCTATTTGGATATAGTGGACTTTATCATTTCAGGCGGTGGCAACCATATAGAGGCTAACTTGGAAGAATTATACAGGCGAGTTGCCTTCAATATCTGCATTGGCAATACCGACGACCACTTTAGAAATCATGCCTTCTTGCTTGGAAAAGACGGCTGGGAGTTATCCCCTGCCTACGACATGAACCCAACAAACAGTATGTTTCAGGCTTTGCTTATTGATACCAATACAAATGATAGCTCCCTCAATCACCTTTACAATGCTCATGAGCTTTATATGCTGGATGAGACAACTGCAAGAGGCGTTATCTTGGACATAACAAGGAACATGAAGTATTGGGAGAATATGGCAGAGGATACAGGACTCCCCCGACGAGAGATCACATACTTCACGGATCGTTTTGAGCAAGGTTTGGAATTTCAATATGGAGCAGGACTTCGTCGATAAGGTTAAAAAAGGGAGGCATTCTATCTGCCTCCCCCTTTTGCTTATATTGTATAAAAACATCATTTATGCTTTTATGCAAGATAACTTAACATAAATGCAAAATAACAAATAAGCATAAAAACAAAACATATACTTTCCAAACAAGCATAAAGTTTGCCAAACAAGAAATTTGATTTTATGTAAAACAAAAAATTATGCCTTTTTTCTTGCAACATTGGCAGACTTTTTCTATCTTTGCAACATCATATTAATTGCTCTCCCCCTTTGTTCGGGTGTCAAGGCAGACTTGTACTGTTGTGAGCGAATTACATGTTATGGGGTCCCTCTCCAATGGGTATTTACCCAAGTGACCTACCAAACTATGGAGATTGTTGTTTTAGCAGGTTTTCTTTAAAACCGCAACAATCACGCCCTAAGTGGGTGCATAGTTTAGTAACGTGTATTTAAATATGATAAAAATGAAGAAACATTATTTTTTGATTGCAGCAATGGTAGCGAGTCTATCTTTGCCAGTGTCCTTTACCTCGTGTGGTTCTAACGGCTCCGATGACGGTATTGAAGCTATTGATGCAGCAAACTCTGTCCTCAGAATGGAGATCTCCATGTCAGGCACTTATGCCAAATTCAATCCGTTCCTTTCCTTTAATGCCTGGGACTTGAAAGGCAAGGGTAAGGATATTCACACCTCGACAGGTAAGGACGTGAATATGATTTGGGAGCAGCATTATGAGAAAAGTCCATTCTCTACGGCATCTGCTCAAATCAAAGGCTCTTATTCGTCTTTTTCTGCCTCACTTATTCTTACTAACTCTGACAGACAGGAGGGTAAAGTAAGTGTCCGTGCCACGGTGTACAAAGATGAAAAAGTTATTCGTGACCAGACTTTGAACGTCGAAATACTTCCTTCTGACATATCAATCAGTATAGGCTATGTACCAGAAGAAGGTTTTACCAAAATCAATTAGGAGGACTGACGATGGAACAACAAGAAAACAGAATCGTCCTTTTTGCAAACCAAAAAGGCGGAGTCGGTAAGACAACCTTATGCGGTTTATTCGCAAACTATCTCTCCGTTGAGAAAGAAGTGCCATTACTTGTTATTGATGCTGACCCACAACAGACTTTCTCCGGTCGCCGTAAAGACGATTTGCGCAGACAGACAGATGTACCTTATGTAGTTCAGTCTATGACCATTAAAAGTACTGATAGTACCCGCACCATCATGCAGAATTTGCGCACACTGCCAGGTACGACGGTGATTGATACCCCAGGTAGTTTGACACAAGACGGTATGCTCCAGCTCTTGATCAATGCCGATTACATCATTTGCCCCTATCACTACGATCTCAACACGATAGATTCCACTCGTGCCTTTATCCTTGCGGTATTCCGTTTGCGTCAGACTCACCCACAAATCAAAGCACAATTCATCTTCGTCTGCAACAAGTACGATGTGCGAGTTGGAAAAAGTAGCGAGCTGAAAGCATGGAAGATTGTGGATGAGTATTTCCAGAAGTTCGGTATTCTTGCCCCTCGTATCGGTAGTTATGCTGATTTGGAACGTTACAATACCATCGGCAACAATGACAAGGTGGCAAAACACACCAAACGTTGCTTCGATTTCATTTACAAAACCATATATAACATAGATGACAATGACTAAGTATAAATCAGATATAACCGACTCTGCATCGAATATGATGCAGTTGCCAGGAACGTTGGAAGGGATGCTCCAGGATATTCATGGACAAAAGGAAGTTTCAACTTCACAAGAAGAGAGTATTGAAATTGCAACACCAACAGCGCCACCTCCTACACCAGTAGCCCCGAAAAAGGCTAAAAGGCAGAAACAGCCTGTTTTATCCCAGGCTCCTGCTCCGACAATGGTAGATGGTGATGAGCTTTGGACAGCCTTCTGTACCCAGTGTGCAGAAGAAGACAACTTGCCCAAAGTAGTAGGGAAAGGTGGCAATATGACCCTTTGCAAAGTTAACAAGGATATTCTTGCCACATTCCGTAAATATGCGGTCGGTGGCTACTCCACCCAAACCATCGTCAACGCCATCCTTCATAGTTTTGTGCTGTATTACAAGAAGGAGTTTAGTCAATACAAGGTTACAGGTAAGCCTCTGTTATAACACCGGTATGCTTAAAGAGTATTTTCAGAAACTTGGCAGAAATGCTATTTCCAAATGTTCGAAATGGCTCTTGATTGCGGTCATTGCTTGCATCACATGGATTGGCTTCATTGATGAGCAAGTCAAATCAACAGGCCAAAGACTATACGAACAAGGGCAGCAGCTTTACAAAGAGACTGAAAGCCTGCCTTTGCCTCCAGCTAAGAAAGACAGTGTGCTTAATAAGTATATCGAAAAGAATAAACACTATGAGTAGAATTGCAACCATATGGAACACCGACAAGATTAACTTCTTGGTCGAGAACTATGCACATGCGAGCAATCGCAAGTTAGCAGATACCCTTAATGTATCAATCCCTTCTGTTAAAATCAAGGCTCGTGAACTGGGATTAAAGAAAGAGTGCGCCAAGCGCAAGATATTTTCTTCCTTGGAGGCTAATATTCTTAGAATGAGCGAAAGCAGCTCCTATCGGACGATTGCGGACAAGCTGAACATATCCGTTTCTTCGGTACACTCTACCATCAACGATGCTGTTACAAAAGGCTTTCAAAAACGTAGCCGTGAGAAGACCCTCAAGATAATGTCCGAAACAAGGGTGCGTCTCATCAAGAAAGAGCGAGCAAGAGCCGTCTTCGGACTCAACCAGAAGACAAAAATCAAGCTGTTCCCCAACAAACAGAAATACCATATGCGAGACCGCCTGAAAAGATGCAGATATGAAGTTGAGCATAATGGGATGGATGTTTATATTGATGATGAGACACGCCGTCATGCCAATATCGAGACGGAAGCACAGAAAATAGGATTTAATATACAACTCCCCTACATAACATATTATCCATTAGACTTTGTTACGGAAAACGGTGATGCAGAAGAAGATATTTTCACCGAGCTTAAAAAAAAGAACATTCATGATTAAAAGATTAACTTAAAACAAAAAAATTATGTCACAATGTAAAGGAAAGGTCATCGCAATAGGCGAGACCAAAACTGGCGAAAGTCAGAGAGGTAAGTGGGCATCCCAACAGTGGGTGGTCGAGGAGCAAGGGCAGCAATACCCTGAACATTGGGTGCTTGAAACCTTCGGTGAAGAGAACATCAACAAATACGACCTTCATGTTGGCGATGTGGTGGATGTGAAATACAATGCACGCTACACGGAGAAGAATGGCAGCTATTACCCTTCAAACCGTCCATGGGAGGTGGTGAAGGAACAACAACAAGCCTAATCCACAGAACCAGCTAATGATAGATACGGACAGCATAAAAAGTGTTGTCCGTATCTTTTTTGTTACACTATGTGGATAATAAAGCCATTTAATCACTGAAAAAGCAATCAACAAGTCAGTTTCTTTCCCTTGATAGTTATAAAAGACACAAGTATTATTGTGTTTTGGTTCCAAAGCCATACTTTTGTAATCGTTTTTGCAAAGAACTTTATTTGAACTTTGAAATTTTGCAAAAAACAAAGAAACATAAAACTTATTTGCGTCTATGTTTGGAACATTCATGACCGTTATCATTATCGGGTATATAGGCTATTATGGATATAACATCATTCATGATCTGTACTTTGACAAGTCAGGTGAGATAGTCGTTGCTGCCCACGTCGAGGAGCAGGAAGTAGACATCAAAGACGAATTAGGAAGTTTTACCCAATACGATGCCAATGAAGACCGAAAGATTGCCGAACAAAAGAAAATGCAAGCCAAAGCTACCGAAGGAAAGTCAGCGGAGGAAAACGGTTCTGCCTTCTCTCAAAAGTCTGCCATACCCAATCCTGATGAGCCAGCCACCATGACTGGAGGGATAGAGGCAGACCAATTGCCTAATCTTGTTGATTCTTTGGAAAACACCGAGGAAGGTTCCGACTTCTTTGTCATCAAGTCGGCCTTTACACCTGCTGGTCTATAGCGTTATCATTTTTAAATACACGATAGGTTCAAAGCCGTCCTGTGCAGTTTCCTGTTGTATGGGAAATTACCGAAAGGCTTCTTTGTACGGTACTTTAATTCGAAATATTATAAAGATTTAAATTTACATGTTTCAATTAAAGCAAGTTTTCAAATCAGTAAAGAAAGGATTAGAAAGAGTCAATGGCTCATGCAAGCGTGGCTTCGCTGCCTTCGTTCTCGGTGCCATGTATGGCGTTCAGACCTTTGCACAAAGTGTAGGTGGAAAAGGATTTGCTTCTGCTACAACCGAAATTCAAAGCTATGCCACTCCTGTCAAGAATCTCATGTATGCTATCGCTGCGGTGATTGCACTGGTAGGTGCGTTCAATGTGTACTTCAAGATGCAGAACGGCGATCAGGATGTAAAGAAGACCATCATGATGACAATCGGCGGTTGCGTCGCAATGGTTGCCATGGCTACCGCTCTCCCAATGTTTTTCAAGTAAGAATAGGCAAGATATACCCGATATTAGGATTGCAAAATCCTCTTATCGGTGTATATCACGCTAACTTAAAGAATCTTATCTATGGAAGAGATCATTAGTTTTCCAGTATTCAAAGGACTTCAAAAACCCTTAGAGTTCATGGGAATCCGTGGCAAATTCATCTATTATGCTGCTGCCACCTTTCTCTGTGGGTTTATTGGCTTTTTGGTATTCAATATCTTGATGGGATTCTTTACAGGACTGATTGCTTTGGTTGCTATCGCTGGTACTGGTATCATTACCATTTTTATTAAGCAGAAACTCGGCTTGCACGCCAAGAAACGTTATAAGGGTCTTATACATTACACTGGTTTATTTGATTATTGATAGTCCTAAGATACACCCAAAATATGCAAATATAGATGGCAAAGAAGAAAGAACGCCCATTTGACAAACTATACGCAGAACTCGAAGACATCAAGGATGCTCGTGGCGACCTGATGAATACTGTTCTTTTCTCGAAGAATGGCAATTGGTCTGTTATTATCGAAATAGAAAACCCTGTGCAACAGTACTGCACGGACTCCGCCTTGTACTATGGCTATGCAGATATTCTAAGCAATATCATTCAGACTTTGGGTGAAGGCTACTGTCTGCAAAAGCAGGATGTGTTTTGCAGACAAGGCTATGAGCATGAAATTACCGATGATATGAGCTTCTTGTATCAGTCGTATTTTAAGTATTTCAAAGGGCGCGAATACACCAACATTCGTACTTTCCTTATTATCACCCAGGAAGTCAAACAAAGCTCCTTTGTGAAGTATGATCCGAAGGCATGGCTCGACTTTCACTCAAAAATCGGCAAGGTCATCAATATCTTAGCCGAAAAGGGCATCCCATACTATAAATTGAACAAGAAAGAAGTGGCCGAGTACGTCCACCGCTTCCTTGCCTTCGACTTCAAACCGCATCCATTCTCGTTGAACAACATGAATGTTACGGATGAGTACATCAAGACAGGTGACCGTGCCATTAAGTCGTTTTCGCTTGTCAATATCGACACGATAGACCTGCCCACCTTTATTTGTCCATTCAACACGATGGCAGTAAACGGTTTCAACATAGCTACCGACCTATTATCGTTTCTCGCTGATATACCATTTACCGACTGTGTAATCTACAATCAGGTCATACAGATACCACAACAGCGTCCGCTGATGCGGAAACTGCAAGGGAAAGCAAAGAGACACGACTCCATGCCTGACCCAAGCAACAAGATTGCCAAGGCCGACATCGACCTTGTGTTAGACCTCCTTGCCAAAGAAAGCCAGTTGCTCGTCTATACCAACTTCAACATTATCACATCTTGTCCTCTTGCTAAGGTCAATGGTGTTACCTCATATTTGGAAACCAAGCTATACGACTGTGGCATCATGCCTTCAAAGGCCTGCTACAATCAGCTGGAGCTCTTCACGTGCAGCTTTCCTGGCAATGGCTATGCCTTCAATCATGATTACGACCTATTCCTGACGCTCGCCAACTCTGCCCTCTGCCTGATGTACAAAGAGCACATGAAGCATAGTGAGGAATCAAGGCTCAATGTGTTCTACACCGATCGCCAGGGCATCCCTGTTTCCATTGATATTACTGGTAAGGAAGGTAAGGTCAAATACACCGACAATGCCAACTTCTTTTGTCTCGGTCCAAGTGGAAGCGGTAAGAGTTTCCACATGAACTCCGTTGTTGCTCAACTCCTTATGCAAGATACCGATGTCGTGATGATTGACACTGGTGATAGTTATGAAGGCATCAGCCATTATTTTCATGGAACCTATATAGCCTATAGCAAGGAAAAGCCAATCTCGATGAATCCCTTTAGCATTACTCCAGAAGAGTACAACCTAAACTTCGGAGAGAAAAAGCAGTTTCTCAAATCCCTTATCTTCCTCATCTTTAAGGGCAATGAGGAGCCTACAAAGATCGAGGATAAAATTATCAATCAGACCCTCGTGGAGTATTACGACGAATACTTCAACCCCTTTGAGAAGTTCTCCGAGAGGGATCGTGAGAAATTGCGTGAACGCTTGATGCTCGAAGACAAGAAGAATGGCGAGTATGAGCGTTATGAAGAGAAACTGGAGGAGAAATATGGCGATGACTATACCATTAGTGAACTGGAGGTAAAAGAAACAACCACTTCCGTTGCTGGTAATAATGATGATGAGAAAACAAACAAAGAATCGGAAGAATTAGAGTTTACCAAAGAAGAGAAAGACCATCATGTCAAGATAGAGCGACTAGTAAACAAACTGCGTGGTGTAATCAGTGACAATGCGGCCACAGATGGTGAAAAGGTCAACGCCAATCGTCAGCTTGTACGCTTAATGCCAGAACTGATAGAAGGCAAATATCTCATGCGCATTGAGAAGAAGATAGACAAGATAGAAAAGCAGCGTAAGAAACTGAATGTCAAAAATCTATCATTCAACACCTACTATGAGTTTGCGCTGGAACGCATCCCTCAAATCATGACAGAGAAGAAGATTGACTTTGATATAGACAACTTCGCTGCCATATTGGAGCAATTTTACATCGGCGGAGAGTTGGAGCACACCCTTAACAACGACCTCGACAAGTCACTCTTCGATGAGAAATTCATCGTTTTCGAGATAGACAAAATTAAGGATGACCCTATTCTCTTCCCTATAGTTGTACTGATTATTATGGACGTATTCCTACAGAAGATGCGTCTTAAAAAGGGGCGAAAGGCACTTATCATTGAAGAAGCATGGAAGGCTATTTCTTCCCCGACTATGGCTGGGTATATAAAATATCTTTATAAAACGGTTCGTAAATTCAATGGTATTGCAGGAGTTGTAACACAAGAGTTGAATGACGTGATAGACTCGCCCATTGTAAAAGAGGCAATTATCAACAACTCTGATGTGAAGATACTCTTGGATCAGAGCAAGTTCAAAGACCGTTACAGTGATATATCCGCAATCCTCGGTTTGACCGATGTGCAGAGGCAACAGATCTTTACGGTCAATGCCTTACCACCCAAAGAAGGCATCCCTTATCATAAGGAGGTATGGATTGCTCGTGGCCAGTATTCAGACGTGTATTCTGTGGAAGTTCCCCCTGAATGGTATTGGGCATTCACCACCGAGCGAGTAGAGAAAGAGGCTTTAAAAATCTATGAGCGTGCCTTTGATAACAACATCGAGCAAGCCATCACACATATTGAGGAAGATCGCAAGAAGATGAAGATAGGACGTTACTTTGATTTTGCCGTACTGGTCAATAAACATCAAAACATAATGAGCTTATGGGAAAGATAAAAAAACTGATGATTGTCATGGCAATCATGTTGTTCTCGGTCAATTCTGCCAATGCCTGGGTCAAAGTGGTGTTTGATAAGAACGCTATCGCTGCCGTTGGTGCCAATACAGCCTTTCAGACACTTATAGAAAATAAACATAATGCCCAGCTGGACTCTATCCGTTCCAAACAAGACAAGATTATGTCCTATACTGCTTCGATGGCATCCATCAAGGAACTCTACCGTATATCTATGCAGAATATTAGTGGTTTTGGCGAGGAATCGGCTTATTACAGACAGATGGCAGAGCAGTTTATTCAGGTGCCAGGCAATACAGCAAGAGCTGTCAAAGCCATAGGCAGATGCCCCGGTATCAATTACATCAACAGTCTCAATGAGATTGTTAATATCCAGGCGGAGGTAGTCGGCTTGATAGAAGATTTCGTGGATATTGTCAATAATGGTAAGATCGACATTTCTGCATTTACCAGTGGGAAGAGCAATGATAAGATTTCTGCATTTTTGAAGAACGCCCACTTAGGCAAAGGTGATGGTTACAACTTCCTTGACCGTTACGAGCGTCTGACACTCGCCAATAAGCTACTCTCACATATCGTTGATATAAATATGCGCCTCCAGCAGATTGAGTACATCTGTGAGTTTTGCTGCACATTCAGCAATCTTATGTATTCCATCGATCCTTTGACGTGGGCAACTTTCTTTTCGGGGAAGAACATAGTGGATGATGTCGTCAGCGACTGGAACTATCATATGAATAGCTAACAATAAGTAGAATCTAAAAATGAGAATCGTATGAAAAAAACACTTCTATCCTTGCTACTGCTTGTTAGTTTCCTAACATCAAGCCAAGCAGGTATTATTGGTCCAGATGACCTACTAACCATTTCAGCCTTGATAGAGCTTCACAAGAAGATGGCCAAGGCCGAAGATGTTGCCGTAAAGCAAGTAGGCACAAGTTATGGTGAGCAGAAAATTGCAACCAACAATTCATCGAAGTTCAACGATGTGCGCACAACGCTCAACACCAAACTCAACAACGCCAACCAGTGGATCTTTCTTGCAGCAGCCGTTTCCAAGACCACACTCGACATTGGAAATACTACCAAAGAATACATACAGTTTGTAGAGCTTACAGAGAAAAATATCTTCCGCAAACCCCAGATTGCGTGGTATTTTGCCGAGGCCAACTATAATGTCAGCAAGCGAGTGTCACTGTTAAAGAAATCCGTGGCTATGTTGGTAGCCTCTGAAACAAACATTCTCAAAGCCTCTCTAAGCGAGAGAATCCAAATGATATGTGAGATACAAGACCAAATTGCCGTGATACGAGGAATCATCAGTCAGGCTCTATTTTGGAGCAGGTGTGTTGATATTGGGGGGTTTAAGTATGACTACGTTTGGGATATTCTTAACAGCGATGTGTATGACGGAATTGCTCATGATATTATTGGGGAATGGAACCAAAACCTCACAACAATATGAAAAAATATTTATCCATATTATTCACCCTCTTTTTCTCTACGGCAGTGTTTGCCCAAGTGCCAGTAAGGGACAAGCAGAAGGAGAATCAAATCCGTTCTATGGAGCAAGGTCATTGGGACTTTTCCCCTGATTGGTGGTATTATCTCTTTCATCAAAATTATAGTGGTGCATCTCTGAAATGGCATTGGAGAGGATTGAAGTCAGGGTATAGGGTTCACTTTGATGAAAGCAGATCAAATGTAAAGACGGTTGGACCACGACGTGAAGCACAACTTGCAACATTGTTGCTGAAAAAGAAAATTGTTGAAACTGAGCGTAAGCAGATAGAGGAACTCAACAAAGAAGAAATAGCTCGTGCAGCCGACCGCAATGTTGACCTTGTATATGGAAAGTATAAAGACCTATTCGCTGGTATGCAATCTTCCATTACCGAAGGTCTTACCTATTGCATGATTCGGAGTAAGGGGAAGCTTTCCAAGAGCATAAAGGAACTCACAGATAGGAATGAAGTCATTACCTCTAACATCTCCTACCTCCGAAAAACAGGGATAGGTTATGAACTTGAAAATGTCAAAAGGGAAAAAGGCTTTGCCCAAGCCAAGAAAGACATGGAAGAGTTGGTGAAGAAAGTAACCTCCCTTGCTCGTGTTGCCAAAGCCTTCTATTAAGATAACATTATAAATCAAGATTATGAATGATTTACTGTTAAGTATAAATCTTACTTTGTCCATCTTCATTGATCAGTTGCTGACAATGGGATTGCCTGTCATTGATGAAAGCCTTAACAAATTGTTGGGCGTAATGAAGTCTGCGCCAACGCAGGGCTTATATGGTGAGATGGTAAATATGGCAAAGTGGTTGGGTGTTAGTTTTGCTCTTTGTGTCGGTTCATACGAATGTTGGATGATGATGTTGGGTCGTCGTGGTATGGATGTAATGAAAATTGCTCGTATTATAGGTCTTGCCCTCTGCATACAGTTTTCAGATACAATTTGTAGTGCATTAGATATTCCAGGGAATTGGCTTGAAAGCAGGACGCACGGTATGGCCACTGATCTCAACAAGAAAGTTGCAACATATGAGCTTGACGTGGCAAAAAAGCAGCAAGAATATGTAGATTCTCTCCGCAGTCAGCAGGCTAAACAAGAAGAACAAAAAGCAGCCCAGGACGCAGCTACAGAAGATGGATTATTGGATAAAATCCAGCACAGTGTGGAGAATATTGGTAATAGCATTAAGAATTATGCCCAACAAGCAGCAGTTCTTGTAGAAACAAAGATTAGCGAGTGGGCTAACGATATTATCCGATTTATCGGCGAAATTATCTTCCAAATGACCTATTACGGAATGTTGCTCGGGCAAAGGATTTTCCTAAGCGTACTAAAATTGTTCTGTCCTGTAATGTTTGCACTGTCTATTGTACCACCATGGAGAAGTGCATGGTCGCAGTGGATTTCTAAATATCTGACTGTTTCCCTTTGGGGATTCCTCGTCTATCTTATCGTATATTATGTCGATTTTATAATCATATATTATTTAAGATCTGACTTGACAGCTTATAACAGCCTTCTTCATAACGCAGCCGACTGGAACAATATTGGTGCCCTTGGTATGCAAGCTATTGGTACAACCTGTATGTACGTTGTTGGTATGCTTGCTGGAGCCAAGATATTAAGCATGGTGCCAGAGGTATGCTCATGGCTTATCCCAGGCGGCGTGTCGTCAAGCGCAGGTTCTGCTGCCGGAGGAGTCGCCGCTGCCGCAGGTGCTGCTGGAGTTAGTGCTGCCGTAGGAGCTGCTGCTGGTGCAGCTTCTGTTGCAATGCCAGCTGCAGGAAGTGTTATAAGTCATACTGCGACAACAGGAGCAGCTGCCGTCGGAGGTGCCATGAGCGGTGCTCGTGGAACAGTTGATGGTGGTCTTAACACACTGGCAGGTGCAGTTGGGGGAGGAATTATGGCTGCAGGTCGCCAAATGGGGCATGACATGTCCCAATCATCTTTAGGAAAATCAGTAAAAGGCGCAGCTGGCACAATGAAGGATGCCTATAATCGAGGCAAAAAATAAAGAAGATAATTATGCTTATACAAAGTTTAGAAAAAAAGACAAGGCTTGCCCTTACAACCGTATTGCTAACCATCGTTGGCAATGTGGTCGTATGTGGTATGCTGATAGCCTATGGAGCAAAGATACTATCCGAGGAGCGCAGTCAGGTATATGTTCTCGACGGAGATATACCGTTCCTTGCTCAACGTAGCCAACAAGAGGCCAACTTCGTCATGGAAGCGAAGGCCGCTATACAACTCTTTCATCAATACTTCTTCACCTTGCCACCTGATGACGACTATATCAAATGGACGCTGGGCAAAGCTATGTACATGGTCGATGGAACAGGTATGAAGCAGAAGCAAGCCATGGAAGAAAACGGTTTCTTCTCTGATATAGTCTCTTCGTCGGCTACTTGTACAATCATGTGTGATAGTATCAAGTTGGATGAACACAGCAGAAAGTTCACCTATTATGGAACGCAGAACATCAGACGGCGTACCAAGAGCATCCGCCGTACCCTGATCACCAGTGGAGAACTGGAGAATGTGCCAAGGACACAGAACAATCCTCATGGATTGCTCATCACCCATTGGAAGACATTGAAGAATATAGACCTTGAATATTAACGACATGACAACAAAAGGGAAACAGAAAGAACTGCCCAAGTATAAGCGGCAGATACGTTATGTATGTTGGAAACTCGCCAAAGGGTGGAATGTTAAGAACAAGATAGAGAAGATCAATCAATGGGCATCGGAAAATCGCAAGACCTTCTTTGCATTGGTGGTCGGCATTCTCTCCTTTGCTTTCGTGACAACAGCCATCTCTATTCTGTATGATATGACCCGGCCCAGCACTGATACAGCACAGATGGATTTCAGTGGAAAGACCGAGTCGATTGAGAATATCCAACCCATGATGAATGGACTTCGGCAAATTGATGAAAGAAAGAAAAGCGAGAAGATAGAACTCAAACAGCTCACAGATAAAGGAGTAGCCATCCACAAGGAGCTGGATTCTCTGCTTGCCATTGACGTGAAGAGTCATGAAGATTCTGTTCGCATCATACAGGACTACCGTCAGTTAGAAAACATCGTAAACTTTTTAAAGAAAGGAAAATAATGAAGAAACTAAATCTTAAACAGCCGAAATACATCTTTCCGCTTGTTGTTTTCCTCCCTTTGACGTTCCTTGCATATGAGGTTTCCAATATGTTTGACGGTAACAGTACCGCATCCACAAAGGTTGCTACCGACTCTCTCAATATGGAACTTCCCGATGCCGATAATCAGGCAATGAAGGATAAAATGGCATCAATGGGAGACCGTGGAATGGGCGAAGATGGCTATTCGGCTATTGATGGACTCGGCAGCGATGAGCAAGAGAAAGACTCTTCGGGTAACGGCTATAGTGAAGGAGAATTGGATCAGATTGACAAAGACAATGCCGATCGTATAGCCCAGCAAAAGGCACAGGAAGAAATGGAGCGCAGTCTTGCCGAATCAAGAAAACATATCAACCCCTATTCAGGCGGTGGATATGGTGGCAGCTACGGCGGAGGATCAAGAAGAAGCAGTGGTAGCAACAGCCGTCGGGACGAACTTGATGACTATGCCAAGGAGCTTGAATACATACAGAAGCGCAGTCAGGCAGCACAGCGTGCCATTGATGCTGGCAGTGGCAACTATGGAGGCTATAGAGACGACAATGATTCTTATGGCAATTATGACAACCCTTATGCAGGAGGCTATGGTGGAAACAGACGTTCTAATCGCCAGACTGGAGGGAAACCAAAGAAGAATAGTGAAAAGGTGCAGACTGTAGAAAAGGTAAACAGTCCTAATGCCGACCGTTTCAACACCGTGTCTGCCACGAAGAATGTAGATGCTCCTCTCATCAAGGCTATGATCGACAAGACCACCAAAGCCCATGAAGGAACTCGACTGCGCTTCAAGCTGCTCGACGATGTTACCATCAATAAGGTACTCTTGAAAAAGGGTACTTATCTCTATGGTCTTGTCACTGGCTTTGGACAGCAACGAGTCAGAGCTAATATCACGAGTATTCTTGTGGGTAGCAAGTTTATCAAGGTTAACCTGTCTGTTTATGACAATGATGGTATGGAAGGCTTTTATGTGCCTGAATCAGCTTTTAGAGACTTGATGAAAGAGGCTGGTTCGCAAGCCATGCAGCAGAATATGCAGTTTGGCAACAACTACGGATCGACGCTCAACGGCGAGTCGGTAGCACTGCAAGCACTGCAAAACATCTATCAGTCAGCAAGCAATGCCGTCTCTGCCAATATGCGCAAGAATAAGGCTCGCATCAAATATAACACTATCGTCTATCTTATCAACACTTCTGCCGAAGAATGACACCATTAGTCGTTAACGGACATACAGAATCAAAACAAATAAACCAATGAGAAATTTAGTTTTTACGCTATTAGCAATCCTTTGCACCACTTCAACCTGGGCGCAGAAGAAATACCGTGACATCGTACCCGATACATCCAAGGTACATTATATCCATCGTGAGAGTATGGAGGATGCCTATCTCTTTGATAGCGATCTCCGCAAGAATACGGTATATGTGAATGAGCAGGTGACTACACATATCGTCATGCCAGAGAATATCAAGCTCGTCGATATTTCCACCAATAGTATTATTGGCAACCAGTGTGCCGATAACATTGTCCGTATCAAACCTGCTGGCAGAATGTACGACCATGAACTGGCTGGCACTATGACAGTGATTGGTGAACGACATATTGCCCAGTTTAATGTCGTCTATGTCAAGGGGCCAGCTCGTGCCAACTCCATCTTCAACATCGACATCAAGGACACCAAGCGTTACAACAACCCCGATGTACTGATGCCCGAAGCAGACATGGCTCGCTTTGCATGGGCGATATACGGTATGCCAGCGAAGTTTCACAATATACATTATAAAAGATATGGCATCAAAGTCGTGGTCAATAACATCTATGCCATCGACGACTACTTTTTTATCGATTTCTCTCTTTACAACAGTACGAAGATTAAATTTGATATTGACGAGATACGTATTAAACTCACCGATAAGAAAGAAACCAAGGCAACCAATACTCAAACGATAGAACTTACCCCAACCTATATGCTCAACAAGGTCAATTCATTCAAAAAGGGCTACCGCAATGTGATTGTGCTGAACAAGCTCACCTTCCCTGATGAGAAAATCCTCAATTTGGAGATTTCCGAAAGTCAAATTTCAGGTCGTGTTATCTATATCCCTATAGAATATTCTGATATTCTTCATGCCGATGGATTCGATGAGCAGATGATGAAGAGCCTAACGAGAAACTATAATTATAAAAAAGGAGGACAGCGATGAAAAAGATATTCTTATCCCTGATGTTGGCTTTCTGCCTACTTCCGCAAACCCATGCTGGCGAGGATGACGAACATATCACCCTCAATACAGGACTTTTGTTCCAAAATACCCTCAATGCTACATTTGGGTATGAGAAGGAACTGAAATATGACAATGCCTTTGAAATCTTCGGTGAAGTTGGCAACCGCTGGGCTAAAGACCCTGAATGTGGCAAAGTATGCAACAAGTCCTTTTGGAAGAACTACTACTGGAATGGCGGAATCTTATACAAGAAGAGTTTGGTGCGTTGGAAAAATTCAACGCTCCGTCTCGACCTCGGTCCAGTGGCAGGTGCCTTTCGTGGAGATTACTTCTTTGGGGCAGAGGGCAGCTTTGAATACAGCTATACCTTTACGAATGGTTGGAAGTTCGCTCTCAAACAAAAGAACAACGTGAATTTCATGCACGGTGATACCTTCCGTAATGGTTTCACCATTGGTGTGAAGATACCTCTTTAACGATAACTGATATGAACCAAAAAGTATGAAAAGAAAAGTCAACTTTATGATATGGGCAGTAGCTATAATGCTACTGTCTTTTCAGATGTCTTCATGTTCAGAACATATAGAAGACTGGCATGGTAATGTTACGGTAGGATCTATCCTTCTGTCAAACTACAGTATCATATCCGCACAGGGATATGACGCTTCAAAGATGACCGCAGTGGGTGTCGTCATTGGAACAAGACAGGATAGTATGTGGGTTATCTCTACAAAGAACTTGGGACAAGCTGCTTATCTTGATACACTCATGAGTGTTCCCAGCGTTTCGGCAGACGAAAACGCACTTTGTGGCATCGACAACACATCCGCCATACTCAAATCTGATCGCAAGAGTCCTGCCGTCAAATCTATTATCGATTATCCTTCGCCAGTGAAAGGTTGGGCATTGCCTTCCATTGGGGAGTTAAGGATGTTGGCAGCTAATGTTGGGACAATAGGGAATGTTATGGATACCATTGACGGTGATGCCTTCCTTACAGTTCCTTACCTTAGCTCCACACAGGACGGTTCTTCCACACAGACAGAAGAACTGTATGCCAAATGTATATCTTTACATTCGGGCTACATATCCTCTATCCTCAAAACCGACCCTGCACAGGTTCGCCCGATCCTGCGCATGAAAATGAACTAACCGATTATCCACTCTTGATATGGCAACAGAAGAAACCAAAGAGCAGCAACAGATATACAATATATTCCGCAGTTGTATCTATATCGTCCTGATATTTGAGATTGTGATGAATCTACCCATCGCTTCCAGCGATCCCATCGCAAAATTTCTCTTATCCTTCCTATACAAACTCAAACTGTTTAACAGTGTCCTTGGCTGTAAGTTTATGGAGCTTGTTTGTATCGGTGTGACGTGTATAGGTACTAAGGCCCGAAAGGAATTGAAGTTTAATATGAAAACAATGGTCATCTATCCGTTGTCCATAGGCTTCTACCTTATACTAACCAGTGTCCTTGTGCATAAGGACACCTGGGGGGGTACAATGATGGGCTTCCCGACCAACCGAATTATCTATGTCGTTTGTTCCGTCATTGGTATCATGCTTGTCCATCAAGGGTTAGATGCCATCAGTAAGTATTTCAACCATAAGCTGGGAGACGACCGTTTCAACTTTGAGGAAGAGAGTTTCCAACAGATGGAAGAGAAGATAGAGAATGATTACTCGGTCAATATACCCATGATTTTCTATTTCAAGAAACGTATGAGAAAGGGATGGATCAACATTATCAACCCCTTCCGTGCCACTCTTGTCCTCGGTACTCCAGGTTCGGGTAAGTCGTTCGGCATCATCGACCCTTTCATCAGGCAGCACAGTGCCAAGGGGTTTACTATGATGGTGTACGATTACAAGTTCCCGACGCTGGCCAAGAACTTGCTCTATCAGTACTGTAAGAACAAAAAATATGGTCATCTACCAGAAAACTGCGGATTTCACGTCATCAACTTTGCCAATGTACGCTATTCCAACCGCATCAATCCTATTCAGAAAAAATATATCCCCGATCTCGCTGCTGCCTCCGAAACGGCAGCGACTCTGCTTGAATCTTTGAACAAGGGAGGTGGCGACAAGAAAGGTGGTTCAGAGGCTTTCTTTAAGAACGCTTCCGAGAACTTCCTTGCTGCCATCATTTATTTCTTCGTCAACTTTCACCCTATGGGATATTCTAAAGGGAAGAAACTGAAACGCTTCTTCCGCTATACAAGGGTCGTTAATATAGACAATGTAGAAGAGGGTACACTCCAATTGGTCTATAAAAACTGGACAGATTACGCTGGTGTCAATGAAAAGGGTGAGATAGTCCTTGATTTCAATAATAAGAATTGGAGCAACGTTTCCATTGACGACAACGGATTGTATGTTGAATTGGACGATTTCTCTTATGAAGATACAGAAGGATGTTTGGTGACCATACAAGAAACTTGGTATGAGGACAACAAGGGAAATAGAGTTGTTCCTGATACACGAACAGGCGAGTTCTCTGACATGGCTCATGTTCTCCAGTTTTTGAATAAGCCCTACAATGACGTATTCAACATTCTGATGAGTGATCGTGCCATCAAGCCACTTATGGCTCCCTTTGAGTCTGCTTTTAAAAACAAGGCTATGGACCAGTTGGAAGGTATGGTGGGTACGTTGCGTGTCGCAGCAGGTCGTCTTGCCACACAGGAAGCCTATTGGGTGTTTACTGGTGATGATTTTGACCTAAAGATTTCAGACCGTGAGCATCCCAGCTATCTTGTCATTGCCAACGACCCAGAGAAGGAGCAGGTCATTGGCTCACTCAATGCCCTTATCCTCAATCGTCTTGTCATGAAGATTAACAGTAAGAACAACTATCCCTGTAGTCTGATTGTCGATGAGTTGCCAACGCTATACTTTCACAAGATTGACCGCTTGATAGGTACGGCCCGAAGCAATAAGGTTTCCGTAACGTTGGGTTTTCAAGAGTTACCACAGCTGGAGGCGGACTATGGCAAGAATGGTATGCAGAAGATAATATCCACTTGTGGTAATGTATTCATGGGTGCAGCTCGCAACAAGGAAACATTGGAATGGGCGCAGAACGATATATTCGGTAAAGTCAAGCAGACAACAAAGTCTATTTCTATCAACGATCAAAAGGTTTCCACCTCCATATCCGAGAAGATGGACAACCTCTTACCAGCCGCAAAGATTGCGGATATGGCCACTGGTTGGTTAGCTGGTCAAGTAGCAAGAGACTTCACACCCACGCCTAACGATGCGATGAATACCTTTGAAATAGAGAACTCGACGGAGTTTAAGACTTCAAAGTATTTCTGCAAAACTAATTTCGATATGAAGAAGATCAAGACCGAAGAAGCCTTGTATGAGGATATACCGCCTATTTACAAATTCGGTTCTGACCGCGACATGGAAGTCATCCTTAATCGAAATTTCATTAAGGTCGATGATGATATTACCAGGATGATCAAGGAATTATATCCCGAAGGCGAAAAAGTAAAGTCAAAATAAGACAACAACATGTACAAAGATACCACTGATCAAATAGAGAATATTGGCGAGCGTCTAAAAAACGTTCGTCAATACCTTATCATGACGCAACATCAGGTCTCTCAATCAACAGGAATACCAGTTATTACCATATCGAAAATAGAACATAACAAGATTGTAAACTCAGATTCCTTTATCAAAATACTGCAATTCTATTCGAACTATATATCCGTGGACTTCCTACTGGCCAAAGATTTTAAGATTGCAGATGCTGACCAATTCGCAAAATCATTTTCTATCAACACGATAGTAAAGGCTAAGTTGGAGCTTTTCCAGCAGCAGTTTGTCAAGCAAATCGAAAATACGAGGAATGATTTTATACAAAAGGTCTCTGCGACTATAGACCTACTTTAGCCGTAAAAATCCCTTTGGAAGTTGGATATAGTGAAAATATTTTGTATCTTTGATAAAAGAGTATATCATAATCTGATACAAAAATCAATTATTCACTAATATTCGTTTGCTATGCTTACACTGATTGCTGGATTGATAGGCTATTTGAGCTACTGCATATTTGCGTTTCTCACTAAAATTGTGATTTGGACCGCCTATGCAATAGGTGTCGTTCTTTGTTTCATGATAAGGCATGGTATCAAACTCTTAGGATATTGTGCCAAGTTCCTACTCCTTGTCGGTTATTGGATTTTTCAGCAGTTCTATCTTTTCTATCAGAAAAGACAAGTAAAAAATAAAAACGCTGCCTTTTACGCAGAGCCGAAAACATAGAATTATAATAACCACAATAAGTGGATAAAAATATAATTTAGGTAATTTTTTGCCCTGTAAGGAAAGAAATTTACTCACGAAAAAAGAAGGGAAATAGATGCTGAAATCTGTCTCCCTTTTTTACCTTATTCTTGTCAAAAAATAGCTATAAAGAATTACTAATACTCTTCACCTTATATAGATAGTTTGAATCCTCCGCATAACCTATACGCTGGAGAAAGCGGAAATAGTCTCCGCCTTTGTATTTGTACTGCACATAATCTTTGTACGCCTTCACCGACTCTTCCCAATTGTTGAAGAGATAATAACTTCCATCGTTTGGTTTCCGTAGTCCGAATAGGTTATTGTAGTTTAGACAGACGTTAGAGGTGAAATAACCAGTTTCCAGCAGTGCCTGTGCAACTACAATCTTAGGAAAGGCAACCCCATACTTATCCAATGCCTGATAGAGATTGTTGATATTCAGTTCCTTCGGTGGTCGTGTTCCAAACCTAACATAGGCTATCTTATCACGAAGCCCTGTTATGTACTTATTCAAATAGGCAATGAACGGTGCAGGATTAAGACTCTTTCCGTTGGCAGTAATCTTGATATGCAAGTGTGGTCCCGTCGATTTGCCTGTATTTCCTGATATTCCGACGATTGTACCAGCATATACCTCGTCGCCCTCCCTGACCGTAACAGCTGCCAAATGACCATAGAGGCACTGTATATGACCGTAGTCGAGAACGACATGATTGCCATATCCCTTCTTGCTATAAACCACCTTCGTCACCCTTCCTGGGAGCATGGAATACACATGGCTCATATTACATTCAAGGTCAACACCGTCATGGAAGGAAGAACACTTCTTAAAGGGATCCTGCCGAAAACCATACCGAGACGTAACGCTGATAAAATCCAATGGAAGACACACATCCATCCTCTCCTTAATCAATCCAAAAAGCATACTGTCTTTGACATTGACAAAGACAGGCACATCCTTCTCAATGGATATTTCATGCCCCTCCGCTGTAGAGAAGAAATCAGTAAAATCCATTTTTGCATCACGTTCTTTTGAAGAAACTTTCATTGAATCTTGATAGGCATAAAAGTAGTCCTCATCTATCTTATCCGATTTGGCTTTGTTTATCACTTGCTTTTTATCCTCGCTTTCACGCATAATTGTGTAGAATTGTGCCCTTGATTGATAAGGAAAAGCGAGAAGTGAAACGCCTACAAATAACAACGATTTTACTTTCATCTTAAACTATTTTTTCCTAAATTTGAATCAAAATTACTACAAAAAATAATGTTATGGCAATGGTAAATCGTTTTTTAGAAAAAGACATTCCATATGGTAAGTTGGCCAATCTTGGCATCAGCAAAGAGAAAACGCTCTCTATGCCGAAGGACTTGTTGGAAACTTTTTTAAGTGGCAAGGTCACGCCACTTATTCAGGCCCAGGTTCAATCCCAAAGTGGCAAGGTCTATGATATTCCGTTAAAGTTACAGCTCGTCCAAGACAGGGCTGGGAAGATACAGTTGATGACCTATCCTGTCAGAAAGGAAATGGTCAGCGACATATCGCTCACTGATAACGACAAGGAGCGACTGCGCCGAGGTGATACTATTCGCAAGGAGGTTAAGGAAGATGGCATCCGCCGTACTCAATTCATCCAAATGGATAATGAAACAAAGTCGCTTATCAAGCGCAATGCGAGTAATTTGCGTATTCCAGAGCAGATTGCCCAAATGGAGAAGATCAATGACATACAGTTGGGTGCCAATCAGAAGCAAGCCATCAAGGAAGGCAAGCCTATTGAACTCGAAGTCGGCCATGAGAAGGTTTCCGTTGGTGTAGATCTGAAAGAGCCACAAGGTTTTAAGGTCGTCAAAGGAGACATGGCAGAATGGGATCGCCAACAGAAGATAAAATACGACATCGCCAACGAAGGTTTCATGGGCTATGTTCTCACAGACCAAAACCGCTGGGAATACAAGCAGGTAGTCGATAAACTGCAATACAAGGAACAAAAGCGTGAGGTCAAAGAAGAGCAAAAAGTTTCTACTGGTATGAAGCTATAACCCATATTATCTTCTTATCACAACACTAAGAGTTCAATAAAACTCAATCTATAACCAATCCCTTGATTGGGACTCTTTAATACAATTACCGAACACAGCTGACAGTCGTCTTCTCGGTAGTCTTTAATATATTTCCCCAGTTTTAAAGACTGATTTTCAAGGAGCATAAGATCATTGTTTTATGCCCAGAGAAGACTATTCTCCTGTCACGGGGAATCACACAAAAAACATACATTTCTATCAGAGACATGCCTATGTTTCTGACGGGACTTACCGTATGCTCGGCTTTGGCAATCTCGATTTACAGATTGTCATGGCCGGGCTTTTTGCGTTTTGTCTTCTCTGCTTTTCCATAACACATAATTCATTTCACCTATGACTAAGGAAATTAAACCGTTGGTGGAGCAGGAAGATGCCATTCAGAAGCAAGCGAAGTCTGTTTCTGATAAAAAGACTGCAAACAAGTTAGAGGTGTACTACTCATCTGTTGCGTATCTGCAATTTGAGGAAGACACCCAAGTGTTGGCCAACCTACACAAAAAAGGCCATGTCAACAAGCTCCTGAAAGAAGCTGCCAACTACGACCAGGGCGATGCCATCGGACTTGACAAGACCTTCAAGTCGCCTCTGCAAAACAAAGGCGATGACCTCGTGAAGGAAGATAAAAACTATGCGATAGTCTATAATAATTCTGTTGGTGGTACCTATGAGGTGTATCGCAAAGTGAGCGAACAGAACGTAAAAGAGAACATTGAGCGTTATGGACTACCCGATAATGCTACCCAAGATGTAAAAGACCTTGCTCGTGCCGCAGAAAAACAGCAGCATGCAGCCTCTCCAACAGAGGAAAAGCTTTCGCCAATGTTGAATCAATACGACTCGATGAAGGCAAAGCATCCTGATGCAATGCTACTCTTTCGCTCTGGCGACTTCTACATGGTCTATCGTGAAGATGCCGCAAAAGCTTCGAAAGTGCTTAACCTTTCGCTCACACAAAAGGCCCCTGGCATCGACATGGTAAGTTTTCCGCATCATGCCCTCGACACCTATCTTCCCAAACTTATCCGTGCAGGTGAGCGTGTGGCCATCTGCGATCAGCTCGAAATGTCCCGAAAGGAAAAGGTGGAGCAAACGAAGGCTGCTAAGAACGCCACTGATGCTAAAGAGCTAAGGGATCAGCTTGCCGGCAAGATAGTCGAGACCGTAGGGAAAAACAATCATCATGCCTTTGTACTCCCTCTTTCTGATAAAGTCGTAAGCGTGGAGACGGTCAAGGGTGAAACCATAGAACTGGCTAAGATGCAGGTGTTGCGTGGACGTGTTACCTTCACGGACACCGAAGGTAATAAGCTCCAACTGCGAGATCTAAAGCCTGATGCCATTCAGCAGCTCACCGAAAAGCTGCCAACTATTGCCAAAAACCATATAGACGGATTGCGAGCCAAGGAGACTCTTTCGCAACCAAATCAGCAGTCTGCCTCTGCATCTACCTCTCCCCATACGGCCACTACCGATCAGCAACAGCAATTCATCGATGACATCAAGGCTGCAATGGGCAGCTCTAAGATGGTTGTTCTCCCTGACTTCGGTACGAAGAAGGGCGTGGTTGCTGGCACAGACGAAGACAAGGGCATATCGCTAAACCGTGTTTATGCCTGGAATGACAATATATCATTTGCAGGTTCTGTACCTGGTGACGACTCAAAGAAGCGCAGATACTATCACCCAGAAAACATCCGTCCCGATTTTTACAACTACCTCATTAGCGAAGTGAAGAAGGCCGTTGCCCCTCAACTCATCACGGAGAATGGTCAGAAGGTAACTTCTGCCAACCTCTTCGAATCGCCCAAGCAAGAGGGAAAGTATTTCTTCTATGCACGCCTCGACGGTGTGGGCTTGCACCCCAAGGCCGTCAAGGAGCAGGACGTGGATGCTTTTATGAAGAAAGAAATATCTGTCAAGGATATGTTCGCCAAGTACTATCCTTCCAAGATGGCCAAGCAGCTTAGTAAGGAGGACTTCGACAACCTGAAACTTTCTGATGGCAGGGAGCTGACAACTTTCCGTGTTTACAAGCAGCGTAACGAAAGCAAGCCTCATTTCGGAGAATACATGTTGTATGCCGAAATGGGAGACAAGCGATTCCATGCCACACCTCTCACGCACGACCAACTGGATGTGTATTTTGATCGAACACAGAGCAAAAGTCAGATTGCGGAGAAGGTCATTGGTGAGCAGCTGCATCTTAAATCAGCCTACGAAAAATACAGATTCCCAGAGAATATCCCAGTGCAGGAAATCCGTGTCAGGAAAGATGCGGAGGGTGCATGGCTCATATCTGCGACTGTCCAAGACAGAGGTCAAACGCCCGAAAGGAAGATGTCTAACAACGACCTCTATTCTCTTTTCAAGTCGAAGACGGCCTCTAGAGAACAACTCGGAGCTAAGTATCTGACGGAGGATGTAAAGGAGCTTTCCCTTACCAAGAAGTTAGACCGTTCGCAGGGGTTAAAGCTTTGATTTCTCATTAGCAATTCAAGACAAAATTATAAACCTAATGTCATTCCCCTCACCGATGAGGGAGAATGACAATCATACAAACAATACTAATTCAAAATGGAAAGTAAGTCATTCGAAGAACTTGAGCGCCTCAAACAGGAAGGGCGCATAGGCTGGGTCGAATTCCTCCAGCAGAGTGAATACAGTGAGAGTTATCAGCAGTGGCTCGCTGATCGAGGTGCCGAGCCTGACGAGGACAATGCCGAGTTGTTCCTTGAACAAACCGATGCTATGTTTCTCGAAAGTCAAGATTTATTGATGTAAGTTATGGCGTATCAATATCACAACAATTCGCAGTCATCCAGCGACAGAGCCATTGAGAAATTTTCAGAAATGATGATTTCTCGACTCGAAGAAGCCAAGACAAACAACTGGCAAAAAGGCTGGATAGGTGGTGAGGGAAACTTCGGTATGCCACAGAATCTGAACGGCCGAAACTATTCAGGTACAAACTCTCTATTCCTCTTCATGGACACGGCCATCAATCATTATGCAGCCCCTGTATATATGACCTTCCTGCAAAAGGAGAAAGAAGGATTGCGCCTAAAGAAAGGCTCGGAGGCCATGCCAGTTATCTACTGGGACATGAGCATCAAGGACGGCAATGGCAAGAAGGTGTCCGTTGCAGATTACAAGAACATGAGCAAAGCAGAGAAGGAGGCGTGCGAGATTCGCCCATTTCTCCGCTCGTTCCGTGTTTACAACATTGACCAGACCAATATGCAGGAGGTCAACAAGGAAAAGTATGACCAAATTATAGCACGTTTTCAAAGTCCTAAGATTGCTGACACCGAAGGTATGTATCAGAATAAAGCCCTTGACAGAATGTTTGAGCGTCAGGAATGGCTATGCCGTATTCAGTATGATAAGCCTTCTGATGGTGCCTACTTTAGTCCATCACGTGATATGATTGTCCTTCCTCAAAAGGGACAATTCAAGAAAGGTACATCGGAGTCGGAGATTTACAAGGATGGTATGGAGTTTTATTCCACTGCTCTCCATGAAATGGCTCATTCCACTGGTACGGAGGAACGGTTGAACCGCAATATTCATAACCATTTTGGCGACCCGAAATATGCCAAGGAAGAGCTTGTGGCAGAACTTTCATCAGCTATGGTTGGGAACACCATGGGATTTGATCGCCGTATTCAGGACAACAACGTTGCATACATCGATGGCTGGCTCAAAGCATTGCATGAAGAGCCTAAGTTTATTGTATCAGTAATGGCTGATGTCAACAAGGCTTCCAATATGATTTTGGAAAAGGTAGATGCACAGAAAATTGCTTTGGGGGAGTCTCCAATTCTTGGTGCCAAGCACGTTGAGCCACCTGATCTGACGCAGGGGAAACATAAGACACAAACCGTTGCTTCTTCTAAGACCGAAAAGCAAGGAGAAGAGAAAAAGGCAATCACGGCAAGTGTCTATAAACTGCCAACTGGATCCTATGTCATTCAGGCTTCTGTCAATGGTCAGAATTTAGATCAGAAACCTATCGACAACAAAACCGCAGTAACCTATCTCCGCCTTAGTGATGACTCGCAGAAAGCAACAATGCTATCCTCCATTGTGAAGGATAAGTATGGTGATGAATTGCAACATCCCAAGGCAGAACGGCAAGTATCAACAGGATTAAAACTATGAGAGACTTATGAGAGAACATCAAGTAGATTTCAAGGCTTTGAAGGCTAAGGTTGGTATTGACGACATAGCCTACAGTCTCGGTTATCAAATTGACAGAAAAGCAGGAATGGGACGGTACGTTGAATTTGTACTGCCCGATTCCGCAGGAGGAAGAAAGGACACCATCATAGTTAGTCATATTCACGATAAGGCACAACAAACTTTCTTCCGTCGTAACGGTCAGCGTGGCGACGTAATCAACTTTATCCAAGAGAACGCCAATTCCTTCGGTGTGAGTGGTCGTAACAACTGGGATTTAATCAGTAAAGTCATAGCGAAGTTTGCCAACCAACCCATCGACGATAAGCCACAGAGGGCATACGCTCAACTCAACGGTGCGAGTAAGCCTTTCGACCCCAAACTTTATCATACAGAACCAATCCTGCAAAATATGGACGCTGCCCAATACATCTTCCGTCAGCGCAACATCAAGAAAGAGACTATCGAGGATTTTGCGCCCTGGATTCAGAGAGTGAAGGACACACGTTTTAACAGCGATTATGTCAATATAGGCTTTCCTTACGTCAAGCCTGGATCAGATAAGGTGGAAGGTTATGAGATACGAGGCTATGGCAGCTTCAAGCGCAAGGCCACTGGCACCAATTCCACTACCGCTGCATGGATTGTGGACTTCTCAAAAAATAACAATCCGCAGGACATCAAGCATGTCTATTTTGCCGAAAGTGCCTACGATGTGATGGCTTTCTATCAGGCAAACAAGGCAAAACTAAAGGGAGAACTGGAGCAGTCAGTCTTTGTCTCCATTGGTGGAACATTCTCCAATCAGCAGGTCTGTGGTATTATGGATTACTACTCCAATGCTCGTGCCGTCGATTGTTTCGACAATGATGTGCCTGGGCGTATCTATGGGATGCGTATGGTGGGGGTCGTAGAGAAGATACCTTTCAATATCGTACAGGCCGATGAAGCTATCAGGGTAAGTTTCAATGGTGTTGAGCATAAGCTGGATCCACGAAAGGCAACGCTGAATAGCCTTCATGATTTTATACGCTTCAAACGTAAATATGGAGTCGAGAAAGCACCTGCTGCTTTCAAAGATTGGAATGATGTTGTGATGAATAAGCCTACGTTTCAAATCCTTTCCAAAAGTAAGTTCGAGCGTGAGGACAATCTTAGGGAAAAGCGGATGGGTGGGCTAAAGATGTAGAGACTATGGACGTATATATCAAACCGGATTACAGACAGTTCTTTGCCGAGCAAACAGGGCTGACCCTGATGTTTATAATGTCGATCATTGCCACGCCTTTTTCCTCCATCTTAGGCAACGGATATATCCAAATCTGCTTATCAGCACTTTCCCTGCTGTTGGCTATCGTGGGCATCGTAAGGTATATCACACTTACGGCCATAGTGTGGATTATCAGCGATAATAAGCTCTGCCGTATTCGTGGCGTATTCTCACGCCACACCGACTATTTAGAACTATATCGTGTGGTGGACTATAGCGAGTCGCAGAGTTTTTTGCAAAAGCTATGGAAGGTAAAGACGGTAAGTGTCATTTCCACTGACAAGACAGATAGTACGATGGTGATGTATGGCGTGAATGCCAGGCATGATATAGTCCAGCTTATCAGAAACAGAGTAGAAAATTGTAAAAAAGAAAAGAGAATATATGAAATCACAAATCAGTAAAAAAGGATTATTCCTCATCGCTTTGGTGTGCTGTTTCAAAAGTTCTATCCAAGCTGCTGTCGTACAGGTAGATCCTGCTTTGGCAGGTGCTATTACATTGCAGATGAATACTTTGAAAAACATCTATTCTAAGCGTGAGAAGACGCAGAATAAGATTATTGCTGCCGAAGCATCAGTAACGGTAGCCTTGGATCAGATGCACAAGGTAGAGGATAAAGTGTTGGGGTATATGGCAAACGTGCAAGGTGCCTTTAAAAACCTTTATCAGATAAAGCGTGCTGGTGAATTAGTTGTGAAGGAAATTCCCTCCAACATGAATAATGTGCGTCATGCCATCAAGGTTGGTGGCTTTGAAGGAACGTTTCTGGCTACAACGGTTGGTACGGAGCTTAGCAGTATGACCATGGATATGATGAGCCTCTATCCTTTCTTAGAGCAGCTGGTGACCACTGGCACATACAACACGACCGATTACGATAGCCAGGGAAACATTATCAAAAAGAAGAACAAGGTGAATCTTCTCAACTCCGCAGAACGCTATTACATCTGCAACACCGTGGTTGACAAACTTGAAAGCATCAATACCTCGCTTTATCTTCTCGCTTGGGAGATACAGACCATGCGCTGGCGTGACCTCTTCTTCAAACTCGATCCCGAAGGATGGGCAGCGGTCATGACTGGAAAGAATATCGTGGAAGGCGTTGTGAGCGACTGGAATTATAATCTACGCAGATACAATTAAACATTAACCATAATAAAAAGGTACTTTAATGGAACAATCAGATAGAGAGTTTGGCCTATGCCCTGTATGTGGGCATGGTCATATTATCAAAACTAATAGAGATTACGTTTGTACTAACCGATTAAATCCATCATCAGAGCATGGTGGCTGTCGTTTTTCAATACCTCTGCATACACATGGTATTGATATAACCGATGGAATGATTCGCCAGCTAATAAGAAATGGTTGCACTGAATATACGAAAATGTGCGATCAGAAAGGATTCCCTTATCAGGGACGCTTTATTATTAACCCTGGTAAGGGTTATGATATAGAGACCGAAACACGACCTATTGATGCAGTGTGTCCTAACTGTGGAGGACAAATCATTCAGACAAGGTTTGGGTATGCTTGCGTCAACCATCTATCCGTCAACTCACTATGTAACTTCATCATACCCAACTTCATCTGTAATCGCTATATCACCGTTGAAGAAGCAGAAGCCTTCTGTAATGGGAATGGTGATATTCTCGACGGTTTTTTCAACAAGCAAGGCAAGTGGTTTTCTGCCTACCTCACAAGGACAGAGAATGGTAATGTGGAACTATCTTCAATCATTGGCAAATGTCCAGTATGTGGACAAGACGTTTTGGTTGGTCCGACAGCCTTTAACTGTTCCAATTATAGACACGGATGCGATTTCAAAATATGGAGGCACTACTATGGCCATAAGGTAAATCTCCAGGACGCAAAGGAACTGCTGGATCATGGTAAGCTAAAAATGCCTTTCGAGGCCTTCGATAAGCTCGGTCACGTACATGCCCTCACGTTGAAAGTTGGCCTTCATAACGAAATACAAGTAACATCATATAAATAAAGATGAACATGAAAGAGAATCAAGTTTCTTTAAATGAACTTTTGCGAAAGGCAAAAGAACGGTCAGGCTTGTCGCAGGAAGTATTGCGACAGAGCCTTCATGCCCTGTTGGGTGCAATCAGTGAGATTATGGACGATGGCAAGGGGGTCGTACTGGACAACTTTGGTAGTTTCGAGCTACGAACTGTCAAGGAGCGTACCATGACCCCTCCACCGCCCAACAACACACCCATCGTTGTGCCAGAGCATCAGGTGGTGCGCTTTAAGCCATACAAGAATTTACTCATTTACCACATGAAATATTAAGGAACGATGAAAAAACTGACATATATTCTCATCTTCGCAGTATGCGCCTTTGTAAGTGCGTGCCATTCACCCAAGGACGGAATGTTTGAAAAGGCGCAGGAAAATCTTAAAGCCTCGCTTGACTATCCCAAGCAGCTGAAACTGACTGCCCATACAGAGCCTGATTCAGCCTTCGGCGTAAACTACTTTACTCGTAAAGAGATTACTGGTATGCTAAAGGTGATGGACGTTGTGACGAAGAACCTCATGGCCAAAACACAGGGAGTAACTGATATATCCAAAGCTGATGTATATACGGTAAATCTGATGCGTCGGCAGATGAACGCAGCCACAGAAGTACAGACGATGATTTTCAAGAACACTCCAAAAGGTGAATGGTCGGGCTGGAAAGTGAAGCTCGACTATGAATGTGTCGATAAAGACGGTATCAAATATCGTGCTGAACGCTGGGTATTCTTCGACCGAGAAGGCAAGAATGTAGTAAAGACCTTTGAAATACCTTTGCCGTGATAGAATCTACAAAGAGGTTAGAAAACCTCGTGAAAGAATTGTACAAGTGCCACTCTCTGCATGATGCAGAGAAGGCACTTGTACTTTTTGATGTCGGTACCTCTTTTGTCGTCATTGGTGCCGATGCCGATAAGCTATACCTTACGTTGGGCTGGGAAATCACCGATTTCTCTGACGGAGATACCATCTATTCCTATATGGTTATTTCTCGCTACGGTGCAAAGATTTTGCTGGATTTACGACTCCATATTGAGACGTCCAACGTTAGGAAAAACAATCAAATCAGCGTCCTGACTACAGCGACAACCCAACAAACACTGGACTATTTGCGCATACTGGTTGGCCAGGATTGCCTGAACTATCCTATCATAACTATCCCTGTTACAATGGAAGGAGTCGGATATATCAGAGAGGTACGCATTACTTCGATCGTTATTACAGCACATTCTGTTGCGGTATGCATCGACAATAACGAACAGATTGAGTTGGTCAAAAATCATGAATGGAATTTCAGCCGTATAGGACTTACTCTGTTAGGTTATCTATCAGATTTGATTGCACAGCAAGCACCTTATATGATAAGCCTTATACAAGCCACTGCGCAGACTCTTAGAAACCAAAGAACACAGAACACGGCATTATATAAGATGTTCCTTGATAAGAAACGTGAAATCTCGCCTGATACCATCGTTTTTATTCAGGTCGAGGATTCTTATCTGACCTTCGATGATGATGCAATTGATGCTTTTGCCTGTCAGAAGGGAGTGTTCTTGTATGAATATAATGTGTTTGGCTTGCGTGGCCGAACCGTTGCGCTATTGGATAATAGCCAAGTCGAGACTTTGCGTTCCGTCCAACCTCTATTAGTAGTGAATAGTAAGAAAGACGTTCCATTATATAAGTTAGGATTAAAGGAAAGTTTCCTCAACCTGAAATGCAATGATGAACTTACCTATTCTGATGTACTCATCCGTAAACAAAAAGATGGTGAATACGTCATTTCAGCAAGCTATTGTGGGCATCCACTTCCCGAAACACCAATCCTCAATACCATTGGAGGATATTACTGTAATTTGCCGTCCTGTAAGGAACGCAGTGCCATACTCTCATCACTCGCTCACCGTACCTACGACAGCCTGGTTTCGTCAGTTTTTGGCTCCAGTGAGTGAAATAAATGACAAATAGCAATAAAAATCCATATCATAACGTTATCTTTGTAGTCTTTAATCAAAAACAGTAATGTATGATTCGTCGATACACCCTACTAATCCTATCAGTGCTTTTCTCATGCACCGTCTTTGCGCAGGAGGACACTGGTAATAAGCCACAAGAGCCTATCTTGGGCTATTATCAGTTGGGAATGAACTTTGATGAATACTGGAGCCAAACACAGAAGAAGAAAGAGGCAACAGAAGTAACAGATTCCATTACCATGCTGTCAAAATATATTCTTTCCATCAATGGGATTGGTTTCGATGTTGATAATATTATCTCCCCAGCCGCCGACATCACGGCTTCTGACAATGAAAACTATACAAAAGGAACATCACCACTTTATTTTACAGATTGCGACTATTTCCTTGAAAACAAATTAGTTTCTGTTACAGTTAAAACTCCTTTACCTGAAACGGAAGGTTTTTGTTATATGCCATCAGCCTTATATGAGCAAGAGCGTTTGCCCAAGAATCAATGTTTATTTGATGTCCATAATGTTGATCAGCACAACCAACTGGTTAGCCTTACTGAAAGATTAGAAACCTATCTCTCTCAAAAGTACGGCAAACCAACCAAGGAGTACTCCATTGTTAAACTGCAACCTTTGCACCAAGGTGAGCTTTTCCGCCAATTCTCTGCTCACTGGTTTAGCTTATGTAAATCGGGGGCAATCTTGCCCAAAGCAGAGTGGCAATCAGGGAATATGAAAGTTATAATGGGAATAACCAATTCAGCGACCATCTTCATATCCTTCTTAGATGAAGTTTCGTTATCTCATCAGAATCTTAACAGAATCTTTGCACCAGCAAAGCAACCAAAGCCTACTGCCGAGTGGTAGTCATGGCTTAACGCTTAAACCTTCTCTCGTCGTCTATATCATCCCAGTTACTTCCTCCGCCAACTTCCCACTCACGATTAGAATTATGGGCAGAGCCAGTAGGACGCAATAAGTTCCCAGCATTGATATGTTGGGAATTTGTGTTTTGTGGACTTGTAGGAGGTGGCATAGCTACCGCCCCCCTCTCGTGCGTTGCAAACTGGGATAGGTCTATATCCGTATCCCGCAGATTGACGATTGTGGAGTTACCCATATCGACGGCATAGACCGAAACCTCTCTTCTGAATATAAGGATTTTAGCAATACGTAGATTGTCATATAGTTGTCCTCTTTCAGCAGTCCCCAATATCTCCTTGATTTGGTTTACAGTACCATCACTCTTTTCTTTGTTCCTATCAGGACAGATCTGAATAACACCCTCATCATCGATATGTCCAAGCTTGCAAAGGATAGCCCTCTCTTCTTCGGTCGCAGGATTGAATCCCTGGATCCATTGCCTCCTGAAATTCTTGCGTAAAATAGAAAAGTCCTTCTCATCAACCGCAATCGAAATTTTGCGCTGCTTATCTCTGATATACCCATCGTGATAGATATTGACCCTATATTTCCACCACAGCGACTTGTTTATCTCGCCGATAGTAAGTTTATCGTTTTCCTCAATCAGTTTGTGTACAAAGCCTAAAATAGCCTTCTCACTTTCTCCGACAAGTATATCTTGCTGCTGCTTGAAAGCAAGTAAAGTCTTTATGTCTAAGATGTCGCTACCTTTATATACTGCCTTGTTTTTGTGATCCACCACCATATATCCATAAGGAACATCTTTCTTCCCTATAAAGACGAGAGATATGCCCAGCTTCTTTTTCAGCATCTTATTTAGATCTTCTTTGTTTGAAGTCAATCCCCTATATTTCAAAAGGATGGCCTTTAACCTTTTGCGCTGCTTGCTGCTTTCCTCCTTCGTCGTCTTTGTCATCGCCAGTTCTATCTCTTTGATGACAATGCTATCAAGCACAGTACCCCCTTTCTTGACATTGAGCTGGTCATCTTCCACATAGCTCTCATACCCATTGCTCTCCAGAATAGCCTGAAATTGTCCCAACGTTGCAAAAGAATACTCCATAGCCTTCTGAATGATACTCTTTGCTTCATGCTTTGGTTCTATTCCCATGATTTTATTGATGATAGCCTGAGAACGTAGTCTTTCGTTGTCATGTTCTATCTTCTTGCCTTGTGGATTAACTCTGCTCGTCACAATGTGGATATGATTGTTGCCTGTATCGTGGTGCGCATAGATCAAGACTGGTTGTCCCTTGTCAGCATACCCCATTTCTTTAAGGTACTGATGCGCAATATCCAGTAACTGGTCATGCGTATATTCCTGCTTCTTACATGATATGGAGACATGAAACTGGGTATTCTTGATGTTTTGATTGATAGACGAATACTTCATTAGATACTCCTGTAAGTTGGCAGCTGTAACGTTTCCTGTTTTTTGAAGATAGTCAAAATTTGAGATTTCCAAGAGTTCTGCCGAACCCTTAGACACCTTTCTTTCGTTATAATTGACAGCATTGAATGTGCTGCTTGAATGGAGAATAGTTGCTATCATCGCACTTTAATTGATGTAAAGGTAGTTTCGATAAAGATAACCAGGATGGCATCTGCTAAATCACATTGGTCAATAAATTAAAGTGCCTCGAAACTACGATGCAAATATAACATTTTTAGCTGAATTAAAGTTCTATAGCCTCGCCGAATTTTAGTATCTTTAAGTAAGAATATCATTGAATCAGCGCATGAAAGAAGACAAAAGGACAAATCGTATCAATCTCCATCTTAACAAAAAGGAGTTGGACTTATTCAAAAATAAAGCCAAAAATTACAATCAAATGGCTTCTATGATTCGTGATGCAGTGGCACAATTCGATGACAAAGGAACTGTAAAACGCATCGAATCTTTGAATAAATTAGCCGACTTGATAACCGAATTTAATCACGAAATTTCTAAGCAAGGAGTAAATCTTAATCAGATTACCAAGCGTGCTAATGAACTAATTTACAAAGGAGCATTAGACAAAGAATACTACGAAGAAATTATTCTCCCTCATGTTTCTGACCTAAAAAAAGTGATGGCCACCATGAAAAAGCAGCAATCTGATATCTTCAAAAGATTGCTAAAAATCTAAAAGACGCATCATTTTTTTGTCCTAATATCGGAGTTGCGACGATATTTCTCCCACTTTTGTGGGCAAGTAACCTTTATGTGCCGATTTGAAAAATAGGCGCCTAAAGGTACAACTTGCTACACATTTTCTACGCCCTGTTTCAATCCCTTTGTACATGATGTTTCTATCTCATTTTCCCCATTTCTTTCTAAATTCATCCTGAAACCCTGTGCTAAGTTCGATTTGTCGATATGTTTTATTGTTAATCAAAAAACCAAAATAACAAACAAACAATAAAACAAAGTATATGCTTTTCAACCGAATATAATCGTTGCTAAACAAAAAAACAAAATATATGTTATTCAAACAATCATAAACTTTACCAATCAAAAAACCAAAATAATAAACAAGCAATAAAACAAAGTATATGTTTAGCAACCGAATATAAACGTTGCTAAACAAAAAGGCAAAATATATGTTATTCAAACAACCATAAACTTTGCAAATCATAAAAACAAAATAGCAAACAAGTATAAAAACAAAATATATGTTATTCAAATAACCATAATCTTTGCCAATCATAAAACCAAAATAACAAACAAGCATAAAAACAAAAAGGGTAAAAGGTAATCGGTGACACCACTACTCGGAATGGTAGAACTGGAGGGAAAAGGTCGATCTGACATCAATGCTGCATATAGTCTTACTGGTTGCCTTTGAAAAAGTCGTAATCTTATCGTTGTTTTATCGGGATAAAAATAAAATAACCTTGATTTTTTTGGGGAGTTTATGAAAAATATCCACGGTCATTAGTCCACTTCGTAACCTTTTGAGAAGACTGGAGACTCGGCTTCTGTACGGCATCGACCTTATTTTTTTCCCTTTAGTTAAAAGTTTCTCTCGCGCGCGTATAAAGCTTTATTTATTATTTTTATTTATAAGCTTTATTTAAGAGCGTTGTAAGCTCTTGAAAATCAGAGTGCTTACCTGTTATTAAGTAACCTTTTGAGAACGATTAAGTAACCTTTTGAGAACGATTAAGTAACCTTTTGAGAACGATTAAGTAACCTTTTGAGAAGAGTCCTCCTTCTTTTCCTTGATTATTTAAGGCAACAATCTGACTTTTTGAATTTTTGTCGCATTTCCTTTGCTCTGTCTTGTAATTTACCTACATTTGAATTGTCGTTTCGATGCGCTTTAATACAATTACCGAACCAGCTGACAGTTGTCTTCCCGGTACCCTTTAATCAAATTTTCGCTACGACATCAAGGATTATCAATTCTGAAAATTTAATTAAAGGGGTTAACAATGACAAAAAGACGAATCACCCTCATTGAAAATGGCGACGTGGGCAAATGCTCATTCAGTTTCAACAACCTTATTCTTCGTTCTCCTCTTCGCTATACGATGATGGAACGCCGTTTTCTCTATAAACTATCGGAGGCTATCAAGATGCGGTATGAGGAAATGAGATTGGAGATGCGTGATAACTGGCAGAACCTCGTGTTCAATATGACGGATCGGGATTTGGCTTCGGTCGGTGGAAATACCAACGTTATGCGTACCTACAAGACGGTGCGGTCTCTGGCCCAAAAAGCAATCATCCAGTTTCATGAGAATGAAGACAAACAGCTGGTGGTGGATTACTTTCACTGGATAGATGCTTTCAGATGGAACACCTCGACAAATGATTATACCATACGTGTCTCTCCAGAACTGTATGAGTACGTAATCAATCTTACCAAGTCGTTTACCATCCTCAATCTGCATACGGCAATCTTGCTGAATTCGAAATACTCGCAAAAATTCTATGAGATATGCTGCCTCTATTCGGGTGATTTCCGCTATATCGACCCTACGACTCCCGATGAAACTTACAAGAAGAGAATCTTGAAAATGTCGGTCGAAACCTTCCGCTTTACCTTCGGACTATCAGAACTCCATGATCCTAAGACTGGAGAGCTGCTGGAAAAAGAGAAATATCAGCGTTTCAAAACGATGGTAGAGAAAGTTATCCTGCCAGCACAACGAGAATTGTATGAGCTTTATCAAAACAATCAATGTGATGTGTGGTTCGATTTTGAAGTGGCAGACCGTTATGGGCGTGGCAGAAACGGCTCACCCAGGAACCTGCGCTTTTACGTTTATTCAAGAGAGTTTCCAAAGTCTAAAGATGCCGATAAGGATCGACCATGGCAGGAAGGCGATACTCCGCTATTTCCATTCGAAAAGAAAGATGACAAAAAGATTTCAAAGGAAAGGACTTATAAGCAAACTGACTGGCTTAGCCTCGATGGAGATTTCCAAAGAGACACGGTACGCCAACTGCTGAATTTTTATTTGGATGCCGATGCAGCAGATTACTATATGGCCAAGATTGACGAGGAACAACGGCAAAACAACGATACCTATTCACAGGTGATTCAGGTAATCTACGAAAAACAGAAGCAGCCAAAATTTCAACAGGGTTCTAAGAAATACCAACAGAAATGCTTAATAGATTTTGTTTTTTCTAAAAATTTAAAAGTATATGGCTGGCATATAGATCCAATAAATATTAAACCAAATAATTATTCAAAATGAAACATTTTAATTTATTACATTCAATGGCTTTGTTTATAGCCATGTTATCATTGGGCTTCACGTCTTGTACGGAAGAAGAGCTGGAGGATAGAAGCAAGATGCCGAGCGATGCCATTAAGTTCACTGTTTCCGAAGAGAAAACAGGAACTCGCACTTCGTTTGACTCGCAAAACTATGTCAAGAAATTGAAAAACTTTTATGTGTATGCGTTCCTTGACGACCCAGGAGAAGAAGAACCATATATGGATAATGTTGAAATAGTCAATCAAGGTAATGGCATATTCTCATATAAAGACAAGAAAGAGAGAAAGAGATGGTTGGAAAATGAACCCCTGCATTTTGTTGCGGTCAACTCTCCCAATAATTTTGGAAGCAGACCGGAAATAGATGTATGGAGCAACCACGAGGTAAGCCTTGGTGCATATTCGGGGGGAAACGAGGATTATATGGCAGCTTTCGAATCAGATGAATATAAACAAACAAATCATGGTACCGTAAAATTACAATTCCATCACCTCCTTTCACAAATCAAGTTTGGAATTTCCAATAAGTCAAACAATCTTGAAATCATGGACATCAAGCAAATCGGCTTAAAGGGGGTGTATCATGAAGCAGAGTTTACAATGCTGGGAAATGGGGCGGTTCAAACACGCATGGCAAGGGATTTATTAGGACTTGGCGAATATTCATTTGATATAGACAACTTTGAAAAAGCAGATAAATCATATCTTAATGCCAGCCAAGACATTTTTTTAGTTCCGTTGAATCATCAACCGTGGAATCCCAAGTCAGGCGTTAGAATTGCAGACATTAATAAGGCTATTGATGAGAATGACGAACAAAACGTTTATTCCTATGTATGGATGAAATGTAAAATTTATGACCACAGCACAGGTCAATATGTTGTTGGCGACTACAATAGTTATGGCATTACTTATTTTCCTTTCAAAGCTGATTTGAAAGCAGGAAAAAGATACAAATACACGATTACTATAACGGATGACTTTATTGGTTACCCAGACCAAAAACCTAAATTACAAGAACCTAAACTGGGTTGGGTCATTTCCGATGCTGGAAATATTTACCAATATAGTGAGGATGCTATTGCAGCTCACGAAAATCCCGTCGCTATGATAGCATATATAAACGAGAATGGCAGTGGACAAGCACCTTATAGTAAGCATGGACTTGCCATTTCATTGAGATGGTTGCGAAAATATGACGGTAATATATTTTTCTCTTACTCGGATTTAGAAAATATAAATACATGGTTTTCACAAAACAAATATTTAGGCAAAGCTCCTTCATGGACTCAATGGTATGTACCAGGTTTCCGTGAATTTGATTTGATATTTGCTGCTTGTGGCGGTACTCAATATGATGGGCAGCTACACTATAAAAACCAGCCCAGGGATTATGGTGCTCTTGATAAATTGTTGTCAGGGACCGAACAGTATCCAGGGTCAATTCACGGAGGAGAAAGACGCTTAGCTTATAATTCTTTTTATGTATGGGACTTGGGACATGATGACGAGTATTGTCGGTACTGGCTAAATCCATCTGAAAATATAGACCCTTCGAAGGTATGGTTTTATAATACCAGAGTGAAGCAATACCGGCAATGGGCACGTACAACAAAAACTGAAAACATGGTACGCCCTGTTTTTGAATTCTGATGTCTAACAAATAAAATGATAGGAAAAGAAAAATATACATAAGATGAAAAAGAAATATATATCACCTGAAATTACTATTTTTGAAGTGGGTGAACCCATATTGGCAGCTGCTTCTCCAGGTAAAGATCCAAAAATGAACATAGATGTTGATGACTGGGAAGATGAAGAAATCGGACCAAATGGTGCTAAGTACTTTGACTTTCCTATGAATAAATAGAAGTTAGGTAACCATACTATAAATATAGGGGCATAGTATCAATAATCTATGTCCCTATATTTTTCTTCAAAATATTAACTAATTATCAACTACAACATTAAAATGGATATCGTCGTCATTTTCATTGTGAAGTCCGTCCCCTTCATGTCTTTTATCAGCAAAAGATTTGTCGCTGTAGAAAATTATCCATGCTTTTGGTTCTTTTAAGTTGATTGTATAAGTTACTTCACGTACCAATTTATCTTTGATAAAAGCTTTAATATTTACATTTATATCGCCGCTTTCCTCTTTTCTGTAGTTTGGCTTTGTAACAGTTTGGCTAAAATCTTCATAGTACCCAAAGCAGGCAATATCTGCATACGTATAGTATGTTCTACTAATCAATTTTTGTTTTTGATCCAATACTGTAGAAGGCAAATAGATTTTATTCAATGTAGGCAGTTCATTACCTTGCATTACCCAATTTAATCCAGTATAAAAGTCTTCTTTGTTATCAACAAACACACTATGCCGAGATAGTTTATGGGCATCAATGGCATAAACATAACTTTTAGAACTAAACATGGTTGTATCGCCTGTGTAAGTTACAATCAGTTTGGCTGTCACTGGCTTAGTTGTTTCTTTCGTGTCATTCAAGTCTTCTTTCTCGCAAGCGGTTAAGCAGAATACAGCTACACAAAGAATAAATAAGTGAAATAAATTTAGTCTTTTCATATGGCAGATTTTTTTGTGTGAAACAATTTTGTTTAATGTTTTATCAATTTTGTGTGTAAAGATACATATAATAATTTTAAAAATATTGTTTTTATCAGGAAATTACTATTATGTTCAATTTTTATGTAAACGAAACTTTCATACACTGCTTTGAAAGCAATATCAATTCGTTGTTTTGTCTGTTGCCACTTTCGTCTAAGGTATCAATAACAACCTTTCCTTGTTGTAACAAGGTCTTGATTTCACCTACGGTTATCTGATGACCATTATACATACGCTGAACTCTGAACTTAATAGATTTTTCTCGTTGGAAAGGCTCACAAACAAAAGATTTGGTACCCACCACAATACGTCCTTGTTGAAGTAGGGCTATTGTATTGTCAAGAACAATCGTATAGTTTTGTATAACCGGAATGGAAGAGAACATTTTTCCAGTATTAGTAGAAAAACCGTCTATTATTATTTCTTCTCCCATTAGTACTTTTTCTATTTCTTCTTTATTAAAATGTCGATTACAAATATAATTTTTTACTTGAAAATTACAGTGTTCACATTGATAGCCATGACTATTACGATAGATGCGACTACCACAATAAGGACAATGAGCTGATAAATATTCTTTATTCATAGTTGTTCAAATAGTTTAATAATGATTGACCATTCTTTGAGTAAAACAGCCACAAAAATGCAGAAACAATAAACAGCAGAAAGAAAGCGCATTTCATCAAGTCGGATAACTGATTCGCAACAATTAAGTTTATACTGTTTACAACGAAACAAGTTAATAACATAAAATCTTTCATTGGAAGTTATTTTGTAGAGGGATGGTTAGTCCCTCCGTTTCCTTGTTAGTCTGTTACCTCGTAGAAGTATTGCAACTCCTTACCGTGCAGATTCTCCTGCGCCCACTCATCAGCTTTGCGCCAAAGCTTGTCGTACACCCTTGCGATGGTGTCGTTCTTCTCATACCACTGCCAAATCTTGTGGTTGAGCACCATCACAAGCTCGGTGAGGTAGATGTGGTCGGTGTGCCACTCCTTGAAAGCACGATTGAAAGTATCAACGATAGCCTCGATACCAAACTTGTCTGCAATCGAAAAGTCCATCCAAAAGGTGGTCTTCGGTTCATAGCCAATCATCGACATCGCTGTATCGACACTGGCAGGAATTTGAATTGTTACCATGTTTTAAGTTTTAATGATGTGATACTTTTCCCTTTAGTTTTCCACTGCTTGCCAGTGGGAGCTGACCGGGATTGAATTTTATGTGCATGGTAATAGTGGGGACGCAATGGATGCGCAAGGAATTTTCAGGGAATTTTGGATGGATACCCAATTTTGATAGAAATTGTGGAGGGTTTGTCCAAAATTCCCTGAAAATAGCTTCTGCGGTACTTTCGCAGGAATGGAGGCCACACTACCTTTGCACAATAAAATCAATACTGGCAGCTACCTGGTAAGAAGTAGGCAACGCTTACTGAATAAATAACTCCGCAGGAGTAATGGAGGGATTGGGATAAGAACAAAACTTACGATAGTGTGTTTTGCATGGGCTAAATGAAGTCTGTGCCATTGGCTCAGACGAAATGGAGAAAAGACTTTAGGGAAAAGGCAAAGATACCAGGGCTGTGTAGGTTGGCAGTGCGTTGAATACCGCCAACTGATTTGGGACTTACTCGCAGATCGGAAATCAAGGTCGGACACAGTACGAAAAAGATAAAAGTTAATCGAACTCTAAAATTAGATGCAGAAATACCGCTTTAGAGTTGTTTTTGTGTTCGATTTGCATTATCTTTGCAAACAAATAATAATCGAACACTATATGGCGAATATAGGTTATGCAAGGGTATCAAGTAGAGAGCAGCATCTTGATATGCAGCTCACAGCTTTGAGGGATAAGGGATGCCAGACTATCTTCCAAGAGAAGGTGTCGGGCATCAGACAACGCCCAGAGCTTGAAAAGTGCCTTTCCTTTCTTAGGGAAGGCGATACGCTTGTGGTTTATAAGTTTGACCGATTGGGGCGGTCGCTCAAAAACCTGCTGGAGATTTTCGACTCCCTCCACAATCGAGGCATCACCCTCATATCGATCAAAGACGGCATAGACGGCAATTCCAACACAGGCAAACTCATGATGACCTTGATGGCAGCATTGGCCGAGTTTGAACGGTCGGTGATTGCCGAAAGATGTTCGGCTGGGCGAAAAGAGGCCCAACTTAAAGGAAAGAGATTGGGAAGAGCACCAGGCATCAATCAGAATAAGATTGATGCTGTTGTGGGTCTTTATAAACAGGGCATGGGAATCGAACCGATTATGCAGCAGCTTGGGATTAAGTCAAAATCCACCGTTTACAGGTATTTGAATATCAGGAAAATTAAGTTGGACAGGAAATGACATATGGTAGCATTAAGTGAAACTATAAATAGGACTTCGTCTTTTGTCTGTGGAAATTCCAAAGCAGACAGAAAGAAGTACGGTCAGTTCTTTACACCAGGTACAACGGCAAAGTTCATGGCTTCTATGTTTGATATAGACATGGATAGGCGCAGCTTGAAAGTTCTTGATGCTGGTGCTGGAAGTGGAATCTTATCAGTAGCTCTTATAAGCAGAATGCGTGAGAGCGGATATAATGGGAACATCCATTTAGTGTGCTATGAAAATGATGTAAAGGTACTCGGACTACTCGAAGAAAACCTTGCCTCTATCAAAGACGCTAACTTTTCTTTTGAAATTCGTCAGGAGAACTATATCACATCACAGCCTTTTGGAAATAAGGCTTCCATTTTTGCACAGGCTAATATGGATGAATATGATTTGATAATAGGTAATCCACCATATAAGAAAATATCAAAAGATGCTCCAGAAGCGAAGCATATGCCAGAGGTCTGTTATGGTGCCCCCAATCTCTACTTCCTCTTTTGGGCAATGGGAATATATAATCTTAAAGAAGGTGGAGAACTGGTTTATATTATTCCGAGATCTTGGACTTCGGGAGCATATTTTGAGAAGTTTAGGAAATATTTGCTGGCACATGGAATAATTACCCGAATACATCTTTTTGGGAGTAGAGACAAGGTGTTTGACGGTGATTCCGTTCTGCAGGAAACCATAATCGTAAAGATAAAGAAAGAACAGACCTTCCCTAAAAAGATAAGGATGTCTTTCTCCCAAACTTCTAATTTTTCTGATATAAGATTTTTCGATGTAGACTATAATACTATCGTAGCGCCCAATGGGTACATCTATTTGGTGACAAACCAAAAAGAAATAGAGGTGCTATCAACATTGGGAAAGTTGTCTGAAACCCTTGTTTCAGATGATTTACGCATGAAGACTGGCATTATAGTAGACTTTCGTACCAGAGAAGTTCTAAGAAGCAAAGGTGAGAAAGGGGCATATCCTTTGTTCTACGCTCAACACATTAAAGACGGTAGAATAAAGTGGCCAACAGGCAAAGAAGACGAATATATCTGTACAGATAAGAGTGGGTATTTGCAAGAGAATGCAAACTATTTGTTCATTAAAAGGTTCACATCAAAAGAGGAAAAAAGACGTTTGCAATGTGGTATATATCTCCGATCGGATTACCCAGAGTATAAATACATAAGTACACAGAACAAGATCAATTATATAAAATGCAATAGTATGGAGGAAGTTTTTGGGTTGTATGTCCTCCTGAACTCAACCATATATGATCAATACTACAGAATCCTTAATGGTTCCACACAGGTCAATTCAACAGAAATAAACAAGATGCCTGTTCCATCGAAAGACACAATATGTTTGATGGGTAGAGAACTTATAGGAAAAGATTATAGTGAACTAACGTGTAATAGAATATTATCAAGATGGATAAGATAGAAGCCATTAAGAAACTATTGGCAGACTTAGACATGCCTGTAGCGCAACAATCTGACCTATGCGCCTTAACTATATTGGCCATGGGAGGAATAAAAGAGGAAGATAATTTTAGTGATGCAACGAATGAATGGATTAGAATACATGATGTAATTGCTTTTATCAATGCCTATTACAATGTATCCTATGCCGAAAATTCGAGAGAAACTTTCCGCAAACAGGCAATGCATCACTTTAGAAATGCTGCCCTCATCGAGGATAATGGTAAGGCTACGAATAGTCCAAATTACAGATACCGCTTGACCAATGAGTTTTTGGCGGTACTCCGAGAGGTAACAGAACTTGATTGTGGCGTCGGTGAAGAAGGTGCTGCTTTGACATCATTTTTAAAAAGGCACCAAAGCCTCACTGAAATTTATGCTTCAAAAAAGGTCATGCAAAAAATGCCAGTAAAGATAAATAACCAAGACTTCACCTTTAGTCCTGGTTCACACAACAGATTACAAAAAGCCATTATTGAAGAATTTGCTCCACGATTCGCCCCTGGGTCAGAATGTCTTTATGTAGGTGATACTATAAAGAAAGACATGATCAAGAACGAGTCAAAACTCAAAGACTTAGGTTTCGAGATTACACTACACGATAAGATGCCTGACGTAGTTCTATACCGTGAAGATAAAGATTGGATTTACTTCATTGAGGCTGTAGATTCGGTTGGTCCCATGGATCCAGAGCGTATCAAGGATATAAGCAAGATGACAGAAAAGGTAAAATCAGGAAAGATTTTTGTTACAGCATTTCTGAATTTCAGCAAGTTTAAAAAGTTTTCTGAACAATTAGCTTGGGAGACAGAGGTTTGGATCGCTGATATGCCTGACCACATGATACATCTGAACGGTGATAAGTTTTTAGGACCTCGATAAGAATTGAAAGAAAGAATTCCACATTATGTATCAAATGTTGATTTTGCTGTTGCTATCAACATTCAGGACTCCCAATCGAAAACTGGAGGTGCAAATATAGAAGTATTTTCAGTACTGAATATAGGTGGGAAAGGAGAAAAAGGTATAATAAACACATCAATAAATAGGATTAAGTTTACTCTTCCCTTGGCACTTCCAACAGAACCAGAAGACAAACATTTTACAACAAGGCTTACTCCTCCAAAGAGACCCGAATTTAAATAAAGACATATAGCCAGTCAAATTCCCATGACTGGCTACTGTACTTCTTTAATCGTCCTCGTCGGGTAGGGCTTCAAGGATGATGGCTATGTCGTCGGGCTGGAGTTCAGTCCAACCAACTTCATAATATTCTCTGTCCTCGTCGGGCATGATCAAAATACCGCTATGCTCGGTTATAGGGTACTTTACTGCCATAACTTTTGCTTCAACTTGACCTTCCATACCACCAATGGCTGCCTCGACATAAGGGTAATCGGCGAACCAATGGTATTCCTGATCGAGACGGTTTCGCATATTCTCATTGAGTGAGCGTACTACTTCCTGTAATCCGCTGGTAGGCTGTTGTAAAATATCTTTCTGTTTCATTTTTGTCTTTTTTGTGGAGGGGTGGTTAGCCCCTCCGTTACCTATATAGAATTACTTTAATAGCGTCTAAGCGATACAGACCACCCTTCCAACAAGAGATCCTTATGTATGACTTTTTGTCTATCAAAGTCTGCTTGTGCAGCATCCTCATTATTAATATAAACCTGTTGATAATTAACACCTGTCTCTGATGATACAACTGTTACAACCTGTATTGATATTGGTATATTCATGATTTTATCTATTGTGGAGGGGGTGGTTATCCCCCTCCATTACCTTTGTTATGCAACTACCTTATACTCGTGAACGTAGATGTAAGCATCGTAGTCTTCCTGTTCTTCATTCCACTTATCAAGTTCTTCCTTGCTCACGTTCTCTCTACCCAACAGTTCTGCTACATAGCTCATAGCATCTTTTTTCTCTGTGAAGTACTCGTGAGCATAATTGTTATTGACCGCAGATTCCACATAGAACCTATCAGCAAAATACTTACCCTCGGCATCGTTGGTGGTGTATATCTCACATCCCGGCTCCTCCACACTGAAATAGATAGTCAGGTTAGGCATAAGCTCTCCCAAAACCTCGTAGAAATCCGTTGCACCCCATGCCTCTTCTGCGTCGATGCGAAGTACATCCCCATCATATTCATAATACTGGATGAAACCACGAAGATATTTCTTCATCTGCTCGTCGGTAGCTCCCAACATCTTTACGATGTTACCTTCCCAACCGTCGCTTGCCGTTTCTGCCACTGGCTGTTTGCGACCGCTCATAAAGTCGTCGATGACTTGATAAACCTTGCTTACCTCTGCCTTGCTACCCTCGATAACGTAGCTTGTACTTGCCCAATTTGCCATAATTCTAAAAGTTTTGATTGTTATGATATGTCTATTATCACGCTTTCCCTTAGTCTGTAAAAGCATTGAGACGCTGCGCCTCAAACTCCCACTCATATCCTCGGTTGTTACATTGTGTCTGCAAGATGCACCTTATCGCCTTGGCATCGTCCTCGGTCATCCCCCGATGCGCTATCAGTTGTGCGATAATGTCCTCCATATCCTCACCGATATAGACAAGCTCCCTCGATGCGAGGGAGTGCCATTCGTCTGTTCGGTAAACAAGTAAATAACCTTTGTTTCCATCATCGAAATGTTAGAAGTGAAAATCTATGATACCGCCAACATAAATCTTGCTGCCTACCTCCAAATTTTCAATCCAGCGCATCAGCTCCACCGACTCTTCGGCATAGGTCTGGTCGGTCTCTGCGCTCAGATAGAACTGTGATGCGGTGTCGAGTGGGTTCTTTAGCTCCCTTTCGAGCTTGTAGGAATGCCCAACAAATTTCAAAATATTCTCGACATTCAACTCCGATGCAAGGTCTTGAATACGCTCTACCCACTGCTCCTTCCACTCATCGATACCACCTTGATACTCAAAGGTTGTCTCATCTATCTGTCGAAACATACCAAAAGGTAGAATGTAGCCTTTCAGTGTTTCGATAGCACTCTTGCGACCTTCTTCCGAAATTTCTGCACAATAGTCGTAGTCTGTGCCGTCACCCTGATATAGTGTGTCCTCGTTGATAGTCTCCTTAATTGGAGTGTCTGAAATCTGATAAATCCATGCGTGCATAGTCGTAATGTTTTAAGTGATACATTTCCCTTTAGTTTAGCTGCTATTGCAGCATCGCTGACGGGATTTCAAATTTTATGTGCAAATGGTAAGCAAGTCCATAAGGCAGATAAGCCAGGTAATTTTGCGATATTGTTATGGAAATCCCAAATCTCTGATTTGTGGAAGGCTGCCATAAGAATATCACAAAATAGCGCAGCGGTACTTCGGTGTTCTGACGGACTTGCTACCTTTGCTAAGTAAAATTAAATCCAGGCAGTGATTGCAGAAGTGTAAACGATACATATAGGGCTATGATTATGACACCAGGTGTAATTTAGTAGCTATTGCCTGGCAAGGCACCAATATTGGAAGATGTCCTAACCTCTCTCCCGAAGTCCCTTGAAAGACTCTGTTGGCGATCCTGAAAGGTCAGAAACAGTGTCTTACATGGGATAAAAACGGCATAGACCGTTTTAGGGTTTCTGCGTAGCCTGTGTTCTATCAACCTGCCTCCCTCTTAGCCGTTGTCGAAGTGAAGCGGATGCGAAACAGGACTGAGGCGTAGATGGGTGCAGAATGATGGTACACTGGCGGAGCAGCTGAGAAATGAGGTAATACAACATAAGGGAAAATGTATAGACCAAAACTTGCAGCAGCGTGTTTTGAAGGGGGCGGTAATAGCTATTACGCAAAGTAATGGCTTTTGCTAACCAGGGCTAAGTCTTAATGAATAGGGCATAGAAAAAGTATGCTGCGAACTGTGGGAGCAGCACCTGGCGCACAAAATGCCCCTACGACAAAGTAGGGACATCATGCAAGTGGATTATGGACGAAAAGTATTCAAATCTACCATCATTGAGTTGTACACTGCTTTTGTGTAGCCTTCTTCTTTCAACTTGGCGACCTCTCGCCTTGAATATGCCATTGCTTGACTTTTATCCATACCAAACTTACTTTTCATTGGGCGATTAGGGCGCATAGTTTGTACCTCGTAATGCTCTTGATAGATGGGGACGTATGTCTTGCGCTTGATAATTTCTACTCTTGGATAACGTAACATATAAGAAGAAATTTGCGCCCTGATGGTTGGTCAGGGCATTACCTTAGATTTAGAGGGTTGCAAGCCTTTCAGCTGCCTTGCAAATGAGGTCTTTTAGTTGCTCTTTGTTGAGTTCGGGCAAAAGGTCTATGACCGTAAACTTTTCTGTGTCCTCGATAGCTACACCTCGCTTGACAAGGATAGACTTGATGTCTAAACTGCTGAAATCGTTGTATGCCTTACCACTACCAACTTCATTGCTTGGCTCAGCATTTGTGAAAGATGCGTGGTTGCTACTTTCCAACTCGGCAGGTTCTCCAATACCGATGAAAGCATCAATACGAAACTTGCGTTCTTCGCCCTTGTCGGTGTCGAAATAGACAAAGTATCTGCCAGATACATCAATGTTGTCTGAAAGGATGCCATGTGCATATCTGATGGTTCCGTCTGCCTTGCGGTAGGCAAAAGCTGTCTTGCCCTCTTTCTTCATCTTCTCTTTGAGTTTGACTACCAATGCAAGGCAAATGTCGTGATGCTCGTCAATGGTACTTTGACGAAGTTCGCCCACCTCGACAAGGTTCTCAATTATAAATGACCTCCAACCTTTGCAATCTACATCATAGTAGGCAAGTGTATAGCTGCACTGATGATGGGTAGTTGTGCCTTTGATAGTATGTCCGATGCCGTATAAAGTGCCACACGCATGACGTTCTGTGCCGTCTTTCTTACGATACACAAAGGAAACGATACCCATACGAAGTTTCCCAACCAATGTTTCAAATAGTTTTTCCATATCTTGAATATTATTTTAATGATACATTTCCCTTTAGTTTAGCTGCTTTTACAGCATCGCTGACGGGATTTCAAATTTTATGTGCAAATGGTAAGCAAGTCCATAAGGCAGATAAGCCAGGTAATTTTGCGATATTGTTATGGAAAACCCAAATCTTTGATTTGTGGAAGGATGCCATAACAATATAGCAAAATAGCGCAGCGGTACTTCGGCGTTCTGCCGGACTTGCTACCTTTGCTAAGTAAAATTAAATTCCTGCAGTGATTGCAGGAGTGTAAACGACCCACATAGGGTTATGGAAATAACGATTTAAGGGAAAGAAGCTAAGATAGCCTGGCAAGGCAACCAAATAAGATGCTGACACTACCGCTCTCCCAAAGTCCCTTGAAAGACTCTGTTGGCGATCCTGCAAGGTCAGAAGCAGTGTCTTTCATGGGATGAAAACGGCTACGACCGTTTTAAGGGTCTTTGCGTAGCCTGTGTTCCATTAAGCAGTCTGCCATCTTCGCCGCTGTCGCAGTGGATCGAAAGAGGAACAGGACAAAGGCGAAGATGACTGCAGCGTGATGGAACTCTGGCGGAGCAGGCATGAGGAGCAAGCCGAAAGGGAAAGAAGTTGTAACAAAAACTTGCGTTAGCGTTTTTTTGCTATGGGTAAAAGAAACGATAGCTTTAGTAATAACTTGCAATTTCAGAAAACAGCGTGGATGATAGGTAGTAGGAATGGAGTGTGCTGCGAACTAAGAGAGCAGCACACGGCAAATGTTGTATATGGAAAGTCAATTTATGTTTTCGGAATGCGAAAAGACATGCTTACACTGCAACTGTTTTTCAAATCGACACCCGTCGAGTAGGCGGGTGTCGATGTTCCTTTAATCTTCGTTATTGTCAATAAGTCCTATCACATAGTGTTTCGTGTCGTAACTATATTGCATTGTTTGTTCTTTGATAGTCTCAACATACACATCACCCTCTGCAATAACGATTTCATCGTCATCGGCTATTACTATCTCATCATATAGCTCTCTTATACCTTTGATATAGTCTTCGATTCTATCAAGACCATCTTCTTCATGTGCCAGCCCATGAATAAAGTCCGCAGCACCTATTTGCTGCAAAAAATCATCCTGGCTCATATTCGATTCAAACTGTTGATAGTTCTCGCCATAGTCGCTTGCAGAACGATCAAACGCATCGTATGCATGATTGTTGTCTCTGTTCCAAAGCTGCCAACCGTCACGCTTTGTGAATATCTCGATGTCAAGATGATATTCTTCGGCAAGATTCTCTGCTTGCTCAAAATTTTCAAATCCAATAATAGCCTTTTTCAAAAACTGTGGATAACCGTTCAAACCAGTAGTCGTGTTGATTACATGTAAACCATTCTCGCTTGCAATTTCATTGATTGATTTCATATTAAAATATTTTTGTGGAGGGGTGGTTAGTCCCTCCATTTCCTTTAGCATTCAACAATTTCAAATTCATGAATGCAGATAAAATTGTCACCTTCCCTGTACATTTTTTTTAGCATGGTCGCCAATTTGATTTTTCTGCACTCGTAGCTATTGTATATTTCTAACAATTTTTGTTCGGCTTCATTTTTTTTTCATAACCTTGTATTTTGAAGTTTATTATTATTCTGGGAAAATTGTTTTAGTTCCTTGTCGGTATAATACTCTTGCTCTGACCTTTTAACTGCGATGGTAAGCTGACTGAGTATCTTCTGTGTTGTTGATAGTCCTTTATCCATTATCATATCTTTGAAGATTTGTGTCCCGATGGTTGGTCGTGGCATTACCTTTATGTTAGCGTTATGCAATTTTTTCTATCTCGTCGATGCAGTTCACCTCGGTCTGCTTAAAATAGAAATGAGTGTCGAGCGAGCCGTTGACCCAACAATCAAACATTTCACGCTCGCAACCTTTGTTCTCAAACTCGTCCACCACTTTGAGCCAAAGTATTTCCATCAAACAATTTCGTACACTGGTAAGGTCGTAACCTGCTACCTCGATAGCCTCGTTCAAGTCCTCATCCGTCCAATCATAGCCAAAGTTGGAACGGAAGTTATCAAGTTTGTAATCGTTCTTGAAGAATCCTAACGATGTGAGTACCATTTCTTGGTTTGTCATATTTATAGCCATAATGATTGAAGATTATATTTCCACTATTTGGTCCACTCTGTCGCACAAGTAAGCCCGAAGACTTGTCTTGTCGGGTGCATAATACTCGCTCCAGTGTCCGTACTGATTGACCACATATTTTTTCAGTACATCGAGGAAGTCAAAACAATATCCCATCAACGGCACTGCTGTACGAAAATAGGTATTGGTATTCACTTTCTCTGCGAGCCAGTTCTTCTCTTCACGGCTCATCTTCTGTCTTCTATTAAGTTTTTCACGCAACATATAAACCTTGCTTGTGCGTAATTTGCTCAATGGTTCAACATCCCACTTAACAAACTTCCATGCTTTTACTTCTGTGTTTTGCTTTATACTTTCCATATCGAATTAGTTTTAATGTGATACTTTTCCCTTTAGTTCTCTGCTTTTAACAGCAGGAGAGCGTCAGGATTTTAATTTTCGAGCAAGAAGGCAAGCAAGGCAAAGAACAGATAAGCAAAGGAATTTGAGGATATTGTTATGGAAAACCCAAATCTTTGATTTGCGGAAGGCTGCCGTAACAATATCCTCAAATAGCGTAGCGATGATTTGCGTTCTGGTCGCCTTGCTAACTTTGCATAGAAAAATGAAAGCTGATGATCGACTGTTGAATAGTTGAAAACTATGCCAACGGCTTATAAAATACAAAATAAAATATAATTGAAATATCGTATATAATAACTATTTTGTAATTTTAGGGTAATAACAACATATAAAAGTATGACAAAGGTAATACATGTTCATCTGATCCAGGGACGAAAGAATTATTATTTTGGATCTATACCTGCTATATATAGCACCCTAACTGCAGACGATATAGGTATTAAACAATGCTCTTTGGAGCGTGTTGGGCTTAGCAAAGGTGGTGTAGTACTCAATAAGAAGGCCATTATAAGGGCTGGAGAATTGATACGTTCGAAAGTTGGAAAAGACAGAGGGGAAAAGGAGTGAGGTATATCCATAATTGAGATAAAAAACAAGAATGATAACTTTTGATATAAAAGGTTCGAATTCACCCTTTGCCAAAATCACGTAAAAAGTTGATAATCAACAAATAGAATAATTCTGAATTATTTTTACAACGATTAAAAAATATTTCGTGTTAAAAAGTGTTCAGACCAAAAGTGGGTCAAAAAGTGGGTCAAAAAGTGGGTCAAAAAGTGGGTCAAGAAATAAACAAGGGGAAATAAAAATTCCCTAAGTTGTTGTAACTTAGGGAATTACGCTTAATGCGGTTGCGGAGAGAGAGGGATTCGAACCCCCGGCACCTCTCAGTGCGACGGTTTTCAAGACCGTTGTAATCGACCACTCTACCATCTCTCCTTGATCATCATCTGTGATGAGGTATCAGCCGAAAAGCGAGTGCAAAGGTAAGGGATTTCATAGAAACAAAAGAATAAAAACAAAAAAGAATGATATAATTAAAATTTGTTAACAATTATTGGGTGGTTGGCGGATTCCATAAGCAAGTGCAGAGGTTTCCTATTTTTAGGCGACCTCCATGTTCTGCTTGCATGGCGCAGCACTGAGAAAAATGGGAAATATCGTTTGTCGCCATCAAGAATGAAACGGCGTACGAGGAGTTAGGATGATCCACGGTTTCTCCCCTACTCTTTTAGCTCGTCCAGGTAATAACTGATGCGGCCGCCAGAATCACCAATCTCTACTTCTGCGTGGTACCAACTCACGATTTGCAATTTGAAATAACGCTTGCCGTCGGCCGTGCGCACGACGTAGGTGTGAAAAGAAGGAGTGTAGACAGGGGGCGGACCCAAAAAGGTAATGGCGTTGGACAAAATGGGGTTGGCGCTCGTGTGTGTGGTGGCCGGTCCGCTGTTGGGATCGAACCAAGGATATTCGTCGATGTCGAGATTGTGGGTGACGCAATGGTGTATCCAGTCTTTCTTCGAGTAGGTGACAGACACGGTGGAATCGTCTACCGCCCATGTCAAATTCTTGGGCAGCTGACTTACCGTCATCCACTTGTCGTACACACCATAGCCCAAGTCGGCCGCTCCTCCTTTTCCGATTCCAGACGTTCCGCTGTTGGTGCGCAGACGATGTCCGCAGAAAGCCAAGTCCCAGTCGGTACGGTGGTACTGTTCGCCCTCGCTGATATCCTGGTTGGGCGCGGTGCGGTTGAACACCTGTCCTGTACGCAGGTTGAAGTACATCCAATCGTTGGTGACGCCTGTGTTGTAACCGGTGATGCGGGGCAGCGTATGTCCCGTGAACTCCTCGGCATCGTACCGCACGCATGAACCGAAGAGGGTGAGCGTGAGAAGAAGGACTATGTATTTTTTCATCGTTTTCGTTTCAGAGATTTTACGAGCTGGTCAACCAAGAACTCCACCTGCACATAGCCGCGTGCGCCACAGGTTCCGGGTACGTTGAACAAGGTGACACCCGAGCCCAAGGTAGTGGGCTTGTAGTTGAAGAGGTTGTCGATGCCCAGGGTTACTTTGGCCTGGTTCCAGAACGTTTGCACCACCGACAGGTTGCAGATGACGTAGGCGGGAAGCGTGCAGCGGAAATAAGCATCGTAACTTTTTTGTTGGCTGCCCACCCAAATGCGGTCTTGCACGTCGAAGCGTTTCTCTCCCATGAAAGAAGCGCTGAAGATGGCTTTCAAACGATAGTCGGGCTTGTTCAGCGTGTAGTCTAAGCTGCCTGTCGCCGCATGGGGCGAGATAGTGTTGAGCTGCAAACCCTCCAGCTTGCTGACATTGACGTAGCTGTAAGTTCCGTTGAAGGTGAAGCGTTGCGCGAAATTCCATTTCAAGATGGTTTCGAGTCCCACGAACCGCTGGTTGGTGAGATTGGTGTACTCAAAGTTGTACTGCAAGTCGTAGATGCGCCACACCCCCTCTATCTTCTTTCTGAAAAAGTTAGCGTAGGCGTTGACGTTTACAAACACCTTGCCGTCACTATACTCAGTTCCCAAGGCGATATAGTGGTTTTTCTCTGGTTTTAGCTGATCGTTTCCCCGTATCTGGAACATCCCCATGTGGTCCCAATTGAAAAACAACTCCTTGATGCTGGGTGCCCGGTAACCCATGGAGTAGTTGGCCCGCAAGGCCCAATGGTCATCGGGCGAATACTTGGCTGCAATCTTTGGCATCCACATCAGTCCAAAGGTTTTTGAGAAGTTGGTGCGCACGCCCGTTGACAGCATCCATTGACTGTTCACCTGCCATTCGTCTTGCACGAAATATTCGGTTTCGTGCAAGGCGCGCGTTGTCATGCGTCGGTTCACAAAACGGTCGCTGGTGAGGTTGTCGGTGACATGCTCCACACCCAAAATCAAATCATGGTTGGGAAAGTAGTTGCTGGTGATGCTGAACCGTGGCTCGAAGATGGTGCTTCGATACACCTTCTTTCGCAAGTCCATGCGCTCGTGTCGCTTGAACCGATCGTAGAAGTCGCCGTGCAGACTTAGATGAATGCTGAACCAATTCTTGACATCGTAGCGCAACTTCAGTCCGGCCATGTAGTCACGGCTTTGCGAGAAGTTCATGTCCTGCAACAAGTCATACGAGTTCATGAAAAAAGCCGACCCATAGAGCTGCAGCGACAAGTGCTTGGACGGTTCGTAATACAGCTTCTGCGACACGGACAGATGTTCTGTTCCACTTATTCCCAGCGGCGGACGGTCGGCTGATGAAACAAGCGTGGTGTCGCGTGGCAAAAAGGGATTGGCCTCCTTCGTGTAGGTCTTGCTGTCGTGTTTGGCTTGGTACAGGTAAAAAGCATCCGACGAGCTGTACCACACGTCGGTTTGCGTTGTCCACGCCCCTTGTTTTGCTCCAGCCGAGAGCCACGCTTGCAGATTGGGCCGGTCGGCGTTTTTCTCGAACATGTATGGGAAGTCGGCCGGCGTGGGATTCTTGTAGTTGCGTTGGTTCATCTGTCCCCAGCGCATGCCGGCTCTTACATCCAGCGGTCTGTCTACTTTCTTGGAGATGAGATTGATGACCGCACCCGACGCCCTACTGCCATAAAGGGTGCTGCTGGCTCCCTTCACGATTTCAATGCGGTCGATGGCGTGCAGATTGAAGCGTTCGTAGTCCAGATTGCCCGCCATCTCGCCGGTCATCCGTTCTCCATCCTGCAAGAACAGCACATGGCGGGCATCCAGTCCCTGCATGGATATTTCGTTTCCAAAGCCCACTTTCTGAATGTTCAGTCCCGGTGTTTCCTGCTGCAAGACGTGCTGCAGGTCGCTGTATCCCGCATCGACGAGTTGTTTTCCTCCCAGGACTTGTGTAGTCACGGGCGACAACTTGATGGGACGTTCGGTGCGCGAACCCGTCACCACCACGTCGTGCAGATGCAAGACATCCTCATGCAGAATGACGTTCACCACCGTATCATGGGGTTGTATGTCGCCCTTTTTGGGAACATAGCCAATAGCCGATACTTGATAATAAAGTGTTTTAGGTGTTTCGTTACGAATGTAGGCGTTGCCCAGGCGGTCGGTCACGATATGGTTGGCGCCGGCCATGGCTCTATTGTCAGCCACGGTGACATGAGCCGCTTCCATGGGCTGCCTTGTTCCCTCTTGGTGTACGGTTATGCGAAGGGTGCGTTGAGCTTTAACCGAAGTACAACAGAAAAAGACTAAAAGCAGCGACAGGATAAAGAGTTTGGTGTTGAATTTGTTTTTTCTAATCATCTTTCAGGTTTGCCGTTGGGCAGACCATGAGCTACAGCTCACCCTTCTGCTTTTTATAAGCCGCCAGATCGGCTTCATATTGTTTCACTTCCTCATCGTATCTATCAATGCGATGTTTGTCCACTTTCTGCAAGAAACAATCGGAGTGCACGTTCATCATGTTGTAGTTGATGTCCATGTTGATTTCGTGGGTCAGCACGTTGTAATATCCCTGGATGGTGGCTCCCTGCTTTTTACCCACCGGTTTTCCCTGCCTATCGGCGGTTCTCGACAGACCGTCCGTGCCATAAATCTTGACCCATCCGCTGCCTTTGTATTCTTTTTGCTCCCACGAGTTGAGTGTGTACAGTCGGGCTTTTGACTGAAAGTTGACGATGAACGGCATGTTGCCAACATGAAAATCGAGCAGCCGAATCTCCATCTCGTCGCCCTGCCAAGTGAAATTGAATTTCGTGGGGCACCCTGTCTCCAGCCGCGTTAAGTCCACGTCATGCCCCATGAACGTTCTCGTAGACAACACCACATTGCCTGTGAGAACCTCTTTGGCCTGCGCTATATATTCGCCATTCACCGGAGTTAACTGTAAATCGTCATCTCCATGGCAGGAAGACAGAATCAGTGCCAAAAGACTGAGGAGAATACTGAGTGGGGCATGTTTTTGTATGAAAGGGTTCATTGTCAATATTGCTTTATGGTTGGACTATCAAAACAATGGGAGTTGGCCGAAGTTAGTATACACATCTCCCGCCAACTCCCATTTCTACACGAGGATTAATTATTTCCCACCGTGTTGTTTTTCCTTCTCCTTGGCCTCATTGAATTTTTTCTCGAATTCTTTCATCTCAGCATCATAGTTCTTCAGCCTGTTCTTGTCAACCACCTGACGATCACACTTGGCGATGATAGGCATGGTTGGGCCCAAGTTAAAATCAATGGTGAATTCAATCTCGCGTGACTTGGCATTGTAATATCCCTTCACCGTAGCGCCACTGTCCTTTCTGTAATCGCCTATTTCTGTTCCCGGCATGGCAAAACAGCCGTCGGTTCCACTAATCTTCATCCAGCCATCGCCCTTCGGTGCGTCTTTGTCATCGGCCGTTACATCTTCGAGCTTTGTGCGACAGCCAAAGTTGATGGGAAATGGCATCGACCCAAATCTAAAGTTGACTATTTTGACGATAAGTACTTCCTTGTCCCATGCCAACTTGTATTTCACCGGACATCCTTCGGGCAAGCGAGTGAGGTTAAAGTCGTTCATGAAAGCTGTCGTAGAGAGTACCGCCTCGCCATTGAGGTGAGCTTTGGCCAACTCGATATTAGACACTTTGGCTTCTTCTTCCTCCTTGTCGCACGATGACAATCCTAGAACGGCAAAAGCCATTAAACAAACGGCTGCGAAAACATTTCTCATTTTCATAACGTATTAAATACTGGTGGATCCTATAAATTAGCTCGGTCTGACACATGCCTCTTCTTCTCTAAAGAACACAAGCAGAACAAAACGTAACCCACATCATTTTTAATTGAATTTGAATAATTCAGGGGTGGTAATTTATAGAACCCACCTTGGTTTGTTAGTAAATGTTTTTTTGATTCGCCGGCAAAGGTAGAGAGATTTTTAAAACTACACTATCCTCATTTGTATGGAAAATAAAGTAGAACTTTAGTTGGAAAATAAAGTAGAAATTTAATTAAAAATAAAGCAGGAAACCGCCTCACGCCAACCCTTCTATCTTCAGCCGGATGGTGCCGGCAGGAACGTTCACGCTCACCTCGTCGCCCACCCGCTTGCCAAGCAAAGCCTGGGCGATGGGCGACTTGATAGATATCTTCCCCTCGCGCATATTAGCTTCATGCGGACTCACGATGGTGTAGGTCATCTTGGCTTGATTGCCAAGATTGAGCATCTCTACCCTACTCAGCAAGCCCACTTTCCCTTTGTCAAGTCGGGAGGTGTCCACCACGCGGGCAAACTCCAACACCTTCTGTTTGAACCTAATCTTACTCAACAATTTACCCTGTTCGCGTTTGGCAGCATGATATTCAAAGTTCTCGCTCAGGTCACCTTTGTCACGCGCTTCAGCGATGGCGTCACGCACACGCGGCAGTTCAACGCCTTCCAACTCTCTCAGTTCGGCTACCAACTTATCGTAGCCCTCTTGCGACATATATTCCATCTATATATATTCTTTTGGTTTTAATCATCCTACATAACCACATCTCCTCTCGCAGGGGATTCACGGAGAGGACGTGGGGGTTGGAAGATTTGGCTTCATGGAAAAAGCCAAGATGAAACGATTCACCTTGGCCTCTTACTTCATGCACCTTTCATGCTGCTGTGGCAGCGATGCTTATATCTCCCAACCAATGGCACTGGCTCCCAACACAGCGGCCGATGAACCATCAAGCCCACTAATCAAGAACTTGGCCTTGTCTTTAAATATCTTTAGTACACACTTGTCGTAGCTTTCCTTTAAAGGCTTCATCAGCAGATCGCCAGCCTTGGTCAAGCCACCGAAGAAGATAAATGCCTCGGGAGAAGAGAAAGCGGCAAAGTTGGCACAAGCCTCACCGAGCATTTCGCCCGTCATTTGATAAACATGCTGCGACAGCTTGTCACCCTTACCTGCAGCAATGCTCACATCCAGTGACGTGATTTCTTCCGGAATCATCTCGCGCAAGAGAGAGGGTTCTTCGGTAGTTTCGAGCAATTCGCGGGCCGTGCGGGCAACACCGGTGGCAGAGCAATAAGCCTCCAAACAACCGAAGCGACCGCAACCACACGAACGTCCGTTCTCACGACGCACAACGACGTGTCCCAACTCGCCAGCGAATCCATCGCTGCCATACACCAACTGGCCATTCACAACGATGCCCGAGCCGACACCTGTACCGAGGGTGATGACGATGAAATTCTTCATACCGCGTGCTACGCCATAGGTCATCTCACCGATAGCTGCCGCATTGGCATCGTTGGTGAGTGCCACGGGAATGCCCAACTTATCGGAGAACAGCTTGGCCAAAGGCACAATGCCATTGTGTCCCCAGCTAAGGTTGGGTGCAAACTCGATGGTTCCGTTGTAGAAGTTACCGTTGGGTGCACCAATACCCATACCTTTGATATTGTCGATGCCGCCCACTTGGTCGATAATCAACTGCAAAGCCTCTATGGAAGCGTCTACATAGTCGTCTACATTTTCGTATCCTTGTGTCTTGATGGATGTGGTGGCCTTGATGTCACCACGGCTGTCAACGATGCCGAAGACAGAGTTGGTTCCACCTAAGTCTAAACCGATTACATACGGTTTCAATTTAGAAACTGCTTTCATGTGATGTTTTTGTTTTTATTTTAAGTTAGTATAGAAATCGTTTACTACCTCCCTTTGCAGGCGTAGATGCATGTCAGTTCTCGGTTGCACCGGCATTGCACCCTTCGGCTTGCATGAGGTACGGGATGGCTTTCCGCATGCAGGTGAGCCCTACAAGGAAGACCCAATGAGGGGTTCTCACCCGTTTCGCAAAGGTATTAAAAAACTTGTAGAACACAAACTTTAGCATCATAAATTTGTGCATCTCGCATAATTTTCGCAATTTTGCATACGCTATGCCGTTTGAGTTTCACATCGATATCATCGACCAGATTTGTAAGGGCATCATCATCGGAGTGATTGCTTCGGGATTGATGGGACCCGTAGGTGTGTTGTGCGTTCAGCGAACGTTGAACAAGGGGCGCTGGTATGGTTTGGTGACAGGCCTTGGTGCCACATGCTCTGACATCATCTACGCCCTGCTCACGGGTTTGGGCATGAGTTTTATGATGGATTTGATTACCAACCCCAAGAATCTTTTTGTTTTGCAGATATTGGGTAGCATTTTGCTATTGCTGTTTGGCATTTACAGTTTTCGTAACAACCCCACTAAGCACATGCACGTTAGCGGTAAAACGAAGGGTACATACCTGTACAACGGCATCACGGCTTTCTGGATAACGTTTTTAAATCCTCTCATCATCCTGCTGTTCATCGCCATGTACGCGCAGTTCAAGTTTGTCGTCCCCGACCATCCTGTCGAGATGGTGAGCGGCTACTTAGGCATCTTTGGCGGCGCACTGCTGTGGTGGTACGGTCTGACTTGGATTATCGACAAGGTGCGTGGCAAATTTGACGACAACGGCATCGTGATTATCAATAAGATTATTGGGAGCATCGTCATCGTGTGTTCCATCATCATCCTCATCGGGACGGTGTTCAATCTTTACACCTTCCACTATTAGCCAGTTATTGCCAAACCGCTGACTGGCACAGCAAACCGCTGTCGTTTCACTTGGAAACGCCGAATCACCTCATCGAATATTCAACCTCATAATACAACATCAAACGTGTATATCTCACAACAACTACGCAAAAAGAGCATCGCCGAATACATATTATATATGTGGCAGGTGGAAGACATCATCCGCGTGTACGATTGCTCGCTGTCGCGCATCCGCCGCGAATACATCAGTCAGTTCGACTACACGGACGAACAGAAGGAAGAAATGGTTGACTGGTACGGCAACCTCATTCGCATGATGAACGAGGAAGGCAAACGACAGGGCGGACACCTGCAGATTAACCAGGTCATCGTCACCGACCTCATTGACCTGCACCGCAGACTGCTGCAAAGCACCAAGTTTCCCTTCTACTCGGCACAGTACTACAAGGTGCTGCCGTTCATCGTGGAACTGAGGCGAAAAGGCGAACATGAGGAAGACGAGATACAGGTATGCCTCAACGCTTTGTACGGCGTGATGCTATTGCGGCTGCAACAGAAGGACATCTCGCCCGACACCACACATGCCATTCAGGAGATTACTACCTTCATCGGCATGCTGTCTGATTATTATATCAAGGATCGCAACGAAGGACTTCAATTTGAGGAGGATTAAAACAATGAACATACTCATTACAGGCTGCAACGGCCAACTGGGAAACGAAATGCAGGTTCTGCAGAAGGATTATCCGGAGCACCACTGGTTTAACACGGACGTCAACGAACTGGACATCACCGACAGCGACGCCATCAACAGGTTCGTGGAAGAACACAAAATCGATGGCATCGTGAACTGCGCCGCCTACACGGCCGTGGACAAGGCCGAGAGTAACAAGCGACTGGCAACGGCCCTCAATGCCGAGGCACCAACTTACCTGGCTGTTGCCATGGCTAAGCGTGACGGATGGATGGTGCAAATCAGCACCGACTATGTTTTTGATGGCACGCAACACACGCCTTACGTCGAGACCGACACGCCTTGTCCCAACAGTGTGTATGGTGCTACTAAGTTGGCTGGTGAGGTGGCCGTGGCGAAGACATGTCCAAAACATGTCATCATCCGCACGGCATGGCTCTACTCTACTTTCGGCAACAACTTCGTCAAGACGATGTTGCGACTGGGGCAAGAGAAACAGCAGTTGGGCGTAATCTTCGACCAGATAGGCACGCCCACCTACGCTCACGACCTGGCATTGGCCATCATGACCATCATCAACAAGGGCATCGTGCCGGGCATCTACCACTTTTCCAACGAGGGAGTCACGAGCTGGTACGACTTCACCAAGGCCATTCACCGCATTGCCGGCATCACCACTTGCCACGTCAAACCACTGCACACCGCTGAATATCCCACACCGGCTCACCGACCTGCTTACAGCGTGTTGGACAAGACAAAAATTAAGGAAACCTTCGGCATCGAAATCCCTCATTGGGAAGAGAGCCTCACAAAGTGCATGCATACGAAATAACGATTTATGAACGAAATACAACGCAGGCGAACCTTCGCCATCATCTCACACCCCGACGCAGGTAAAACCACCCTCACCGAGAAGTTCTTGCTTTTCGGTGGACAGATTCAAGTGGCCGGAGCGGTCAAGAACAACAAAATCAAGAAAACGGCCACCAGCGACTGGATGGACATCGAGAAACAAAGAGGTATCTCGGTATCTACCTCGGTCATGGAGTTTGATTATGAGGGCTACAAGGTCAACATTCTCGACACGCCGGGCCACCAAGACTTTGCTGAGGACACTTACCGCACCCTCACGGCCGTTGACTCGGCCATCATCGTGGTCGATTCGGCCAAAGGTGTGGAGGCACAAACCCGAAAGTTGATGGAGGTGTGCCGCATGCGCAAGACGCCGGTGATTATCTTCATCAACAAGATGGATCGCGAGGGACGTGACCCATTCGACGTGCTGGACGAACTGGAGAAAGAACTCCAAATCAAGGTGCGCCCACTGAGTTGGCCCATCGGACAAGGAAGAAAGTTCAAGGGCGTGTACAACATCTACGAACAGCAGCTCAACCTCTTCACGCCCAACAAACAACGGGTGACCGAGAAGGTGGAGGTTGACATCCAAAGCGAAGAACTGGACAGACAGGTGGGCGAACAAGGAGCTTCCCAACTGCGCGATGACCTTGAACTAATAGACGGCGTGTACCCCGCTTTCGACAAGCAAACCTACCTTTCGGCTGATGTGGCGCCGGTGTTCTTCGGCTCTGCACTCAACAACTTCGGTGTTCAGGAACTGCTCAACTGTTTTGTAGAAATTGCGCCAAGTCCCAAACCCACACAGGCAGAAGAACGCATCATCCGCCCCGAAGAACCCAAGTTCACGGGATTCATCTTCAAAATCACGGCCAACATCGACCCCAACCACCGTTCGTGCATCGCCTTCTGCAAGGTATGCTCGGGCAAGTTCGTGCGCAACCAGCCTTATCTGCACGTTCGCAACGGCAAAACGGTTCGCTTCTCATCACCCACCCAGTTCATGGCGCAGCGCAAGAGTACCATCGAAGAAGCCTATCCCGGCGACATCGTGGGTCTGCCAGACAACGGCATCTTCAAGATTGGTGACACGCTGACCGAGGGAGAAGAGATTCATTTCAAGGGATTGCCGTCGTTCTCACCCGAGATGTTCAAATACATTGAGAACGAAGACCCCATGAAGTCAAAACAGCTCAACAAAGGCATCGAGCAGCTCATGGACGAGGGTGTGGCACAGTTGTTTATCAACCAGTTCAACCAACGCAAGATTATCGGCACCGTAGGACAACTGCAATTCGAGGTGATTCAATACCGCCTGGAGAACGAGTACAATGCCAAGTGCCGCTGGGAACCAGTTCGACTGTACAAGGCTTGCTGGATAGAAGCCGACAACCACGAGGAGCTGGAAAACTTCAAGAAGCGCAAATACCAGTACATGGCGAAGGATCGACAGGGACGCGACGTGTTTCTGGCCGATTCAAGCTACATGCTGAGCATGGCGCAGCAAGACTTCAAGCACATCAAATTCCACTTTACCAGCGAATTTTGATGGACAGGCATCTCCGTACACGCTCACGAAGAGAAAGACATCTGGGGCACAGCTCTTTTATTTAGGGCATGTTATTGAACAACGAATGAAGCGAACATGGCGGAACACACATCTTTTTACAACGAATTGAAACAATCGAACCAATTCGAATGTTGTAAACAATGAAGGCCTGGCGTTAACCCAATGAAAATGAATTTATTATTTCTGTTCCGCTACAGATAAAGGAGTTGTTGTTTCATTCCCATCGAAAGAGAATACCAAATGGTACTTTCCTTGAGAGGGTATTGTGAGATGCCCGATTTTAATAATGAGGTTGGCTTCAAGAAAATCCTCTTTGTTGTCAGAGAGATCCAACGGTGCGGCAATGGGTCCGAATACAGGTTCTGCTTCTCCATCCTTCTTTATGGCTATCTCCACGTCGTGCTTTCTGTTTTCAGGTTTCTCCAAAGCTATTTTTGCCACAAATGAGACATCCGTGATGTCGACAGGAAACTTTTGTGCGTTTATGGAAGAGAATGCTCCAACTATCGTCAATCTGTCTCTGTATGTCTGTGCGAAATCGCATAAAGTTAATATTTCAACTTTCATTTTTACTTTTCAGTTATGCTGTTTGGAGAGTACCCCAAGAGCTTGTTAAATACCGCTACGTTATATTTCAATTTACCAATCGTTCTCTTTTTCGTGTCAACGAGACATGCTCCGTGCCGTCCGCTTTGTCCCTCCTTGACCGTGAACGTGATAGGTCGAAAGGTGTCGACGTACATTTGTATGGCATCTCCCATGAGACAATCTCCGAGTTTCATCCCCACCTTTTTCACCAATCGCAAGTGCAAGTCATCTTCAGACAGTTCCATGCACTGCGTTATCTCTACACTGCAATTTCTGTCTAATTCGTACATGACCATGTTCTTTTTCGTTATTGGGTCTTTCTGCAACCTTTTAAACTCATATTTGCGCGTCATCACATGGCATTTCTTCCCCTCCACAATATCTCCCGGAGTAATATACTTTGTCATTTGGCTTCAATTTCCTTTATCGTGGATTCTGGATTAAAAGAAAAGAGGGCAGCGAAGTCGTCAATATCCCTGACATCTTTTATCTGCTTGGCAGCCTCGCACGCCAGCATCAAATCTTCCCGTGACGGTGTTCCGTCAGCTGTGACGACATAATCATCTTCATTTTCTTCAATCGCCTTGTCAAACTCTTCTTCCGTAACCTCACCTTGAAAGAGTTCCACCAGTTTCTTGAAATAGTTGCGTTCCCTTGTTCTGTTATTCACAGCCTTGATGAGCAGTTCAGAGAGTCTGTCAACATGAACGATTCTCGTAACAATGCCTTGTAAGGTTGATGTTGGCACGACGGCTTCAAAACGTGAAGGGGTGTCACGCTGTTGTACTACAATATGCCATTGGCTACTGTTAAAGTTTGATATGTTGGAATGATTAATTGCCATGTGTGTAATTGTTTGTTGATAAGATGTTATGGTGCAAATATAGAAATAATCAGGATAAGGGACAAATATTTCGTTGTCTTTTTTACAATCAAATTGATTGTAAAAAATATCTTTGATGTTTTATTTCTTATATGGATTGTTTGTATTGTCAAACATGACAAATGTAGTGTAATATTTCACAATATGCAAACTTAGTGTGTAATATTTTATATTTTTCTCACAGATTTTTTAATAAAAAAGGTGTTTTGTTTTCAGGTACAATTCTGTTTTTAACAACGAATTGAACTAATCAATATGATTGTTTTTGACAATAAACGGCCTATTAAATGTAAGAGCAGTGTATAAGGGCTGAGAAATGTTGACCTACCTCATTGATTTCTCAGCCCCTATGCTTGTCGTTTGAAATATTATTCGTACATTTGCATCATCGCACAAGCCAGCAATGGTGATGCGAAACATACATTGAAAAAACAAAACCACTAACCATAGCACCCAGGCAGATGCCTACGCTGCCAGTGAGTTTCTCACCAGATGGGCAGCCCGTGGTGCTCAATACAAACATTGATATTATGTTAGGAACACCGGAAATTGTACTCATCGTACTTGTTGTTCTTCTCCTGTTTGGAGGAAAGAAAATCCCTGAGCTGATGAAAGGCTTGGGCAAAGGAGTGAAAAGTTTCAAAGATGGCGTGAACGGCATCGAGAAAGACCTCGATCCAGACCAACAAACCAAAGATACTGAAACGAAGAAATAAGACGACAGCCGCCTTTCTTACACTCCCCTATCTCAACACATTAGGAAGGGATTGACACACCACCCATGGAGGGTTTCATGATGGAAGAAGATTTAGAACTCACCTTCTGGGAACATTTGGACGTGCTTCGTGGCACGCTCATACGCATTATTGCCGTAGCCCTCATCTGTGGCATCGCGGCATTCATGTTCAAGGAAGAGATTTTTAACATTGTACTGGCACCCAAAGACTGCCACTTCGTGACGTATCGCCTGCTGGGCGTAGAGCCGTTCAACATCCAACTGGTGAACATCGGGCTCACCGAGCAGTTCATGATACACATGAAGACGGCACTCTGCTTCGGAGTTTTGTGCGCCTCACCTTACATCTTGTACGTGTTGTACAAGTTCATCGCACCCGCTCTGTACCAGCGAGAACAACGATATGCCCTGAAGATTGTGGGCAGCGGGTACATCATGTTCATCATTGGCATTCTCGTCAATTATTATCTCATCTTCCCGCTCACCGTCCGCTTTTTAGGTACCTACCAGGTCAGCGACGAAGTGCAAACCATGCTGTCGCTGGAGTCGTACATGGACACGATGCTCATGATGAGCTTGGTGTTTGGCATTGTGTTTGAGATTCCCGTCATCAGTTGGCTATTGGCCATTTTCGGATTGCTGCGGGCCGAATGGATGTCTAAATACCGCCGACAAGCCATTGTCGTCATTCTCATCCTGGCAGCCATCGTCACACCCACGGCCGACGTGTTCACCCTGCTCATCGTATCTCTGCCTATTTGGATGCTGTACGAAGTGAGTATCGTGATTGTGAGGATGACCAATATAGGCGATTCCAAACAAGCCGAAGAGGCTGTTCCCTCAACAGAAGAAGAAGATAACGACTAACGCCAGCCACATCTAGACATTGGTGCGTATCCTGCGCGATTCATCATCAAATATTTCCACTACTGACTGTTGCCCACTTTTGGTCATCAGTCATCAGTGGATTTTTTTTATTCATCCTTCAGAGATGCCCAGAACAATCAAGATTTCTCCACGCACTGCCCCGTCAGACATTTTTAAGGAAGCGTTTTCCGTGGCACGACAGGCAGACGATGCTGATTGCGCATCTTGCCCATCCCAACCATGGGTGGCATCATTTTCTACAACCCTGAACTTCACATCCTTACCATCAAACGGCATGCCGTATATTTTTTCGCTCGACCGTTGGTAAGCCGGACGCGGATCAAGAGAGAGCACTTCTTTCAAAGTGTGCAACTTGTCAGGCGTGAACTGACGCGCCACCTCATCGGGAATCACCACCTTCAACCGCTGAATCTTCGACAAATCGGTAAACCCGCTTCGGGCATCCGGATGACAGTCGGCATATGGCACGTAGGGTTTGATGTCGTAGATGGGCGTCCCATCCATCAAGTCTGCCCCCAGCACATGCAGCACAGGTCCCTGCGGGGTGTCCCACTCCACACGCTCCAGCAACACCGATGACAGACCGATGGGGTTGGGGCGAAAGGGTGAACGACTGGCAAACACGCCTACCTTCTGGTTTCCTCCTAACACGGGCGGGCGCACCAACAGACTGTCCGACTGATGTGGATTGGCGTTGAACTGCCAAATGAGCCACAGATAGTCAAAACCCTCGATGCCCCGCAAGGCATCAGCTTGGCGATAGGGAGGCTCAAAGACAAGCGTGCCGTGCAAACCAGCTGCCAGTCCGCTCTGCTTGGGAATGCCAAACTTGGACGTGAAGGGTGAGTGAAAATAAGCAATGGGATGAAAAGACTCACCACAGCGGGCAACCTGATTCCCGACAGGTGTTGAATCGGCAGCACCGTTGTCGCCGCATGATTCTTGCAAGGATTCGTCTAATCGTTGATGTTGATTGGTCATGTTTTCAGCTCCATTCGTTGTTCTGCATTGTTTAGGCTGGTTCTATAAATTAGCTTTGTTAGATTTTGAACTTATTTTTGAGGTCAAAATGCGAGAGAGTGAAGGAGTGTAGCGAGCTACACGACTGAACGAACTTACATTTTGAACCAAAAAGAAGCCAAAAGATAACAAAACGTGTTTCATAAAAATTTAATGACTTTATGCGGTGGTAATTTATAGAACCAGCCTTTAGTTCCTGCCGCTAACAGCTCAGTACCACCATCACCACCATCGTAAGACAACCCACGGCGAAGGGACTGTTTACGTGCACCATCGTTTTGGGCTTCAACTCATCTGCATCGACATATCGTCTTAACAATAAACGAAACAAATAGTAGATGACGCTGGCACACAGCACACCAATACACATGCCTGCCAACAAGTCGCCGGGATAGTGAACGCCCAGATACAGGCGCGAATAACACGTCAGCAAGGCCCAGAAAATCAGAAACAGGCAGAGGTATCGCCGTCGCAAGAGAAGAATCATAAAGCTGGTGAGTCCCCAGCTATTGGCGGCATGGGCCGACGGAAAGCTGAAGGCTCCACCACGGTATCCATCCACAATATGGACAAGTGGTGAGATGGGATTATCCAAATGACTCGGCCGCAGCCTCCCCACCCAAGGACGAATCAACGTGGATGTGATTTGGTCGCCACATGTAATAACCAACGTGATGCACAGCACAAACAGGAGGCTTGCTTTCAGCGAAAAGTTGCGAAACACCACATAAGCCAAACTGATATAGAACGGCACCCAGGTCCACTTGTAACTGTACATCCACATGAAACGGTCCCAAAATTCAGAATGGTAGCCGTTCACAGCCAACAACGCCGTGTGGTCCCAATTCAAAAGTATATTGTAAAAATGGAGTATCGCGTCAACCATTTGTCATCCGCATGCAATAAAAATGTGCTGTAAATTACTAATTTACGTGCAAATTTAGGCATTCATCCACACCAAACCAAGAAAAAACGCATGAAATATCTACTACAACCCTAAAAATGATACTTTTTTCCAACAAATAGTTTTCACCAAACCGATTGTGCCACTCCCATTCTGTGGTCAGATTCGCCTCTCTGTAAAAGCAACAAATCATTGACGCATCAACCAAAGACAAAGCCAACCGTGACAGGTTGGCTTTGCATTATTTCAGGACGGTTCTATCAATTAGCTTTGTTTGTGAACCACCCTTCAGAGAATCCTCGAGCAACTGAGAATAGCCACGATGGCTGCCAGAAGCAAAAGTACGTTCGTCACGAGGCGCAGTCGTACGTTCCATTGTTCGATACGCCCAGTCCAACGGTCCTCCCGTGATGCTCTTCAATTTTCGTTGTAAGGCAGTTTGTCTTGCGAGTTGAGCATGCCCAGGATGGCGGTGGCGGTGGCGATGGTGATAATGAGCTTGAATATAAGTTTCCAATTAATGCGTTTCATAGTGATTCATGTTTTTTTCCAAAATTCCTCCCCACCCGTGAGGGCAGGGAGGATGGAAGATTTAAGGTTTCGGATTGGGAGTTGCGTTTTCCTCAGGTTTTCCTGCAACGGGTTTCTTCGTGTCCACGGGGTTCTTGGGAGCCTCCTGAACCTTGATACCGTCGAGGAACCTGCGGTTGCGCTTCTTGCCTTTGCCGCCGCCACCCGTCATCTCAGGAAGGAAGTTCACGCGATAGTTCACCACATTGCTGGTCACGTTAAAATCGGCTGCCTTGTTGGCCGGTTTAGTTTTCAAGCCAATTTTAAACGAACCAAATCCGTTAAGTTTCACCACGCGGCTCTGTTGCAATTCGTCTTGCATCACCTCTACCAACTCGGCCAGTACGGCCACCACGTCACTGCGCTTCACGGTACAGTTGCGCTGGATGCGTTCGGCCAGAGCGTCGGTTTCGATCACTTGTGGATGAATGGCGCGGGCATACCACTTGTCCTTGGTTGTAGAACTCATTCTCTTGTCTTGATACAGTTTATACATTACTGCCATAATAATTGTGTGTTTTTAAATGATTGATTATTAATTCTCGGCTGTGTGTTTTTCATGGTACGCGGTTTCCTGTTCAATGCCGGCTTATCGTCCGGGTTACCGCTTCATGGTTTGTCTGCCGAATCAGTCTCTCTGACTGACGATGCAAAGGTACAATAGAATAAAGGTGAAAACAAGAAACATCAATAGGCATCAAAGGAGCAAAATGAAGAATGTGAAATTTTCCTGATTTCATCACACTATCATTAAAGGTATACGCGAGTTCGGGATAAGAAAATCTTTAGAAAAGTTCCAATTCCCTTGATTTCTCTATGTGTACCGGCAGGCCTTCCGGCTTATTGTCAAAGAAACAACAGGCTGTAAGAGCAGAACACAAGTTCATGATGAAATTATACGAGAGTTCGGAATAAGTGACAAAAAGAGACCCTTTTTAGATCTCTTTTTGTCATATAAGCTGAAATCGACCGCCTGTGGCGGTATTTATGAGCGGGTTCTTTTAAAGGGCCCGCTCAAAATAAAACGATCGGAGAGACTACTCGAAAGGCTGCGCTACATTCCCGTTTTCGCGGCTGTTGTTGGACAGGTACACGTTACCACTGCCGAAGCTCAGGAAGTAAGCGTGAAAACTATTGCTGGGTGAAGAAGCACTGGACGACCAGTAGTAACCTTCTGAACCGATGTCGCAAAGACAACCATTGCTGTAACAGCCCAACGCAGGGAGAAAGAAGTAATTACTAATTTCACTATCAGCTGGCTTGCCGGATTTTGCAAAAGTGTTGTAGTCGGCGTAAAAAGGGGGGTAGACGTAGGCATAAGTCAGCAAGTTTCTACCATCGGGATCTGCCTTCTTTAAGTCGGCAAGTTCCTTACCGTTTTCTTTAGCGATGACGCTGAGCTTCTTCAACCATATACCACGGGTATAAGTCTTGCCGAAAACCGTCCACTGGGTGGTAATATCCCAATGGGCATCACCCTTCAATACGTACCAAGCCATTTCGTTGGCATTGGGAAGCTGCTTGAAGAGAGGATTGACGGAAGCCTCGAAAGAACCTTCACCTTCGTGATACCAACGAGCGCCATCAGTTGCCTTAGACTTAGGATAATTATCGTTTTCTGCACCTTCCGTTGTTGGCTGCCAAGGTGTAGCAGCGTCCCACTCGTGGCCTGACCAAAAGTTCTCGGCGGCATCCCACATGTAATAATTGCGACCGCTGTAATGTCTGACACCAAGATTGACGGTAATATCACAAATCTTATTGGCACCAAAGGTATGTGATTTATAACTTTTGGTTATTGTCATATCCGTATTCTTTGCGTCTGAAACTGTATATGTTACTTTCAAGGCATGGGTGCCGGGAGCTATAACTACGTAAAGTGAGTTTTTAATACTTTTAGTTGCTGTTGCTTGATCAGCAAGCTTAAGACCGCTAGTACCTACATTCAGCGTAATTGTCTTTGAATCACCCGTACCGGAAAGACCTGATTGGCTAAGATTATAAGTACCGGCAATATTGTTATCAGAGGTTATCTCTATACTTTTAATCTTATAGTTTTTGCGTTGTTCCTCAGAAGTCATATAGGGAAGGAAGCAAAGATAAGATGCCTTGTGCTCCAAGTCGAACTTATAACCGCTCTTGCCTGCAACGGTAGTCTTCGTTGCCTTTGCCACACCGCAATCGCCGGCGGCACCAAAATGCTTGGTATTGTTAAAGGCTACTTGGGTCTGATTGTTAGCGATAACAACTTTCTTTTTTTCGGCACTGGGGTTAGTACCACAATAGTACACATTGTATTCCTCTTTGGTGTAAGAACCATCTACCAAGAATGTAGTGCAATCTACAGCATCTTTGATTGTATTCTGACTCTGAAACAACGTCTTATTATCGTCCTCTACATAGATCACGTCTTTAGGCTCCCAAAGGAAGACTCCTTGAACACCGATGTCGTTACGATTCATAGAGGTGCGAGTGAGAAAGCCAGGGACTTCTGTTGAAATTTCAGGAGTACTAAGCTGCATACGCTCCATAGGAGCCTCTGTTACGATACCTCCTGTAAAGGCAGTAAGCTGACCATTACTATTACTATTATTATTACTATCAGCACTCTCTTCGTCAGAACAGCTGCACATCAGCACAGATACAGCCACGCAAACAGCAAATGAGATAAATAATTTTATTTTCATCTGTTTCAATTGTTTATAAAATTAATTCATTAAAAATGGTTATTACGAATAAAGTATTTAAGAGTTGGGCTCAACTAATGAATGAGGAGAACATTCGCATCCTCATCTTCAAGAAGATCGGAATCGAATTCAGCTTTCTTATGTCCACCACCAATTGGGCTTGCGGCACAGAGCGAATACTCTACTGAAAAGCAAACTATGCGAGGACTAATGTAAGCCGCCTTTTTAACTGCGGCTCTGGTTTCTGTTTTACTCATAACGATACAATAAATTTTTATTTGACTTTTAGTTTCTGAATATACAACCATACAAGGATGGCAAAGAATTACCTTCCAAAAAGAGAAACAAAGCTTCGCTGCGCACTAAAGCATAATGCACAGAAAGAGGTATAGTATAAAAGAAGATATACCTTATATATATATTAGAGAGAGAGAGAGAGAGAGAGAGAGAGAGAGAGAGAGAGAGAG
>NZ_AWXC01000020.1 GCF_000479005.1 Prevotella sp. BV3P1 | reverse complement strand
AAAGTTAGTTATTGCTGTCCGGTAAAACTTTATTAAACAAAATAATTTAGGGCTGACACTTCTCACGAGGTGTCAGCCCTTTTGGTTATCTTTGTTTTTACTAAAATAAAACATAACCATGAGCAAAGATAGTCATTTTACCGGACAGCCGGTCTATAGTCAAGTATTAAAATTACTCGACAAGGAGAAAATTCTTCAAATAAGCCGTGAAACGAAAGGAAGCGAGGCTTATGTGAAGCGTTTTGACGGTTACCAACATCTTGTCGTAATGTTGTTCGGCATCCTCAAACACTTTGATTCTCTGCGCGAACTTGAGATAGGTATGAAGGCTGAGGCTCACAAGCTCGGACACCTCGGAATGAGCTATTTGGTTCGTCGCAGCACGCTTGCTGTGGCCAATATACGCCGCCCTCAGGAGTTCTTTGCAAGTGTTTATGCATATCTTTTGGAGAAGTATGCCAAATTTTTAGCGGACAGCCGCCCTTCCAAGAGTTATAAGGGGCAGACGCACGAGCCTAAAGACTGGGAGAAGCTGCTTTACATGATGGATTCCACCACAATAACGCTCTTCGACAACATACTCAAAGGGGTTGGGTGGCATCCGAAATCAGGCAAGAAGAAAGGCGGCATGAAAGTGCATACGGTTATGAAGTATCATGTCGGCGTGCCAATGGTGGTGCAACTCACTTCAGCTGCAAAACACGACCATTACCTGCTCAAAGAGGTGCATCTGCCCAAAGACTCCACTTTAGCAATGGACCGTGGTTATGTCGATATCGCGCAATTCCAACGTCTTACAGAAGAGGGCGTTTGCTACGTGACCAAAATGAAGAAAAACCTTAAGTATGAGGTACTTAAATCCGTTACGTATATCAATGCAGAGGGCCTCGTAACGCATATTGATCAGAAAGTGCTTTTTACAAGAGGAGAGCTCACCCACGAGGCACGAAGGGTGGAGATATTTTACGAGACAAAGAGGCCTGTTGTACTATTGACCAACAACTTTGACTTTACTGTTGAGGACATTGCTGAAATCTACCGCCTAAGATGGGCTATCGAGTCGTTGTACAAACAGCTTAAACAGAACTTCCCGCTTCATTTCTTCTATGGGGACAGCGTCAATGCCATACAAATACAGACATGGGTAGTCTTGATTGCGAATCTGCTGATAACAGTCCTGTCAAGAAGCATCAAGAGACACTGTGCATTCTCGCAAGTTGTTACCATGGTACGACTTATGCTTATGTACTACGTTGATTTTATCGCATTCATGGAAAATCCCGAAAAAACTTGGAATGATTTCCTTGCAAAGGAGATGCAAAAAGCGCCGCCAGAACCAAGTCTTTTCGATTAAGAGGGGGCTTACTTTTGAAAAAATAAACCCCGAAGTCCAATTTTACTGGGCTTCGGGGAGGATATTTATGCTCTTTTGAGTTTTACCGGACAGCAATAAAAGTTAGTCAACGCCTCATGTTGGCATTCACGCGAGTAACATGCTTGGGCGCCACACGTAAGTTAGGCCTGTCGTTTAGAAGAACTTGTTTTCATCGCATTGACGATCAGAAATTTCTATATTATCTGGCCAACTGTAAAGCTTATGCGACAACTGGTGGCTTTGAATCGGTATGCGAAGCCATGTATATGGGTAAGCCTGCGATGATGGTACCTGTCCATGTCGAACAAGAGTGCAATGCGCATGAGGCCATGTTGGAAGGGGCTGGAATCAAGTCTGATAGCTTCAACATGGACGAGCTGATTGCATTTAGTCAGCTATATACGGAAAATACGGAATTTCGTACCTGGGAAAATTGCGCCAAAATGATGATTGTTGCGCAGTTGGAGGCAGCCGTGGAACAATACAACAACACTGCAACCAACAAAGGCTACGGTCTAACGAGCTTTGGAAGAAAATCGTTAGTGAAGAGCCTTTTGCACAATTTTACCTTCAAAAATTATTTATAAATCCACCCCTATATATAATAGGTGTTCATCAAAGTGAATGGAGGAATCATGACATGCAACTGCATAACTCCTCAATTCATTCAGTTTTCGCCAGAAAATTGTTTGATGCGTTGCTCTTCTGCCAGCTTACAAATCAATAAGACACCATCTTTTTCGGCTACAATACAATCATCAAGTCCTTGGATGACAACTTGTTTGGCCTGTGTAGCATGTACGATGCAATTATGAGTGTCATACAACGAAATATTTTCTCCGATGATGCCATTGCCATACAAATCGCGCTTGGTTTGCTGAAGTAGCGAACTCCAGGTACCCAAGTCACTCCATCCAAACTCTGCTGGACACACAAAGATTTCTTCAGATTTCTCTAAAATCGCATAGTCTACAGAGATGTTTTCACACGCACCATATCGTTCGTCGATGACGTCTTGCTCTTCTTTGGTACCATAAATATCCATCATGCTCTCAAAAATCTTTGCCATTGCTGGCACATATACCCTGAAGGCATTGACAATTGTTTTGACGTTCCAAATAAAGATGCCGGCATTCCAAAAGAAATTGCTCTGCTCGATATATTCTTGTGCTGTCTGTAAATCCGGTTTTTCCCTAAATCTGTCTACCCTGAAAAGTTCTTTGTTGCGCAACGAACTGGAGGTTAAATCAGCTTGAATGTATCCGTATCCAGTTTCTGGTCTGTTGGGTTTCATTCCTAACGTGATGATTGCATCTGTTTCGTTGGCGAAAGTTAGACAAGATTTGATGACCCTTTGGAATTCAACTCCATTAGTAACAACGTGGTCACTGGGCGTCACAACGATGTTAGCTTGTGGGTCACAGGACTTGATACGCCAGCTAACGTATGCTATACAGGGTGCCGTGTTACGGCGCATGGGCTCCTGAAGAATGTTTTCAACAGGGACATAAGGAAGTTGTTGACGCACAAGCCGAAAGTATTTCTTATTGGTCAAAATCCAAACGTGATCGGGAGAACATAGCCCACTGAATCTATCCAAAGTGAGTTGCAAAAGGGATTTGCCAACTCCTAACACATCAATAAACTGCTTAGGTTTATCGCCTGTGCTCATGGGCCAAAAGCGGCTCCCTACTCCACCTGCCATAATAACCAAATGGTTGTGCGTCTTTTCCATATATAACCAAATATTGTTTTCTCATGCAAATATAGTGATAATAAATCACAAACGACAAAAAATGATGTAAAAACGTTGACATTCAATCGCTATTCTCAAATCAATATGCTATCTTTGCATTTGTATACACCTTATCTGTATACCTTAAATTATACTTACATCGAAAAAACTAATATTATAACCATAACATGATGAATGACTTAAAAACGATGAACCGTGCGGCAGACAACATCAGAATTCTTGCTGTCTCCATGGTAGAAAAGGCAAACTCTGGCCACCCAGGAGGTGCTATGGGCGGTGCTGATTTTATTAACGTGCTATTTTCAGAATACTTGGTGTACGATCCAGACGATGCAACTTGGGCTGGAAGAGACCGTTTTTATCTTGACCCAGGTCACATGTCGCCCATGCTATACGCCACACTTGCCCTGCAAGGTAAATATACGATTGATGAATTGAAGAATTTCAGACAGTGGGATTCACCTACAACGGGCCATCCCGAACGTGACATCACATGTGGAATAGAAAACACATCTGGGCCTTTAGGTCAAGGACATACCTTCGCTGCCGGCGCAGCTGTGGCAGAAAAGTTTCTGGAAGCTAAGCTTGGAAAAACCATGATGCAACATAAGATATATGCATATATATCGGATGGTGGCATCCAAGAAGAGATTTCCCAAGGAACAGGCAGGTTGTCAGGTGCGTTGGGGCTGAACAATCTCATCATGTTCTACGATTCTAACGACATTCAGCTCTCAACTGATTGTGATGCTGTAACGCAAGAAGATACAGCAATGAAATATCAATCATGGGGATGGAACGTGTTGACCATCAACGGTAATGATGTTACTGAGATTCGTCAGGCATTGGACGCAGCCTTGACGGAACAGCACCGCCCCACGCTCATCATAGGCAAGACAACCATGGGTAAGGGGGCTTTGAAAGCAGATGGCAGCAGCTACGAGCGTAATGTGAAAACACATGGTGCCCCACTTGGCGGTGATGCCTATACCAAAACAGTGCTGAATCTGGGTGGAAACCTCGATAATCCTTTCGAAATCTTCCAAGAAGTCCAAGCATTGTACGACAAACGCCAGGACGAACTGCGAGAAATGGTTGCCCAACGTCATGCAGAAGAAAAGGCATGGGCTGAGAAAAATCCAGAGTTGTCGGCACAAATGCGAAACTGGTTCTCTGCTAATGCTCCACAAATTGATTGGAGCAAGGTTGAACAGAAACCAGGACAAGCCACCCGCGCTGCTTCATCAGTATGCCTGAGTGTACTGGCCGAACAGGTTCCTAACATGGTTTGTTCGTCAGCCGACCTATCCAATTCGGACAAAACAGATGGCTTCTTGAAAAAAACTCAGAGTATGGTTAAAGGTGATTTCAGCGGTGCTTTCTTCCAAGCTGGCGTCAGTGAGCTTACCATGACCTGTATGTGCATTGGCATGTACCTGCATGGTGGCATCATTCCTGCCTGTGGAACCTTCTTCGTCTTCTCCGATTATCAGAAGCCGGCCATTCGTTTGGCAGCATTAATGGAAGTTCCCATCAAGTTCATTTGGTCGCACGATGCATTCCGTGTTGGTGAGGATGGGCCTACTCATGAGCCTGTGGAGCAGGAAGCACAAATCAGATTGATGGAGAAGCTGAAGAACCATCATGGAAAAGATTCTGTCAGAGTGTTCCGTCCTGCAGACGTTGAAGAGACAACTGTGTGTTGGCAAATGGCCATGGAAAACATGGATACACCGACGGCACTTATCCTTTCACGTCAGACCATTGAGAGTTTACCAGAAGGAAACAACTACCAAGAAGCACGTAAAGGCGCATACATCGTTGCTGGCAGCGACGAACAATATGACGTTATCTTGTTGGCCAGCGGTTCAGAAGTGTCAACTTTGGTTGCCGGTGCAAAATTGTTGAGAAACGACAATGTCAAAACGCGCATTGTCAGTGTGCCGTCTGAAGGGTTGTTCCGTCGTCAAAGCAAAGAATATCAAGAGTCCATTCTTCCGAAAGATGCAAAGATTTTCGGCCTCACAGCAGGATTACCGGTCACCTTGCAAGGCCTGGTTGGAGGCAATGGAAAAGTCTTTGGACTTGAGAGTTTCGGCTATTCAGCACCTTATAAGGTGTTGGACGAGAAGTTAGGCTTCACGGCTGAGAATGTATACAAACAGGTAAAAGAATATCTATCGGAATAATTTTGTCATGGAAATTAAGACAGTTGGCCTCGCATGTGATCATGCTGGCTATGAAATAAAAGAGTTTATCAAGCAATACCTTGAAGAAAAAGGTATTGCGTACAAAGACTATGGCACCAACAGCACATCCTCTTGTGATTACCCCGATCACGCCCATGCCTTAGCAAATGCCATTGAGCGGGGTGACGTCTATCCTGGTATCGGTGTGTGTGGATCGGGAGAAGGAATGAGCATGACGCTCAATAAGCATCAAGGAATACGTGCCGGATTGGCTTGGTCACCCGAGATTGCTCACTTGATTCGCCTCCATAACGACGCCAATGTGTTGGTTCTTCCGGGAAGATTTGTTGACAAGGAGACGACAAGAAAGATTCTTGACGAGTTCTTTTCTACCGATTTCGAAGGTGGACGACATGCTCGCAGAATAGCAAAGATACCTATTCAATAACGTGAACATCAGGAGAGCCTCCTTGGTTCTCTTGATGTTTTTTATTTCTATTTACATCCTCATGAGCGATAACAATTATCAATTCGAGATATGCGCAAACAGTGTTGAGAGTTGCTTGGCTGCTCAGGCTGGTGGTGCAAACCGTGTTGAACTGTGCGCCGGCATTCCAGAAGGTGGCACAACGCCTTCTTATGGTGACATCAAGATGGCCAGAGAATACCTTGACAAAACGCGCCTGCATGTAATCATCAGACCACGTGGAGGCGATTTCCTATACTCACCGCTTGATATCAAATGTATGTTGGCAGACATTGACATCTGTAAGCAACTGGGTGTAGATGGCGTCGTATTCGGTTGCCTGACCAAAGATGGTGGAATTGACATCACGACCAACCAGCTTCTTTTGTCGCATGCCAAAGGCATGTCCACTACTTTCCACCGGGCCTTTGACCGCTGTAAGCATCCTTTTGAAGCTCTTGAACAGCTGATAGACCTTGGGTTCGACCGCATACTTACATCCGGACAACAGCCTACTGCGGAAGAGGGTATCGAAATGTTAAAGCAATTGCAACACAGAGCACAAGGAAGAATCAACATCCTTGCTGGTTGCGGCATCAACGAAACAAATATCGTTCACATCGCCCAGTGTACCCTTGTCAAAGAATTCCATTTTTCTGCCAGAGAAAGTGTTTACAGCCAGATGGAATACCATAACCCATCCGTCTACATGGGATTAGCGGGTCAGGATGAAATGACCACCGAGGTAACAACAGAAAGGCGTGTGAGAAACACGATACAAGCACTTCTTCATTCAACAAGATAATCCATTCAACCTATGAAAAAAGCAAGCCTAATCCTATTGATGCTATTGTGTTTCCAACTTAGCCAAGCATCTTTAATTTTCAAAGACAATCAACAACGCCAAGAGGTCCTTCAAACTTTCAATCAAAGAATGAAACAAATAGGACCCAAATTCTTCGACATCAAGGGGTTAAGGTTGACAGATGACGAACTGGATGCCTTGCATTTTCTGTATGCTTACATGCCTCTAGCCGACGTCACTGACTACCCTACTCGTTTCTACTTAGAGAATATTCGAAGAACCTTCACCACACAACGAGCTATGCCATGGGGAACAAAGGTTCCACAGCTGTTGTTTCGCCATTTTGTTGTGCCGCTACGTGTCAACAACGAAAACCTTGACGATGCCAGAAAGGTTTTTTATGACATGCTGAAAGACCGTATTCAAGGTATGAGCATGCAAGAAGCAATCCTGGAAGTGAACCATTGGTGCCACGAACATGTCACCTATACCCCATCCGATGCCCGTACGTTGTCTCCGTTAGCCTGTATGAAGAACGCACAGGGGCGCTGCGGTGAAGAGAGTACTTTTACCGTTGCTGCGCTCAGAGCAGTGGGCATTCCCGCCCGACAAGTATACACTCCACGCTGGGCCCACACCGACGACAATCATGCATGGGTCGAGGCTTGGGCAGACGGCAAGTGGTATTTCCTGGGTGCCTGCGAACCTGAACCGGTGTTGAACCTTGGCTGGTTCAACGCGCCGGCATCGAGAGCCATGCTCATGCACACACGGGTTTTCGGGCATTATGATGGTCCTGAAGAAATTGTTTTGCGCACTTCCAATTTTACGGAAATCAATTTGATTGACCATTATGCCGAGACTGCACGGGTAGACTTTACCGTTGTGGACCAAAATGGTCAACCCGTGAATCACGCACAGGTAGATTTCAAGATATACAACTATGCTGAATTTTATACCGCGGTAAGAAAATTTACGGATAAACAGGGCAAGACATTCCTCACAGCTGGTAAAGGCGACCTGCTGGTTTGGGCCTCAAAAGATGGATATTACGGGTTTTCCAAGGCCTCGTTTGGCAAAGATCAACAGGTGACTATTCGCCTCAACCGTTCGCAGAAGACCGACCTGGCGAGAAAAATCCACCCGTTAGACTCTCTTGACATTGTGCCACCGCCAGAGAAAGCACGAATACCACAAGTGACAGAGGAAATGAATGCAAAGAATAAACTTAGATTTGCGCAAGAAGACAGCATCAGAAAAGCTTACGAATCAACGTTCTATCAGGCTGCTGATGATAGTGAATTGTCACAATTATTAGTGAAAGCGAGAGGCAACTGGCGGGTCATCAAGAACTTTTACGACAAGTACCCAGAGAAAGAAAACAGAGTGCTTTCGCTCTTGAAGACATTGAGCGACAAAGATTTGCGTGATATCTCCATGGATATTCTCGAAGATCATCTTTTGGCGAAGAGCAACCAATTGAGTCCAAGAGTTGAGAACGAAATGATTATCCTGCCTTTCAAACAGCAATTACAAAACGCCTTTGACCCTGCAACAACCAACATGTTTCAGCAAAATCCGGCATTGCTTGTTGAATGGATTCAAAAAAACATACGCATCAACCCAGATAACGAGGCCTTAAGAATTGCACAAACGCCCATCGGCGTGTGGAAGTCAAGGTTTACAGATGCTCGCTCAAGAGATATTTTCTTTGTTGACTTGGCCCGCAGTATTGGTATCGAAGCACGAAAGGACGTGGTTACTTCTAAAGTTCAATATCGCCAAAAAGGCCAATGGATGGATGTTAATTTTGAAACAGAAAAGCAGAAAACAGCTCCAAAAGGAAAGCTGGTTTTAAACTATTCGCCATCCAAACATCTGGATGACCCTAAGTATTATAACCATTTCAGCATCAGTAAAATAGAAAATGGCATTCCTGTTTTGCTAAACTTTGATGAAGGTCAGGTTGACATGGGCGGCGGAACAAGCTGGAAGAATACCTTCAAGGATGGAACGAGCCTGGATGCAGGAACCTATTTTCTGGTTACCGGCACTCGTATGGCAAGTGGAAATGTGAAAGAGAGCCATCAGATATTCAACATCGTGGAAGGACAAACGACAACGCTCGACTTGACACTTCGTACTTCCAAAACTGAGATCAGCGTGATTGGCAACTTTGACAGCGAGTCGAAGTTTGTGAAAGATGCCCAAGAGGTTAGCATCCTGTCGCAAACAGGGAGAGGATATTTTGTGTTGGGCCTTATCGGTGTGGGACAAGAACCCACCAACCACACCCTGCGCGACATTGCCAAGCTGAAAGACGAATTTGACCGTTTGGATAGACCTTTTGTACTTTTGTTCGAGTCAGAAGCGGAAGCCAAGAAGTTCAAGTCCAGTGACTTCGGAGAGCTACCCAACAAGACAATTTATGGTGTAGACAAAGATGGTGTTATCAAGAAGCAAATCGTGGCACAAATGAAGCTGCAAGACAGTCGACAACTGCCCATCTTCATCATTGCCGATACATTTAACCGCGTGGTATTTTTATCTCAAGGATATACCATCGGACTTGGAGAACAACTGTATAACACGCTGAACAAATTGTAATCACTGCATTTATAAAAGATGTGATAAGCACGCTTCAATTAAGAGGTAGCATTGCCGCTTCACCGAAGATCAAAACCAGATGGAACACATGTTTTAAATACATGATATTCAATCTATTGCCTATACCATTTTAAAGTCATTGATATTGAAGGCCAAACTCATTGATATTGGAAGGCAAACTCATTGATATTGGAGGCCAAACTCATTGACATTGCGCGGTCAACTTAATGAGATTGAAACGACAAGTATATCATGCATATTTTCTGAGGACATCCTTAGCGACCAACAGATTGTTTCGGACACACCTCGGACACATCCTATAGCATCATCTTTTTAGCGGTATTCTCCTCCAAATCCAATTGGGTACCAGCTTCCACAATGCAACCAAAACAGACCATCGCCAATCGATGACGCGTACATGCTCATGACGCAATATGGCATGAAACATCTTGGTGGCAACCGTTTTTTGATTCATCATCATGGGATACGAGCCTCCGTTGAGCAAAGGGGTGTCTACAAAACCTGGCCTAAGGTCCGTAAACTTGATGTTGAGTTTACGCGAATTGGACAATTGCTCAAGTGACTGAATGTAAATGTTTTGCATGGATTTGGTTGCACTGTATGCCGGTGCTGGCCCTAATCCCTTGGTTCCGGCAATGGATGACACCACGGCAATGTGCCCTCCCCCATGCGCTGCCATATATCTATAGGCGGCTCCCACCATCCTGACGAACCCCATGCCATTGGTATTTACCGTGTTCAGCTCTATATCTTCTTCAAGCTCTTGATTGATTTTGCCAACACCTGACACATGCAAATACAAGTCTATCCCACCCATGCGCTCAATTAAATCGAGCAACTGGGTGGGAGCGCCATCGCTACATACATCAATTTGGGCAGTATAGATGGTTGAGGCGCGAGCTTGCGAGCCATTGTTTGCGGAGAAATTACGACGAAGGTTTTCTTCTCTCCACTTGTTCAAACAGTCGATACGTCGGGCCGCTATCCCGACAGTCCAACCGGCATCATAAAAGAGTTGCGCCAGTTCTTTCCCCATTCCTGATGAGGCTCCCATGATAATTACTTTGTTCATGATGACAAATATATGACAGATTTGTCAAAAAAACGAAGTATTTCATGACATTATAGATAAAATTAAGTATATTTGCATTCAGTAATCAAAACATTATCTCTATGAAAGATTTTTTCAAATATGTTGGAGCAACAGTCGTAGGACTGATCGTTTTTGGACTCATTGTAGTGATTTTTGGCACGATGAGTATAGTAGGCTTGATATCATCTGCGCAAGCTACTCAAAATGTTAGCAAAAACTCCGTTCTTGTTTTAAATCTTTCAGGTAGTTTGACTGAACAAGGTAGTGATAATGTTTGGGGAATGCTCACTGGAAACGAACTTGGTTCCGTAGGGCTTGACGACATTCTTTCTGCCATCAAAAAAGCAAAAAATAATGACAGAATCAAAGGAATCTATATACAGTCGGGTATATTTTTGGCTAATTATGCCAGTAGACAAGAGATAAGAAATGCACTCTTAGACTTCAAAAAAAGCGGCAAAAAAATCATTGCTTACGGTGACAACTACACCCAGGGCAACTACTATCTGGCCTCTGTGGCTGACAAGGTTTTCCTGAATCCACAAGGCATGATTGATTGGCACGGCATTGGCGCTGAACCGATGTTTGTAAAAGATTTGCTGAAAAAAGTCGGTATACAGTATCAAGTCGTCAAGGTTGGAAAATACAAGAGTGCCACTGAAATGTACATCGCTGACAAAATGAGCGATCCCAGTCGTGAGCAAACGCAGGCTTACATCGACGGTATTTGGTCAGATGTGCTCAAGGCAGTGAGTGACAGCAGAAAAATCAACGTGGATAAGTTGAACCAATATGCTGACAGCTTGATAACTTTCAGCAACCCAAAGGACTATGTGGATGCTAAACTGGTGGATGGCTTGCTTTATACCAACCAAGTGAAGGACGAAGTGAAGAAGATATTCGGACTCGACAAGGATGATCCAGTCAACCAAGTGGGCATCACAGACATGCGTAGTGTCAAAGAAGAGAGCGAAGGAGAGGAGGTTGCGGTATATTATGCATACGGTTCTATCGTCGACAATCCGGTGACTGGCAGCATGTTTGGAGCAGAACACATGATTGTAGGTTCGGAAGTTTGCAAGGATTTGGAGGCTTTGGCGGAAGATGATGACGTGAAAGCAGTTGTTCTTAGAATCAACTCAGGCGGCGGAAGTGCATACGCTTCAGAGCAGATGTGGAATCAGGTTGAGCAACTGAAGAAGAAGAAACCCGTGGTGGTTTCTATGGGTGATATGGCTGCATCAGGCGGATATTACATGGGTTGCAATGCCAATTGGATTGTAGCGCAGCCCACCACGCTTACGGGCAGCATCGGTATTTTTGCCATGATACCAGACATGAGTCAGTTACTTACACAGAAATTAGGAATCAAGTTTGATGAAGTGAAAACCAACAAGAATTCTACGTTTGGCTCGTCAGCACGACCACTGAACGCAGAAGAAATCGGTTACCTCGCAAGATACATCGATCGGGGATACGCTCTCTTCCGCCAACGCGTGGCTGACGGACGCAAATTGTCAGTCAATCAAGTTGAGGCTATCGCTCAAGGGCACGTCTTCGTAGGGAGAGATGCCTTGAAAATAAAATTGGTAGACGAATTAGGTGGTTTGGATAAAGCGGTTGAAAAAGCTGCAAAGCTGGCTAAACTCGAAGAGTATTACACGCAAGACTATCCTGCAAAGGCAAGTTGGATGGATCAATTGACGGGTGCCATGAGCGGCGGTAACTATCTTGACGAGCAATTACAAGCCACATTAGGCGAATATTACGAGCCTTTCATGTTGCTCAAGACAATGAATCAGCAAAATATGATTCAAGCTCGTATACCTTTTTATCTGAACATCAGATAATCAAGAACATCAAAACCACGGTCTTAACTCGCATCGACACAGCGGCCATTAAACATGATGACGCGCTGTACGAGTAAGACTCTATTTAATGAATGAGGACAGAAGGAGATTATATAAAGATTAACGAATGGCTGCTGCCACTAAGTTGGCTGTATGGAATTGGTGTGAGGTTGCGCAATCAAATGTTTGAAATGGGCATCCTGAAAGAGCAGACATACGATATTCCCATCATCTCCGTTGGAAACATGAGTGTGGGTGGAACGGGAAAAACGCCTCATGTTGAATACTTGTTACGCCTCCTTGGTGACAGAATGAAAGTGGGTGTGCTGTCCAGGGGATATAAACGAAAAAGCAAAGGCTATGTGTTGGCGTGCGAAGATTCAACCATGCAGGAAATTGGGGATGAGCCGTTCCAGATGAAATCCAAATTCCCCAACATCTTTGTCGCTGTGGATGCGAACAGAAGGAGGGGCATTGAAAACTTGACATCTGATGCAGAAACGAAAGATGTCGATGTGATCATCCTCGACGATGCCTTCCAACATCGCTATGTGAAGCCAGGCATCAACATCTTGCTGGTAGACTATCACCGATTCATCATGAACGACCAACTGTTGCCAGCCGGTCGTCTACGCGAGCCATTGAGTGGGAAAAATCGAGCAGATGTGGTCATCGTGACCAAATGTCCTAAAGACTTAAAGCCGATGGAGTTTCGGGTTTTGACCAAAAACCTGGACCTCTACCCTTTTCAATCGCTGTTCTTTACGACAATCAAATATGGTAGTTTGCAACCTATCTTTGGCGGACCAACTCGCACTCTCCATACCATTAAGAAGACAAACGTGCTCTTGGTGACGGGCATCGCTTCGCCTAAGCAAATGTATGAAGACCTGAAACACCACTGTCAGCATATACATTCATTGAAATTTCCTGACCACCATCTGTTCACCAGAAAAGACATTGAGAAACTAAATGCACAATTTGAGGCAATCAAGTCACCGAAAATTGTCATCACAACCGAAAAAGATGCTACGCGATTGGTTGCTGTAGACGGCCTCTCTGACCAAGTCAAGAATGCCATTTATTCATTACCGATACAGATAAGTTTTCTTCAAAACGATGAAGAAGCATTCAATCATAAAATCATTAGCTATGTACGAAAAAATTCAAGAAACAGCATCCTGGTTGAAAGAAAGGATGACAACAAGCCCAAAGACAGCAATCATCCTGGGAACCGGGTTAGGACAATTAGCTTCAGAGATAACAGATAGTTACGAATTCGCCTATACTGACATTCCAAACTTCCCCCTGTCCACGGTGGAAGGTCATTCTGGCAAACTTATTTTTGGCAAGCTGGGCGGCAAGGACATCATGGCTATGCAGGGCCGATTCCACTATTATGAAGGTTATGACATGAAAGAAGTAACCTTCCCAGAGCGCATTATGTACGAGCTGGGCATTGAGACTTTGTTCGTTTCCAATGCATCGGGAGGAATGAATCCCGACTTTAAAATTGGAGATTTGATGATCATTGACGATCATATTAACTTCTTCCCTGAGCATCCACTCCATGGAAAGAACTTCCCAACAGGTCCAAGATTCCCTGACATGCATGAGGCCTATGACGGACAACTAAGAACACTGGCTGACAAAATTGCCAAAGAAAAAGGTATCAGAGTGGTTCATGGTGTCTACGTTGGGGTACAGGGACCTACTTTTGAAACACCAGCAGAATACAGAATGTATCATCGCGTAGGGGGTGACGCTGTTGGAATGAGCACCGTACCCGAAGTTATCGTGGCTCGTCACTGTGGCATCAAGGTGTTTGGAATGAGCATCATAACAGATTTAGGCATTGAGGGACAACCCGTCGAAGTTTCTCATGAAGAGGTTCAGGCTGCTGCGAACAAAGCTCAACCGCTGATGACTGAAATCATGAGCGAAATCATTAAGAGAAGTTAAGGCATGCTCACCGTAAGCTGATGAGTGAGTTGACAAGGCATATCCAAGCTCTCATGTTACTAAAACTATCATTGGGAACTCCTGTCAACTCACGTTGTAATCAATATACTTTACAGCAAATTACCACTCAAGCGAATGACAGACATTTCAAAACTGGGTGAATTCAAACTCATTGATCACCTCACAAAAGACATCCAAATACAGAACAAATCAACAAAACTTGGCGTTGGTGACGATTGCGCCGTGATGCACTATCCTGACAAAGAGGTATTAATGACCACCGACATGCTGATGGAAGGCGTTCATTTTGACCTCACCTACATCGACATGCAACATCTTGGCTACAAGTCAGCCATGGTGAATATCAGCGATATATTTGCCATGAACGGATCACCAAAACAGTTGTTGGTGAGCTTAGCCATCGACAAAAGGTTCAAGGTGGAAGACATGGAGGCTTTTTACAGCGGCCTGCAAATGGCATGCGACAAATGGCATGTGGACATTGTGGGAGGTGACACGACGTCCTCACGCACGGGTATGGCCATCAGTATTACCTGTATAGGAGAAGCAAAAAAGGAAGACATCGTCTATCGCAGCGGTGCAAAAGACACTGACTTGATTTGTGTCAGCGGTGATTTGGGCGCCGCCTACATGGGACTGATGCTGTTAGAACGTGAGAAAGACGTATATTATCAGCAGATAGATGAACTCAACAAAAAACTTAAGGCAGCGCAAAAGGAACAAGACATTCAACGCGTCGAACACCTGAAGAAGAAACTTAGCGGGCTTGGTAACTTCCAACCAGACTTTGCAGGCAAAGAGTATCTGCTGCAAAGACAATTGCAGACAGAAGCAAGGGGTGACATCATAGAAAAGCTCCAGACAGCCAACATCCACCCTACTGCCATGATTGACATCTCCGACGGATTGAGCAGCGAACTGCTACATATATGCAAACAAAGCAAATGCGGATGTAGAATTTATGAGAAGAACCTGCCAATTGACTACCAAACAGCCGTTATGGCAGAAGAGTTGAACATGAATGTCACGACTTGCGCATTGAATGGCGGCGAAGACTATGAACTGCTTTTCACCGTTCCCATCACCGATCATGAAAAGATACAGCAGATAGAAGGTGTGAGAGTGATTGGACATATCACCAAAGAATCATTGGGTGCGCAACTAATCACACGCGACAATCAGGAATTCACACTGCGGGCTCAGGGATGGAACCCACTGTAAATAAACTATTTGCGTATCTACTTACCAGAGGAAACTTCTCTGATGACAGACGTATATCTGCACTTTCATAGTGTGTTCTGTTTGTTAACAAACATTAATCAGTAACATTTTTTCAAGAAAAGTTTCGATGATTAGATAATATTTCTTACCTTTGCAACCGCAAAAGCAATGGTGCCATAGCTCAGTTGGTAGAGCAAAGGACTGAAAATCCTTGTGTCCCCGGTTCGATTCCTGGTGGTACCACAGAAGAAAGGTTGCAAATAAAAAGTCCTGAACACATGTTCAGGACTTTTTATTTGCAACTAGTTGTTCATTCGTACGCTCATCAATAACACGATTTTAGCAGCTATTCGTGATGATAAGGCTCACCCTTCAGGATGGTACAAGCTCGGTACAACTGCTCAACAAAGATTAGTCGAACCATCTGGTGCGAGAATGTCAATTTAGACAAAGAAATCTTCTCATTTGCTCGCGCATACACTTCCGGAGAGAAACCGTATGGGCCACCGATCACAAAAACAAGCTTTCTAACCGACTGTTGCTTCTTTTCCAGCCATGCAGCCAATTCAACGCTCCTAAACTCTCTGCCACGCTCATCCAATAAGACAACAGTATCAGCAGGCTCTATCTTCTTAAGAATCAACTGCCCCTCCTGCACTCGCTGTTGATCCGCACCCCTTTTCTTATTGTTTTTCAGCTCAGGAATAACGGTCATGCCAAATGGTACATAATGACAAGTTCTCCGTATAAAATCCTCTATACCTGCAATAAAATGTGGATTATCAGTTTTACCTACCACTATTAGTTCTGTTTTCATCTGATAAAAGGTTATCTTACCACATTCGTTCCATTAACATTCATGCAGAATTCGCTTGTTTCTACTCCCATCAAAACATTATTTGTCATCCGGGTTGATGATGTCATATTGATCTTTACGCTTCGGATTCATTGGAAACCATCCTTTTTCAACCCGTTTTTTTTGAGAGAACAATTCTCCTATAGTCCACAAACATGAAGCCCCCAATACGCCAAGAAGCGATGAAAACATGACATCTTCTACAAAAAGTGACGCTATGACGGATAGAATGCCCATAACCAGGAATATCCACCAAGGCCGAACACCCCATTTATACTCTACCTTAATCACCACCGGATGAAAAAGTCCGATAATAAGAAATGTTGACACCGCTATTATTAGTCCTTTGTAATACATGGTTATTGATAAGTTTAAAACTTGAAGTTGCTAATCAATCGCTATTTTATAAGCTCTTTGCAAATGTACAAAAAAACGCTTAATGTCAGAAAATTCTCATTTAAAATTACTATCTTTGTCAAACAATACGTATAACTTAAACAGCATAAAGATATGGCAAACAATGCAGAACTGATTGCCCAGTGTGAACAGATGGCAAAACAATGGTTGACTCCCGCATTTGATGAGGAGACCCAGAATGAAGTGAAAGCAAAGATTGAAGCTGAAGACAAGACAGACTTGATCGATTCTTTCTACAAAGATTTAGAGTTTGGAACAGGTGGACTTCGCGGTATCATGGGTGCCGGCAGCAACCGTATGAACATCTATACGGTGGGCATGGCTACCCAAGGATTTGCCAACTACCTGAAGAAAAACTTCCAGGATCGTACCGACATATCCGTCGTCGTGTGCCATGATTGCCGCAATAACAGTCGTAAATTCGCTGAAAGTGTTGCTGACATCTTCACGGCCAATGGCATCAAGGTATATTTGTTCGACGACATGCGACCTACACCCGAGTGTTCCTTTGCCATCAGACATCTTGGTTGCCAAGCTGGTGTGAACATTACAGCCAGCCACAACCCAAAAGAGTACAATGGATACAAGGCTTATTGGGAAGACGGCGCACAAGTATTGGCCCCACACGATATGGGAATCATCAATGAGGTGAACAAGGTAAAGGTAGAAGATATTAAGTTTGAAGGTAACAAACAGCTGCTTCAAATCATCGGAGAGGACATCGATCAGGCTTATCTCGATGCAGTCAAGACCGTCAGCATTGATCCTGAAGTGATTAAACGTCAGCACGATTTGAAAATAGTTTATACACCTTTGCACGGCACTGGTATGAAGATGATTCCGCGATCACTCAAATATTGGGGCTTCGACAACGTGCATTGCGTTAAGGAACAGATGGTAAAGGATGGCAACTTCCCTACCGTTGTTTCTCCAAACCCTGAAAATGGAGAAGCATTGACATTGGCTTTGCGCGATGCCAAACAATTAGACGCCGACATCGTGATGGCCAGTGACCCTGATGCCGACCGCGTTGGCATGGCATGCAAGAACGACAAGGGCGAGTGGATCTTGATAAACGGAAACCAAACATGCTTGATTTTCCTCTATTACATCATCACCAACCGCAAGAACATGGGACTGTTGAAGCCAACAGACTACATCGTCAAGACCATCGTGACCACAGAGGTGATTCGGAAAGTTGCCGAAAAGAACAACATTGAGATGATTGATTGCTATACTGGTTTCAAGTGGATTGCTCGTGAAATACGCGTTGCTGATCCCGGCAAGAAATACATCGGCGGCGGCGAAGAGAGCTATGGTTTCATGGCTGCCGACTTTGTTCGCGACAAGGATGCAGTGAGCGCCATGTGCCTTTTGGCTGAAATTTGTGCGTATGCCAAAGATCAAGGCAAGACGCTTTACGATCTTCTTCTGGACATCTATCTGGAATACGGTTTCTCCAAGGAGTTTACCATCAATGTCGTGCGTCCTGGAAAGACTGGTGCAGACGAAATCAAGGCCATGATGGAGGACTTTAGAAAGAATCCGCCGACAGAGCTTGGAGGTTCAAAAGTGGTTGTTTGGAAAGACTACCAGACGCTTGAACAGCGTGACATCAATGGAAACGTCGCCAAACTTGACATGCCCGACACCAGCAATGTGCTACAATGGTTCTGCGATGATGGCACTAAGGTGAGCGTTCGTCCATCGGGTACAGAGCCTAAAATCAAGTTCTACCTGGAGGTAAAAGGCACGATGAAATGTGCCGGATGCTACGAACGTTGCGATGCCGAGGCCAATGAAAAAATCAATGCCATCAAGAAAAGTTTGCATCTTGAGTAAACCAAGAAACGAATTGAGCTTCCATCACCGGAGGCTCAATTTGTTGCTTCATATTCTATGGCATTGAGTACGATAACCAAAGTCAAAGAGTTTGACTGTCAAAGTCAATGAGTTTAGACAGGAAACCCATAGAGATTAGCATCCAATCTCTATGGGTTTATATTTAACTATCATTCAGATAGTTACGAATTAAGATTGTATTGTTTTTCTATTAATTAGAATGTTCTGTTATCTCCTTTTGCGCACATTCAGTGCAGATGCCTTTGTAATATAACTGAATCTCATCGACAATATTTCCGTGAATGTTTCTGTTCTGAACAAGTTTTGGCGCTTCTTCTTCTGGCATATCTATCACCCTTTTGCATTTCTTACAATAAAAATGCACATGGGGTTCTACACAACCATCGTAACACACACGATGCTCATCAATGGTTATCATTTGAGCAGCTTGATGCTCTGAAAATAAACGCAGCGTATTATAAACGGTAGTCCTGCTTAAGGTTGGAATTTTGGGACACAAACCTTTATAAACATCCTCTACTGTTGGATGGGTATGGTTCTCCATCAGGAACTCCATGATGGCCAGCCGCTGTGCTGAAGGGTGCACACCAGCTTCGATTAACTTATTATATGCTTTGTTTTCTGATGTCATATTCGTACTATTTTTGAAAGTACAAAGATACAAAAATCAATACAATTACAAGCATAAGAACAAAAAAGAATGGTGAAATCTTGCAGACTTCACCATTCTTCTGTTATAAATCTTACTTTCTTTGTTCAGAAAAGACATCCATAAAGTCAGAAATAGGAACTAACATTTGTTCTCCTGTTTCCATGTTTTTGAGCGTTATCTTATTTTCCTTCATCTCGTTCTCACCAGCAATTGCCACGAATGCGATTTGCTTTGCGTTGGCATAACTCATCTGCTTCTTCATCTTAACCGCGTCAGGATACATTTCTGCGCTAATCCCATGGTTGCGAGCCTCATTAACCAAAGGCAAACAGTAAGTCGTCTCTTTTTCGCCAAAATTGATGAAAAGAATCTGAGTAGAATTGGTTGTCGCTTTTGGATACAAGTCCAAATCATTCAACACGTCATGTATACGATCGGCACCAAACGAGATTCCTACCCCACTCAGCCCAGGCATGCCAAAAATACCCGTCAAGTTGTCGTAACGACCACCGCCAGTAATGCTGCCGATAGAAACATCCTTAGCCTTTACTTCAAAAATGGCACCGGTGTAATAATTAAGGCCTCGCGCCAAAGTCAAATCAAGTTCTATCTCGTTATGAAGCTGCATCGGTTTCAACACATCCAAGATATAGGTAACTTCTTCCACACCCTTCAGTCCGACCTGACTGTCTTTCAGCACGTTTTTGATGACGTTGAGCTTTTCATCATTTGTTCCTTGAAGGGATATGATGGGTTGCAACTTCTCGATGGCTTCTGGAGAGATACCGGCGTTTGCCAACTCTTGGTTGACATTTTCCAAACCTATCTTGTCCAATTTGTCGATGGCAACTGTGATGTCTACTATTTTATTCGCAGCGCCAATCATCTCAGCAATACCCGTGAGTATTTTTCTGTTATTGATTTTGATGGTTACTCGCACACCAAACCTTTGGAACACCTCATCCACGATTTGCATCAATTCCACCTCATTGAGCAAAGAGTCTGATCCCACCACGTCGGCATCACATTGATAAAACTCACGATATCGGCCCTTTTGAGGACGGTCGGCACGCCAAACAGGTTGAATTTGGTAACGCTTAAAAGGAAATTGAAGTTCATCATGATGCATGACAACATAGCGAGCGAATGGTACCGTCAAGTCGTACCGTAGTCCTTTCTCACAAAGTTGCGATGCAAGTTTCAACGTATTTCTTTCTATGAGCTCATTGTCGTCAACCTTCCGCAGGAAGTCACCCGAATTAAGAACCTTGAAAAGCAGCTTGTCTCCTTCCTCACCGTACTTACCCATCAGGGTTTGAAGAGTTTCCAGAGCTGGGGTTTCTATTTGTTGATAACCATAAAGCGAATAAACATCTTTAATAGTGTTGAATATGTAATTGCGCTTAGACATCTCCATGGGCGAGAAGTCTCTTGTCCCTTTAACGATAGTTGGTTTGTTAGCCATTTAATTTCTCTTTTATCATTAGTTTCTTACAATCGTTTGATTACGATCTGGTCCGATTGAAACAATCTTGATTGGTGTTTCCAAAAACTCCTCTAAGAACTTGATGTAATCTTTGAATTGCTGTGGAAATTCTTCCTCATTGCTCATTTTTGTCAAGTCAGTGTGCCAGCCTTGTAGCTCTTGATAAATAGGCTTCACTCCTTCAAGGTCATAAGGAAGTTCCTTCGTCTGCGTGCCATCCTTCAGTTCATAACCAACACATGCTTTAATCACCTTAAATTGATCCAGCACATCACTCTTCATCAAAATAAGGTGGGTCACACCGTTGACCATGATTGAATAACGTAATTGTATCAAATCTACCCAGCCACAACGACGCTCTCTACCTGTAACAGCGCCATATTCATGGCCAATGTCACGAAGTTTCTTGCCATCCTCGTCGAAAAGTTCGGTTGGAAAAGGGCCTGATCCTACGCGTGTACAATAAGCCTTCATGATGCCATAGACGTTTCCAATCTTGTTTGGACCGAAACCTAGTCCTATACATGCGCCGGCACAAATGGTGTTGGAAGACGTTACAAACGGGTAACTGCCGAAATCTATATCCAGCATTGTACCCTGTGCACCTTCACACAAGATGCTTTTCTGCTCACGAAGAAGATGATTTACCTCATGCTCACTGTCAACAATATTGAATAGTTTGAGGTACTCTACACCTTCCATCCAATGCTTTTCCGTTTCTTCCAAATCGAAATCTGTAAAGTGAAGGGCCTTCAACATGTCCAAATGACGCGCCTTGTGAGCCTCGTATATTTCCTGAAAGTTGTCAAGGATATCTCCTACCCGCAAACCATTTCTCGACGTTTTGTCAGTGTATGTCGGACCTATACCTTTACCCGTTGTTCCAACCTTGCCCTTTCCTCGTGCAGCTTCGTAGGCCCTATCCAGCACTCTATGCGTAGGCATGATGAGATGAGCCTTCTTGGAGATATGAATACGGCTTTTCAATTCGTGGCCACTCTTCTCCAGTTCTTTAGCTTCGTCCATGAATAGATCTGGTGCAAGCACCACGCCATTACCGATGATATTGATCTTTCCCCCTTGAAAGATTCCAGAAGGAATGCTGCGAAGGACATATTTTTGGCCCTCGAACTCCAGTGTATGGCCTGCATTTGGCCCCCCTTGGAACCTGGCAACAACATCATATTCTGGCGTGAGCACGTCGACTACTTTGCCTTTTCCTTCGTCACCCCACTGCAAACCAAGCAGGACATCAACTTTACCTTTGTTCATTTTATCTTATATTTTTAGTTCTTTCTTTATTCGTTTTCTTTCGTGTCATCAGTGCTAGACATGTACTACATACCCCATAGATATACAGTGTGAATCCATCTTTCTTGAATCTTCTCAACTTGGTTTCATTCACAGCCTCGACAATTGCTGGGGAGTTAACCTCCGACACTTTTCCACAAATCGTGCAAATCTGATGGCAATGATCTTTATTGTCATAACATGACTCATACACCGTGCCATCTTGTAGGCGATGGCAAATCACGAATCGCAGCTTTCTAAACAATCTTAAGTTGTTATAAATGGTTGCCCTACTAACCCTAAAGTTATGTTCGACGAGATATTCATCCAACTCCTCCAAAGAGAAATGTCCCCTGATGCTGTATATAGCGTCAAGAATGGCATACCTCTCTGGCGTTCTTCGAAGATTGTTTGTTTCAAGATAATCATTTAGAAGCTGTTTGACAGCATTTCTAATATCTTTTTTCATTTCCCGAAATTATAACTCCACAAAGTTACAATATTTCCTTCAAATATAGGTAAGGTATGGCTATATAAATCTTCACAACAACAAATTCAACCTATTCTCAGCCATGTTACGAAAATCTTCACCAAGCTCTGCGAATTTATTCACACAATTCAACGCGGCATGGCGAACGCCCATGTTCTCACTGTTGAGCGCAAGGGCCACTTCATCCATGAATTCGTCAATTCTACTTCCATGGGGATTATCTCCCTTCATGAAGAGCCTTGAGAGAACAAGATAGCCACACATCTGCTCAATCTCTCGGTTGGATTTCATCCATTTGTAAGACAAATCTGCCGCATGATGCAAGTGTTGGAACAAATTAAAACATGCCATTTCGGCCAAATCTTGCGAATTGATGTCCCCTACCCATTGCTCTGCGAGTGTCTCATCCATTTCTTCGGGAGGCATGATGAGAGTCGCCAGAACCTTGCATTCACGGATATTCTCTTGCCACAACGCTACGGCAAGTTCAAGATTCTTACCATACTGTTGAGCCATTTTTTGCAAGTCAGGCAGCGACACCCCCCAGTTAATCTTATAGTCCACTCCTTTCTGACGCATGGACTGTGAGGCAACGCCGTTCATCAATAACCTGAACGAACGTTTGATTTCTTTTAATGTTTCATTAATATCTTCATTCATCCGATTCTGATGTTTTCGAATATCTCATCATTTGATGAGCATACGATTCTGTATAATCAAGTTGTATGTCAACGATGTTACCCTGATCATCGTACTGAGGCTTCATCCATGGATTGATAAATCCTTTGTAGGGAGCGATGTTCAGTTTTTCATAGCGACTTAACACCTCTCTGTGCAAATCTGCATCTATATCGATGGCGTATCTCTCAACGATTGCCCTTGCAGCCTCAAAATCACCTTCACTCTTGATTCGCTGAATCTCTGCCAGCAGTTTGGCAAACAACTGTCTCAGTTTTTGATAATCGTTGATTTGAACGAAATGACGAACAGTGCCATCTTCAGCAACGCCCTGCTTTTCTATCATCGCCACCTCACCGTCGGCATGCGCCAACACCCATCGGGCAATGAGGGCGCGATTACGCATGTGAGCTTCCTCTATTTGATGCCCTTCCTTGATTCTGACCATCTGTGTCAACAGGCCATTCATCATGTAGGTATAGTATTGAGATTTGAACGCATCCGCGTTTGGCAGCAATCCCAACTCAATGAGTTTCTCATCTGCGATGTAATAAAGTCCAAACAAGTCGGCCCTGGCTTCCTCTATGGTATCACCATAAGCGCCCAAAGTATCACCGTCAACGCCTGGTAGCAACTGTCCACTGCCATGCCCCAAACACTCATGCAAATCAGTGTGCAAATCATCACAAAGATCCCCATAACGGTTAATCAGCTCCAGCGTTTCGTCATCAATCACAAACTCCTCATGCAGGCCATTTCCTCTGGCCACATGATTGTAAGCTTCCGTGAGATTTCCAATTGTAACGCTCTTCGAACCATACCTGGCTCGAATCCATTCAGCGTTCGGTAGGTTGATTCCTATAGCCGATGATGGATATTCATCGCCACCCAACATGGCCGCGCAGATGACATGAGCGGTCACACCTTTCACCTTTTCTTTCTTGAAACGCTTTTCTACCGGTGAGTGGTCTTCAAACCATTGTGCATTTTTACTGATGAGTTGGGTGCGCTTGGTAGCCTCTAAGTCTTTGTATTCCACGAGCCCTTCCCATGAGCCTTTTAATCCTAACGGATCGCCATAAACCTCTATAAAACCATTGATGAAATCAACTTGCCCATCCTGTTCCTTCAACCACTCTATGGAGTATTTGTCGAACAACTTCAAGTCACCCGTTTCATAATATCGTATCAACAGCGAGATAATCTTCTTTTGTTGTTCGTTTTCGGCAAATTCCCGCGCCTTTCTCAACCAGTAAACAATCCGTTTCAATTCCTTCTGGTACAGGGAACTGGTTGTGTACGGTATCTCTTTGATGACACCATCTTCTTTCACCAACTTGGTATTTAGTCCATAGGAAACAGGCTCTTCATCCGAAGGCTGTTTCTGGGCAGCGTAAAACTGCTCAACTTCCTTTTGACAAACGCCTTCATAATAATTGCAAGCCGATGTCAACACCAAATCTTCTCCATCCGTCTTGTTCACACGCTTGGGTAAAATGTTCGGATCGAACAGCACCGGAATAAGCTCATCGGCCAGCTCTTGCACCGTTTGACGGGGTGCCAATGGCAAGCGTGTGACATCAATCCCGGACAAGACTTTTCTGAAAAAGCCTTCCGAAAACTCCGGAATCATTTTTTCACTGCCGTAATGATGATAGATGCCGTTAGAGAACCATATCCTCTTCAGATAGATTTCCAGATTCTTGAAGTCATCACTATCTCTCGAGCCAGCATATTCCTCATACACAACCTCAAGTACCTTTCTTATCTTCAAGTTGTACTTGCCAAACTGGTCGGTCGTGATATCTCTTCCCGCCAATGTGGCTTTTGCTAAAAAATAGATATAAATCTTTTGTTTGAGCGTCAAGTTCTCAAACCCTTTCAGACGATACCTTAGCATTTGCAAATCTGCAAATCGTTCGTCTGAATATTTAAATTCATGTGTCATGCAGCGACAGTAGGATTATTACTTCTTTTTCTTCTTCGAACCAGATTTCTTTTTTCCCTTCTTCGGAGTCGGTGCATCTGCTGGAAGCATGGCCAGGTGCTGCATCTTGTAGTCGCGAGGTGTACAGCCATTCAATTTATAAAAAGACGCATAGAAAGATTGCCGATTCGAAAAGCCTACCATATCTGATATCTCTTCCATATTCAAATCGTGATACCTCTTATCCGTCAGCACTGCCATAGCCTCTTCAATACGATACTTGTTTACAAACGAAGTGTAGTTCATGTGGAAGCGCACATTGACGACAGCCGAAATATACCGCGTGTTGGTACCCAAGTCCTCAGCCAGTTTCTTTGCCGAATAATTCTTGTCTTTGTATTTCTTTTGGATGAGGATAACATCCAAAATTTTTTCCTGCAGCTCGTCCATCAATTCAGGGCTGACCAGGGAACGGTAGGCAGCATCCTTATCCTTTTTCTTAACAATGTTATATTTTGCCATATCACCCAAATTAAAAAAATCCGAAACTGTTCTATTTTTTGCAAATATATGTATATTTTTTCTTTTCGTCAAGTTTTTCAACATTTTTTTGATAGGAATTTATGATAAAAATTAGTTTTTGGGTTATTTTCCTTCGTTGGTGCATGGAAATGATGAAAAATGGTACATCAACAAGATATATAAGTACTTATATTTTATGTGAAGAGAATACTTTAGGATAGTAACGAACAAAACTATGGAAATTTAGAAGAGAGCATGGTCATGATTCACGTCACTTCATAATCTGTCATATTATCAAGCATGTTTTTGTACACGCAAGAACATGATTTCAAGAAAAAGAGTTAACATATTTCCAAACTGACATTGTGTTTTCTTTATGGAAAAAATAGGAGGAAATCCTTGGAGTTAAGATTGAAAAGCAATCTCCATGACTTTACCCTTCAAACTCATAGACATTGGAGGGCAAACCCATAGACATTGGAGGGTAAACTCATAGAGTTTGGACACACAAGGGCAAAAATGAATGTGATTAGCGCTATTTCGTGTTTGACTTGTCGCCTTTTTTCAAGATGGTAATGCCCTCTTCCTTTTCGGTTATCTCGATGAGTTTCTCGTAGGCGTAATTGCGAAGTCGCTCGTATTCAAGTGCTTCTTCCAGTTCTTTGATGCGTTGGCGATATTCGCTCTCTGTCATTTTTTTTTGATTCATGATTTGTGTATATTTTTCAACGACGGCCCAATGGCTCTTTCAATAAGATAAGGTGTTGCCTCGCAATTGATCGATTACTTTCATCACATGGTGAGAAATTTGCAGGTAATGCTTCATTTCATGAACCTGATGGCTGTGATAAATATCACGAAAATGCTCGAATTCAAACGCCAATCGGTGCTTCTTAGGCTGAATGTTGACAGTCTTCTGTTTGCCGTCTTTGCACAGTTCCAATTCAGACAGCGTGCTGACGGGTCCTGTGACGTATATGCGACCTTCGTCACCTTGTATGGCTCCAAACGAATGCCCATCACAATCTTTAGCACCAATGCAGATGGCCACGAAATCAGGATAAGTCAAAATGGCCACTCCAGAGGTGTCAATCTTGTTATACCCCACATTGGGATGATACTCCACGCGAATGGGTACGCCAAACAATGATAAGACAAAATTAATGTTATAGACGTTGATGTCCATCAAAGCCCCACCGTGACATGTCGTATCAAATGCGGGCGTTAGCTGGTGATTTAAATATAAATCGTACCTACTGGAGCGTTGGCTGTAATTGCACTCAATCAATTTGACACGACCCAGCTGCGCCAACAATTCGTTTTTTATCAATTGATAGTGAGGCATGTGTAATAAGGTAACAGCTTCGAATATATACAAGTTGTTCGCAAATGCCAGCTGCATCAACTCTTCCAATTCAGCAACAGAAGTACAGATGGGTTTTTCGATGATGACATTTTTCTTGGCCAGCAAGGCACGCCGAGCATAGCTTGCATGTGCATGGTTGGCTACAGCCACGTAAACAAAATCAATATCACTCTTGTGGAGCATGGCATCATAATCGTTGTAGACCTCTTTAATATGAAACAAAGCAGCCAACCGCTCTGCCTTTGAAAGACTTTGCGGTCGGCTGCAAATGGCCTGAATCGTGATACCATTGATTTGTTGGACCACGGGAATCATTTCGTTGACGATTTTTCCCGTTCCAATAATTCCAATGTTCATTTCATTTTAGTTCAAAGTTTGCCACGGTCGTTTATCGCTTCTCTTCTGTTTCGTCCTTTAGATAATGTGGAAGGTGGAACTCGTATGAGTTATCAAAAACTTGCCCTACTTTATTGATTTCGAGCAAAGTGGTACCACCGTTCTTCCCAAAGCTGCCGCTGAGGTAGGCAATTTTATCCTCCAGTTTAATATATCCCTTCTGACGGAGCATCCTGAGGGCTGCCGTAAAAAGGTTTTCGGAGCTGGTATGTTCTTTTTGGTAGATAGGAATAATTCCGTAACTCAAATTCAGCAATCGTTGCGTTTTCTCTCTATAACAGATGGCCAAGATAGGTGTGGCACCTCGGAAAGCCGACAGCGTACGAGCCGTTTGTCCAGTTTCGCTGGCCGTGATGATGCCCTTCACGCCCAATTTGCGAGTAGACTCAATGGCTGAATGCGCCAAAAATTCCCGTTGGCCTTTATAACCATGAGCCATGGGGTCGATGGTTGTTTCCCATGTTCTGTCGGCTTCAGCCTGCTCAGCTATGCGTGCCATGGTCTGAACGGCCTCCACAGGATATCGGCCAGATGCCGTTTCGCCACTAAGCATCAGCGCATCTGTCCAAGAATAGATGGCGTTGGCGATGTCGGTTACTTCGGCTCGTGTGGGACGCGGATTGTTAATCATGGTGTGAAGCATCTGCGTGGCCACGATGACTGGCTTTTTCTTCATGACGCATTTGCGGATAATCTGACGCTGAATACCGGGTATTTCCTCGATGGGAACCTCAATACCCAGGTCACCGCGGGCAATCATGATACCATAAGAGGCATCAATAATCTCGTCAATATTATCAACCCCTTCTTGATTTTCTATCTTTGAAATAATCTTGATATCGCTGTGGTGTTCATCAAGAATGTCTTGCACGGCTTTTACATCCTGCGCATTACGGACAAAAGAATGCGCAATGAAGTCAATATCCTGCTCGATAGCAAAGAGAATGTTGTGTTTGTCTTTCTCGGTAAGTGCCGGTAAGTCAATGTGTCTTCCTGGTATATTCACACTTTTATGAGCCCCGAGTATTCCGTCATTCATGACTTGTGCCACCAGCATGGGACCGATGATATCAATAACTCTCAAGTCAAGAGCCCCATCATCGATTAAAATATCGTTGCCAATTTTCAAATCTCTTGCGATGTCAACGTACGAAACGTTGATGATGTCGTGCGTGCTGTCTACGTCCGGTCTGCCGAAAATCTTCACAATTTCACCCGTCTTGTAAACCAATGGTTCAGTAACGTTCGTGGTTCTCACTTCCGGTCCCTTGGTATCAATCAACAATGCCAGGTGGGAAGAAACTGCACGAGCATTTTTGATGACTTCTTTCATTCCCTCTATAGTGGCGTGAGCAGTATTCATACGCACGACATTCATACCCGCGAAAAATAATTTTCGTAAAAACTCCTCACTGCAATTCCGATCACTGATCGAACATACTATCTTTGTTTGTTTCATGATGATGATGATTTGTTTGATGCATGGCCCACACCAAAAAGATGTTTAGGCCAAATCATCGGTGCAAATATTTGCTTAATTATTCTATGCAAAATTACGAAAGATATCTGATACGTCCAAATGATTAATAGTTTTTAAAATGCTTATCTTCTGCTGGTTGGCACGGAATGAAAATAGGACACGTCGCTGTTATCATATTTGCGAGAAAGAAACTGTATTAAGCATCTTTAAAACCATCAATCCAACCTTCCTCCCAACGCTTCTCCTTTTCAGCTCCATCATCCGCATGAGGATTGTTGACAGACAGTCCCATCAGCCTGATGGCTCGATGGGAATAATCCACCTCACGCAACAAACTTTTTGCCAGAGGCAGTATTTGGACTTTGGTCTGCAAGCAATGATCTACCGTAGCACTTCTGGTTATTTGCGTAAAATCATCAAATTTGATTTTCAAGGTCAGTGTCTTGCCTTCAAAACCAGCCTCTTTGATTCGTTCAACCAGTTCCAACACCGTGTGGTACAGTTCGATAACTATGGCCGAGCGCAGGGTGAGATCTTCCTGAAATGTACGTTCGCAGCCAACGGACTTACGAATCCAATTGCTGATGACGGGTCGTTCATCATCGCCTCTGGCATCATGATAGTAGACACTTCCCATCTTGCCAAACACATCAATCAAATGTTTTTGAGAAACCGTACGCAACTGCTCGCCCGTAAAGATTCCCATTTTATGCATCTGCTCAGCTGTTTTTGGTCCGATGCCCCAAAACTTTTCTATCTTCAACTGACCAATAAAATCGTACGCATCTTCATAACTAACCTCAAACAATCCATCAGGTTTTCGATAATCAGAAGCAATCTTGGCCAGAAATTTATTGAAGGAAACTCCAGCAGAAGCTGTCAAATGAGTGTTTTCTCGTATCTTCTTCTTGATTTCAAATGCGATGGTCAATGGATTCTCAATATCCTTTTTATTGTCAGTAACGTCCAAAAATGCCTCATCTAAGGATATCGGTTCAATGATGTCTGTGTACTCTCGAAAGATTTCACGAACCTGCATGGAAACCTCGTGGTACACCTCTCCCCTGTGAGGCACTATAATCAATTGCGGACACAGACGCTTAGCTTTGCTCATGGCCATTGCCGAGTGCACGCCAAACTTGCGCGCCTCGTAACTTGCGGTGCTGACCACGCCACGCGGTCCGTCGTGACCCACAGCAACAGGTTTCCCTCGTAATTCAGGACGGTCACGCTGTTCTACCGAGGCGTAGAAAGCATCCATATCGACATGGATTATTTTTCTCATCATGCAAATCTACACATTTATTAGATAAAGAACAAAAAACAACGTATGAAAGCAGACAAATATGGCTTGTAAATTCAAGCAAATCAAAATTTCACAAAAGCGTTTTATATCTTGGAAACCATTTTGCACAAAAACAATATTACTTCTCATTATGATGCCTCAAAGGCAAAACCTCGCCCAGAATCAATGATCCTAAGAGGAGTTTGTGGTAAAATTAAACAGAGGAAAATAAGGGAACCCATCAATGATTCAAAAAAAGATTCAAAGGAAAAATAGGTTCAGTCGCGAAGGTATGGAAATATAAGTTCTTGGGAAAGAAGAACTTCTGAAATATTTTTATGGCTTAATTTGGCAAAAATAACTAAATATATTTTTCTATCACGTAAAAAACCACTATATTTGCAAATCAAAATTGAGATGCAAGGTAAAAAATAATAACAAATAACTTATAAATAAAATGACGAAAGCAGATATCATCAACGAAATTTCAATGTCTACCGGCTTACAGAAAAAAGAAGTAGCAGCTGTGGTAGAATGCTTCATGAGTACCGTAAAGGATAGCCTTCTCAATAAAAGAGAAAATGTTTATTTGAGAGGTTTTGGCAGCTTTATTATCAAGCACAGAGCGGCAAAGACAGCTCGGAACATCCAAAAGAATACCACTATTACAATTGATGCACACGATTTGCCCAGCTTTAAACCATCTAAAAGCTTCACCAATGCGATGAAAGCGTAAGGCAACGTTTGTATTAAGAATCATCAAACAGGTATTCTACATCTATTAATATAGAAATTTTAGTACAAAACATATTATTTTTAAACATTTAAAACTATGCCAAACGGTAAGAAAAAGAAGGGCCACAAGATGGCTACGCACAAGCGTAAGAAAAGATTGAGAAAGAATAGACACAAGAGCAAATAACATTACTTGACAGTCTATACTGACAGTGGGGCGCGTCGAAAAGTCCTATGGAGGATGTTTGGCACGCCCTTTTTTGATGTAACTAAGCAAAGTAAGAAGAGAAATGACCAGCGAAGTTGTTATTGACGTCCAGGAGAAAGACATTGCCACGGCACTGTTAGAGGATAAGCGTCTGGTTGAATATCAGAACGAACCGCGCTCTGCAACTTTCTCTGTTGGAAATGTCTACATCGCAAAAGTGAAAAAACTCATGCCAGGTTTAAATGCCTGTTTTGTGGATGTGGGATATGAAAGAGACGCTTTTCTTCACTATCTTGACTTAGGGAGCCAATTTAATTCGTATGCGAAGTACTTAAAGCAAGTACAAAGTGACAGAAAAAAACTTTATCCATTTGCCAAAGCCTCACATCTGCCAGACCTTCCAAAAGACGGTAGCGTTCAGTCGACACTGACATTAGGGCAAGAAGTGTTGGTGCAAATTGTTAAAGAACCTATTTCAACCAAAGGTCCACGATTAACTGCTGAGCTGTCTTTTGCAGGCCGCTTTTTAGTTTTGATTCCCTTTGGTGACAAAGTTTCCGTTTCTTCAAAAATCAAAAACGGTGAGGAACGCGCCAGGTTGAAACAACTCGTCCGCAGCATTAAACCTAAAAACTGTGGCGTCATCGTACGCACGGTGGCAGAAGGAAAAAGAGTTGCTGAGTTAGATGGCGAGATGAAAGTGCTGACAAAGCGTTGGCAAGATGCAATTGTCAAAGTCCAGAAAACGCAACAACGACCTCAATTAGTATATGAAGAGGCCGTACGAGCAATCGCTTTATTAAGAGATATATTTAACCCAAGCTTCGAGAATATTTACATTAATGACGAAGAAGCGTTCAGGCAGGTTAAAGACTATGTTTCGTTGATAGCCCCAAACAAGTCGGGCATCGTGAAGAGATACACGGGCAAAGTGCCCATCTTTGATAATTTCAACATTACAAAGCAAATCAAGTCGAGCTTCGGCAAGACCATCAATTACAAGCATGGAGCCTATCTTATCATCGAACATACCGAGGCATTGCATGTGGTGGATGTAAACAGCGGGAACAGAACGCGAAACGAAAATGGACAAGAGGCAAACGCACTTGAAGTAAATCTTGGGGCAGCAGACGAATTGGCACGGCAGCTTAGGCTGCGTGATATGGGAGGTATTATCGTTGTTGACTTTATCGACATGCATCTTGCTGAAGACCGGCAGATGCTCTACGAGCGCATGTGCAAGAATATGCAAAGTGATCGTGCGCGTCACAATATACTCCCACTTAGCAAGTTTGGATTGATGCAAATTACTAGACAGCGTGTAAGACCTGTAATGGACGTCAATGTTGACGAGACATGCCCCACATGTAATGGCACAGGTAAAATTAAGTCTAGCATTTTATTTACCGATCTACTTGAAAGAAAAATTGACAAACTAGTCAACAAAATAGGAATTAAACGGTTCACTCTCCATGTTCATCCGTATGTAGCCGCCTATATCAATCAAGGAGTGTTCTCCCTGAAACGTAAGTGGCAAATTAAATATGGACTTGGAGTTAATGTAATCCCTTCACAAAAACTAGCTTTTTTGCAATATGAATTCTACAATTCAAAAAAGCAGTTTATTGACATGAAGGAAGAGATAGAAACAAAGTAAACTTTCTGATACAACGGGGATGAGCATGCCACAAGCGTGTCCATCCCCGTTGTTTTTATTATTTACCATACAGCATATTCCACAAAAATATATTGTAGATCATGAACAAGAAAACCCTACTCACACTCATTTCATGTTGCCTGCTCATGGGCATCCATGCGAAAGATATGTCTCAATACGAATGCTTCAGCCTCTTGAAGGGCAAGATAAAGCCATCGGTGACACCCATGCTCAAGACAACCTGGGGACAGAACGCACCCTATAACCTACAATGTCCACTGGCACCAGGCAAGAACGTACACTGCAAGACGGGCTGCGTGGCAACTGCCATGGCACAGGTCATGAAATACTACGGTTATCCAGCGCACGGACAAGGCAGTGTGAGGTACACATACGAGGGCGGCGACGGACTGGTATACATCGTTGAGACCGACTTCAGTAATAGCACCTACGACTGGGAGAAAATGAAAGATGCCTATACATACGGCGACAATAGTTCGAACGAGGAGAAGCAAGCTGTGGCAAAAATCATGGCCGACTGTGGCGCTGCCGTGGAAATGCAGTATGGACAATACGACAGTGGCGCATTTGACATGGATGTGGCGAAGGCACTTAAAGACCATTTTGCGTACGACAGCTCGGTGACTTACCTATCAACCTTCCTCAACGAAGTAAGTGACAGCACATGGTACACCACGCTGTACCAGCAACTTTCAGACGGCATGCCAGTCATCTACGGCGGAAGCACGGCCTACACGCCGCATTGCTTTGTCATCGACGGCTACGACGACAAGGGCAATTTCCATGTGGTATACGGACTAGGAGGCGGAGACGGATTTGTGGATCTCAAGAAAATACCCTACCAGAATCAGTCGATGACATTCAACATCAAACCACAGAAGGTGTCCAACGCGGTTGACAAACACCCGGTAGACAGCCGCAGGCCCGTGGAGAAAGCACGCTACCGACTAGACGGAACCAGAATCAGCAGGCCGCAGCGGGGCGTCAACATCATCGTAATGGACGATGGAACGGTGCGCAAGGAGATATTAACAGCGCCTTAACAAGTTTTCCATTGCTGTCTGCTAAACTTTGTTTGAGTATGAAAAAATCAGAAGGGTGCATCTTAATCGGTTATATAATGCACCCTCTCCTATTCCTATTATATTTCTACTGATACAAAAAAAATATTATCTTTGCTGGATCATCGTAATATTGCAACTTTATTCGCGCGTTGTTGAATTTGAGAATCGATAGCATGTTTACGGCAACATCTATGCCTTCAACTCATCTATTATTCGTAAACCTCGTCGATACCAAACTCATCTACAGCCTGATCATCTCTGGCGCACGGATTATAGCCTTCTGGAAGTCCAAAAGATGCATCTGGTTTATATCCTAACGAAGCATCTTTATAAACTCTTTTCATGAAGTTAGCCCATATTGGTAATGCCATGGTTGCTCCCTGCCCCATCCTCATGGAGTCAAAATGAATGTCGCGGTCTTCACCGCCTACCCAACATCCACTCACTAATTGTGGTGTGAAACCCATGAACCAGGCATCAGAGTTGCGGTTTGTAGTACCCGTCTTCGCTCCTATTTCTCCATTGATGTTGTACTTGAAACGCAATCGACCTGCTGTACCTCTGTCGACAACTTCTTGCAATAGAACCAGCATTTTGTTGGCACTCTCCGCACTAATCACTTCACTCATACGAGGCTGGAAGGTTGCCAGCACATTCCCTTCATTATCTTCTATTTTAGAAACAAACATCGGAGCGGTACGGATGCCGTGGTTGGCAAATGTGGTGTATGCGCTGACCATTTCGCCAACAGAAACTTCGCAAGGCCCTAAACAAAGAGCCATGGAAGGATGGATGTCTGGGTTCTGAATGCCAAAGTCGTGGAGCATACTTACAAACAGCTGTGGGTTCAAACGGCTCATCAAATATGCCGATATCCAGTTGTTTGAGTTGGCCAAGCCCCATTTCAGCGTCACCATCGAGCCATATCGTCTTCTACTGGCGTTTCTTGGTGTCCAAGGCTTGCCCGCCACCATGTAGGTTCTCTGCACGTTAGGTGCTTGGTCGCAAGGAGAAAAACCGTTCTCCATGGCCAAGGAATACAGAAAAGGTTTGATGGTCGATCCTACCTGTCGGCGTCCGTTCATCACCATGTCATACATGAAGTGATTGTAGTCAAGTCCACCCACGTATGCCTTCACATGTCCCGTCTGCGGATCCATGCTCATGAAGCCTGCCCGAAGGAACGATTTGTAATAACGGATGGAATCCATGGGCGTCATTGTCGTATCCACATCGCCATGATAGGTAAACACCGCCATGTCGACAGGCGTATTGAACGACTTCTTGATTTCTGCTTCAGAGGCTCCCGAGGCTTTCAATACCCTATAGCGCTCACTTCCCATCATAGACCTGTTCAAAATAGATCTAATCTCTTTCGGTGTCAGCGCTTTGGTAAAGGGTGCGTTGGGGCGTTTGGCTTTCTCTTTGTCAAAAGCTGGTTGCAGGAACTTAGCCACATGGTTATAAACAGCCTGTTCCGCATATAGCTGCATACGTGAATCTATGGTGGTAAACACTTTCAAGCCATCCGTGTAGACATTATAAGGCTTGCCATTTCTCTTAAAATTCTTATTGCACCAACCATAAAGGGGATCTGTATCCCATGCGATGGAATCAAAGACAAATTGATTCTGGTTCCAGGAGGGATAATCAGAACGATCTGGACGCGAGGCCATCATATATTGGCGCAGGAATTCACGGAAGTAGGTAGCCAATCCATTCTTGTGATCTGTACGGTGAAAGTTCAGCTTCAACTTTTCATCTGCGTACTGGTGATATTCTGCTTTCGAAAGATATCCGGCCTTTTGCATTTGCCCGAGCACGACATTACGGCGCTCGGTACTACGTTCAGGATAACGAACGGGATTATAAAGGGACGGATTCTTACAAAGGCCGATGAGCATGGCCGACTCTGTGACTGTCAAGTCTTTGGGTTCTTTATTAAAATAGGTGTTCGCAGCAGTCTTGATGCCTACCGCGTTGTGGAGAAAATCAAAATAGTTAAGGTATAATGCGATGATTTCCTCCTTGGTGTAGTTGCGTTCCAACTTTACGGCGATGACCCATTCGATGGGTTTTTGCAGCATTCGCTCCAACGTGCTCCGCGCCGTTTCTGAATAGAGCTGTTTAGCCAATTGCTGCGTAATGGTTGAACCGCCTCCGGCATTCTCTTGCCCAAGTATTCCGCGTTTGATGATAGCGCGCCCCAATGCGAAAAAGTCGACTCCCGAATGTTCGTAGAACCGTTCATCCTCTGTTGCAACCAAAGCATGAACCAGATGTGGAGAGATTTTTGAATAAGGTATAACTATGCGGTTTTCCTTGTTAAAGTTCCAGGTGCCCAGCACTTTGCCATCTGCCGAATAAACCTGGGTTGCAAAACGACTGATGGGGTTCTGAAGGTCTTCTACATCAGGCATATAGCCTATCCACCCATTCCATATCGCGATAAACGCAATCAGAATGACGCAAAATACTGCGATTAAAGTTTTCCAAAGGAAATGAACAAATGCCTTTCTCATTCTCCGCAACACATATATATATTATTGATGCAAAAATACAACATTTCTTTTAATTATCTCTCGTAAATAAAAATTAATAACTAACTTAGCCGTCAATTCCAAAACATATCAAGTATACAAAATGGAAAAACGTCATTTTATCACCATTGCCGACCTCGCTAAAGATGAGCTGATGTATCTGTTAGCCATGGCCGAGCAATTTGAGATGCATCCCAACCGCGAATTATTAAAAGGTAAAGTCGTAGCCACACTTTTCTATGAACCATCAACCAGGACCCGCCTTAGCTTTGAAACGGCGGCCAACAGGCTGGGAGCTCGTGTCATTGGCTTTTCAGATGCGAAAGCTTCCAGCGTATCTAAAGGTGAAACTCTCAAGGACACCATACTCATGGTTTCCAACTATGCCGACCTCATCGTCATGCGCCATTACATCGAAGGAGCGTCTCAATATGCCAGTGAGGTGGCTCCCGTTCCCATCATCAATGCTGGTGACGGTGCTCACATGCACCCTTCACAGTGTTTGTTGGATCTCTACTCCATCTACAAGACGCAAGGAACGCTCGAAAACTTGAACATTTACCTGGTGGGCGACCTGAAGTATGGTCGCACGGTGCATTCTCTCATTATGGCGATGCGACACTTCAACCCCACTTTTCATTTCATTGCTCCTAACGAACTGGCCATGCCCATGGAATACAAACTCTATTGTCAAGAGCACGGCATCAAGTATCAAGAGCACACCGCCTTTAACAGCAGGGTGCTGGCTGATGCCGACATTCTCTATATGACACGTGTGCAGAAAGAGCGTTTCTCTGACTTGATGGAATACGAACATGTGAAAAACGTGTACATCCTGCGCAACGACATGCTCAAAAACGTTAAGGACAACCTCAAGATACTGCATCCACTTCCGCGTGTCAATGAAATTGCTTACGACGTGGATGACAATCCTCATGCCTATTACATTCAACAAGCACAGAACGGACTCTATGCCAGACAAGCCATATTCAGTCATTGTTTAGGCATCACCCTCGAAGATATCAAGCAAGATAAAACAATTATCAAATAAGTTGTAATACAACAATAACAATCTGATTATGAATAAGAAAGAGCGTTTAGTTGCAGCAATAGAGAATGGTACTGTTATTGATCATATTCCTGCGGGCAAAACATACCAAGTCGTCAATCTGCTGGAACTCCAATCATTAAACACACCAGTTACCATTGGCAACAATTTTGTCTCCAAAAAGATTGGAAAGAAAGGCATTATCAAGGTTTCCGACAAGTTTTTCTCTGACGAAGAGATTAGCCGACTCTCCGTCGTAGCCCCGAAAATAGTACTCAACATCATCAAAGATTACGAAGTAGTGGAGAAGAAAACAGTTGAGACACCGAACGAATTGCGTGGCATCGTGAAATGTAACAACCCCATGTGCATTACTAACAACGAACCCATGCAAACCGTATTCCATGTGGTAGACAAGACACATGGTTTACTGAAATGTCACTATTGCGACAAAGAACAAGACATCAACAAAGTAGAACTCTGCTAAATTCTATCCTGTCAAACTCACTAAAACAATCAATAATCGACTCAAAAGAACAAACGGAATGCTGTTAATAGCAGATCATTCTAAATGAAACATCTTTACTTAAACCAAATTAAAAAATCATGGAAAAAGACCAAGAAATCTTCTATCTCATTGAGCAAGAGCATCAACGCCAGCTCAAAGGGATGGAACTCATCGCATCAGAAAACTTTGTTAGCGACGAAGTGATGCAGGCAATGGGATCGTATCTAACAAACAAATACGCCGAAGGCCTTCCCGGAAAGCGTTATTATGGTGGTTGCCAAATCGTTGACCAGGTAGAGGATCTTGCGATAGCACGTGTCAAAAAACTCTTCGGAGCCGAGTTTGCTAACGTACAACCACACTCGGGTGCACAAGCAAACGCCGCCGTTTTGCTGGCTGTATTGAAGCCTGGCGATACATTCATGGGGCTCAACCTCGATCATGGCGGCCATCTGTCGCACGGAAGTAGCGTCAACACATCCGGTATCCTCTATCATCCCATTGGCTACAACTTGAATAAGGAAACGGGTCGGATAGACTATGATGAGATGGAACAGCTGGCTCACCAACATCATCCGAAACTGATTATCGGAGGTGGATCTGCTTACAGCCGTGAGTGGGACTATCAGCGCATGCGCAAGATTGCTGACGAGGTGGGAGCTCTACTCATGATTGACATGGCTCACCCAGCAGGATTGATTGCCGCCGGATTGCTGAACAATCCCGTCAAATATGCACACATCGTCACCAGTACCACGCACAAAACGCTCCGCGGCCCACGTGGTGGCATCATTTTGATGGGTAAAGACTTTGAAAATCCATGGGGCCTGACCACTAAGAAAGGTGATGTTAAGATGATGTCGCAGCTGCTCAACAGTGCTGTATTCCCCGGAACGCAGGGCGGTCCTCTTGAACATGTCATTGCAGCCAAGGCTGTTGGCTTCGGCGAAAACCTGAGACCGTCATGGAAAGAGTATGCACAGCAGGTTAAAAAGAATGCGGCTGTGTTGGCCGACGCACTCACAAAACGTGGCTTCAGCATCGTAAGTGGCGGAACAGACAACCACTCGATGTTGGTTGACCTTCGCTCAAAATATCCCGAACTGACGGGTAAAGTGGCAGAGAACGCACTCGTTGCTGCTGATATCACCGTCAACAAGAACATGGTACCTTACGACTCACGTTCGGCATTCCAAACCAGTGGTATTCGTCTTGGCACCGCAGCCATGACAACGCGAGGTGCGAAAGAAGATGTCATGCTTCTTATTGCCGACCTCATCGAAGAGGTATTGAACGCACCTGATGATGAAAAGATCATCGCAAACGTAAGACAGAAAGTTAACGAAACGATGAAGAACTATCCCCTCTTCGCTTATTAAGAGGCATTACTAGGCTATCAACGACCACCGAATCCTTCCCATGTCTGAAAGAAGAAAGCTATCTAAGTATGGGAGGGGTTCGGGTTGATTCAATTCCTTGTTGATCTAATCAGCATACACTATTGATAGCTGGTTTCATCAATGAAATCATAAAAGCTCAATATGACATACGTTGTTCAATACACTATTCTCATTGCCATCCTCATCGCGGCTGTAGTTTATGCAGGACGAAGAATATACCTGACATGGCGACACAGCGGCGACAAATGCTACGGATGCAAAGGATGTGCATTGCATGACCAGATACTGAAAAAACAAGCATCAGCCCATCGAAAGCCAGCGTGTTATAAGAAAAAGTGAGACAAATGTTTGGAAGAACAAATTATTTACCTTATCTTTGCACTCGCAAAAATCAATCAGGGTACCTTGGCCGATCGGTTAGGTAACGGTCTGCAAAACCGTGTAGGGCAGTTCGACTCTGCCAGGTACCTCAAAAATCAACGAATCACAATCTTTTCACGCTCGAAGAGATTGTGATTTTTTCGTTTATGCCCATACATGCACCCAACTTTC
>NZ_AWXC01000019.1 GCF_000479005.1 Prevotella sp. BV3P1 | reverse complement strand
AGGCGTAATGGACATTTGGTAGGCTGAAAAAGCTCCAGATGTTTGTAATGGACAAATGGTAGGCTGGTAATTTCCAGCCTACTTTGTTATATTCAGAAATCCATCAATAAACTTCTTTTTGTTGGTATCGCTTAATCCGTTATGGTTCAGTAAAGCTCTTTTAAGTTGTGAGTTGTAGCCTTCCAACATATTGGTTGTATTCGGTATGTTTACCTCCGTATGTTCTTCATATGTAAAAAGCCACTTGAGATGTGTTTTTAAAGACCTCTTGGCAGTCCTAAGTCGTCTGTGTGTGTAGGTGGTCTTGCCTGAAATAAGAGTCGTTCTTTCATTCAGAAAATCCTCCCACCGGGCACACCATTTACCAAATTCCATTAAGAACTGCTCTTTTCCGATGGTAAACATCTTCCTTGCCAATGCCAGCAACTCTATGCTTGCAGGCAAATGAGGGTTATTTGTCAGAAGCCTTCTGATGATTTGCAATTGATGAAACTGGCACATTTGTACCGGGCAGGA
>NZ_AWXC01000018.1 GCF_000479005.1 Prevotella sp. BV3P1 | reverse complement strand
TCATTTTGTCATCATGTCGTTGAAACTGAACTTCAGATGATGGTGTGAAGCTCTGAAAAAAGTAAAAGGTAAATCAAAATGTCCTTATCTGAACCTGTTGATTTACCTTTGTTTTGATTGTACACCCTTAGGGATTCGAACCCTAGACCCACTGATTAAGAGTCAGTTGCTCTACCAACTGAGCTAAGGGTGCAATCGAGAAAGAAGTACACCCTTAGGGATTCGAACCCTAGACCCACTGATTAAGAGTCAGTTGCTCTACCAACTGAGCTAAGGGTGCAAGTTTCTTTTTTGCGTGTGCAAAGGTACATTGATTTTCTTTAAATGCCAAACATTTCGTTTATTTTTTTGAAATTAATGTCGGACAGTTCAAGAATATGCAACTATGAGATAATCAGACTTCCTATTTGATAAAAGGCTGCAGATACAATCCATGCCAGAAGCGTGGTGTAACCAGCCGAGAACAAAGCCCATTTCCAACTACCTGTTTCGCCTTTAATGGCGGCAATCACGGCCACACAGGGGAAGTATAACAGGATGAATAGCAAGAAGGCGTATGCGGTTAGGGGTGTGATGCCATCGGCTGTCATTTGTTTTCTCAGCCGTGAATACTTCTCGGGCTCATCTGATGTTGCGTCATCTTCATCAACACTCCCTTCTGACGAATAGAGCACACCTATCGTTGAAGCCACGATTTCCTTAGCTCCAACACCAGCCACGATACCCACGTCCAGTTTCCAACTAAAACCTTGAACTCTGAATACTGGTTCTATGGCCTTGCCTATGCGTCCAATGTAGCTCTGTTCTTGCTGTTCAGCCCTGGACAGATGCTCGTTGTGAGGAAAATAGCCCAATGCCCAGACAATGATACTGGCCACCAAGATGATGCCGCCCATCTTCTTGAGATATAATTTTCCCTTCTCCCAAGTATGTCTGGTGATGGCTTTCCAGGTCGGTAAACGGTACGGGGGAAGTTCCATCACAAAGGGGGTGTCTTCACCCTTGATGACGAATTTGCTGAACAACCAGCCCAGAAAGACAGCCATGAGGATGCCGATTAGATACAGCGACATCATCATTGTTGACCGATACTGGGCCGAGAAGAACGTTCCGATAATCATGATATAAACGGGAAGTCGGGCAGAACAGCTCATCATAGGCAAGATGAGCATGGTGATAAGCCGGGATTTTCGGCTTTCAATTGTTCGTGTTGCCATCACAGCCGGCACATTGCAGCCGAAACCCACGATAAGAGGAATGAAGGATTTACCGTGCAATCCCATCTTGTGCATCAGCTTGTCCATGATGAAAGCTGCACGAGACATGTATCCGCTGTCCTCCATATAAGAGATGAAGAAGTACAGAATTAATATTTGTGGCAAGAAGACGATGACGGCACCTACGCCCCCGATGACTCCGTCGACGAGCATGTCTTTGATGGGGCCGTCAGGAAAATAGGTTGAAATGGTCTGTCCCAGCCAGGCAACGCCAGATTCTATCCAGTCCATGGGATATTGACCGAGTGAGAAGGTTACTTCGAACATCAGCCACATCAAAGCTATAAAGATTGGGAAACCCAAAACTTTATTCGTGATAAAGCTGTCCAGCCAGTGCGTAAGCTGGTAGGTATCTTTCTTGTTTCCAGTCTGGTAGGCTGCCTCTTTCAGCGCTCCATGAATAAAACCATATTTTGCATCCATCACCGCCGTCTCGCTGTCGGTATTCGTTTCCTCCCTTACGCGTCTGTCTGCTTTGTCCCTGGCAGCAAATATCTTGTCTGCATAGGGCAGTGAACTGATCATCTTTTCCACGTCATGGTCGTGTTCCATCAGCTTGATGCCCAGATATCGGGTAGAGTAGCGTTGCCGAATGTTTTCGTCTTGCTTCAAGAAAGCCTGGATGTCAGCAATGCCTTGCTCTATTTCATGCCCATGATTGATATGTATATGGCGGAATTGTGTTTGGGCATCTTCCTTGCCTTCGTATGTCTCGATGACCTGATGAAACAGCTCTTTGACGCCTCTTCCATTTTTAAATACCGTAGGAACCATAGGGATGCCGAAAAGTTCGGACAGCTTGTCGATATGAATCCGGTCCCCTCGATCTTCTGACTCGTCGTACATGTTTAATGCGCAGACGATACGAAGGTGCATGTCAATGAGTTGTGTCGTTAGATAAAAGTTTCGCTCCAAGTTTGAAGTATCTATGACATTGATGACGACATCTGGAGTTTTCTCTACGATTTGTTTCCGCACATAGAGTTCTTCCGGCGAATAAGCCGAAAGCGAATAAGTGCCGGGAAGGTCAACTATGTTGAACTCATAGCCTTCAAAGCTGGCATGACCGTCCTTTGCATCGACGGTGACACCTGAATAATTGCCCACTCTTTCGTGCGCGCCGGATGCAAAATTGAACAGCGATGTCTTCCCGCAGTTAGGGTTTCCCACCAAGGCTACATTGATGGTTCGGCTCTTCTGCATGGCAACGGCATGAATTTGCTGTTCAGTCATGCGCTGGATGTCGTCGCAATCGTCATCAGAAAAGGCTACTTGGTAATTGTTTTCGGTTGGTTTATGCGTCCTGGCTTCTTCCAAGGATACAACCTCAATCATGTCGGCTTCGGAGTGTCTGAGTGACACTTCGTAACCCATCACTTTGTATTTTACTGGGTCTTTCAGGGGGGCATTCAATAGCACTTCAACCTTTTTCCCGCTGATAAAGCCCATTTCAACGATGCGTTTGCGAAAGCCTCCGTGACCAGTAACTTTAACAATAACGCCTGTTTCGCCTGTTTTTAACTCTGATAACTTCATCTTTGTCTCTCTATCTTAATCACAAAATTACAAAATTTAGTATGCAACAGAGTTGCAAATGACGATGCATTGTATAAAATACCTAAAAATAATGATATTACCTCCGGTGAAATGGGCTTTTATTGGATATCTATCCTCATAAATTAGTATGCGTGAAAAGTCTTAGACCATCATCTGAAACTACAGTTTGATGGCTTTTCCTGTCCTGTTGCTTTCGATAGCTGCCTCAAAAATTAGAACAACAGTTTAGTTGTTTCGTTGTAACATTGCGTACTGGCCGGTTGGTTTTTGTTCTTTCATTAGTGCTTGTCATCAAAAGCAGCAGTGTGAATAAAAACTTTCTCATTGTTTGAAGTCTTTAGTTTGGTTGTACCTACAAAAATACAAAACAATACTCGTATAGAATGTAGCTATTTCGGTGTTTGTTTACAGCTGATATCCAAGCGAAATCAATAGCGTTGAGTTTGGCAGCCAAACTGCATGACATTGGCGGTTAAAGTCATTGACTTTAGAGTGCAAACTCAATGAGTTTGCACCGATTGTTTTTGTATGTTTGTAATTGATTGATTATTAATTTATTATATTTTTTTACTTTCTGCTATTTCAACAGAAAGTAATCAATAAAACCAAGGGTCGTCACAGCCGTTGGTTTAAGCGTAATGTTGTTGAACAGCAAATGCAAAAGCGGTTAATTTAGGAAATGAGGTGACAGAATAATAAAGATCATCACTCCACATGTAGGATGAACCGTAATTATTTCACATTATCACATCAATTTTACCATGAATTTTCACATAATAAAACTATAAATAGGTAATTATTTCACATTATCACGTTTTTTTTACCCTGTATTTTCACATAATCACACTATAAAAAGACGATAATTTCACATTTTCCGAATTCTCCTTCTACGAACTGAACGACTAAAATGCCAAAAATTGAAAAATAAGATGCTATTTATTGGCATATACGCTTGGTTCGGTGTTGAAACAAAAGTTCAACATCGGAAACGTAATAAAAGTAATTTTTATTCGTTCATTCTAAGATGATAAACGAGAATCGCAACAAAACCTATACCCATATCTTAAAATACGCTGGTGGTGTACGAGGTCTTGCTATCTTAGTAGGCACTGTTCGCAACAAATTGGTGGCTCACCTTCCCGGTGTCGAGGGTGTAGCACAGCGCTTGTGCTGCTCTGGGTATGTGGTTGTCAGTGCGTAGATGGAGAAAAAATAACGATTTGTGGACACGTCTAAAAACACGAGTGTGGAAAAAACAGCATCATTTGCCATATTGGTGGCGGTTTATAATGGCAGCGAGTATCTGAAAAGATGCTTGGATTCGTTGCTGCGACAAACCCTCAAAGACATTTAAGTGATTTGTATAGACGACGGCTCTACGGACAATTCTTGGAAAATATTACAATTGTATGCTGCTGCTGACCGGCGAATTGAGATTCTTCATTTAAGTCAAAACTATGGAGCAGCACATGCCCGCAACGAAGGAATTAAACTTATCAACGCCCATTACACCACGTTTTTAGATTGCGATGATACGTTTGCGCCCGATGCTTTGGAAGAGGCTTTGCAGGTTTTTTGAAAAGCACCCACAAGTAGACTGTGTGCTTTTCAAGCTCCTCACCCTTGGAGGTGACAATTCAACCGCACAGGAATATGACATGGATTTTTTTTGACGAAAGGTCTGGATACGAAGCTTTCAAAGACAGTTTAACCTGGAAAATACATGGCGTTTATGCAGCGAGAACCTTCCTCTTCAAACAGTTCCCGTACGATGACACTTGTAAAACCTACAGTGATGACAACAGTACACGACTGCATTATCTGTTTTCTAAGCAAGTGGGTTGCTGTCATGGAGAGTATTACTACCACTACAATCCCCACTCGGTAACACACATTATTAGTGGAAGTAGGTTTGACTATCTTCGCGCCAATGAAAGTATGAAGAAACTGTTGATACAATACAATGTAAGTGATGATATACTAACTATCTATGAGAATGAACGTTGGCTGATACTAATAGATTTATACTATTTTCATTATTCCTACAGAAAACAGCTTTCTGCTGAGGATTTAGCGATGGGCATGCGTGAGCTTCATCGCGTATGGAGCGGTATAGAGGTAGACAGGTTATACAAACGATTAAAATATAAATTTGGGTATATGCCGCTTCCATTTTCATGGAAGATATTCAGAATTCAAGAAGAAGTCTATTTCAACCTCAGGTCTATTTTTCGAAGGGGTAGACAACATACAATGAATTAGTGTGCATCATGTGTCATTGGTATATTTAGAATCTTCTAAAGTTTTGCGAATCTTCGCAGAAAAGCTGTAGTTTGTTGTTGGGAATATATTACCTTTGCAAAAAATGGGCTACGCCTTACCAAGGTAAACAAGTTTTTCTTTGGCTTCGGCTTACATACTATTCGTAAAAGATGAGAAAGATTTATTTAATGGCAGCGGCCTTGTTGGCTGTATGTTCGGCAAAAGCTCAAGACTCGCTAACAGTTGTGCGAGTGAACGAGCAGCGCACTTTCCCGCAGGAAATTCCGGCAGGGAATTACAGTGGCATCACCTATATCGGTGACAGTGTGTATGCAGTGGTTAGTGACAAGTCGCCACAGGATGGCTTCTTCCTTTTTAAAATAGCGATCGACTCCATTACTGGCGACGTTCTGCACGTGGAGAATCTTGGCTTTAGGGGCGACACAGACAAAAATGGGGATATGGAAGCCATCACTTATGTGCCGTCATCTAAAACTTTGTACATCACCCGTGAGACCGACAACACCATCAAAGAATATGCGCTGGATGGGCATCTGACGATCAGACAACGCTCCGTTCCTGCCATTTACCAGCGGGATAGGGGCAATTATGGGTTGGAATCTTTGAGTTTTAACAAACGGACCCAGACTTTTTGGACGTGTAATGAAGGGACGCTTCTGGGCGATGGCGAACAGGCCACTGCGACAAATGGGGTGCGTAACAGGTTGCGTTTGCAATCGTTCAGTGCCGATTTTCAGCCCTTACATCAGTATGCCTATCTGATGGATGCACCGGAAGCAAACAAGAAAGCTTATCTCTATGGTATGGGAGTTGCGGAGGTAACGGCACTCGATGACGGAAGCGTGCTGGTTTTGGAGCGCGAATTTTATACGCCACCTTCTAAACTGGGTGCTTTTGTCAACAACAAATTGTTTTTGGTACACCCGCAAAAAGGTGTTCCCGTCGATGGGGAAGATGCACTGAACGAATCAATGCCTTATTTAAAAAAACGATTGGTGACGAAATGGACCACCAGACTATCCTTGTTTCATCATGAGATAGCCAACTTCGAAGGTATGTGCCTTGGTCCGAAACTGGGTGACGGTTCCCAGGTATTGGTCTTGGTATCAGACTCGCAAAACCAAGCGGGTGGGGTGATGAAAGACTGGTTTAAAACCATCGTCCTGTCTCTGCCAAAGCCATGAGATGTGCCATTTGCACACTGAAAGTTG
>NZ_AWXC01000017.1 GCF_000479005.1 Prevotella sp. BV3P1 | reverse complement strand
TTGAGCAGCGGTGAGGTCTATACGTTTCTGACCAACAAGGCTGGCAAAGGTGGCAGGGGTACTCTGGTAGCTGTGGTCAGGGGAACAAAAGCCGAGGATGTGATCCGTGTTCTGGAAAAGATTGACCTTTCCAAAAGAAAGACAGTCAAGGAGATAACGCTCGACCTGTCTTCCTCTATGATGATCATTGCGCGCACGGTGTTCCCCAAGGCACTCATCACCAGTGACAGGTTTCATGTGCAGAAACTTTACTATGACGCTTTGGACGACATGCGCATAGCCTACCGGTGGATGGCAAGGGACAGAGAAAATGAGGAGATGAAGGAAGCCAAAGCCAAGAATGAAACCTACAAGCCATTCAGATATAGCAACGGTGACACACGCAAGCAACTACTTGCCAGGGCGAAGTTTATACTGACTAAACACAAGTCCAAGTGGACGGAATCGCAAAGGCTAAGGGCGGAAATAATCTTTGAAAACTACCCAGAACTCAAAAAAGCTTATGACCTGGCCATGGAACTTACCGATATTTATAATGCCAAAAGCATCAAGGACGCAGCAAGGCTGAAACTGGCTAAGTGGTTTAACGAGGTAG
>NZ_AWXC01000016.1 GCF_000479005.1 Prevotella sp. BV3P1 | reverse complement strand
TAATAACTTTATAAACAATTACTTTTGCAAAATATTTATGATTTGTTAACCAATAAATGCTTGCAGTTATTACGAAAAGTTCGTAGATTTGCGAATGATAAGCAATCGATGGACTGACATCAGACAATTGCTTACGGTTTAAGTTGATAATACGCAAGATGATGAATATGGAAAAATTGACAGTACAAGAAGAAGAGGTCATGCAACGTATATGGCAATTAGGAAGTTGTACGGTAAAGCAAATATTGGGTGAACTGGGTACACCTCCACCGCCATACACCACAGTTGCATCGGTGGTGAACAACCTCAAACGCAAAGATTTTGTAAATCAAGAACAGCGAGGGAACACCTACGTTTACTCTCCTGCTATTCCAGAAGAGAAGTACAAACAGCACTGTATGTCGCGTTTTGTTCGTGATTACTTTAGTAACTCGTTCAAGGACATGGTGTCTTTCTTTGCGAAAGAAGAGAAACTGTCTTCTGAAGATTTGCAAGACATCATTGACCAAATTGAGAAGGGTAATGAATAAACACCTTTCCCTATCGCTGTTTAGAAAATAATAGATTTGAACAAGTACCCTTAAAAATACAGATTATGCTTATCTATCTCGTCAAAGTGAACATAGCCCTCATACTGTTGTATGGCTTTTATCAGATGTTTTGTGCCAAAGACACGTTCTTTGGCTGGAGAAGAAGTCTTTTGTTAGGCATTTATGCCATCGCCTTCTTGGTTCCATTGATGCCAATAACCCATTGGCTCATGACCGCTGAAACCTCTCAAGGAATGGCATTAACGTACCGACAAGTAGTGCTTCCTGAGCTCACTGTTGGAGCAAAGAAGACCGAGTTGTCTTGGATGAACGTGGCGCAATGGATATATATAGGTGGGGCAGTGGTACTCTTGCTTCGGATGTTGGTGCAAGTAGGCATGATTGTGGCCATGATTATCCGCACCAAAACGCGCGAGATAGACGGTTGCAAGGTACATATCATCAAGGGCAAAGGCAGTCCGTTCTCCTTTTTCCAATGGATATTTGTAAATCCCGACGCACAAACGCCTGTTCAACTACACGAGATATTGGTGCACGAGCAGACACATGCCAGACAATGGCATTCGATAGATGTCATTTGTTCCGAACTCTTTACCATCGTATGTTGGATGAATCCTTTCGCATGGTTGTTAAGACGAGAGGTGAGAATGAACATAGAATATTTGGCAGATCATCGAGTGGTGACAAATGGAATCAACTCTAAAACTTACCAATACCACCTATTAGGATTGTCGTATCAAAAGAATGTAGCTACAATTTCAAATAACTTCAATGTTTTACCATTAAAAAAAAGAATCAAGATGATGAACAAACGCAGAACAAAACCCGTAGGAAAGGTAAAATACTTGTTTTTCCTTCCGCTCGTAGCCGCACTCCTCGCCGCGAGCAACATAGAGAGTATTGCACGCTCTATCAGTGAACAACCCACTATTGTGAAGAAAGATGCCGTAAAAGTTTTGCGGCAGACGCAACCACAAAAACCCAAAAAGAAACGGACACCTGTCAAAACACAGAAGAAAGGTGGCACCGTAAAAGATAATGACGATAAAGTGTATTCAGTATCATCAGTGATGCCACAATACGAAGGGGGCATACCAGCTTTAATGAATTTTTTGGCAACAAACATGAAATATCCCGTAGAGGCGCAGAAAAAGAAAATAGAAGGGCGCGTCATCGTGAGTTTCGTTGTAGAAAAAGATGGATCGCTTTCAGATTTTAAGGTTGTCAGATCTATTGACCCATTATTAGATGCGGAAGCCCTCAGAGTGGCAAAGTTGCAAAAGAAATGGAAGCCTGGTTATGAAAAAGGCAAGCCTGTGCGGGTTCAATACACGCTTCCCATCACTTTTAAGTTGAAATAAACTTGTCGATCAATGAAGCGAATGTGAATAAATACGCGGCTCTTTCATAGAAGAGAAAGGTTTTTGATGAGGAAAACAATCTTTGTTCTATTGTTTCAACAATCATTCTAATGAATGAAATGAATCGCATTGCTTGTTTTCATTCGCTTCATTTTGCGTCATTTGTTATAACAACAATGCCACTTTTGTGAAGGTGCAGCGTCGTTTTTTTCATCTCATTTTTGGCAAAAGAATTTGCTGTTTCTATCTTATTATTTTACCAAAAAACGACCAGCTAAAACCTTCAAAATAGAAAAAATCAATAGGCAAACAGGCTGCAAGCGAGGAGATGATTTGAACATAATAAGCGGCTTTCAATGTCAGAGCATTGACTTTAAAGCCTTGGAAACATGCTCTATTGGCGTTACTCGCATGCAATACCAGTATGAAAGCATACACATTGGAGACTTATCTCAATGCTCTTGTCGCCCAAAAAAGATAAAATTATGAATGAAAAAAGACGACTTGAATATAACACACTCAATGTCAATGGATTATAAAAGTTGCTCATAATTTGCGTATTTGCGACCAACTTTGCCGTTGGTTGTTTACACGAGAATTATGAGCGGCACTTTGTAAAGAAAAATCAGCTTTTATAATCCTTTCATGCAGCGTATCTCTAACCCGAGATACGCTCATGGATGCGGGTAATACCGAGTGGCAAGCGGAATGATTTCTGTTGGAATCAGTTGGTTTACATCTTCGCCTTGCTGGATGCGTCGGCGCACTTCCGTGCTGCTGATGTTGTAGAGAGGCGTGTCCAACACGTGGACGTTGTGAGGCAAACTTTGTTTGTTGATGGGAGCGTTGAGGCGAGGATAGATGATGATTTCGTACTTTTGCAGGATTTCTTGATAGTGTGCCCACTGATTGAATACCAGCCAGTTGTCGGCTCCGATGATGAGTGCGAATGATACTTCGGGATGCTCGGTGGACAAATGTCGCAGCGTGTTCCAGGTGTATGATGGTTTGGACAGGTGAAATTCGGTATCGCAGGCGATGAGTTTCGGCTCGTTCTGCAGGGCCGTGCGTATCATTTCCAAGCGCAAATGGTCGTCGAGCAATTCGTTTTGGGGTTTCAGGGGATTCTGAGGAGACACCATGAACCATATTTCATCCAAGGCGGAAAGCCTGAGAATATGCTTTGCCAACTGGACGTGCCCGTTGTGAATGGGGTTGAAAGACCCACCATAGATGCCTACTTGTTTCATCGTGCCGGGTGATTTCACGCTTCCTTTCCTTCCAAAAATGTGCGGATGATTTCCAATGTTTCCTGTTTCGCCTTTGCCAAATCGTCATTGATTACGATCTTGTCAAATTGAGATGCGAACGACAGCTCGTATGAAGCCTTGGCCAATCGGTCTTCTATGACACTCTGTGCGTCGGTGGCACGCCCTTCTAACCGGCGGCGAAGCTCATCTACCGAGGGTGGTTGTATAAAAATACTCAGTGCCCTTTGCCCATAAAACCGCTTGATGTTGATGCCGCCTTTGACATCTACGTCGAACACAACGTTTTGACCGGCAGCCAACTGTTTGTCCACTTGTGCTTTCAGGGTGCCATAAAAGCGGTCTTCATATACCTCCTCGTACTCCAAAAACTCATCGTTGTCAATACGTTCGCGAAACTCCTGAGGACTGACGAAGAAGTATTCCACACCATCTCGTTCCGTACCTCTTGGCTTACGACTGGTACACGAGATAGAGAAAGCCAGTTTGAGTTCGGGGTGTTCTTGCATGAGCCAGTTCACGATAGTGCTCTTGCCACTGCCCGAAGGAGCCGAGAAGATGATGAGATGGGATGAGGGCCTCCCCCCGCCCCTCCTAAGGAGGGGAGCGTTGTCCGTGGACTTTGTGTCTTGTACGGTTTGCTGTTTGTTTTGTTCGTTTCGATGATTCATGATTTGTCTTATTTGTTTAAGTACGTTTTGTGTGTCTGCCAACACCTCTTCGTTTGTGAATCGTATAACCTGATAGCCAAAAGATTCGAGATAAGCTGTTCGTTGTTCGTCAGAGATGAGTTGGTCGCCAATGAAATGATAACCTCCATCCACCTCAATAATCAACTGTTTGGAAAGGCATACAAAATCGGGTATATATTGGCCAATCAAATGCTGTCTTCTGAATTTTGCACCCAAATGATTTCCCTTTAAGTATTCCCAAAGTGCGGCTTCAGCCTGCGTTGGGTGTTTCCGATGTTGCAGTGCACGCTCTTGCAATACTTTGTATAAAGAAGCATCAGCTGTCTCGTATTTATATCTTTCTTGCCTGTTTTTCGCCATTTCCTTGATGACAGTCGTAAGAGTGGTGAACAATGTTCATGAAAATAGCCATTCCCTCTATCCCAAAGTACAAATTGTACAGCTCCCTTATGTTTAAATAGCGTGATAATTGCCTATCGCTTCTTCCTCCTTAGTTTATAGCTCCCCTCCTTCGGAGGGGTTGGGGGAGGCTGTGTTTTCTAGGGCTTACAGCGCATTGAACACCTGCTCTTTGATTTGTTCCAGTTCGTCTTTCATCTTCACCACGATGTTCTGTAACTCTGCGAGATTACTTTTCGACCCCGTTGTGTTGATTTCTCGGCCCATCTCTTGTGCGATGAAGCCCAGTTTCTTTCCAACGGGTTCGTTCTCGTTCATGGTGGTGCGGAAGTATTTCAGGTGATTAGCCAGTCGTTGTTTCTCCTCACTGATGTCGAGTTTCTCGATGTAATAAATCAATTCTTGCTCCAGACGATTCTTGTCATACTCAACATCAGGTATCTGAGAGAGGCCGTCAACGATGCGAGCGCGTATCTTTTCAACGCGCAACTTCTCGTACGGTTCAATCTCATTCAGCAGGTTGGTGATGTTGTCCAGCTTCTCGGTGAACTTCTTTTGCAGTGCGGCACCTTCTTGTTTGCGGAAGTCGATGAGCTGGTTGAGAGCCTCTGTGATGGTCTTTTGTGCGACAGCCCATTCTTCATCATCAAGCACTTCGGTCTCGGTCTTGATGGTCACATCGGGAAGAGAGAGTAAGGTGCGGAACCAATCTTGCGGTTCGGGCAGTCCGGTCGTGGCTGCTATTTGTTTGATTTGCTTGTAATAATTCTCAACAACCTCGCTGTTGATGGGAGAAAGGTCTGTTGATGCGTCTTTTTCTATCCAGATAGAGAAGTCTATCTTGCCCCGTTCCAACGCATGAGCGACTTGTTGGCGAATCTCTAATTCTTTCTCTCGGTACAGTGGGGCGATACGTGTAGAGAGATCAAGCGACTTGCTGTTGAGTGATTTGATTTCGACATTGATTTTCTTTTCCTTGTAGATAGTGGTTGCCTTTCCGTAACCTGTCATCGATTGTATCATAATTTCAACACGTTAAATTTATGCAAAAGTAATCTTTTTGCAGGAAAAAAGCGTAAATTTGCATTTTATTTAGGTAATATTTACGATACGTATGTCGTGTATTTTAAGCATAGAGACAAGTACAGACGTGTGTTCCGTGGCCGTAAGCCAAGATGGAACATGCATCTTTGAGAGAGAAGATCACAGCGGTCCCAACCATGCCGTGAAGTTGGGCGTGTATGTAGACGAGGCACTGTCGTTCATAGACAGTCATTTAATTCCACTCGATGGCGTAGCTGTGAGTTGCGGACCGGGTTCGTATACCGGGCTGCGAATTGGCGTATCGATGGCCAAGGGCGTTTGCTATGGGCGTTCGGTCAAGTTGATTTCCGTTCCAACCCTCGAGCTGTTGTGTGTCCCCGTGTTGTTGAGCGAGCAGATACAAGAGGAAGATGCGTTGTTGTGTCCCATGCTGGATGCCCGTAGAATGGAAGTGTATGCGCAGCTTTTTGACCGTTCTTTGAAAGAGATTCGACCGATACAAGCAGACGTAGTGGATCACGACACCTATAAATCATATTTGGATGAGCATCCCGTATATTTCTTTGGGAATGGCGCGGAGAAGTGTTTGGACGCCATCAACCACCCCCATGCGCATTTCATCAAAGGCGTAGAACCCTTGGCCAAGAACATGTTTCCATTGGCGGAGAAGCGCATGATGAACGAACAGTTCGAGGATGTGGCCTATTTCGTACCGTTCTATTTGAAGGACTTTGTGGCCAAATCACCCAAGAAGTTGCTTTAAGAACATGGGGTTCGCTGCGACGAGGCTTTTAGTTGATAAATAAATTGAACTATGGATATTGAAGGATTAGATTATAATACCCAGCGTGAGAAACTCATCTTGCCCGAGTATGGCCGTGAAGTGCAGAACATGGTAGACCATGCCATATCGCTCACCGACAAGGATGAGCGTCAACAATGTGCCGAAACCATTGTCGCAATCATGGCTCGAATGTTTCCACAGAGTCGTGAGAACGAGGATGTTCAGCGGAAAATGTGGGATCATCTTGCCATCATGAGCAACTTTAAGCTCGACATCGACTATCCTTATGATGTTTCGCAGGCGGCTAAGATTTACGCAAAGCCCGAACCATTGAAATATCCCATGAATCGAATTCCTGTGCGTCACTATGGAAACATGGTGTTCGAGATGTTCGAAAAGCTCAAGACTATGAAGCCTGGTGACGAACGTGACGAGTTGGCTCGCATTACAGCAAACCAGATGAAACGCAACTTAATGCAGTGGGGACACGGCTCCTCGGATGATGAGAAGGTGGCTTTCGACCTTGAAAAGTTCACCGACGGCAAGATTGTTCTTGACCTTGATACTTTCAAGTTCGACCGAATGGATGCGCGTCCCAACGATAGAAGGAAAAAGAGACGATAGGCGTATGGAGGCATTTGTCATTGAAGGCGGCCATCAGCTGAGCGGAACAATCAAGCCACAGGGTGCCAAGAACGAGGCGTTGCAGGTAATTTGTGCGACGCTTCTTACCTCCGATCCTGTCACAATCAAGAATATTCCAGACATTCTTGATGTCAACAACTTGATCAAATTGATACAAGAGATTGGGGTCAAGGTCAACCGAATCAATAAAAATGATTATGTTTTCCAGGCAGACGAGGTTAATCTCGACTATCTGGACAGCGACGCTTTCGTTAAAAAATGCTCATCCTTGCGCGGCTCTGTCTTGATGATTGGCCCTTTGTTGGGTCGCTTTGGCAGGAGTACCATCGCCAAACCAGGCGGTGATAAGATTGGTCGCCGCCGATTGGACACCCACTTTCTGGGTTTTAAAGCACTGGGAGCGAAGTTTAGGCATGACGCAGTTCGTGACGTTTATCACATAGAAACAGCAAACAAGCTCAAGGGCTGTTACATGCTCTTGGATGAGGCTTCGGTTACAGGAACGGCCAACATCATCATGGCAGCCGTGATGGCAGAGGGGACAACCACCGTGTACAATGCGGCTTGCGAGCCCTATATCCAACAGTTGTGCCATCTGTTGAACGCCATGGGAGCCAACATCAGCGGTATCGCATCAAACTTGTTGACCATTGTTGGCGTCAAGTCGCTGCACAAAGCCAAACACACAGTCTTGCCAGACATGATTGAGGTGGGGTCGTTCATCGGCATGGCAGCTATGGTAGGCAATGGTGTGAGAATCAAAGATGTGGCTGTTCGGCACTTGGGAATCATCCCCGATACCTTCAGACGCTTGGGAATTAAAATCAAGATTGAAGGCAACGATCTGTTCATTCCCCGTCAACCTCATTACCAAATCGACTCGTTTATCGATGGTACCATCATGACTTTGAGCGATGCCCCATGGCCAGGACTTACGCCCGACTTGCTGTCGGTGCTGTTGGTGGTGGCAACACAGGCGCGAGGTTGCGTGCTTTTTCATCAGAAAATGTTTGAAAGCCGACTGTTTTTCGTGGATAAACTGATTGACATGCGTGCTCAAATCATCCTATGCGACCCGCATCGCGCGGTGGTTATCGGGCATGATCGCCAATTTAGACTGCGTGCCGGTCGCATGACCAGTCCCGACATCCGTGCCGGTATCGCACTGTTGATTGCGGCATTGAGTGCAGAAGGTACCAGCAGAATAGAAAACATCGCCCAGATAGACAGAGGGTACGAGGACATAGAGGCTCGTTTCAACGCGTTGGGCGCACATATCACGCGCGTCGATGATTAAGGAAGAAGATGTTTACCGCATAGGCAAGATTGGCAAACCGCATGGTGTTAAAGGCGAGTTGTCATTCCATTTCACCGACGATGCGTTCGACCGTACGGAGAGTTCCTATCTCATTTTGAAGATAGATGGCATCTTTGTACCTTTCTTCTTGGAGGAATATCGCTTCAGAAGCGGTGAGACGGTCTTGGTGAAGTTTTGTGATGTCGACTCACAGGACAAGGCTCGACAGCTGACTGGCTGCGAGGTTTTCTTCCCAAGGGCAATTGCTGAGTCGGATGATGCCCATCTCTCTTGGGCGCAAGTCACCGGGTTCTCCTTGAAAGATGCGCAAACTGGTCAGCTGATTGGCATCATCAATTCGGTAGATGACAGCACGGAAAACGTGCTGTTTGAACTGGAAGACGGCACTTTGATACCCGCCAATGAGGACTTGATACGGCAAATAGACGCGCGGAACAAAGAAATAACGATACAATTGCCCGACGGCTTGCTCGACTTATCAGACAAGTAAAGCCGTTCGGCACTTTTCCATAACGATCAATGAAGAAACAAATATGTATATTAGGCTCAACAGGCAGCATCGGAACACAAGCACTCGATGTCATCGAGCAGCATGCCGACTTGTATGAAGCCTATTGCCTCACCGCCAACAACCGGTATGAAGAACTGGCCGAGCAAGCCCGAAAGTTCAGGCCAGCTGCGGTAGTCATCGCCAACGAAAGTCTGTATGAGCCGCTCTGTCGGTTGTTGGACGACTGTCCTGAGGTGAAGGTTTATGCGGGCAAGGCGGCGCTTGATGAAATCGTACAGGCCGAACCGATAGACATGGTGCTTACGGCACTGGTTGGATTCGCTGGGCTTTCGCCAACCATTCAAGCCATCAAGGCGCACAAGAAAGTGTGTCTGGCCAACAAGGAAACGCTTGTTGTGGCGGGTGAACTGATTTGCAAGTTGGCTCAACAGTATCATGTACCTATTCTACCAGTCGATTCTGAGCACAGTGCCATCTTCCAATCTCTTGTAGGTGAAGATGACAATGAGATTGAAAAGATATTGCTGACGGCCAGTGGCGGCCCTTTCCGCACGTTCACGCTGGAGCAGATGAAGGACGTTACCGCTGCAGATGCACTCAAACATCCAACGTGGGAAATGGGTGCCAAGATAACGATTGACTCGGCAACGATGATGAACAAGGGCTTCGAGGTCATCGAAGCCAAGTGGCTTTTTGGCGTTCCAGCCGAAAAAATACAGGTACTTATTCATCCACAGAGCATCGTCCACAGTGCCGTTCAGTTCGTAGATGGTGGTGTGAAGGCGCAACTCGGCGTGCCAGACATGCGTCTGCCGATACAATATGCGTTCTCGTTTCCTAAGCGATTGCATCTTGATGGCGATCGTTTGGACTTGTTCCAGCAGCCCTTGGAGTTCTTTGAGCCCGACTTCAAGAAGTTCAAATGCCTGGCTTTGGCCTATGAATCCATCCGTCAGGGCGGCAACATGCCCTGTGTGGTGAATGCTGCCAATGAGGTGGTGAACGAGGCTTTCCGACAAGGACGGTGTACTTACCTGGGCATGGCTGACGTCATAGAGAAGACCATGGAGCGTGTCGCCTTCGATGCCGCACCCACCTATGGAACCTATGTCGAGACAGATGCTGCGGCTCGACGCATGGCTAACGAATTAATCACAAAATGATCATGGAGATGCCAGGGTGCCTGTCCTCATGTTCAAGCCCCTGTCGGCTCCGAAAACTCATCAAATAGAAATGGAAATATTCTTAATCAGGTTGCTTCAGTTTGTGCTGGCAATCTCCTTATTGGTCCTCTTGCACGAAGGCGGACACATGTTTTTTGCCAAGCTCTTCGGTGTAAGAGTTGAAAAGTTCTTTGTCTTTTTCGATGTCGGCATCGGCAAGTGGAAGGGCCATCTGTTCAGTTTCAAGCCCAAACATAGCGACACAACCTATGGTATGGGATGGCTTCCGTTGGGCGGCTATTGTAAGATAGCGGGTATGATAGACGAGAGTTTCGATACCGAACAGATGAAAAAGCCGGCCGAACCGTGGGAGTTTCGCTCTAAACCCGCATGGCAACGCCTGCTCATCATGATTGGTGGTGTTACCGTCAACTTTCTCTTGGCTCTTTTTATCTATTCCATGGTGTTGTTTTATTGGGGCGAATCGTACGTTCTGGTCAAGGACATGACCCACGGAATGCGGTTCAACCAAGAAGCCAAGTCGTATGGATTTCAAGACCATGACATCCTTGTGGGTACCGATCAAGGAGCGTTCAAGGATTTCAACGCCGACGTTTATCGTGACTTGTCTACCGCCAAACGGGTAGACATCATGCGCAACGGGAAGCACATGAGCATCAACCTGCCCGGTGACCTGAACCTGTTGTCCATGCTGAAGAGTACCCCTCGCTTCGTTACACCGTTTGTATTGGCCGATGTAGACAGTGTCATGCCCGATGGAGCAGCGGCTAAAGCCGGTGTCAAAAAGGGTGATCGCATCGTTGCCATCAATGGTAAGCCTGTTGATTCTTGGAACGCTTTCCAAGACGAGGTGGGCGTGTTGAGTGATCAACTCATGGCGGCTAAGACCCCGCAAGACAGCATGAAGATTCGAACGGCTTCCATCGCGTTCATGCATCCGGGCGCCTCAAAATCCGATACGGCACAGGTTGTGCTGAGCAAAGATTTGCTTTTGGGCGTGGGCATGACGAGCATTTACTCGTATTATCAACCCACCAAGAAAGAATACGGCTTCTTCGAGAGCTTCCCAGCAGGTGCAAAATACGGTTGGCATGTACTGGCAGGATATGTAGGCGACATGAAATATGTGTTTACCGCTGATGGTGCCAAGTCGTTAGGAGGCTTCGGTGCTATCGGAAGTCTGTTCCCTCCCGTATGGGATTGGCACATGTTCTGGCTCATGACGGCCTTCCTCAGCATCATCCTGGCTTTCATGAACATTCTTCCTATCCCCGCTTTGGATGGTGGGCATGTACTCTTCCTGCTCTACGAGATGATAACTCGTCGCAAACCCAGTGAGACTTTCATGGTGCGTGCCGAATACATCGGCATTGGTATCTTACTGCTTTTAATGATCGTAGCCAACCTAAATGACGTGTTGCGCTGGCTGGGAATCATCACCTACTAAGGCAATACGGCCTTAATCTATATACGAAGAGGCAAGGTGCGTGAGATTGTTTGCACCTTGCCTCTTCGCTTTATACTTACTTCTTCTTGACTTCGTCACTCAAAAACACACGTATTCTACAACTAATTGATAAACACTATTTTCTATCTTTGCGTCACCTAATTTTGGGTGACACGAAAGGATTTTCAACTATGTTTATCAAAAGAAAAGACATCGTTCCAGCAATATCGGTGTGTTATTCTATAATGTCACCACAGGAAAAATGTTGTTGCGCATCAAACTCTATGATATTGCACTCTAAACTCTATGACATTGGACACTAAACTCAATGACTTTGGACGCCAAACTCAATGACATTGGATATCACCCCCAAAACCAACACTAAAATAGGAAATATAGAATTGAGGTTTTAGTTCACGAGTTGACGAGTTGTCTAGTTTACTAGATTTACAAGTTTTGCTAGTTTTGCTAGAAATACTAGTTTTCCTAGAATTCCTAGTTGGTTAGTTTACAAGTTGATAGCATTGCCATTCACTCCCCTCCCCTTTGGGGAGGGGTTGGGGGTGAGGCTGTTCGTTCCCAGTCTATCTGGTACAATCGGCTGTCCAGGTTTCCTTACCCTTTACATAAAGGATATGAAGTTTAGATTCGTCAATCTTGATTCCCTTCAAACCATCTGAGCCTATATTCACGAAGGTGTTGTCGTCTTTTTTCGCAAACTTGATGTTGGTCAGGTCGGGAATGCCATTGTTGAAGTGAAACGAATACCTGTTCCCCAGTTTGACAACTGTTACTTTGCCATCATTGGCCGAAATCTTTTTATCCGTTCCGAGTTTGGCATACGATATTTTCCCTTTATAAACGTCTGTGAACACTTCGGCCTCTGCTGGATCAGTGTCATCACTACAAGCTGCAAATCCCACTGATAAAAGCAGGGCACATACGAAAATGGATAATGTTTTTAATGTTGTTTTCATAACTTAATTGTTTTAATTTTCATCACAAATATAAGAAAAACAGAGCAAAAGTTCAAAATAATTTACATATTTTACCACAGAATGCTCAGTATTTCTGACAAATTGGTGGTTTTAATCCCTGGAATTAGTTTTCTGTCAAATTTGTTCACATATAAAAAGGGAGGCGCACACCTGGTGAATGTAACTGAATATCGTTCATGAACCGTCAACTATGATGTCCCGAAAAAGATAATCTGTTTTCTTCCGTTTCATCGCTTTTTTCAATATAAATATGTATTTTTGCAAGGTATAGTCCGTGCGGCTTTGGGCATGTCAGTCATTACTTTTTACTTGACTGCTGTGTCAGGGACAGATAAAACGATACGCAATCATGTCAGAACAGAAATTAAGATTTGCCCTTTTTGGCAACGAATACCAACCTGAGAAAACAGCCTTCTTCCTGCGAATTATCGAGGAGTTGCAGGCACACGGTGCTCACGTAAGCATTGATAGCACGTTTTACGACTTCTTATGTCAAGATGTTCATTTCAAATCGGAGACCGTACAGCGGTTTGAAGGACAAGACTTCGATGCCGACTTTGTGATTTCCGTGGGTGGAGACGGTACCTTTCTCAAGGCTGCCCGACGTGTGGGCATCAAACAAATTCCGCTGATAGGGGTGAACACCGGCAGACTCGGTTTTCTTGCCAACATCCTTCCGAGTGAGTTAAAGGAAGCCGTTGCTGATATTTACGCCCACCATTACGAGTTAGAGAGGCATTCGGTCATCCAATTAGAAACCAACGGAGAACCCTTAGACATCAACCCTTACGCCCTCAACGACATTGCTATCCTGAAGCGTGACGATGCTGCGATGATTACGATTCGTGCTTGCGTGAACGATGACTACTTGGTAACCTACCAAGCCGACGGTTTAGTAATTGCGACACCTACGGGTAGTACGGCATACAACTTGTCAAATGGAGGTCCCATCATGGTGCCATCAACCAGCAATTTGTGTCTCACACCTGTGGCTCCACACAGTCTGAACATCCGTCCTATCGTGATTAACGACAACAACGTGATTACTCTCACAGTAGAATCACGCTCGCACAACTTCCTCGCTGCCATTGACGGTCGCTCTACAAAGTTAGGTGAGCATACGCAACTGACTATTCGCAAGGCTCCTTTTGCAACCCTATTCGTCAAACGGTTCGGTCAACGTTACTTCTCAACCCTGCGTGAAAAGATGATGTGGGGGGCAGACACAAGGGGATAACACATAGACACAGCAGCTTATGAACATCCGACAATGGTTTAAGATTCCTACCCCCAAATATTCCGCCAGGGTTATTTTCAAATGGCTTTGGCGTGCTTGGCGTGGCAATCAGTTGCAAGCTATCCTCAATGCCGCCATTGGTTTGCTCTCTGTAGTGGTGAGCTTAGCACAAGTGTGGGCTGTACAGCATGCCATTGACGTGGCGTCTGGACACGCGGAAGGTTCTATCTACTGGTCTGTAGGGGTGATGGCTTTGCTCGTTCTTTGCGGCTTCGCCCTGCGTATCTGTTCCATTTGGGTGCGCAACATATTGGGCATCAAGGCGCAAAACCGTATGCAGCAACGCATGCTCGACCGCATTTTGCGGTCGGAATGGACGGGAAAAGAGTCGCATCACTCAGGCGATGTACTCAATAGGTTGGAACAGGATGTAGGCACGGTGGTAAGTTTTCTAACCGAAACTATTCCTAATACCATTTCGGTAGTGGCAATGTTTGTGGGCGCTTTCTTGTATCTTTTCTCTATGGACAAAGTACTTGCCTTCGTCATCGTAGGCATTATTCCGGTGTTTGTGCTGTTAAGTAAGCTGTATATTGGACAGATGCGAAGGCTCACCCGACAGGTACGCGACTCGGATAGCAAGGTGCAAAGTGTGCTGCAAGAGACCATTCAGCACCGTATGCTCATCAAGACTTTGGAGAGCGACAGCATCATGGTGGATCGATTGGAAAGCACACAGAGCGAACTTCGGCATCGGGTGGTAAAGCGAACGGCATTTAGTGTGGTGTCAAACTTTATCCTGAACGCAGGATTCTCTGTGGGTTATCTCATCGCTTTCTTATGGGCAGCGTTGCGAATGGCTGACCAAACGCTGACTTTCGGAGGCATGACGGCGTTCTTGCAATTAGTAAATCGCATCCAAGGACCAGCGCGCGACCTCACTCGCTTAGCACCTGTGTTTGTCGGAGTCTTTACGGCAGCCGAGCGATTGATGGAACTCGAGGAGAATCCCTTGGAGGAACAAGGCGACCCTATCCCCCTGACAGCACCGTGTGGGGTGCGCTTGGAGCACATTACCTACGCATACGACGATGGCGACAGTAATGTGATTGAGCAGTTGGACTTTGATTTTTACCCTGGTTCGTGCACGGCTGTCTTGGGCGAAACGGGCGCAGGAAAGACCACATTGATACGACTCATCTTGGCTCTGTTGCATCCCAATGAGGGGAAAGTCATCCTATACAATCAACAAGAGCAAAAAGAATTGTCGCCCTTGATGCGCTGCAACTTTGTGTATGTGCCACAGGGAAACACGCTGATGAGTGGCACGATTCGCGACAACTTGCGCTTGGGCAAGCTCAACGCTACGGAAGAGGAAATAAAAACAGCGTTGGAAATGAGTTGCGCCTCGTTTGTTATGGAGCTTTCTGACGGCTTAGACACCGTTTGTACGGAAGCAGGAGGCGGACTGAGCGAAGGACAGGCACAACGTATCAGCATTGCCCGAGCCTTGTTGCGCAACCGTCCAATCATGCTGTTCGATGAGGCTACCAGTGCTTTAGACCCCGAGACGGAGCGACAGCTCTTGCATAATATTCTCTCTCATCACGACAAAACCGTGATATTCATTACTCACAGACCTGCCGTAGTTGACTACTGCGACCAAACGTTACATCTACAAAAACAATAATTAATCATGAAAAGAATTGTATTTCTCACACTTTGCTTGTTTTGCACAGTTGCAACAGTGTTGGCACAAGATGATGATGCCAAGTATGCCACTCAGCTTTTAGAGGTTGGAACGGCAGCACCAGCCCTTGCACTGCCCACCATCAACGGCGAAACCTTATCGCTAAACGACTTCCGAGGGAAGTATGTAGTGTTGGAGTTTTGGGCTTCTTGGTGTCCCGATTGTCGCAAAATCACACCGAAAGTGGATGAGTTGGGGGCAAAATATGCTGACCATGGCGTGGCTTTCATACACGTTTCGTTTGATACCCAGAAAGAGGCATGGACCCAATACGTACAGCAAAATTGGAAAAATAAGCAAGCATACCATGTTTGTAACTTTGAGAAGATGAAAGAATCGAAAGTGGCAAAGGATTTTCACATCAAGTGGATTCCCTCCTTCTATCTTATCTGTCCAGAGGGAAAGATTGTCATGAGAACGGTGATGGTGGAAAAAATCGAGAAAAAATTAGCCGAGCTGGTGCAACTTTCAAAGTCATGCTGTCGTCTAAAAGCCAAATGATACATCTCAAAGACATCAACAAGACCTATTTTGGCGCACAGCCCTTGCACGTTCTCAAGGGCATCACGCTTGACATAGAGGAAGGCGAATTTGTCTCTATCATGGGCGCATCGGGCTCGGGGAAGTCTACCTTATTAAATATATTAGGCATCCTCGACAATTATGACAGTGGTGAATATGTGCTTTCGGGTACACTCATCAAAGACCTGAGCGAAAGGCGTGCCGCCGAATACCGCAACAAGATGATTGGCTTCATCTTCCAATCATTCAATCTCATCGGCTTCAAGACAGCGGTAGAAAACGTGGAGTTGCCCTTGTTCTACCAAGGAGTAAGTCGCAAAACACGCCATCAACAAGCGCTGGAGTATCTCGACAGATTGGGATTGGCGCAGTGGGCAGACCACTACCCTAACGAGATGTCGGGTGGACAGAAACAACGTGTCGCCATTGCCCGTGCGCTGATTACCAAACCACAGATTATCTTAGCCGACGAACCGACAGGAGCTTTGGACTCAAAAACCAGCGTAGAGGTGATGCAACTGCTCAAGTCACTCAACCAAGACGAACACATGACCATTGTCGTGGTAACGCACGAGAGCGGTGTCGCCAACGAGACAAACAAGATTATCCATATCAAGGACGGACTGATAGGACGCATTGAGGAGAATCTCGACCATAACTCAAGCCCGTTCGGGACAGGAGGTATCATGAAATAATGCTTAAAATAAATCGGAAATGAGAGACATCTTAACAGAAATATGGGCGACCGCACGACGCAACAAACTGCGCACTACCCTCACTGGGTTTGCGGTAGCGTGGGGCATCTTCATGCTCATATTCCTGTTGGGAGCAGGCAACGGACTGATCAATGCCACGCAACAGAACTCAAATAGGTATCTCAATACCTCCATGGTGATATTTGGCGGACAAACCTCAAAGGCACACAAAGGACTAAAAGAGGGGCGCAAGATAGAGTTGAACGACCGTGATATGGAAATCACCCAAGACCGATTCAGCGACAACGTGGAAGAGGTGGGTGCCGAACTCGACCATGGCAACACCACTATGAGCCATGGAAAAGAGTACACTGCCGCTAACATCAGTGGCGTATATCCCAACGATTACATCATCAACAAGCGTGACATGATCTATGGAAGGTTTATTAATAAGATAGATATCAGAGACCGCAGGAAGTCGATTGTCATCAGTGATGACATGGCAAAGGAGCTTTCACCCACGGGAAATGTGGAAGATATGCTGGGGCAAATCGTGAGAATGGAAGACTTAGCGTTTCACATTGTGGGTATTTATCAAGTAGACAAGAGCATGATGGGTACCGATGCGTTCATCCCTTTCACCACCTATCGCACCATATATAATGTGGGCGACAAGACAGGCAACATCGTTTTCTCATTCAAAGGCTTGGAGACAGAACAACAAAACGAAGCTTTCGAACAGCGATACCGTGCTAATCTCAACGGCAATCACGGTGCTGCGCCCGACGATGAAGAGGCAGTTTGGATATGGAACCGATTTACTCAAGCCATGCAGATGAACACAGGAATGGGGATGTTACGCACGGCATTATGGATAGTGGGCATCTTTACCCTGCTCAGTGGCATCGTCGGAGTTTCCAACATCATGCTCATTACAGTGAAAGAGCGCACTCACGAGTTCGGCATCCGCAAGGCTATCGGCGCCACACCATGGTCTATCCTGAGGCTCATCATCATTGAGAGCATCATCATCACCACCTTCTTCGGATACATCGGCATGGTGTTAGGCATTGCAGCCAATGAATACATGAATGCCACCATTGGCAACATGAAGGTTGATTCGGGCATGTTTACCACCACCATGTTTGTTAATCCCACCGTTGGACTTGACGTTTGTATCAACGCCACGCTACTGATGGTGGTGGCAGGCACTATCGCTGGACTCATTCCTGCACGCAAGGCGGCACGCGTAAGACCCATTGAAGCACTTAGAGCAGAATAAGCCATGAAGTTTGATATCGACACATACAAAGAGATTATCGAGACACTCTCGCGCAACAAGAGCCGCTCTTTCCTCACTGGCTTCGGTGTTTTCTGGGGCATCTTCATGCTCATGGGACTCATCGGAGGTGGACAAGGGTTCAGAGAGTTGCTCAATCGGGTGTTCGAAGGCTTTGCTACCAACTCTTCAGTCATCTTCGCTCAACCCACTACCAAGCCATACGACGGCTATCGGAAGGGGCGACAATGGACATTAGAATATAAAGATGTGGAGCGTATCAAGGCGAACGTACGCGACTTAGACATCGTTACACCGGGACTGTCGCAATGGGGTGGAAACGCTGTGTTTGGCGACAAGAAGAGCAATTGCAACGTCAAAGGGCTGATGGCGGATTACGCTAAGGTGGAAACGCCACACATGTACTACGGTAGATACCTCAACGAAATGGACATGCAGCAACGCAGGAAGGTGTGTATATTAGGCAAGAAAGTGTACAAGAACTTGTTTCCAGGCGGCGGAGACCCTTGCGGTCAGCTCATTAGAATAGACTCTATCTACTACCGTGTCGTAGGTGTAGACTATAGTGCAGGTAACATGCAAATCAATGGGTCGGCAGAAGAGAGCGTCGTCATACCGCTCCCGCTGATGCAACAAGCGTACAATTTGGGGCAAACCGTTCACGTTATTTGTGTTACTGGGCGTCCTGGGGTCAAAATGAGCAAGATAGCACAACCCATGAGGGATGTCATCGCCCGTGCGCACCACATTGATCCGACCGATGAAAAGGGCATCACGGTGTTCAACACCGAAGTGATGTATGGCATGGTTGACAGTCTTTTTGCCGGTGTCAACTTCTTGGTATGGCTCGTAGGTATCGGTACTTTGCTGGCTGGAGCTATCGGTGTGTCCAATATCATGATGGTAACGGTGCGCGAACGAACCACAGAAATTGGCATCAGGCGTGCCATTGGCGCCACGCCACGCACCATCTTAGGGCAGATTATCGCAGAGAGCATCATCCTGATAGCGGTAGCTGGCATGAGTGGAATACTCTTTGCCGTCATCATTCTGCAGCTGGCAGAGATGGGCAGCACCACCGATGGCTTTACTGCTGCACATTTCCAAGTGGGCTTTTGGACTGCCGTGGGCGCTGTCATCATGCTGTCTTTACTCGGTGTCTTGGCAGGATTGGCTCCTGCACTGAGAGCCATGTCTATCAAACCTGTGGATGCCATGCGAGACGAATAATCCAAATAAGAAAACTAATCATAGAACCTATTCATGATACACACTGCCGACTGCAGAACGAGTTGCGCATTGTGAACCATACATTACACCATTATGAAAAAGAATATCAAATTTATCGTTGCAGGCGTTATCGCCCTCATCTTCATCGGAACATTTGTTTTCCTATGGTTCAAGTCACGCCCTCAACCCGAGGTTTACGACGAGTTTACCCCCAAGATGTCGAACCTGAAGAAGGTAACTGTCATCACTGGCAAGATTGAACCTCGCAACGAGGTGAACGTGAAGCCGCAGATTTCGGGTATCATCACCGAGATTATGAAAGAAGCGGGCGAGATGGTGCAGGCTGGAGAGATTATTGCAAAGGTAAAAGTGGTGCCTGATATGAACCAATTATCAAACGCCCAGTCACGCGTTCGTTTGGCACAAATCAACGTGAAGCAAGCGAAAGTGAACTACGACCGTGAGAAGAAGCTCTACGACAAAGGATTGGTAGCAGGCGATGAGTACGACAAGATACGGCAAGCCTACCAACAATCGCAAGAGGAAGTGAAGGCTGCACAGGACAACTTAGAGGTGGTTCGCGATGGTGTGTCAAAGAATAATGCCAACACCAGCAGCACACTCATACGCTCCACCATTAGCGGTTTGATTCTTGATGTACCTGTAAAAGTGGGCAACACGGTCATCTTGAGCAACACCTTCAACGACGGAACCACCATTGCCACGGTAGCCAACATGGGCGACCTTATCTTCCGAGGCAACATCGACGAGACAGAAGTGGGACAACTGTCTGTAGGCATGCCGATGAAGATAACCATCGGAGCCTTGCAGGACAACACCCTACAGGCGTCTCTCGAATATGTTTCGCCCAAAGCTGTTGAGCAAAACGGCGCCAACCAATTTGAGATTAAAGCCGCCATTCGTAACATCCAGGGCAAGAAGATACGCAGTGGATACAGTGCCAATGCCGAGATTGTACTGGCAAGTGCGCAAAACGTGCTGACTGTTCCCGAGAGTGCCATCGAGTTTAGTGGGAAACAAACCTATGTATACATCGTCAAGGGCGATAAGGACAACAAGACTTACGAGCGGCGAAAGGTAGAAACAGGCATGAGCGACGGCCTGAACATCGAGATAAAAAGCGGCTTGAACAAGAACGAAAAGGTGCGCGGACCAAAGAAAGTGAAAGAAGATTAAGATGAAGCAATCGTGCTTTGCCATCTTGTGCGCACGCTCTTGCCATGTCATTCGTTTGTAAGTCATGTTGAATTCCGCCATAAATAGTTTGGCGTATGGTTCATTTTGCTGGCTGTTTTTGTATTAAGTGTTCAATAGCTCACATTGTAGAAAGCCGATGAAACGAAAGATAAAGTTGAAAAGAAAGTAGAAAAAGCGGCAGACGACATCGCCAAGAAGGCTGACGAGGCAAAAGACAAGGCTGCTGACGAGGTAGAAAGCTCTGGCTTTTGGCAGAAACTGAAAGACATCTTTGGGTTTAAATAACCCATAGCGGCGACGCATCCAGATGGGACAACACGCGTGCCATGGCGCACGCGTTGTTGTGTTTTTTGACAAATTATCGCCTCAAAAACGGCATCTGTAAACTTTCAAAATAGAAAAAAACGATAGGCAAACAGGCTGCAAAGTGGAGTTGATTTGGCCAGAAACAGCAAATTCTGGCGGTAGAGCATTGACTTTACCCGCTAAACAGCATCACTTTGGTCACCAATCTGCATGACTTTGCCACGCAAGAGCATGCAGATATGACTATTAATGCAATGCTTTTGCCCATCTAAAAGCTTGCCATGCGGTGCGAAACCGTGTGACATAAGCGTAAACCGCTATGTATTAATAACATACAAACTCGTCGAATTTTGGGCGTATTTACAGCAAGAGGCAGGTTTGTTTGCAAATTCTTCAAGCATGAAGAGAGCTGTTGTCAAAAATATTCATGCTGGTTAATTGGCATACAGCCATTCACAACAACATTTTAGTTGCCAAGTTTGTAGGGAAGCACCAGTCGTGTTTCCCTATATTTTTTATACCTAAAAAAGGCATGGCGTTAGGGATAGACGTAACTCTTGAGGATATGAAGACTCATGTTGTTATGCCTTTCATCATTTGCTCCAATTGATGAACAGCCTCAGCCATTTCACTCGCAAATGTTTCTGACGGCTGCAAAAAGGATTCACGACCCCTTGCCAACAGGGCATACAATTCTTTGTTCATGCCATCCACATACGAACTGATGGCATATTCAATGTCTTCTTTCTGCCACTGCATGGTTGAATAACGATACACTTGCCACTTTTGATGGAAAAAACTATAAGCTGTTTCTATGCTGTCTTTGGGAATCATGAGGTGAGTTGATGAGTTGGTAAGTTTATAAGTTGGTGAGATGATGAGTTTGTAAGTTGTTGAGTTGGTGAGTTTTTGAGTTGACAAGTTGGTGAGTTTGTAAGTTGATAAGTTGATGAGTTATTGAGTTAATGAGTTAAAAGTTGATGAGTTAAGAGTTTACCTCATCGTTGCATAACGCACCGTTGATGGCACATCAACAACTACCAAACCCTGTTCAGCTCGGCTGAATATTGAAATCCGCCAGCTGCCAGACGCTTTTCCAGTTCTTCCCTATCTACATTGAAGTGATAACAGATTTGGTCGAGATTATCAAACTCCTCATCACGCAACAAAAAGTTGATGGCCGATACCAACATCGGCGTATCATGCAATGGTAAATGATCCATATTTCTTTCTCCTATCAATTAATGAATGCAAGCAAAGTTACAACTTCCTGTATCCATGTTTCCTGCGACCAAGAGCCTCAAACGGGCATGGTTACGGGCGAATACAAAGGTAATTAAAAAATTATGATCAATATTGATAAGCGTCAAAAAAACGTTCGTCGAAAAAATAAGATGGCGCCACGTAGAGTCAACCAGCAAGTGCAAAATTACAAAACGTGTTTGAAGAACTCGCACTTTGGTGTAGAAAAGTTTAATTTTTCTCTCGGTCTTTCGTTCAATTTCTTTTGTATCGACATAATTCTCTTTTCTGTATAATGTTCAAACGAATCCTTTTTCGGTATATATTGTCTGATTAGTTTATTTGTATTCTCAATAGCTCCCTTTTGCCAAGAACAATATGGATCAGCGAAGTATACGGGCACGCCTAAGAACTTGGTAATGTCCTTATGTGCTGCAAATTCAGGTCCGTTGTCTGTTGTAATGGTCTTCAGAATGTCCTTGTATGGTAGCAGCAGTTTCCTAACTACCTTTGCCAGAGGCTTTGACTGCTTTCCAAATGGCAGTTTCTGCATAAGCAGCATATTGGTTGATTTCTCTACCAGTGTGAGTATGGCATGCTGGTCAGGGTCTACGATCAAGTCCATCTCAAAATCTCCAAATCTCTTCCCGTCAACTTCCTTACTTCTTTCATGGATACTCAACCTGTCTTTAATTGGAAGATGTCT
>NZ_AWXC01000015.1 GCF_000479005.1 Prevotella sp. BV3P1 | reverse complement strand
CATAGCGTCTACATTCTACATTTTTACTAATTTTGTAGACAGTTTTCTTATAACTCATTCTTTAGTAACGCCTTCGAAGCAAGAAGGCAAGACGTTTTTTGTATTTATGAACATTTGGAAAAAATGTGTATTATGTCTGGCCGCCGTACTGTGTCTTGCGGCCTCAGCCCAAAAGCGGTTCACCATTAGCGGATATGTCAAGGACATCCACTCCAGTGAAACACTCCTCGGGGCAACCGTTCAGGACGCTGTCAGCCACATGGGGACGACGACCAACTCGTATGGATTCTACACGCTGACGCTCCCTGCCGGACAGGTTCAGGTGACCTATTCGTATGTAGGCTACGCACGCATGAAGAAGTCATTTGTGCTGGACAAAGACACCGTTGTCAACATCCAGCTCACACCATCGGCCAACCTGCCCGAGGTAGTGGTGTCATCGGCGAAAGATAATGCGGGAATCCTCGCCACCGGCATGGGCGTGACAGACATTGGTGTGAGTCAGATAGAACACACGCCCTCGCTGCTCGGTGAGACAGATGTCATCAAAACCATTCAGCTCATGCCTGGCGTGCAACCGGGATCCGATGGCGGATCGGCTCTCTATGTCAGGGGAGGCAATGGTGACGAGAACCTGATTTTGCTCGACGGCACGCCCATCTACAAGATTGACCACCTGTTTGGGTTCTTCTCGGTGTTCACGCCAGAGGCCTTGAAGAAGGTCACTTTCTATAAAAGTTCCTACCCCGCACGCTACAACGGGCGGTTGTCATCGGTCATTGATGTGAGGACGAAGGATGGCGACATGAACCACTTTCACGGAACGGCGTCGCTGGGTTTGCTCACCAGTAGGGTGCAGTTGGAAGGACCTGTCGTAAAGAATCGCACCTCATTCAACTTCTCTGCGCGTACCACCTACATCAACTGGGTGTTGCAGCCGTTCATGAAGAGCAACGAGAAGTTTGGCTATCAATTCTACGACCTTCACTTCAAGCTGAACCACCGCTTCTCGCACACAGACCGATTGTATCTGAGTGTATATCGGGGACACGACATGCTGAAAGAAGACTACAAAGATCGCTACAGCTCATCCAGCCACGAAATCAATTCTGCCTACGGTGACGACATCAACTGGGGAAACACCATCGCCTCACTACGATGGAACCATATCTTCAGTAACAACCTCTTTGCCAACATCACGGCGGCCTACAACCATTACAACATGCACCTGGACAGCTATGAACACTCATGGCGCACCGACGCAATTGAAAAGAACAGCACCAGCTACCGGTCGAAGATACGGGACTGGTCGGCCGCCATTGACTTTGATTACGAGCCGCTACCCTCACATAGAATCAAGTTCGGGTCGTCCTACACCTATCATACCTTCAGCCCAGAGACCTCTGGAAGCTTCTTCACGGAAGAGGGAAAAGATAGAAAGGTCAACAGATCGGGCGGGTATTTCTCCCCCAGCAATCCCATCTACGCACACGAGGCCTTGGCTTATGCCGAGGACGACTGGCGGATTCTGCCATCGCTTACCCTCAATGCGGGTGGGTCTGTGTCGATGTTCCATGTCAGGAATAAGTCGTACCTCACGTTTCAACCGCGTGTTTCGCTGCGCTGGCAAGCCCTGTCCGACGTGGCATTGAAGGCATCGTACAGCGAGATGTCGCAATATATCCACCTGCTCACCTCAATGCCCATTGCCCTTCCCACCGACTTGTGGGTTCCTATCACCGACAACATCAAACCGGAAAGGTCAAGACAATACAGTGTTGGTGCCTACTACACGGGCTGGAAAGGATGGGAACTGTCAGCTGAAGGCTATTACAAGCAGCTCGACAACGTGCTGGAATACAAGGATGGCATGAGCTTTATGGGATTCTCGGGCAACTGGGAGCGTTTGGTTAGCATGGGTGAGGGACGTTCAAAAGGTATCGAACTGATGTTGCGACGCACCACAGGACGCGCAACAGGCTGGCTATCGTACACGCTTTCCAAGAGCGACCGCAAGTTCAGCGAGGACAGTGGCGTGAATGGTGGAGAGCGATTCCCCTTCACCTACGACAGGCGGCACAACGTGAATATGGTGGCAAACTGGAAGATGACCAAGCGCATTGACTTGGATGCGACATGGTCGTTCTACTCTGGAGCAACCGCAACGATATCCTTGCAGAGAGGATACGAGATGACTCCCGAAAGCATCGGAGAGAGTAGTTATGTATCAAGTCGCAACAATTACAGGCTTCCACCTACGCACCTGCTCTGCTTAGGCATCAACTTCCGCAAGACACTGAAACGGGGCGTTGAGCGAACATGGAACGTCAGCGTGTACAACGCCTACAATGCGATGAACCCGAACTTCATACTTCGAAAGACTGACGAGTACGGAAGGGAAATACCAAACAAGCTGTCCAAATACACGTTGCTGCCCTGTCTGCCGTCGTTCACCCTCACTTATAAATTCTAATGACAAAGAATAGAATGAAAACTTACATATATTGTTGTCTCTCAGTCATGCTCTTTGGTCTGTCAGCATGCGAGAACGAGTTGGAACTTGACACGAAGACGGCCAGTAAGCAACTGTCGGTAAATGGATTCATCAATGCCGACAGCACCGTTAACAGGCTGTTGGTGTCGTTCACAGGTATTGACCATCCTACGATTGTCACCGATGCCACGATCAAAGTATCGGTCAATGGGAACCTGCGCGAGACCGTTCATGAGCTTCCAGCAGGTTCGGAACAATACATTATTCATGGTCGTTTCAGCCCAGGCGACCATGTGCGCATCGAGGTATCTACACCTGACAACAACTATCAGGCTTCCATAGATGAAACAGTGCCGCAGCCCATTGATAAGATTGAGCGTATCAGCACCAAGTTTGTCAAGGATGTAAGCTATGTGGACGAATATGAAATGGCGCGGGTTGACGACTTGCAAAAAATCAATCTCTCATTTCAAGACAATGGACAGCGAGCCGATTATTACCGTCTGACACTAACAGGATACCAGACTATCATGAACACACAGTTTAACTACACGCTGCAAAGAAAAGAGCCCACTTACCGGTATTTCGTCAGCAACATAGGCAGTTCTTACATTGCTACGGGCGACCCAATCATCATGGAAGGTAGGGTATGCACACCTTCAACAGACATGGGCTTTGCCTCACCCAACAATGTGGTGAACAAGATGGGCGTCTTCAACGACCTTTTGTTCAACGGACAGGAATGTTCCATCAGCGTATATTCCAAACTATACCTATTCAATAAAATATCTGATCCGGAGATGAAGACATCGCTTGACTTGGTGGCAACCATCTCATCGTACACATCAGCGGCCTATTACTATCTGAAAGCCATGAATCTGAAGAAGTCAACGTATTATGATGACTACAACGATTTGACCGGTCCCATCAAAATGCCATCCAACGTCAAGGGCGGAACAGGCTTGGTAGGATTCTACACTTCGAAGTCGATACCAGTTCATGTCTATGGAACTGATCGATATCCGCACCTATACGAGTGATAGAATAGGAAGATAAAATATGCGAAATGCCGTGTATGAATATCGCAATTGAGGTATTGATACACGGCATTTCCGTAAGAACACACATATCACTCTACCAGTTTTTCGCACAATCTACGTTGCAATACACGTGCATCAAGGACAGACATCTCGCTGCTCATCACGGCAAATGCCAGGTCGTGTCCGTTGTTTCCGCGGCAATAACCCGCCAGCGAACTGATGCCATAAGGATGCGACAGAGTACCCGTCTTAGCGTGTATCTTGCCTCTTGTCTTGGGTCCTGTCATCTCATGTGCCAACGAACCATCAACGCCAGCTATCGCAAGGTTTTGCATAAGCATCGTGTGAATACTCTTATCCTTATAGCCATACACGAGAATCGCCGTCAATGCTTGAGGAGAAAGATGATTGTAAGTACACAAGCCACACCCATCGTGTACAACCAATGAGGTGTCAGTCATGCCGAGATCTTCTCTTAAAAACTTTCTAAGATATTCTACCCCTGTGGCTGTTGGATCGGCTTGCGTGTTTATATGGTGGCCAATGGTATACAGTAGAGCGGTGGACTGCGTGTTGGAACTGTTCTTCCACATGCGCTTAATAATGCGATGAATGGGGGTACCGTATCTGTAAATGGCCTTTGAACCAGCAGGAATCGTACCTAATACCACCTGACTATCAGCGAAAGCGATACCTTGAGTGCGCATCACACTCTTCAAACTCTTCATCACTCGAGGCGCACCTTTGTAAAACAAGCCGTATCGACTGAATGATAAATCCCATGGATACCAATGCTCTTCGCTTTTAACAGGTTCCTGAATCACGAGATCTACAAAGATCTTGCCATCCACCCTATTGATTCCTCTCTTCTTTGCAGCCTGCCCAAATCGCACAAGTTCCTGTTCGGTGAACTGTGGATCCAGGCTTCCCTTGAAGGTTAGGTCGCCCTGAAGGACACCATCAGACACCTTTCCACGTTGATACAAGCCTGTAATATACAGATAGTCGCTGCCCAAGAGGTGTAACCCCGCCACGCCACAAAGCAACTTCAAGCACGATGCCGAAGGCTGTGACAAGGTTTCTTGGTAGCCATACACGGGCTTATCCGCAGTAAGGTCGTACACATGAAAGGCGAATTTCCCCTGCACTCTGGGGCCTTGTGCGAACGTTGCCAAGCGAGAACGCAGGCTATCGTCAATCGCTATATCAAGTTTCTTTCCTTTCGGTTCTTTCTGATGGGTATCGCTACAAGCCGCAAACAGGAGCGCAACACTCATCAAAATCATCAACGGAGTAGGCGCAACCGCCATCGTTCTAAAGATTTTCCTCATAGGCTGCAAAGTTAGTCATTTCTTTCCTAAACAACTTATCACAAAGGAAAGAATGAAAACCGCCCTGGTACTCATCTACTCAAACGTGATTTCACCAAAGAAATCGGGACGATGGAAATCGGGCTTCTCGATGTTGATAGGGTTCCATGATAGGAAATGTGGCTTCTGCAAGGCGTCGCCACACTTGTAAAAGTTGGCGCGGATGGTTTTCCCACTCAAGGATTTGATGTCATGCATGAAGAAAGTCTTGAACGGTATGATGAAAGCCATCTGCCAATCATAAGGCCCTTTGAGTTCTTCAAAAGGTCTACGACCAAGCGATGACCAGCGGTCAACCTGATCCAATACCGTCTGAGGAGCTAACGTTCTGCCTTCTCTTCCTTTGCCACATCCCACCAAGATGGTTCCTCCACAATTGCATTCTATATTATAATAGGTGCCATCATCGGCAGGCTGTGAGAAAAATTCGCAACAGGAGTCCTCCCAAACATGCCCATTATCATGAGGAGCCGCCGCGCGAATGGAGTCCTCTTTCACACGAAAGTGCAAGAAGATAGCGCGATCACTATAAGCAATTCGAAAGACCACCTGTGGCGTATAGGGATATTTCTCGGCCCAGTTGGCATGATCAATGACATGATATTCCACCCCTTCCTCATCCATCATAGAAGGAATGATGGCTGCGGCATAAGGATGCTGCTTGAGTTTCTTAACTGTTAGTTTTTCCATGACAAATTTATTGATTCAGACAAGTATGAATGAAAGATACCATTTCCGGTTCATGAGCGCAAACACGACGGAACAGACACAACTGATTCTGCGTGCGTACCAAATTATGCTTGTCGTAGTTAATCTTATAATAGGTATCACCATTGATGTAATCGGCCAGAAACCTCACGCACTGCATGTACGGGAAAAGCTTGGCAGCATACGGCAGATTCTTTATTTCGATGGGTTCCAAGAAGTCTTGAGCCGACTCAAGATAGCCTCTCGTGAACGCCTCGAAGATATCCATCCGGAAGTCTATCTGGTCAAATTCTTTTGAATCTTCGGCAACGGTATTGGCACCTGTGCGCAGAAAATCGCCGTAATCGGAGAACACGAAGCTGGGCATCACCGTATCCAAGTCGATGACACACAGCACTTTTCCATCCTTATCGAACATCATGTTGTTCACCTTGGTGTCACAATGACAGATGCGTTTCTTCAATTTTCCCTCGCGATACAGGCGTTCGGCCTTGCACATCTCCTCAGCATACTGCTCCAGTTCGTCCAAGATGGGCTGCACCTCTGCCACCCTTCCCACCTTATCTTCGGCTACGGCCTCGCGCAATTGGCGCATACGCAGCTCCATGTTGTGGAAATCGGGAATAGTTTCGCCCAACTGTTCAGGCACATCCACCAGCATCGACTCGAAGTTTCCAAAGGCCTTTCCGGCATGATATGAGTATTCGGGATTGACGGTTTCATAGGTTTTGGCATCAGGAATGAACAAAGAGATCCGCCAATACAGGCCTTTATCATCCTTGTAATAAGTCTTTCCTTCAGTCGTTTGGACAAATCGCAGTACCTTTCTGTCCAAGTCGTTCTCACCCTTTTCTTCCAGTTTCTGGCGGATATGCGCCGTCACCACCTCTATGTTGCGCTGCAACAGGTCTACATCCGTAAATATGGCATCGTTGATGCGCTGCAACACATAATCGGGAGTGTCCTGACCTCTTGTCACCACTCGATACGTATCGTTAATCAAACCATTGCCCAATGGCAATATGCGGTCTACCGTCCCCACGACTTCAAAGTGAGAAACTATCTGTTTAAGTTGTTCATTTTCCATGCATCATGTTGTTTGATGGTTGATTTTTTCAATAGATACAGCGCATTTCAAGACCGATCCACTGTCTCCTGTTCATGATTGTAATAGATACCGCAAAAATAAAGAATTATTCTCAAACGACAAAATGCGAGGGCTAAGAAGATACCTGTTGCATCTTATGGAGCCACTTGCCACTGAGCAATCGGTACAAGAAAATGCAGCCCCGGAAGGCCAGTTCTATGGCCATGGCTGTCCAAACGCCCGCCAGTCCATATTGAGGAGCCAGCATAGCGGCCAGGGTAAGGCGCACGCACCACATGGACAGCAGGTTCATCATGGCAGGTTTCAAGGTATCACTTGCCCCAACGCACACACTGTAAACAACGATGGCAGCAGCAAAGAAGGGTTCGGCGAAGGCCTCGATGCGCAGGCTCTGGATGCCCAACACACGGATTTCCTCCACCGGTGTGAGCACACCAATCATTTCTGGAGCGAAGATGTACATCAGTATACCCATGAAAGCCATGACGCCCATGCCCAGCCACACCGTCATGTGGGCGAAGCTCTTGCAAATGTCATATCGCCTGGCACCCGCACTCTGTCCCACCAACGTGGTTGCTGCCTCCCCAATACCATATCCCGGCATGTAACAAAGGCTTTCGGCAGTGATGGCGAAGGTATTGGCTGCGATTGATACCTTACCCAAAGGTGCCACGATAATGGTGCTGACAATCTGCGCCCCACTCATCAAAATGGATTGGGCAGCCATAGGCGCACCTATCTTCAAGGCGTTTGTGACATAGTTTGACATCCATCTGAAAGGGCCCTCGTCTTGCTTCAAAGCCAAAATCTTGTTGCGGAAGATGGCGAAGTAAGCCTGCATCACCGAACCAATGAGGTAGGCTGTTGCGGTTCCAAAGGCCGCTCCCAACACCCCTAAATGCAAGATGTAGATGAAAAAATAATTAAAACAAACGTCCATGATGCACATACCCACACTCATCATACTGGGTATTTGCATGTTGCCCGAGCATTTGAGCATGGCGCCTGTGAGGTTGGCCAGTTGGATGAAAGGCATGGCTAAAGCAAACACCAGGAAATAGAGCGAGGCATCATGTGCGATGTCTTCCGTTCCGCCCAGCCAATAAGGTAGTGGTTGATAAATAAACAATGCAATGACCGCGATGACCACACTTAACAGAAGACAACAGATGAGTCCATGCCTGAACACTTGTCGTGCTTTCACAAAGTCGTTGGCTCCGATGAAATGGGCTACCTGCACGGAGAAGCCCATGGATGCCGAAGCGGTGATGCTGCCCAACAACCAGGTAGTACTTTCTACCAAACCAATTGATGCTGACGGATTGGTTCCCAAATGTCCCACCATCGATGCGTCGATGAAGAACATCAGTACGGTGGTGATCTGTGCAAGAATAGAAGGAATACTCAACTGTACAATCAAGTTGAGTTTCTCCCCATTCGTCATGACCCTACCCTCACGAATGCTGGCCAGCAGTGCATCTGTTTTGGTCGTTGAAAACATCTCGTCTAATTCCGTTATACAGATAGCGCAAGCCGAGGACAAAGGAAACTTGTTTGCTTTGTTAAGGCGCAGCCTATCTTTGGCAAAGATAGAGCAAGCCGAAGGCAAAGGAAGTTTACTTACTTTGTTGAGGCGCAGCCTATCTTCTGCAATGATAGAGCAAGCCGAGGACAAAGGAAGTTTACTTACTTTGTTGAGGCGCAGCCTATCTTCTGCAAAGGTACAGATTATAATTTGTTTTGGGTGAGATTTTCCAGAAAATCCTTTACGATTACGTCCCACATATCAACACATCGTCCAGCGAGGCGGAACGTAATAAACCATGCCCCTACGTTGTTTGAAAAAATGACAATAAAATGGAGCATAAGAATTTGAAATGTAGAAAAAATCTATAGGCTTATGGTAGGCAAGCGGTCACCATTTTCGGTAATAAAACTTCATTTTTGGTGCAAAACCATTAGTTTTACCCCATTATCAAGGTCACTTTGCTGCGCAATAGATAACAGATTGCGGTGTAAAAGCATGCTTATTGAGCCTCAAGAGCAATGCTTTTTCGCATAAGGACACCGAAAACTTATTGAACAGCCCACAAATAATTCTCAATTAACTAACATTCAATAATTTACAAAACTATCTTATTTTTGGCGTATTTTCGGCCAGGCCAGAGGTTGATGACTTAGAAGCAAATTATAGAAGGCCTGTTGTCAAGAATATTTCCACTATTCATCGTTCTTTTCAGGTGCCATTGCCTGCTTAACCACAACGGCGCAGGGTGCATCATCAAACGAGCAGATGGAGAAAAAACGGCATAAAAAAAGCGATTCACCTCTTCAGTGTAATCGCTCCTTGTCATATTGATTTCTTTCTATAATCTCTCAAAAAAGGAAGTATTTTTTGTTTCTCTCACGCCCCTCCCCCGGCGTAGCCAGTGCAGCACTTAGCTGCGACTAGGCTTTTCATCCAATCCTAAACAATCTTTTACCTAACCTTCTCCAACGCTTATCATGTGGTTGGAGCCTTTTACTATTGAAGATTTCTCCTTACTAACAACCTTAAACTTTACCTTAACAAAACCTATTTTCGTCTATCCTAAAACACTTTTACCTTGACTAAACCTATCTTCTGTCTATCCTAAATCTTATTTACCTTGACTAATACCTCTTCTGTGTCTATCCTAAAATCTTTTACCTTAACTAATACCTATTCGATGTTATCCTCTGTCAAGCCTTCTCTTTACCAACTAATACCTGATATCTTCATCTTTTACCTTTGGTTCTAATACCTATGATATCTCTCAAATTTTCAATTGAATCAATTTGTTTTCGAACGTCTCCCGACATCCTTTTTGTCTTATTGACGATGCAAAGATACTGCTGTTTCCGCACACAGCAAAGAAACAACAGGTGGTTTTTACACAAAAACGGTGTTTCTTGATGTAAATCAAAATGAAAATGACATATCCATATAACGACAAAAAGCCAAGCAAGTCATCCGAATTCGAAGTACTTGCTTGGCCTTTTAAGTTGGCATTCAGTCTATTTCTTGATCCAAGAACCTGATGCCACACCTGCTCGGGTAGGAGCTTTGGGGCGATAATAGCCAGCCAAACCGATGTCGAAAATTAGCGTTGAATAGCCGGGGATTTCGCTTTTGGGAGCTTTCTCCGTACCATAGCCCAATTTATAAGGTATGTAAACCTCCCAACGGTCACCAACAGACATGTGCAATAGAGCCGTGGTAAAGCCGTCGACAAGGCCACTCACAGCGAATTTCGCAGGATTCATGGTCTGCGGATTGTACGCACCCGAATAGCTACGGTCGAACAAATAGCCTGCCGTATAGGTGGCTGAAGGGATGAGGCGGCCACGGTAGTTCACCATCACCGAATCGGTGTACAGCGGACTTCCAGAGGTACTGTTGCCACATTCCAACACATGCACGATGATATAATTGTTCAAATCGGCATGAAAGTTCTGTCCGTCGGCTGGCAACGACCAGTTGCGAATGATCTTCCAGTTCTGGTCGCCCTTCGCAATCCGCTCTTGCGTTGCGGCATGAAGCTGTGCGAAATAGGTTTCGTTCTTATGTTGCCAGTCGGCAAACTCTTCCACCTCGCCGCTGTCTTCGCTACACGATGCCATCGTGAAGACAGCCATCATGAGCAGAAGAAGGTAGCATATTGAATTTTTCTTCATTGTCGTTTCGTTCTGATCTGCCTGCATAAGCCTTGAATGGCTTGCGGGCAGTGGGATTTATTGCAATTTTTTCAGCAAGCTGGTGATACTTACCTTTTCTTCTATCACCGAACACAGCTCGCTGATGTCCACGCGTTGCTGTTGCATCGTGTCACGATGGCGCAGCGTCACCTTATTGTCTTTCAGCGTATCAAAGTCAACCGTCACGCAATAAGGCGTGCCAACTGCATCCTGACGGCGATAGCGTTTACCGATAGAATCCTTCTCATCGTAGCTCGTATTGAAGTGGAACTTCAGCAGGTCTACAATCTCACGCGCCTTCTCGGGCAATCCCTCCTTACGCACCAAAGGCATCACCGCGCACTTCACCGGTGCCAAAGCCGCCGGCAAACGAAGCACAACACGCTTTTCGCCATTCTCTAATTCTTCTTCCTGATAGCTGTGGCACATCACGGAGAGGAACATGCGGTCTACGCCGATGGAGGTCTCGATAACGTATGGTACATAGCTCTCGCTGGTCTCTGGGTCGAAATATTTCAGGTTCTTGCCACTGAACTTCTCGTGTTGCGACAAGTCGAAGTTGGTACGCGAGTGTATGCCTTCCACCTCTTTGAATCCAAATGGCATCTTGAACTCGATGTCGGTGGCTGCATTGGCATAGTGAGCCAACTTTTCATGGTCGTGGAAACGATAGTTTTCTGCACCGAAGCCCAGTGCCTGATGCCACGCCATGCGTGTCTGTTTCCATTGCTTGAACCACTCCAACTCGGTACCGGGCTTCACGAAGAACTGCATCTCCATCTGCTCGAACTCGCGCATACGGAAGATAAACTGGCGTGCCACAATCTCGTTGCGGAAAGCCTTACCAATCTGTGCGATACCAAAAGGCAGCTTCATGCGCCCCGTTTTCTGCACGTTGAGATAGTTCACAAAGATGCCTTGCGCCGTTTCTGGTCGCAGATATATCTTATTGGTAGCGTCCGAGAGCGAACCCATTTCGGTGGAGAACATCAGGTTGAACTGGCGCACGTCAGTCCAATTCTTGGTGCCACTGATGGGGTCTACGATGCCTTCATCCAGGATAATCTGTTTCAGTTCTACCAAATCGGGACCTTGCATGGCCTGTGTGTAACGCTCGTGCAGGGCATCACGCTTGGCCTGATGGTCGAGTACGCGCTGGTTGGTGGCCCTGAATTGTGCCTCATCGAAAGCATCACCAAACCGCTTGGCAGCCTTAGCCACCTCCTTGTCGATTTTTTCTTCGTACTTAGCAATCTGGTCTTCTATCAGCACATCGGCCCGATAGCGCTTCTTCGAGTCGCGGTTGTCTATCAAGGGGTCGTTGAAGGCGTCCACATGCCCGCTGGCTTTCCAGATGGTGGGATGCATGAAGATGGCCGAGTCTATGCCCACGATGTTGTCGTGCAACAGCACCATGCTCTTCCACCAATATTCTTTGATGTTCTTTTTCAGCTCAACACCATTCTGTCCATAGTCGTAAACGGCTGCCAAACCATCGTATATGTCACTGCTGGGAAACACAAAACCGTATTCCTTGCAGTGGCTCACAATCTTTTTGAAAACATCTTCCTGTGCCATATCTATTTCAATTTATGATTCTATAATGTTTGGCAAAGATACTGATTATTTTCGAGTAAGCGGGCATCTCACCTGTAATTCTTTGTGTTTCGTGGCATTTTAAGCGAGTTTCTACCAATCATTTTGTATTTTTGTAAGCAAAAAGAATCGTTCCATGCAAATACTCCTTTCGTGCGCCAAGGACATGACGGACACCGCTGCCATCACAGACTTGGGCGCCACACAGCCCATCTTTCAGCGAGAAGCCGAGCAAACGGCCGTGCAACTCACGAGATACAGCGCCGAAGAGTTGGCTGAAATGTTGCACGTCAACCCACAGTTAGCGGCGCTCAACAAACTGCGTTATGCTCGTTTCTTAGATCCCAGTCCTACCCTTCAAGCCGCATGGGCCTATCACGGCATCGCCTTTAAGAAATTGGATGCCGCCGCCATGACTGCCGAGCAACAGCTTTATGCCGAGCGTCACCTGTGGATTACCTCGTTTTTGTACGGGCTACTTCGCCCGCTCAATGGTATCAAAAGCTACCGACTGGAAGGCAACGTGCGTCTGCCCGAATACGACGATCAAACGATGTTTGACTTTTGGAAACCGCACCTGACAGATGTTCTCATCCAGTCGGTTCTCGATGACGACGGAATCTTGCTGAACTTGGCGAGCGGGGAGATGAAGAATCTGTTCGACTGGAAACGCATCCGAAAGGCAGTGCGCATCATTGAGCCAGCCTTCAAGGTACGCAAAGGTGACAAACTGCGCACCATCGTGGTGTACGCCAAGATGTGTCGGGGAGCCATGGCGCGCCATGTCATTGTGCAGCAAGCGCACGATCTTGACATACTCAAAGCGTTTGAATATGAAGGATTTGCATACGATGAGCAAGAGAGCAAAGGCGATCATTGGGTGTTCACCATGCTTTAACACCAGTTGTGCGGTTTAACATCTACCCTGTTGTGCTGACATTCCAGCAGCAAAGCTAACTGACTTTTGCACATTTGGCTTATTTTTCTTACTTTTGCATATTGACTTTTCATCCTCTTTTTAATTCACGACAATGAGCGATAAAACAACAGATATAGACAACCCGGAAACAGAAGACGACGAGTTGCAGACCGACCAGCATTCTGATTACCAGCCAGCCGACCGATTTGACGCTTCGGCAGTACACCATTTGAGCGGAATGTACAAGAATTGGTTCTTGGATTATGCCTCGTATGTGATCTTAGAGCGTGCCGTTCCACACATAGAGGACGGGTTAAAACCTGTACAGCGGCGCATTCTGCACTCGATGAAGCGCATGGACGATGGCCGATACAACAAGGTAGCGAACATCGTTGGACACACCATGCAGTTTCATCCCCACGGCGATGCGTCCATCGGCGACGCTTTGGTACAGATGGGACAGAAAGACCTATTGGTAGACACGCAAGGTAACTGGGGAAACATTCTCACGGGCGACCGCGCCGCCGCACCCCGATACATCGAAGCACGACTGTCGAAATTCGCGCTCGACGTGGTGTTCAATCCCAAAACCACCCACTGGCAACTGAGCTATGACGGGCGCAACAAGGAGCCCATCACACTGCCGGCAAAGTTTCCTTTGCTGTTGGCACAGGGTGCGGAAGGCATCGCCGTAGGACTGAGTTCGAAGATTCTGCCACACAACCTGAATGAGATTTGCGAGGCTGCGATACATTATCTCCGAGGCGAAAAGTTCCAACTGTATCCCGACTTCCCCACGGGTGGCAGCATTGACGTGGAGAAATACAACGACGGACAGCGGGGCGGAACGCTGAAGGTGAGGGCCAAGATTGAGAAACTGGACAACAAGACGCTGGTAATCAAGGAAATTCCGTTCAGCAAAACCACCACCACCCTTATCGACTCGATACTGAGAGCGATAGACAAAGGCAAGATCAAGGCCAAGAAAGTGGACGACAACACGGCTGCGGAGGTGGAAATTCAGGTACATCTGGCACCGGGGGTGAGCAGCGACAAGACCATCGACGCGCTGTATGCTTTCTCCGATTGTGAAATCAACGTGTCACCCAACTGTTGCGTTATCGAGGACGACAAACCCGGCTTTCTGACCATCAGTGACGTGCTGCGGCACAATGTGGACAGCACCATGGGCCTACTTCGCAAGGAATTGGAAATACGCAAGAACGAATTGCTGGAACAATTGTTCTTCGCCTCGTTGGAGAAAATATTCATCGAAGAGCGTATTTACAAAGACAAGAAATTTGAAGAGGCTAAGGATTTAGACACCGTGGTGGCTCATGTAGACAACAGATTGGAGCCATTCAAGCCCAGCTTTATCCGCGAAGTGACGCGCGACGACATCTTACGTCTGCTGGAAATCAAGATGAACCGCATCTTGAAGTTCAACAAAGACAAAGCCAACGACTTCATCGCACGCACGCAAGCCGACATCAAGAACATCGACCACGACTTGGCTCACATGACTGACGTGACCATCCATTGGTTCGAGTTCATTCGTGACAAGTACGGAAAAGACCATCCCCGACGGACTGAAATCAGGAGTTTTGAAACCATCGAGGCCACCAAGGTGGTGGAAGCTAACGAGAAGTTGTACATCGACCGGCAGGAAGGGTTTGTGGGAACCGGACTGAAAAAGAACGAGTTTGTGTGCAACTGCTCCGACATCGACGACATCATCATCTTCTACAAGGACGGAAAGTTCAAGATCATCAGGGTGGCCGATAAGATATTTGTGGGCAAGAACGTGATTCACGTGCAGGTGTTCAAGAAGAATGACAAGCGCACTATTTATAATGTAGTGTACCAAGATGGTAAAAAAGGCACTTACTTCATCAAGCGTTTCAACGTGACCAGCATCACGCGAGACAGGGACTACGACCTGACACAGGGTAAGCCTGGATCGAGAGTGATGTATTTCACAGCCAATCCGAACGGTGAGGCCGAAACCATCAAGGTGACGCTGGACCCCGATCCGAAGAAGAAGAAACAGAATATCTTCTTGGAAAAAGACTTCACAGAAGTACTCATCAAAGGCAGAGGAGCCAAAGGCAACATCCTGACCAAGAAGGCTGTTCACCGCATTGGCCTGAAGAGTCACGGACATAGTACGCTTGGTGGCCGAAAGGTTTGGTTCGACCCCGACGTCAATCGCATCAATTACGAAGAGCATGGACGGTTCTTGGGCGAGTTCAACGATGATGATGCGATACTGGTCGTGCTGACCAATGGTGACTTCTACATCACCAACTTTGATCCCAACAACCACTACGAGGACAACATCCAAGTGCTGGAGAAATGGGATGAGCGCAAGGTGTGGAGCGCCGTGTTGTTCGATGCCGACAACCAAAACTATCCATACGTGAAGCGATTCATGATGGAAGCGACCAAGAAGAAGCAGAATTACATCGGCGAGAATCCAGACAGCAAGCTGGTCTTTCTCACCGACGTGGCCTATCCCAGGCTGTTGGTGACCTTCGGTGGTAATGATGCCACGCGCCCTGCACAGGAAATTGACGTGGAAGAGTTTATTGCCGTCAAGGGATTCAAGGCCAAAGGCAAGCGCATCACCACATGGGAAGTGGACAAGATTGAAGAACTGGAACCCACACGTTTCCCCGAACCACCAGCCGACGAACGCGACAACGACCAAGAGGAAGAGGGCGAAGGCCAAGAGGATGCTGATGTAAACGAAGAAAATCTCGACCCGGATGCAGGAAAAAGTCAACAGCAGGTGATTGACGAAATATCGGGACAACTAAACCTGTTCAGCGATGAAGACTTGGGATAATCACAGGAAGCCAGCATGGCAGTGGGCGTGTATCGCACTAATGCTATGTTGGTCAATGGGCATAGCGGCACAAACAGATGCCACACCGTTAGACAAAACAACCACCAACGTCAAGATGATTGGCTGGGGCTGCGTGGACATGCTCGACACTTATCTATCTCCTGAACGCTATAAGGGATGGCAAATCAACTACCTATCGCATACCATGCACGAGCGCGAAGACCGTCGCATCAGCACTTTGAACGTGCACCAAGGTAGTTTTGCACACGCCGATAACAGGGCAGGTAACGCAAACGAAATGCAGGCGATGTACCATTTTGCATACGCCTGGCATTACAATTGGCACTTTTTGAACCGACGTTTGAACGTCAAGGCCGGCGGCATGCTCAACACACACCTCGGCATGTTGTACAATGCCCGCAACTCAAACAATCCCATGCAGGCGAAAGTGGGGCTGAACGTGGCTCCAACAGTCATGGCAAGCTATCGTTTCAGCATCAAGAACAAGCCGCTGACGGTGCGCTATGAGGCCGACGCACCACTGTTGGGCATGATGTTTTCGCCCAACTACGGTCAGTCATATTACGAGATTTTCTCAGAAGGCAATTACGATCACAACGTCGTTGTCACCCATCCGGTCAACGCTCTGTCACTACGACAGATGCTCACCCTCGACTTCTCATTACACAAAACCACGTTCAGGATAGGCTATTTGGGCGACTATCAGCAAGCCCATGTGAACCAATTGAAATACCACACCTATTCGCATATGCTCGTATTGGGCCTTGTGAAGAAATTCACCTTAAACAATCTCCGCCCATGAAACAGTTGTTCTACCTATTGATGGCCTGTTTTTGTTTAATTGGTTGCGTCGACGAAGAGCAGTTGCCAGACACTCCTCGGGGCAACATGGAAGCCTTGTGGCGCATCATTGACGAGCATTACTGCTTCTTTGAATACAAGAACATTGATTGGCAAGAGGTGTATCAGCGCTATTCCAAGCAGATGGAAGAACGCATGGGACCAGAGCAACAGTTTGAGGTACTGTCGAACATGCTGGCCGAACTGAAGGATGGACACGTCAATCTTTACACCAGTTTTGACCACGGACGCTATTGGAAGTGGCACGAAAACTACCCATCCAACTTCAGTGACACCCTGCTGAATAAATATCTCGGCACCGATTACCGCATCGCCACGGGCATGCGATACCGAATATTGGACGACAACATCGGCTATGTTTACCTGGCATCATTCAGCAACGGCATGGGTGCAGGCAATCTGGACAACGTGTTGTACCACCTGGCACCGTGCAACGGACTCATCATTGACATCCGCAACAATGGTGGGGGCATGCTGACATCGGCCGAACAGCTGGCCGCACGATTTACCAATAAAGAGCTGCTGGTGGGCTACATGCAGCACAAAACGGGAAAAGGCCATCGAGATTTCTCCGAATTGCGCGAACAACGACTCAAGCCGAGCAAAGGCTTGAGATGGCAGAAGAACGTGGTGGTGCTGACCAACCGACAGGTGTTCAGTGCGGCCAACGAGTTTGTTAAATACATGAAGGAGTGTCCAAACGTCACGATCGTGGGCGACCGTACAGGCGGCGGAGCCGGACTTCCTTTCTCCAGTGAGTTGCCTAACGGCTGGGGCGTTCGTTTTTCAGCCTGCCCCATGTACGATGTGAACAAGCAGAGCACGGAGTTTGGTATCGATCCCGATTATCGCGTGGACATCTCCCATGAAGACTTTCTGCGAGGAAAAGATACCATCATCGAGTTCGCACGCCGCATTCTCAGCGCACACGACAGGCAGACAGCAATAACGAACCATACCAAAGCCTGCAAAGAGCAAATGGGTCGTAACAATCCTACAAACGGACATTGACAATGAAACAAACGGTTAGTCGCATGAAACAATGGCTGCAAGGACTGTCTTTCCGCACAGGCGTGATTGTGCTTTGTATCTGCATCCCCTGTTACATTCTTTCTTTCGCCCAGATGCTGCTTCCCATCAGCCAAGCCTCCAAAGGAGCGTTGTGGGTGGTGTTCTTTGGATTGGCCAAAACCTTCCAATATGGCGGCCTCACGATTCTTGGAGTGGATGGCTACAAACGATTGAAGAATAAATTCGGTCATCACAATAAGAACAAAAAGCCACGAACACCACAAGAATAAGACCTGCACATGAAGGATATTTCGTTGGAAAGCAAAAAAACAGCTCAAAACAAATAATAATAGAATATTATTCATTACCTTTGCAACCGCCTGAGCGCCCGTGGCGAAATTGGTAGACGCGCTAGACTTAGGATCTAGTGTTTTGCGACGTGTAGGTTCGAGTCCTATCGGGCGCACCAAAGAAATCCTAACCGCTTGAATGTATGCGGTTGGGATTTTTCATTCACGCCTTTGGCAACATGCTGTGAGAAAAGCCTCAACAGGTTCTTCACATTGCCCAGGTGTTCATGAAAAGCAAAATAGAAAGTTACAAAATAAAGTTTTCACGATTTTCAAATTAAGACACTACATGAAAGTACTATCAAGAATTTGCCCAACGCTGATGTTGGCATTGTTTACATGTGTCGCATTTGCGCAGACACACGTTGGTATGACCGTCAAATTTCCCGCAGACATCGACGATCACCTCTATTGTTACCACGACTACCCTTACACAGGTAAGCCACTTCAGGGTGCCGTCAAGTCGATAACGCTTGAGAGCGAAGATCAAAAAGCGGTGTACTCGTTTGACAAGGCCGGACGATTGACAGGGCTGTCCGATTATTCCAGTGGTAAAGAAATGATATATAAGCACTACAAATATGACAAGCAGGGACGCCCTGTCAAAAAGGAATACATGGACAATGGCTATAAATGTTCAGCCATTCTCATACCCGACGAGTTCGGCAATCCGCTGGAAAGAAGATACAAGGAAGGCGGATACAAGGAAACAACGATATTTTCTTATGATTTTGCCAAGCGTCAGGTGACGGCCAAGCCGACTGAAGGCAACAATGCACAAGGATGGACTTATTACTTTGACGAGAAGGGCAGGGTTACTCGCAGGGAGAAACCTGGGAAGAATTTGAGCAAATTAGTTACCACCTATGCATACAACGATCAGGATCAGCTCGTGAAACAGACAGACCATTTCGTCAAGGATGGCTATTACAGCTATGAAGAAGAAACAACCGTCCAGACCATCAGCTACGACGAGCGAGGATTTATCAGCAGAAAAGACAAGGTGACCTCATGGAGTGCCCAAGACAAAGATAAGGATGGGAAGCTAAAGTCAGAGGTTCGTAAGGGTGACAAAAAGAGCTTCGTGCTGTATTCTGATTATGAGCTTGACGGGCATGGTAATGCTGTGAAGAACACAATCAACCACAATGGCAAGAAGCCCGAAACGGTTGTCAGGAGCATCATATATTATTGATAACGCCGTCTTTCATGGTGTTTGGAGGGCAACTATGCGCTAGCGAAAGCCCCCCACTCGTCCACCGACACATATACAATCGCAAAAACCCGCAAGTCTGTCAATTCTTACTTGCGGGTTTTCTGTAGATAGATGCCATCTGGCTCAATCGATATGAGGTGGCGTTTGTACAGGTCACCAATGGCCTTCTTGTAGTTTTTCTTGCTCACCTCGAAGCGATGCTTTATTTCTTCGGCATCACTCTTGTCACCCAAGTCGCAATAGCCGCCATGTTCTTGCAGATATTGCAACAGCGTTTCGGCGAAATCTGCAACCACCTTCTGCCCCATAGGCTGCAACGTTACGTCTATTTTCCCGTCCTCGCGCACGTTGGCGATGTATCCTTTCATGCGGTCGCCCGTGTGAACAGCCTTGAATATTTGGTTATCGTACACCAAACCCGCATGCTGGTTGTTGATGATGACCTTGAAGCCCAAGTCGGTTTTCTGCCAAATCAGCAGGTCGACCTCTTCACCCTGATGATAAGTTGGATGGCTGTCAGATAAGAAATGTTCCACCTTTGCCGATGATACGATGCGGTAACTCTCCTCGTCGAGATAGACGTAAACGATGTAACGCTCACCCAGCTCCATGCGCTTTTTCTGTTCTCGGAACGGACAGAACAAGTCCTTCATCAGTCCCCAGTTTAAGAATGCGCCATACTTGTTCACCCACGAGCATTCCAAATAGGCGAACTCGCCAACCCGAGCCAATGGCGTTTGCGTGGTGGCGACCAACCGTTCGTCTTGATCGAGATAGACGAACACCTCAAACGGCTCGCCTATTTTATAATAATCCGGCACATAACGTTGAGGAAGGAGTATCTCACCCTCTTCCCCTCCGTCCAAATAAAGACCGAAATCCACCTCTTTGACAACTGTCAACTGGTTGTAGTCGCCCAACTTAATCATCGTGCGAGCCGATTCACTGGCCTGTTCTCGCTTCTCTTCCGACACATTCTCTTGCGGATGACCTGCATGTGTGTTTTCCATCTTGTTATTCCTTGTTTTCCGCAGGCTCAATGTCCATTGCTTGCGGTTCAATCAGTCTGCCGTCTTTCATGTGAATGGTTCGGTCGGTCAGGGCAGCCAGTCCCTCATCGTGGGTCACGATGACGAATGTTTGACCGAACTCATTACGCAAATCGAAGAACAACTGATGCAGTTCAGCTTTGTTTTGAGAGTCGAGACTTCCGCTGGGTTCGTCGGCCAAAATAACAGCCGGATGGTTGACCAGCGCACGCGCCACGGCTACCCGTTGTTTCTCTCCGCCCGACAGTTGGTTGGGCTTGTGGTGGGCACGGTCAGTGAGTCCCATGAACCCCAGCAGCTCTTGCGCCCGCTTCTTGGCCTCACCCTGGCCCTTGCCGGCAATGTAAGCCGGAATCAGGACGTTCTCCAAAGCAGTGAACTCTGGCAGCAATTGATGAAACTGAAACACAAAACCGATATGACGGTTGCGGAAGTCGCTCAACTTATTCGATGACAAGCCATTGACCAGGATGTCATTCACCTTCACTTGCCCGTCATCAGGCTGGTCAAGTGTGCCGATGATTTGCAGCAACGTAGTCTTGCCAGCACCGCTGGGTCCCACGATGCTGACCACCTCTCCCCTATCGATATGCAAATCGATGCCTTTCAACACCTGCAGGTTGCCAAACGACTTTGTAACGCCTTGAATATCTATCATAAAAAATAATTCTTTTCTGTTTGCATCACCCCATGAAGCCTGTTATTTGCAAAGATAAATAATAATTTCTGAAAAGCCCCACAGCCCCTCACCATTTTCTCTTACCCAGCGCATTTTTAATCCAGCTACCTAACACCTCGTAGGCCGAATGTTCCTCAGTATGTTGCGACTGCGAGAAGGTCATGTCTTCGTCCTGAGCACCATACTGATCAGGGAAAATAATGAGCAGCGTCTTTCCTGAGAAGTACTGCCTGATCTCCTCGGCAAGATTTTCCAAGGCATTTTTATACGAAACCGTACCCTTTCGTGCCGCCACCACCACGAACATGTGATCGGCCGCAATGGTAGCAGCCAGCTTGGGCACCTCGTTCCAGTGCGTCATTTCGACAAATTCTACACGCACCTGCTCATGCCTGTTCTGCACATATTGACGAATCAAGGCCAGCGTGTCACCGCGTCCATGAAACTGTATGCGGCATTCCAACTGGGCCGCCATGCGCGACAAACGCTCCAACCATCGGTAGAAGCCCGGCTCAAATTGCGCTCTCGACGGAACAGCCACCACGATGCGCCGCAAGGTGTTGAGGGGTTGCATCAACCTCGCCATGACGATTTGGCAATTCAGTCCGTTGACCAAACTCTGATGAAACTGCCCCCAGAATTTCTTAGACACCTCCGTATGCGTGTGCATGCCAATGATGATTTCGCTGGCACGAAACTCTTGAAAAGCGTGCTTGATGCCATTGGCAATGTTCACCGCAATACGTACCTGGGTCTGCACAGCCACATCCGACCCAGCTGCGTATCGACTCACCTGCTCAAGCAAGCGTCGGCCTTTCTCTTGGTTGGCGCGCATGTTCTCATCCTCGTACACCACATTGAGCGCCGTCAGCGGTCTGTTCAGTTTCTTGTTCCGCATCAGGAGGGCCAGATTCACCAGATGGTCGGCATATTCGGGATATTTTACGGGAATCAGCATGTGTTCATCGTTCTCATTCGCACTCTCCACGGGGGCCACGTCTTGATCGCGAAGTGTGATTTTCTGCGCCGAATGTTCGGTTACCAGCGTTGAGATGACACAGGTAAACAGAATCATGAGCACCACCCCATTGAGCAGATCGTCGTCGACGAGGTAGACACCGGGGGCTGTTTCAATCTTCATTCCCACCATCACCATGGCAATGGCGCCAGCCGCATGGGCAGAGGTGAGCCCAAACATCATCGTTCCAGATGACAGCGGCAGCCTGAAACCGATGCAGGAAACATAAGCAGCCAGCAGTTTGCCCAACGTTCCCATCACCGTGATGACAAACAGGATGAGCAGGATGCTGCCACCACTGAACAAGCCACGCAGATTGATGAGCATGCCCACGCCGATGAGAAAATAAGGAATGAACAGCGCATTGCCGATAAACTCGATGCGGTTCATCAATGGAGAAACGGCGGGAATGTAGCGATTCAGTATCAATCCGGCGAAAAATGCGCCGAAGATACCTTCAAAACCAACGGCTGCGCTCAATGCGGCACTCATAAACATCATGAGCATGACAAATACATACTGCATCACGGCATCGCTATAACTCCGTAGAAACCACCGGGTAAGACGAGGGATGAGCATAATCATTGCGACGCAATAGACGGCAAACTTAAGAGCGAAAAACAGCCAGAACGACAGGTTGGCGTCACTTTGATACGAGGCGACGATGCCGGCCAGCAGGGTAAGCGCCAACAACAACGAGAGCATGGTAGACCCAACGCTGAGCATCACACTGGGCTTTCGCTGCAAACCATAGCGACTCACGATGGGATAAGCCACCAGCGTGTTGGAGGCCATGATGCACCCTAACAGTAACGACGACATCACAGAATAGCGAAGGATGGAAACGCTGCTGACATAAACCAACACAAGTGGAATGGCAAAGGTGAGCAAACCGAATGTCAACATGCGGTACTTGTTCTTCTTCACACCCTCCACGTCCATCTCGAGCGCAGCCAGAAACATGATGTAGTAGAGTCCCACATTGCCGAAAAGCTCAAACGAGTTGTCACGATCCAGGATGCTCAATCCGTGTTCACCCAGCAACACGCCTGCGAGTACCATGCCGATGATGTGCGGAATGCGCAACTTGCCCATGACGATGGGGGCCAGTAGGATGACCAGCAGGACGACAAGGAAAATCAATGTCGGATCGGAGATGGGAAAGTAGGCTGACAATTGCGACATCAAACTTAGTATTAGGCAACAAAGTTAATCAAAAAAAATGGATATCAAAGTTGATTTCCGCTGAAATTGAAAAAGCAAGAACAATGAATTATCCACTATACCACGCTCATCAGATGGATTCAGAAATGACAATAAAAAATGTCACTCATTATAGGAAGAACAAATGAATAATTCGTAACTTTGTCGGCAAGAATATTTATAATCAACATATTAGCAAATCATGAAAGTAGCGATTGTTGGCGCAAGTGGCGCAGTGGGTCAGGAGTTTTTACGCATTTTAGACCAACGGAAGTTCCCGTTGGACGAGCTTGTTCTGTTCGGTTCTCAGCGCAGTGCCGGTACAACATACTCGTTTCGGGGCAAAAACCATGAAGTAAAGCTCTTGCAACATAATGATGACTTTAAAGACATTGACATCGCCTTCGTATCAGCCGGCGGTGGCACTTCAAAAGAATTTGCCGACACCATCACCAAGCATGGCACCGTGATGATTGACAATTCCAGCGCATTCCGCATGGAGGAGGACGTACCCTTGGTGGTGCCTGAAGTGAATGCGGAAGACGCTCTGAAACGTCCGCGCAACATCATTGCCAATCCCAATTGCACCACCATCATGATGGTGGTGGTACTGAAACCCATCGACGACCTGAGTCACATTAAGCGAGTGCACATCTCGTCCTACCAGAGTGCCAGTGGAGCCGGTGCGGCTGCCATGGCCGAGTTGCAACAGCAATACAAGGAACTGGTAGAAACAGGCAACGTGAAGACCGTCAGCAAGTTTCCACATCAACTGGCATACAACGTGATACCGCAAATAGACGTGTTCACGGACAACGGATACACCAAAGAAGAAATGAAGATGTTCAACGAGACACGCAAGATTATGCACTCGGACATTAAGACCAGCGCAACGTGCGTGCGTGTATCATCGTTGCGTTCGCACTCAGAATCGGTATGGCTGGAGACCGAACGCCCACTATCCGTTGAAGAGGTGCGACAGGCTATTGCCGCTGCACCCGGATGCGTGGTGAAGGACGACCCAACCCAAGCATCGTACCCCATGCCCTTGGAATCGGCCGGACATGATGACATCTATGTGGGCAGGATTCGTAAAGATTTGGCCGACGACAACGGCATGACGCTATGGTTGACAGGTGACCAAATCAGAAAAGGAGCGGCTCTCAATGCCGTACAGATTGCCGAATACCTCATCAAGGTGGGCAATGTGAAATAAAAAACAAAAGCGTTTAATCGCAGACGAACGCATATCCCCTGCACATCGCATTAGCAGGCGGTAGAAAGAGCATTGCTTTTGGCGGTCAAACCCAATGAGTTTGACCGCCAAAAGCAATGACTTTATTCCCTAATCCCATTGATATTGGAAATGAACGTTCTACCCCAAGGGAATACTGGGGTATCTTAGCTTTGTCATTTTCTCAAAATAAGTGAGCAAACTATCGAAGAGTTCAATGAAAAAGCTAATCACTCCCCTCCCTTTCGGGGAGGGGTTGGGGGAGAGGCATTTACCCTTTCACCGCAACACACTCCACCTCTACCAATGCCTCTTTGGGCAGCGTACGCACGGCAACGGCAGAACGGGCAGGATAAGGCTCGGTAAAGAACTGGGCATACACCTCGTTCATAGCACCGAAGTTAGCCATGTCGGATAGATACACCGTGGTCTTGATGACTTTGGACAAATCCAGGCCAGCAGCCTTCAACACCGCTTGGGCATTAAGTATGGATTGACGGGTTTGCTCTTTGATGCCACCCTCTGGGAATTTTCCTGTAGAAGGATCAATTGGTAATTGACCAGATGCAAAAACAAAGCCATTGGCTTCGATGGCCTGACTGTACGGCCCCACTGCAGCAGGTGCCTTTTCTGAATGGATAGATTTCATGATTGATAGTTTTAAGGGCGGTTCTATCAATTACCACCGTAAAGTTTTTTATGTTGGGCGGTTTACGTTTTGTCATCTTGCGGTCTCTTTTGGGTTCAATTTGCTTGTTCGTTCAG
>NZ_AWXC01000014.1 GCF_000479005.1 Prevotella sp. BV3P1 | reverse complement strand
GTTGTTGATTTATTTGGTAGTTCCAAATAATTTGCTACTCTCTCTCTCTCTCTCTCTCTCATAGGCGCCACGCCAATAACCAAACTCTAAAACATTTTCGCATACGCGCGCGTGAGGCGCGCCGTATCTCCCATAAACAAAGGGCTCGGCCGAGTTCCCCTTGTGCAGTAACCTATGCCGTTTTGTAAACTAGCAAACAACAAAATAAGCTCAATTTATATTCTTTAAACAAAATAAAATGAAAAAGAAAGAATTTAGAAAGAAACTTTACGAAGCTCCTCAATGTGAAACGTTACAAGTGCAGAATGAGCATTTCTTCTGTACCAGTGTAGTTCCAAAGGTTCCTGGATTGACAGAGGAAGAATGGCAGTCTGACGAGGATAAAGATGGAGGTGAGTTTGAATTGTAGCAGTCTATTAGTGGCGAGTTATAAAATGAAATTTAAGAAGATAAATATGAAAAAAACGATTTTTTTTGCAAGCTTTTTGGGAACGGTGATGTTAACCGCTTGCATCAATAATGAGGATGTTGCAGAAGCGAATAATAAGATAGAGATAAGCGGCAACCATTTTATTTTTACTACAGAGGACTTCGGTGCAGAGATGCCAACCAGAGCGGCCGTGCCTTTGGAGAGTGTGAATACAGTAGATTTGGGCGATGGCTTGCAAGCTGAGGTAACCATAGGTGTTGATTGGTCGCCACAAGTGCGTGCTGTCAATCCTATTGCTGATGGGCACTATACAATTTACGCAGTGAATAGCTCTGGTGAAAGGGTGACAGGAATAGATAGCAAGGTAAGTGGTACTGTCACTGCAGGTGGGTTTATTAAAGACCCGGGTACTAATCTTAGACTCTCTCCTGGAACTTATACATTTGTCTGTTATAATGATGCTGTAATCGATAATGGAACTAACCTCATTGTAAATAATGGTAGCGATGCTCTTGTTGGAACTGCTACGGAAAATATTCATGGGGAGGGCTGGAAAGTAAATTTCACAATGAAACATCAGGGAGCACGTGTAAGATATAAGCTTACATCCTATACTTCTGCAAGCAGTGGTGTAGCAGTGCAGTTTACATCAACCACCAGTGATCAACCCATAAGTCTGACGTTAAATACCAAAGGAGTTGTTGAGACTGTCAACCGTGGTGTTTTATCTGGCATAAGTACTAGTTTTGCTGCTACATCAGAAGCTGTGAATTCAAGTTATACTCTACCATATACAACACCATTGACAGATTATAATTTTCTACTTCCTGGAGTAAAGGGAAATAAGTTGAAATTGACTTTCACAAGCGGAAGAGTTTATGGAGAAAATCTTGCGGGTAAGAGCCTTACCCTTGCATTTGCTGATGAACTTGCGCGCAATGGCTCCTATGTGGTACATGTAAAACTAAAAAAGATACTTTACCTATATGATGATGGAACTGTGGGAACCTTTGCTGAAAGGGGTACACGTCGCCCTATCGGGGTGGTGGTTCAGGACAAGTTGGTAGGGCAGGATGGAGTTGCCATGGCATTGACCAGTCGTCTTTCAGGTAAGTGGTCAACGAGGAGTGGTGTGCAAGATAATGCCATTATGGGAAATGATTTCGTAACAGTAATGAATGATATGAATGGTTACAAATACACATGGGACCCTTCGACGAGCAAAGATGGGGTTACGGTAAAAGCTGAATCGAGTATCTACCCTGCTTTCTATGCTGCTGGGCACTATCATCCAAACGTTCCCGTAACAGGTAAAAATGTGGGGAAATGGTTTCTACCCAGCATGGGACAATGGCGCTTGGCTGTAGAAACACTATATCAGATGAAGGTTCTTTCTCAATTGACGGATTGGGGCTATCCTAAAGCAGACCAGGATAAGCGCAACAGAATAGACACTATTTTTAAACAAGCAGGAGGATTTTCCCCAATGGGTCACGACTATTGGAGTTCTAATGAGTATGATCTTAGAAATGTTGGAGATATGTGTTTCAGAAAAAGTAAGGTTCAATTCGATTATTATGGTTATGGTAAGCGCATAAATTGGGGAGTACTTCCTTTTGTACATTTCTGATTATGGAATTGCATTTATTCGGAATGAGTAGATGGTTAAAATAAAATTGAGAACAAAAACTATTGCGGAGAAGTTCACGTCCCATGCGAAAATTGTGTTTCGGGGAGCCCCGACAAACAAAAAATGACCTCAGTTCGGGATAAGAGAACGCAAAAAAAGTAAAAAAGAACAAGGTAGTCTCATAAATATTTTGTACCTTTATAGTTAATAATCAAACAGTTACAAATATACTTATGCAGACTACCGATTACAAAATTACTGAATTATTCTATGTTATAGATGATTTTTGCAAACATTTTGTAGCTGAAAATGGCGGGGAACTGCTTTTGGGTGACGATACCACGAAGCGTAGAAGGCGTAAGGCTTCCTTGTCCGACAGCGAAAGCATGACTATTTTATTGTATTTCCATTTCGGAACATTTCGTAATTTCAAGCACTATTACCTATTCTTCATCAAGGGGACTTTTAAGACGTACTTCCCTAACGCTGTCTCTTACAACCGTTTTGTTGAACTTGAAAGTAGGGTGTTTTTCCCTCTTATGTTCTTTCTTAATCTGCGTGCATTTGGAAGATGTACAGGTATTACATTTGTTGACTCAACAATGATTCCCGTATGCCACAATCTTAGACGCTATGCCAACAAGGTGTTCAAAGGCATTGCAACAAATGGGAAAGGAACAATGGGCTGGTGTCACGGATTCAAGCTTCATCTGGCATGTAATGACAGAGGGGAAATCATAGCTTTCGTTCTTACTGGAGCAAACGTCAGTGACAAAGACACAAAGGTTTTCAAGGTTCTTGCCAAACGTTTGTATGGCAAGCTGTTCGCTGATAAAGGATACATATCACAAAAACTTTTTGACTTTCTTTTTGAAGATGGTATTCAGTTGGTGACGGGACTCAGGGTAAATATGAAAAACAAACTCATGCCTTTCTATGATAGAATGATGCTGCGCAAAAGATATATCATAGAAACCATCAATGATCTTCTGAAAAACACTGCCCAAATTGTACATTCACGCCATAGGTCTGTGACAAACTTTATCATGAATCTTGTATCTGCCTTGGGGGCATACTGCTTCTTTGAAAACAAGCCAGAAGCTCTCCAGGGATATTGCATAGAAGACACTAAACAGTTGGCGTTGTTTTAAGCAACATTTTTTATCTAAATCATATCCCATTCATGATAGAGTGGGATGTATTATCGTGCACATGATTCTAACAAGGAATAATGCTCCTAACTTATCAAAATATAGACGGCTTAACCCGAACAGGGGTATTACGTTACACACTACAAATTCTAAAAAACATTAGCAGCACTTGTTTTTTTTATTATACCTTTGCAGTCACAAAGACATTTTACGAATACCCATATTTAAGCGACAGATAATAAAAAGACCACTTTTTATACTAATTAATTAAATATGAGGAAAATTTTTACACCTTTAGCGTTGCTATGCGCAACCACCTTGGCTTTTGCCGCCCCTGTGGGCAGACAACAAGCCCGACAAGCTGCATTGGCTTTTATCAAGAGCCATGCAAGTACTAACTCCCAAGTCGCTACACGAGCTTCACAAGCCGCACCCTCGCTCAACGAGGTGGCAAGCACCGATGCCTACTACATTTTCAACGTAGGCAAGGGACAGGGCTTCGTCATCGCCTCTGCTGACGACCGCACGGTTGACGTGTTAGGTTATGCAGAAGAGGGAACGTACGACGAGCAGCAATGTCCGGCATCGCTCAAGATGCTCTTGGCACAATACCGACAGGAGGTGAGCATGCTGAACAACATGCCTGCCACCACAAAGCCAGCCACTACTCGCGCCAACAGAACGCTGCAGCCCATCGAGCCGTTACTGAAAACTACATGGAGCCAGTATGGTCCCTACAACCAGCAAACGCCCATGCACAAAGACAAGCACTGTGTCACGGGATGCGTTGCCACGGCGGCAGCCCAAATCATGGGCTATTACCAGTATCCAAAGAAGGCTCCCGCCTTGTCTGCCTACAAGGCTCCGTCGGCTCATCTGCAAGTGCCCGAGCTTGCCGAGAGCACCTTCGAGTGGAACGACATTCTGCCTTCGTACCGCATTTCCACCACCCAGCAGCAGCAAGACGCAGTGGCTAAGCTGATGAGGTATGTGGGACAGGCGGTGAGCATGGATTATACCGCTGATGATTCGGGCGCCGATTCCTACAACGTGATATTGTTCCTTACCCGAATGTTCGGCTACTCTAAGGGCATGCACCGTGTCTTCAGAGACCGCTATACCAGTGAGGAATGGTGCAACCTGATATACGATGAGCTGAAAGCCAAACGACCCGTATATTACTTTGCCGATGACGTGGTGTACAACTATGGTCACGCCTTTGTATGCGATGGCTACAAGGAAGGCGACTACTTTCACATCAACTGGGGCTGGGGAGGTCAATTCAACGGCTACTATCGCCTGTCGGTTCTTTCGCCACGCGAATATGGATTTAAGCAACTGCCCAGTGTCTTCACGCGCGAGCAAGGAGCTATCATCGGATTCAGACCAAGCGAAGGTGCTGAGGTATTTCCAAAAGTTGTTGACGTCAAGGAGATGACGCCCCTACAAGATCAAAGTCGCTCGACCAATAGCGATGACTTCACGGATTTTGATATCACCATGAAATGCGTGAACAATTACGGCGAATCCTTTGATGCCGATTGCGGTATAGGCTTTTGGCAGGGAGGTAGATTGATAAACACCGTCAAGCTGTTCAGCTCAACTTTCAAGACCGACGGCAAGATACAAAGGAACGAGGCGAACTTCAACATACCGCACACCCTCGCCAACGGAAAGTACACCGTGCTGCCCGTTTACCGCTTACAAGGCGAAAGCGAATGGAAAGCCTGCGGCGGCATTGGAGAAATGGCGCAGGAGATAGAGATTACCGACACGGAACTGAAGACCTCCACTGCCAAGCCTGTTCTGGAGGTGAAGAAAGTGGACGTGAAAGGCGGCAAGGAGGCGGGACGCCCACTGTCCGTAACCCTCACCATAGAGAACAAGGGCGACGAGCTGTATGACACCTTCGACATGCTTTTCAAGTATGACTATGTAGCTTCTACCACCACCTTCCTGCCTGCAGGACAGACAACAGACGTGGTGTTTGAGCTGTATCCAAAGGTGGCTGGAGAGTTCGACTACTCCTTCGAATGCAAGTCGGGCGCCACTATCAGCTCCAGAGGAAACATTACCATTACTGAACCTAAGTCGAAAAACATTCCTTCGGTTGAGGTGAAAATCGAGCAAAGTGAGGAAAACGCTTTCAAAGCTCCCGCCATGAAGGGGAAACTCATTGTGACCAACAGCGAGAGCGCTGACTACTGCGGTGGATTCGACATTGAACTGCGTTGCAAGAAAGGCGATACGGACGCGGCTTACCTTGAAAACAAACTCTCGCTGGCAGACATCATTCCCGCCAACAGCAAGAAGGAAATACCGTTCTCGATAGACAACGTTGTCGCCGGGGCGCAATATGCCATTTACGCGTATGGCTACAAGGTTGAGAAACAAGAAGACGTCATCCAAGGTGGGATGAAATACGTACCTAAATGGGAGCGCATTCTCAAGACACCGTTCTACATGGCAAAAGACGCACCTACGGCAATCGCTGTTCCGCACGTCAGCCACGAGCCGGCACTCATATACAACCTGCAAGGTGTAGTGGTAGGCAAAGGCGAACAACAGCTTGAGTCGCTGCCAAAGGGCATCTACATCATCGGTGGCAAGAAAGTAGTTAAGCGATAACAACCATCCTCATCAGCCCATTCATCTTTTCGACAAGGCACAGAAACATTCTCGTGGCCTTTTCGGAGTTGAATGGGCTGTTGCATGTCGTTGCATGGACGGCAGTTCTAAAAACATCTCCACACACGTTACGTCTCTATCATCTTAAATGTGCAGAGAAATCTTCATCAACAGAATCCACGGTATATTGACGATTATTTTTTCTTTATCAAAACAGCACAAGAACGCCTGCATTCTAATGAACGAAGCGAATTTACATTGTTGGCAATTCAATGAACGCTGGCGTTCTTTGTTTTGTTTACTTCATTCGTTACGTTTGTTACATTCGTTGTTCAACACATTGCCTTTCAATGAAAGAGCCGTGGGCTTCACCGCCTTTTCCCAGCGATTGGAGCCTTGTTTATGTTGCAACTTTCGGTATAAAAGTTCGGCCTCTTGGGTAAAAAGCCGTATCTTTGCAGCAGCAATTGGTTCTGAATGAATCAGATGAAAAGGGAATCGGGTGAAAGTCCTGAACAGTCCCGCTGCTGTGAGCAACATTAAGCGCATGCGAACACAAGGCCACTGACAGTTTTTCGGGAAGGCGTTTGCATGATGGGTTGTAAGTCAGAAGACCTGCCGTTGCAACATGTTCCTATTCGGGCTCGAGGAAGACGAATAGATGAGATTTAATTGTAAAACTGTTTCATGCCAAGGTGTGTCATCACATTCGTGTTGTGCGTGTGTGTCCTGTCTGGTTTTTCGCAGAACGATTCGATTCGTGACCAGGTTCATGTGTTGGATACCGTTGTCGTATCCCGCCTGCGCAGCCATCGCTCTGTACAGAGTACGGCTCCGCTTCATACGCTTGGTCGCAGCGACATGCTGTCCATGGGCGTCACCGACATGGCCGACGCCTTGCACCGTTTACCGGGGATTACCTTGCGCGATTACGGTGGAGCGGGTGGCATGAAGACGGTGTCGGTGCGTGGCTTCGGTACACAGCACACGGGGGTGAGCTACGATGGCATCTTATTGAACAATAGTCAGAATGGCGAGATAGACCTCTCACGCTATTCGTTGGATAATCTGGGCAGCCTGTCGTTGCTGGTAGGCGATAACGACCAGCTTTTCATTCCTGCGCGCAATGCCAGCGTACCCTCATTGTTGTTGCTGGAAACACGCTCCATGCTATTTGACGATGCTGCGCCGCACGTCACGTCACAGTTGCGTGTCGGCTCGTTTGGCTATGTGGGTCCGTTTGTTCGGTACGAGCAGAAACTGTCTTCCCGCATGGCACTCTCGGCCCTGGGTGAGTATGTGTATGCGGAGAACGACTATCCGTTCACCTTGCGTAACGTTTCAGTGGTAACTCGTGAGCGTCGCACTAACAGTAGGATGAATACTGGTCATGCTGAGCTGAATGCGTCGTGGCTTCCGGTATCCCATCATGAGTTGAAGGCGAAGGTGTATTATTACGACAACCGCCAGCAGTTGCCCGGCATAGTGAGGTATTATACCAACGAGAGTGATGAGACGTTGCACACGCAAAACTTCTTTGCGCAGGCGCAGTATGTGGTCACCAGCCTTCCCAAGTGGTCGTTCAAGTGGTTGGGAAAGTTCAATTGGTCATCGTCAAACTATCGCAATGGCAACTATCCGGATGGCGTGGTTGATGGGCATTACTGGCAGCGCGAGGCCTACACCTCGGCATGTGTCTTGTATGCTCCGAGCCGCCAATGGGCTTTCGATTATTCTGTTGATTATATCTTCAACAACCTCAACAGCTCTCGATTGTATGATGTGAAACCCTATCGCCAGGCACTGTTGCAAACGCTGTCGGCCACTTATCGTCAACAGCGTTTCAAGGTGTTGGCCCGCTTGTTGGGGTCGCTTTACTTCAATGGGGCCCGCAAAGGTGACGGATCCGATGACATGCGCCGCTTGTCACCCTCTGTTTCTCTGTCGTATCAGTTGCTCCACCAGCCTGCCATGTATCTGCGCGCCTCGTATAAAAACATCTTCAGGGTTCCGACGTTCAATGAAAACTACTTCTACCATTATGGCAGCAAGGATTTAAAACCCGAGTTGACCGATCAGTTGAATATTGGACTCACCTTCCTGCATGACCAGTCGCCTTGGCGGATAGAGGCCTCACTCGACGGTTATCTCAACCATGTGAAAGACAAGATCGTGGCTGTGCCGTACAATATGTTTGTGTGGAGCAATATCAATGTAGGTAAGGTGCGCATCCTTGGGCTGGATGCCATGTTTCGTGCGGCTTGTCAGTTGGTGCCGCAACATGTGTTGCGGTACACGGGCAGTTATGGCTTTCAGCGTGCAGCCAACCGAACACTGAAAACGTCTCCTTACTATAACAACCAAATAGCCTATATGCCCCTGCACTCTGGCAGTATGTCGTTGGCCTATGAGAATCCTTGGGTTAACCTTACCGTGCATGCCTCGGGCGTGAGCAGTAACTGGAGCAACAACGAACACCATGACCAGAGCAAGATTGGAGGCTACATGGAATGGGGCGTCATGGCTGCCCGAACGTTCAAGGTGTGGCGCCATTCTTTGGTCGTAAGGGCTGATGTCAAGAATATTTTTAACCGACAATACGAGATTGTGGCCGGCTATCCGATGCCCGGTATCCAATATCAAATAACAATGAATTATCAATTTTAAAAAAACAATGAAGATGAAAAAGTATTTATTAAGTTTTGCCGTGTTGTTGATGGGCATGGCCATGTTCACGTCATGTAGTGACGATGAAGAGGATGTAACGCCTGGTTCTACTCCCATGAAGATGAAAACCACAGGCATTTATGTCATTAATCAAGGTAACGAGTATGCCAAGATTTCCGGCAGCATCACGGGCATTTCCACCAAGAACTGGAACGCAACCCAAAACTTCTTTGAGCTTGCCAACGGCCGAAAGCTGGGCATGACGCCCAATGATGCCATTATTTATGGCAGCCGCATGTACATTGCGGTATCTGCAGAAGGCACGGTAGAAGTGGTAGACAAGAACACCATGAAGTCGGTGAAGCAAGTCAAGATTACCGACCTGCTGGGTAGTAAGGAAGGATGTTACCCCCGCCATTTGGCAAGTGCCGATGGATGTGTGTATGTAACCACGTTTGGCGGCTATGTGGCAGCCATCGATACCGTATCATTGAGCTTGAAAAAGAAATACCAGGTAGGGTCTTATCCCGAAGGAATCACCGTGCGTGGTAATAAGTTGTATGTGGCTAATTCTGACTGGGGAAGAGGAAAAGGCAACTTATCTGAAATCAATCTGACCAACGGCACCGTGACATCCATCAACGATCCGCTGGTTGTCAACCCCTCGGGCATCAAGGCTGTTTCCAAAGGTTTGTTAGTTCTTGACTCCGGTAAGTATGACGAGACGACAGGCACTCAGCAAGGTGCCGGCGTCATTCGGTTCATGTATGGAAAGGCTAAAAAGGTTGTCGATGCCACCATGATGGCCGTCATGAGCGTGAGTGGTAAGCCACACCGCATATACACCATCAATGCTCCGTACACCAAACCGGCTACACCTGTTACATACCAGGTGTACGACATGCATACGGGTAAGACCAGTACGTTTATCAAAGAAGGGGTAGACAGTCCGGCTGCAATAGCGGTTGATCCCGTTTCGGGTTATGTGTACATTACGTCTTACAAGAAGAGTCCAGACACAGGCTTTGTTGATTATAGCACACCGGGCTATGTGAATATCTATGATGAGTCGGGTGTGTTGCTCAAAACATTACCCACCGGCGTTGGTCCAGGTGCCATTGTTTTTGACCATCATAACGTGATGCAGTAAGCTGAACGCTGCATCGTATACACTATAGGGTGGTTCTATAAAGGGCGGTTCTATAAGTTACCACCGTAAAGTTTTTTATGTGTAAGTCTTTTTACGTTTTGTGCGTTTTGCCGGCGCAGACGTACCCTTACGTCCGCTTGAAATCAAATGTGAGGATGTTTTTGGGAATGTTAATGTTTGTTTATCTTTAAGAAGATGAAAAAGAAAATGCTTATTTTTGCAAACCATATAAATCATAAAAAACATTACGATGAACAAAATGAACATTTTGAAGTATTTTTCACTGTCCTTGTTCTTGACGGCTGCGATTGCCTTCACGGGATGCAGTAAGAGTGACGACGGTAATGACAAGCCCGCGACAATCGATTACGCTAAAAACATTGTTGGCACATGGGAGATGGAGAATGTTACCTTCACCCTCGCCGACAAGAATACGCCTGCGAAATTCAACTTAGAGGTGAAACTTAATGCCGTTAACGGATCTAAGATTTTCGTGAACGGTCAGGAATTTGATGCGAAAACGCTAAAGGGGCTCGGCTTTAACGTTTCTGCGGACGAATTTCCCGTTCAAAGGCTACAGTTTGACGCCGACAAAAAAATGACGTCTTATGAATATGATCAGAAGCGTTGGAACGCAAATGATGATAAACCCACATACGATGTCAAGGATGGCGTGCTTACCATAACGTCTACGGACGGCGCCATGTCCATGAAAATACTCTCCATGGAGCAAAACTCTTGCATGCTTGACGCGTCCATGTTTGTAGAGAGTATGATGAAAGACTATAAATTGACAGAAAAGTTTGATGTACAGTCAGCACGTCTCAAAGTGAAGAGAATAAGCTGACGGTATCGTTCGTCGCTTGTACAGAATGGTCTTTTCTCAGACATGAAACGTCTGGGAAAAGGCTGTTTTCTTTTCAGGGCGGTTCTATAAATCAACTTTGCAAAGCTGATTTACAGAACCGCCCTATAGTCTGTGAGCTTCATAGACGCGACATGCCACCTCGGTTGTAACACATCGGGGTGGCATTTTTCAGGTCGCAGCTTTGACGTCTTCATGCATGAATGCTGTAAAAGTTAGCATGGACGACCCATCGGTCAATTATTTTGGCTATCTTTGTAGAAGATTGGCTTCGCCTTAACATAGAAAGTAAACTTTCTCTGTCTTCGGCTTGCACTATCTTTGTAGAAGATTGGCTTCGCCTTAACATAGAAAGTAAACTTTCTATGTCTTCGGCTTGCACTATCTTTGTAGAAGATTGGCTTCGCCTCAACATAGAAAGTAAACTTTCTCTGTCTTCGGCTTGCACTATCTTTGTAGAAGATAGGCTGCACCTCAACATAGAAAGTAAACTTTCTCTGTGTTCGGCTTGCGCAATCTTTGTAGAATATTAAACTTGAACAATCTTTCGATATGAAGAAAACAATCTTGATGAGCGTATGCCTGTGGTTGCTTGCAGTCATGGGATATGCACAATGTGCGCCAAACATGGCAAACTACAGTGTGATTCCTTTGCCACGACAAATCAACATGGTGAAGAGTAAGGGCTTTGTGCTGACCCCTCAAACCCGAATTGTGTACCCAGCATGTGACAGTGTGCTGAAGAAAGATGCCGAATTGCTGGCATCTTACATCTTTGAACTCACGGGCTTGCAACTCAAAGTGGCGACCAGTGCCACCGATGCACACAACATCGAGTTGTGTACGGGACTGCCACATCCCAACAAAGAGGCGTACAGCATGCGCGTTTCTGCAGAAAAAATAACCATTCAGGGGGCGTCTGCCGCTGGCACTTTTTATGGTATACAAACCTTGCGAAAGGCAATTCCCTTGAAGTGTAATATGAATAAGGGAAGATGTGAGAAAGAGGAGGGAAAAAGCAAGAAGTGCTGTTCATCAACAGAACAGAAGAATTTGCTGCCTTATTCGTCAGGGATAGTGTTTCCAGCAGGCGAGATAATAGATTATCCGCAATATGCTTATCGGGGTGCCATGCTCGATGTGGCACGCCATTTCTTTGGGGTAGAAGCTGTCAAGACCTTTATCGACATGCTTGCCTTGCACAACATCAATAATTTTCATTGGCATTTGACCGATGATCAGGGTTGGCGTATTGAGATAAAAAAATATCCGTTGCTGACCCAAAAAGCTGCATTCCGACACGAAACGGCTATCGGACACACGGACAAGAAGGATGGCAAACCCCATGGAGGTTATTACACGCAGCAACAAATCAAGGAGATAGTGCAGTATGCTACCGAGCGTCACATCAACATTGTACCCGAGATAGATATGCCAGGACACATGGTGGCAGCATTGGCAGCCTATCCGGAGCTGGGCTGTACGGGCGGTCCGTACAGCGTACGCACGGAGTGGGGCATTGCAGAGGAGGTGCTTTGCGCCGGCAACGACAGCACTTTGCAGTTTGCCAAAGACGTGATTGCTGAGGTGATGCAGCTCTTTCCCGGTCCGTATATCAACATTGGAGGCGACGAGTGCCCGAAGAAGTCGTGGCAAAACTGCGCCAAATGTCAGGCTAAGATTCAAAGTTTGGGACTTGTTACCGATGCACAACATACCAAAGAGCAGCGTTTGCAAAGCTACTTTATGACCGAAATGGCGAATTTTATCACCCAGCATGGGCGAAAAGTGTGTGGCTGGGACGAGATTTTGGAAGGTGGTGTAGCACCTAACGCAACGGTGTTGTCGTGGCGAGGCATTCAAGGAGCTGAAGAGGCTGCTCGCTTGGGACACGATGCCATTATGTGTCCTACCTCGAACATGTATTTCGATTATTACCAAACCGAAGACAGAGCCAACGAACCTGTGGCTTTCAATGCCTATCTGCCCATTGAGAAGGTGTATGCTTTCCAGCCTGTTCCTACGTCGCTGACGCCACAACAGGCAAAGCATATCATTGGTGTGCAAGCCAATCTGTGGACCGAACAGATAAAAACGCTATCGCATGTAGAATATATGATGTTGCCACGATTGGCAGCAGCGTGCGAGGTGCAGTGGTCGAGCGAGCAGGAGAAGGATTATGGCAGCTTCTTACAGCGGTTGCCTCACATGCTGCAACTCTACACAACTTGCGGCTATCGATATGCTGAACATTATTTCACGGTGAACACGGTGCTGACACCATCGCCCAAAGGGCAAGCCATGGAGGTGGCTCTCAGTGCACCGGGGAAGGCGAAAATCTATTATACCACTGATGGAAGTGAGCCAAATGAGCAAAGCAAACCGTACAAAAAGCCGTTTTGTCTCAAGCGATCTGCTACCATTAAAGCCATAGCTTATAGCGATAGTCTGCACAGTGATGTGACCAAGGAGCAAATCATTGTTCATAAAGCCATGATGAAACCCATTCGTTTTTGCACGCCACCCAACCATGCTTATCAAGGAAACAGTCCACAAGAGTTGGTGAATGGATTGCTGGGTAACACTTCGTTTCACTCTGGACGTTGGGTAGGATTCGTGGGAAACGATATGGACATCATCATCGATCTGCAACGCAGGATGCCCATTAAGAGTGTATCGGTACGCACACTTACCGAACAATCCAACTGGATATTCCCCGATCGAGGCGTTTCCTTGTTGGTGTCTGACGATGGAGAGCATTTCAAGGAGGTGTTTGCGGATACTAAACAATCGCTTCCGCACGTTGTGCCACCCAGTGTAAACACGCAGAAGATAACGCTTGAAAACGTTAGGGCACGGTATCTACGCATCAAGGTGTTGTCTGAACAGAGTATACCTCAATGGCACTACGGCAAGGGCAATGCTGGTTTTTTGTTCGTAGACGAGATAACGGTTGATTAGAAAAACGGTATGGAAAGAGTTCATCGTGCATGGTCATGATGAACTTTTTTCGATGAAGAGGATATGACATGTCCAGATGAATGCAGTTGATGACGGATAAAAGTTATGCCCGATGCAACTTTTACGGCTGTGCCATCGTCCTATAAACAGTTAGTAATTGGCCTCCGTTGGTAGGTCATGTAATCCTCTAAATAGTAAATGGTATGAAGAAAATACTTTGGTTGGCATGTGCTGTGGTCTGCGTAGTGACATTCGCATCGTGCGTGAACATCGTTAAAAAGAAGGATGGTGGAAAGAAAATAACAAAGAACGTGAAGGTGCAACCGTTCAAACGCATCAAGTTAGAAACAGCTTGTGAAGTGCATTTTGTGCAAGCCGATTCTGTGAGTGTCAAGATTGTAGGGCCTGAAAATGTAATCAAGCACATCAAGACTACCAGTGATGGAACGGAATTGACCATCCAACATACACGAAATAATGGATGGAATAACCTGCGTTCCTGCGATGACGTGGATATCTATCTCACTTCCCCCGACCTTATATCGGTGTTGATGCGAGGCGCTGGTGATTTCAATATCGATCAACATCTGGATACAGATACCTTGACAATTCGATTGGAAGGGGCTGGTGATGTTGAGATAAAAGACCTGATTTGCGATGAGGTGAATGTGGAAATGAAAGGGGCAGGCGACATCGAACTCGAACAAGTGATTGCGTCTAAAGCCTCGTTTAAGCTCAAAGGAGTAGGAGATGTCAAGGCTCATCTGGCAAAATGTGACTGGGCGCAATGTGAACTCGAAGGGGTAGGCGACATCGAACTGTCGGGAACGGTTAGGCATTTCAGACACAAGGTGAGGGGAACGGGCTCTATCAACACAGACGATTTGCAGATTCTTTCCAAACATTAGACCTGGAATAAAAGCGAGCGTCTTGGGGTGATGTCAATCTTTTTGGTGTTGTGGGGCTGTTGCTGTCGAATGCATCGCGGCTTCACGACATTGAAAGGAATATTTGAAATGCCACTTCCTTATTTCAAAAATATGTTTTATCTTTGTATCTATAAAGGCTCTTGAGGGGTCATTGTGCCAATGTGCAGCAAGATATTGACCAGCCTTTGTTGACAAATGGATAAAACAGATACGAATGAAATATGCTGTGATAGCTGCGGGTGATGGCTCACGTTTGAGCAAAGAGGGGATTGATGTTCCTAAGCCGCTGGTAAAAGTGCATGGTGAATCGTTGATAGACCGCTTGATACAAATCTTCATGGAGCATGAAGCAGAAGAAATCATCGTTATCTGCAACGAAGCCATGCCTGATGTATATGCTCATTTGTGCGACCTCAAGGCAGATGGTTTGCAGGGCGTTCGAGTTCCCTTACGCCTACTGATGAAGCGTACACCCAGCTCAATGCACAGTTTGTACGCCATGAGTCCATGGCTCAAGGATTCGCCTTTCTGCCTTACAACGGTAGACACGGTTTTCTTGGAACAAGCTTTCACCGATTACATTCGTACTTTTAAACATTCTGTCAATCATGGTGTTGATGCATTGATGGGTGTGACTAGGTATGTGGATGATGAGAAACCACTCTATGTGGAAACTGACGCTGCGTACAATGTTTTGGGCTTTCATGATCAAAACCCTGGTCATCGCACCTTCATCTCTGGTGGTATTTATGGTCTTCACCCTCGTGTGTTGGACACCTTGGCTCACTGTATTGAGCGTGGCGAGCATCGCATGCGCAACTTTCAGCGAGCATTGATTGAAGAACAATTAAAGGTAATGGCCTATGATATGGGGCCGGTGATGGACATTGATCATGCCACGGACATCGCAAAGGCAGAGGAGTTCCTGCGAAATCCAGCGTCGAAGTTGAGCCAAACTCCTTAAAACAGAATAATAGAAGGCCCGCAGTGCCTTCATCCAACGATATGAAAAATAAAATCATTGCTATCCGTCGTGACGTGAGATATTCACTGGACGCAGAACAAAAAGACCGCGAGATTCTTGCTTCTGTCATCCAATGTCTGGGCGGTGACATTCCCATGATTGACGAAACTCAACTCACAGATGAGCACAAGGCCGACGTTTATTTGTCGATGGGACGTTTGCCAAAGACATTGGAGTTCTTGCGAAAACGAGCTGCAGCGGGCGCTTTGGTGATGAATACGCCCAAGGCAGTGGAAGCATGTGAGCGGAAGAAAATCGTGAAGTTGATGCGAACGCACCATGTTCCCATGCCTCCTGAGAAAGGCGAGCATGGCTATTGGCTCAAACGTGGTGACGCTTTGGCACAAAGAGATGGCGATGTGGTGTTTTGTCAAGACGAAGATGAGTTGAGAAAGCAGAAGGATGAATGGGAGAAACGCGGTATTCTAACTTGCGTGGAGAGTGCGAATGTTGAAGGCGTCTTGGTGAAATTCTACTGCGTCGGCCATGACTTCTTCAGATGGTATCGCCTTCGTGCCTCCGAACAGGGGTACACTTTTGATGCGAAAGAGCTGCACCGCCATGCCTGTCGATTGGCTGATATTATCGGTATTGATGTCTTTGGCGGTGATTGTATCGTGAGTGAAGATGGTCATCTCAGCATCATTGATTTTAACGACTGGCCCAGTTTCGCTCCTTGTAGGGAGGAAGCGGCTCGGGCCATTGCACAACTTTTAAAGGAAGTATGAGTAGGTTTCAAGAACTTTTGAAGGCTTCCATGAAGTCGAAAGATACGGAAGAGTGGCTTGACGTTCACTTCACTCGGCCAGTGGGTTTGGTTTTTGCCTTGATGTGGAAACGACTTGGCGTGCATCCCAACGCCGTCACCATCCTCTCTATCTTTCTTGGAGCAGGAGCAGCTTATTGTTTTTATTTTATTGACCTGTGTCACAATCTGTGTGGTGTGATGCTGCTGATCTTGGCCAATCTTTGCGATAGCACCGACGGTCAGTTGGCTCGTCTCACTCACCAGCATACATTCATCGGGCGCATGCTTGATGGCTTCGCCAGTCAGTTGTGGTTTTTAGGCATCTATGTGGCCATTGCCATGCGGCTGCAGCATCAACCAATGCCGTTCACCGATATCCACTGGGGCATGGGAAGTTGGGCCTTGGCGGCCGTTGCAGGTATCTTGTGCCATTCACAGCAAAGCTCCTTGGGCGATTATTACCGGCAGATTCATCTTTATTTTTTGAAGGGTAAAGAGGGGAGTGAGTTGGATCAATCGAAGCAGCAATACGACATTTATAAGTCATTGGCAAAGAATGAATGGCTGAAAAAACTGTTTTACGCCAACTATGCCAACTATTGTCGCGGACAAGAGCGGCGCACACCGGCGTTTCAACGATTCTTTCAATCTTATCTCAGCCATCCTCACGAGGATGTGAAGCAACGATTCGTGACAGGAAGCCGACCGCTCATGCCCTATGCCAACATACTGACGTTCAATACACGCGCTATTTGTTTATATGTTACCTGTCTGCTCAACTGTCCATGGGTGTACTTTTTCTTCGAGATAGTGGTTCTCCATACGCTTTACATTTATATGCACAATCGCCACGAAACCTTGTGTAAACGGCTTTTGAGCGACCCCGCAAAACAACCAAAACACATTTAACCATGGAGAAAATTATGAAAAAAAATACATCTGACATCAAGGGATTGATTCTTGATTTTGGTGGAACCATCGATACAAACGGCCAGCATTGGGGCAAGATGTTGTGGCGTTCTTACCAACAGGAGGGGATGCTAGTGACGGAAGATGCTTTTCGTGACGCTTATGTCCATGGTGAACGCACGCTCGAAAAAAATCCGTTGATTCGGGCAGATTATTCTCTCAAGAAGACGATCGATGTCAAGTTGCGGCTCGAGTTGGAGCAGTTGTGCATCCTTGGTGCGTGGGATGCGGATGAGAACGAACTGAAACGGATGCACGAGCAACTGACAAATCGTGTGTATGAGCATGTCTCAACCATCATTTACCGTAACAGAATCGTTCTTGAGAAGCTACACCAACAATATCCGCTTGTTATGGTTACCAACTTTTATGGTAACATGAGGCAAGTTTTGAAGGAGTTTGAGCTTGACAAATTGTTTGAAGATGTCATCGAATCAGCTGTGGTCAACATCCGAAAACCGGATGCCCGAATGTTCAAAATGGCATTGGATGTTTTGCAAATGCCAGCCGCTAACGTTCTTGCAGTTGGTGACAGTTACTACAAAGACATAGAACCCGCCTCTGCAATTGGCTGCCAAACTGCTTGGTTGAAAGGTGAAGGATGGACGGACAAGCAGTATGATGAAACGCTTCCCACCTATATATTATCTGATTTTCAGGATTTATTGAAAATCTAATATGTCTTTTTAATAAAAGGTAGATTCTTGTTTATTACAGGTTTAGGTGAGGATTATTTACGGTTGTAAGAAGATGTAACTCCCTTCAATCGTTACTTCTTCTTCGGCGATGAGCATTTCCAAAGCTTCGTCTAATTGGCGTCTTGCAATGGACAGTCGATGGAGTTCTGTCAGGTGATGCTTCTCCCCGTCGTTCAAAAAATGCTTGATTTGGTCTTGGGCGGGCTTTATTTTTTTTTCCGAAGTCTGGTCTGTATAATGTTCCAGACATACGTCACAGCGCATACAGTCCTGCACATCGGTCTCTCCAAAATAGCGTAAAAGCTGTCTGCTTCTACACACTTCGTCATTCTTGGCATAGTTGATGACCGACCGGACGCGCTTGGTGTATTCTTCTTTCCTTTGCTCGTACACCTCAACGGGAATGATAAGCCGGTCAATCTCCTCGCGGTCACGGGTGTAAGTGATGAACGGCATCTTGCGTTGTGGAATGAAATGAACGATACGTCGCTGCGTCATTCCGCGCAACAGCAGATACACTTGCTCTCTCGTCAGTTCGGTTTGTTGGGCTAAAAGGCCCTCATCGATGTAAACATAATCGGTGAATAATCCGCCGTAGTTGCGCAAAAGAGCCGTGAGGAGTTTCTCTTCATAAGGTGTGAGATGCTCCAATTTGTACAGCTCATTTCGTCCAATGAGGAACATCAGACGTGCGCTGGAATCGGGATCGGTTTCATAAACGAGATAACCAGCGCGTGCCAACAGATGTAAGGCCGAATTGACAGGCACGGGAAAGTACTTGTATATAGAGCAAAATTTGCCGATATCAAAGGTGAACGTGTGTCCTTTGCCGCTGTGGATGCCTATCTCATAATAGAAAGCCAGACTCTGATAGACATTCTTGATATACTCCTTTTCAGGGAAGTTGTCCACTATTCGCTTGTCCAATTTGCGTTCATCGCCACCATTGTAGAGCAAAACAGCATAGGAACGGTTGCCATCTCGCCCTGCACGACCCGCCTCTTGGAAATAAGCTTCCAGCGAGTCGGGGCAGTCCATGTGCACTACGATGCGCACGTCTGGCTTGTCGATGCCCATTCCGAAGGCATTCGTGGCTACGATGACACGCACCACATCGCTTTGCCAAGCTGTCTGTCGTTCGTCTTTTACGGCGGGTTCAAGCCCCGCATGATAAAAGGTTGCAGGAATATTATTAGCGTTCAGCATCTCTGCAATCTCCCTGGTGCGCTTCCTGCTTCGCACATAAACGATGGCACAGCCACGCACTGAGTTGAGAATGTGAACGAGTTCTTCATTCTTGTCCTGCGCATTGCGTACCACATACGTCAGGTTTTTGCGCTCAAAGCTCATGTGGAAAGCATTCTTCTCCTTGAACTCGAGCTTTTCTTGGATGTCCACAATGACCTTCGGAGTGGCTGTTGCAGTCAAAGCCAATAGGGGAGTGTCGGGCTTTTCCTTGCGGATGTCCGCTATTTGAAGGTATGCTGGTCGGAAATCATAGCCCCACTGACTGATGCAGTGAGCCTCGTCAATAGTGATGAAGCTGACGTTCATGCGGCGCAACTTCATCAAAAACAGTTCTGAACCGATGCGTTCGGGCGAGATATACAACAACTTAACTCCCCCGAAGATGCAATTATCCAGCGCCGTGGTAATCTCCCGTTGGCTCATTCCTGAATAGATGGCTGTGGCCTGTATGCCTTTTTCCCGAAGATGTTGCACCTGGTCTTTCATCAAGGCGATGAGCGGAGTCACCACGATGCACACGCCTTCCTGTGCCAGGGCCGGCACTTGGAAGGTAATAGACTTGCCTCCTCCGGTCGGCATCAGCCCCAGTGTGTCTTTTTGCTGCCCGATACTTTCGATGATGTCACGTTGTATGCCACGAAAATCAGCATACCCCCAGTATTGGTGCAGTATGTTCAGGTATTTATCTTCGGCCTGCATGTCGTCAGAATTCCTGCTCCTCTTCTTCGGTAGGACGTATGTCTTCTATTTGCAATTGCATGGCATTGCGCTTGAACACGTTGTCCTCAAGCGTGTAGGCGATGTCAAAACTGCGCTTTGACTTGATGTATCGGGCCGACGCACTCTGTCCGAAGGCAATACCATTGACGATGTTACTCGACTTCGAATCAACCAACTCAAGCTTGATGTGCTCTTGTTCGCGCCCTACCACCTTACTGGTTCCATAGTCGTACACACCGAGTGTACAGAACAGAGGTTTGGAATTACCCGGCCCAAAGGGTGAGAATTTTTTCAAGTCAGCATGCAATCGCTTGGTGATGTCTTTGAAATCGATGATGGCATCGATGTCTAAAATAGGCTCAGTTTGTTCGGGTTCAATGTGTAGATCCACATATTTCTGAAACCGTTCTCTGAATTTCTTGATGTCATCCCATCGCAAGGTCAAGCCGGCGGCGTAGGTGTGTCCGCCGAAATTGACGAGCAAATCTCGGCAACTCTTGATGGCCGAATAGACGTCAAAGCCCGTCACGCTGCGCGCAGAACCTGTGGCAAACTCGCCATCACGTGTCAACACCACCGTTGGACGAAAGTAAATCTCGGTCAACCGTGAGGCCACGATGCCGATGACACCTTTCTTCCAGTTCTCATCATACAGCACGATGGACGAATGATGCTTTTGGCTTTCCAGCTTAGCGACTATCTGGTTGGCCTCTTCAGTCATCTGTTTGTCGATGTCTTTGCGCTGTTCGTTGTATTCATCGATGTGCTTTGCCTGTCTCAGTGCACTGGCAAAGTCCTTCTCAACCAAGAGGTCCACGCTCTCCTTGCCATTCTCCATGCGTCCCGAAGCATTGATGCGTGGCCCAATTTTGAACACGATGTCACTCATGGAGATGTCCCTTCCATTGAGGTTGCAAATGTCTATGATGGCCTTCAAACCCACACTTGGGTTCTGGTTCAGTTGTTTCAGACCATGAAACGCCAGTATCCTGTTCTCGTCTGTCACGGGTACGATGTCGGCCGAGATGCTCACTGCGCAGAAATCGAGCAGCGGGATGAGCCGTGAGAAAGGAATGCTGTTGTTCTTGGCAAAGGCTTGCATGAACTTAAAGCCCACTCCACATCCCGACAGATGCTTGAAAGGATAGCTGTCGTCTGGTCGCTTTGGGTTTAAGATGGCCACAGCGGGAGGCATCACTTCGTCAGGGACGTGATGGTCACAGATGATGAAATCAATTCCAAGGCTTTTGGCGTATGCGATTTCGTCAATTGCCTTGATGCCACAATCCAGAATAATAATCAGTTTAACACCCGTTTCCTGTGCATGGTCTATTCCCTTTTTGCTTACACCGTAGCCCTCATCGTAACGATCGGGGATGTAATAATCAATGTTGGAATAGAATTGCTGCAGGAACTTATACACCAATGCGACGGCTGTACAGCCATCCACATCGTAATCACCATACACCATAATGCGCTCTTTGCGCCCCATGGCGTCGTTCAATCTGTCTACGGCCAAGTCCATGTCTTTCATAAGAAATGGGTTGATGAGATCTGCCAGTTGTGGGCGAAAGAATCGCTTGGCGGCAGACTCCGTAGTGATGTCACGACGGATGAGCAATTGAGCGAGAAGGGGACTGATATTCAGTTTTTCTCCTAACTCATTGGCTGCCTTTGTTTCTTCTGATGTAGGTGGTACATAATTCCATTTGAAATGCATTTATATTGTTTTTTTATTTTGTCTTACCGTGTCCGCATAGAATGGATGCGGGTGTGAATTTCATGGGATTTGTAAGCTATTTTGCGTGTAAAGATACAAAATATTTGTCATATTCCATTGCTTTTCTCTCAAATATTTTTTTGTCACGATGCATTCAAATTCAAAACTGTTTGATACCCAGATTTCAACTCATCATGTGCTCTTAGAGTGTCCTGCAAAAAATGACCGCTTACCCACGGCGGGTAAGCGGTCTGTAAATGCTATGTAGGGTGGTGGCTTTCAGCCCCATCCTTTTACAAGTTAATCTTCTTGCGGATGTCTTTTGGCACAGCATTCTTGTTCACCATGAAGTCCATGGTCTTTTAAGCAACGAAAGCCTTGGTCATGTACCAAATACCTTTGTACTTGCCACTTTCGCCCCAAGAGTTCTTAAAAAGTGTCCTGTAATGCGCGTTCTTCTTCCATGAAACTTTCCTGCTTTGTGTTTTTCGCTTCATGTTTTTATTGAAGAAATTGGTTGACTGTCCATGTCTGGTTGGAAAAATAGGTCGATAAGTTATTTTTTCTTTTATAAAGTTGTAAAATACGAAAAGATATATTATATTTGCTGAAGATTGAGTTCGCCTCAACAAAGAAAACAAACTATCTCTGTCTTCGGCTTGCGCAATCTTTGCAGAAGATAGGCTTCGCCTCAACAAAGAAAGTAAACTTTCTCTGTCTTCGGCTTGCGCAATCTTTGCAGAAAATGAAACACTATAGAGATTGAAAACATTTTTTTCACATAGCTACTTACCCTATTGTACCAAATATTCTTTGATGCAAGGGGTGTTTCAAAGAAAGAACAATTTTCTTCTTTCTTTTAACGCAAATTATTTGGTAGTTCCAAATAATTTTGTACTCTCTCTCTCTCT
>NZ_AWXC01000012.1 GCF_000479005.1 Prevotella sp. BV3P1 | reverse complement strand
TAAACAAGTTGATTAGTCCTTCAGCTCATCTCTCCCCTCCTTCGGAGGGGTCGGGGGAGGCTTTCCCCTCCTGTTAAATAAAATGACAAAAAATCTGCAATTGTTTTTTCATGAAATAGAAAAAATAAGAGAGAAAAACAAGCGAAACGACCGTGTTCGACACGCTCAACACAGCCATGTCACCGTTATTGCATTGAGTTAACGCTGCAATATGTATCACTTTGGCAGCATACAGTCATGCTTTTGAAGGCCAAAAGCATTGCATTTACACGGCAAAAAAGCTGTTATTCGACCGAAAAATCAATAAAAAGAGGATAGAAGAAATGGCTTTTTCACATAACTCATTGACACAGTGAACGATAAGGAGCCATCAAATGCTTGCGATATTTGCAAGCAACCAAGGACGTTATGAATTTGGCGAGAATTATGAAAGGGCTGTTGTAAAGAAAACGGAGAGACATTCTCGCCTTGTTCATACCAAAAAGTGCGGGAAATATTGCCCAGTGTGTGGCTGGTCATCAGTTGGTGTCTTGCCGCTCGGTCCCCTTTAATTGGGCATAATCATCCAGCAAATATCGGCGCGAAACCGCCACGGTGACAATGATAGAGAGTACCGCTGCCGTAAACATGGCAACCAACAGCACCACCTGGCACGCCACGGCTGTGAGCACACTGACGCCGCCCAACAGCATGCCCCACATCACCAACGGCGAAACACCCATGACAACCCACCCCATGCCTGACAGACTGGGCAGCGCAGACTGCTGTATCGCTCGCCGCAACAGGTAGCCGAGCGCATGGCTGTGGGTGGCACCATTGGCCAGCAAATAGTGGTAAAGCTGCCCATGGTGGCGCAATCCCATATAGTAAACGTGCATGGCTTTGCTGTTTGCATGGATGAGATGACCGGTGAGCAGGGCCACGACTGGTATCATATAACGGGGTTCAAGCACATTTACTCCTCCCATAACCAACAGCAGCACATACAGACTGGCCACCAGAACGCCTGCAAACGTACCGGCCAACACAGGCAGAAACAATTGCCGCAGGGGCAACTTGGCCCGCACAATGGACAACGTGGCTCCCCATACGATAATGAGCAGTGCGAACAACAGCGTGAAGAACGGCTTGTCAAGAGCGACAACCTCGTACAGCAACACACCCAGCACCAAAAGGCTGCCCGCCATTTTAAGGAACGAACGAAGCGTCTTCGTAAGCAGTGGGATGTTGAATACATAGAAAACATAGCAGGGAACAAGCAACAGCAAGAGCCCCAAAATACATTGCATGAAAGTGATGTCCATTTTATCTACGGTGTCAAATTGATAACCACATCAGCCATTTCGGCTACTTGCTCGTCGGTGGTTGTCCACAAAACAAGATGCCCGGCGGCCTTCATCGACTGCATGTACGACAGCACCAAAGGTACATTTTCAGGTGTCTGCCAAGCCGTTGGCTGATTGAGAAGAATGATGTTTCGATTGAGAACGCCTGCAAACGAGAGCATGACGCGCTGTTGCACGTCGGCCGAAAGCGAGCACAACTGCTGCTCATAACACGACTTGTCAACGCCCAACAACTGCCATTGTCTTAAAAGGGCCGTCTTTTGCTCGTGTCGTGCAGGTGCTTCCATATCTACTAACAAATGGAAAAGTGCGGACACGGATATGTCGCCAAACTCAAACTTGCTGGGAACGTATGCCATCATCTGCCGAAAGAAAGGAGCCGACAGTGAGGTGACGCGCTCGCCATCTACCGACACATACCCACTTTCGAGTGGCTGCAAGCCTAAAAAAGCATGCAGCAAAGCCTCCAAAGCCTCTGTATCTTGTGCATGCACGCACGTCAGCTGCCCATCCATAGCCATGAACGACAGGTCTTTGCATACAACGTGGCTATCCACTTTGATGGTGGCATCCTTGATTTCTATCATACATTGGCAAATTTACACAAAAAATATAAGAATCAACCGACTGCATCGTGATAAAAAATGGCTAAGCACCGGTCTAATACCTCATTCCATCTTCCTCGTTGCATATATTTTAATTGTATGGGTTGTAAATCGCTTTTTTAGTGTATATTTGTAACGATAAAGTATCGACAAAGAAAAAACTGATGACAAAAGACAAAATACCCTACTACCTGCCTGCTGAATGGGAGGAACAAAAAGCGATGCAATTGACATGGCCACATGCCCATACCGACTGGCAACCTTATTTGCAAGACATCGTTGACACCGAGGTGCAATTGGCAAGGGTGATTGCAAGATATCAGGAGGTGCTCATTGTCACACAGGATGTGGCAGAGACGAAACGTTATTTCACAGTACAGGAATGCCAACGAATCAGGTTCGTAGAATGTCCTCTCAACGACACCTGGGCACGCGACCATGGCTTCATCACCTTGCTGCCGAAAGACGACAAGGCTGCTCCCCTACTCTTAGATTTCCAATTTAACGGTTGGGGAAACAAGTTTGAAGCCTCCAAGGACAACCTGATTAACAGGCAACTTGTAGCTCAAAACGCAGTGAAAGGCGAATATGTAGATTACAACGATTTTGTTTTGGAGGGCGGTTCCATAGAGAGCGACGGCAAAGGAACCATCCTGACTACCAGTCTTTGCTTGCTCGCTCCAAACAGAAACCAACCGCTGACACAACAAGAAATAGAACGAACGTTGCTCGACAGATTGCACGCCGACCGCATCTTGTGGATAGACTACGGAAAGCTGGTAGGTGATGATACGGATGGACACATAGACACAACTGTGCGCTTTGCCCCAAATGACACCTTATTATATATAGGATGTGATGATGCCAACGATGAACAATACGAAGATTTCAAAGCCATGGAGCAACAGCTGCAAACTTTCCGAACGATTGACGGAAAACCTTATAGGCTACTGAGACTACCCATGCCCAAAGCCATCCACTACGAAGGTGAGCGTCTGCCAGCCACTTACGCCAACTTTGTGGTCATCAATGGAGCGGTGATAGTCCCTACCTATCAACAAGACGAACTGGATGAGCAAGCACTCAACATCATTGGGACGGCCTTTCCTCACCGTGACATCATTCCCTTGGATGCCACGACAGTTATCAAGCAACATGGTTCGCTGCACTGTCTTACCATGCAACAAATGCAAACTTTGAACGGTGAACTTTGAACATTGAACTTTGAACATTGAACTTTTTGATTGGCAAAGCTATCAACTCGTGAACTTGTGAACTTGTAAACTCGTCAACTAAAAAACTAAAACCTCATAAACCCATAAACTAAAAAAATGAACGAAATAAGAATAGGAATTTTACAGCTACACAACACAGCCAGTGTAGACGACAACAAAAAGAAAATAGTCGAGAATATCACCGACTTGGCTCAACGTGGCGCACAACTCATCGTGCTGCAAGAGTTGCACAATTCGCTCTACTTTTGTCAGGTGGAGGATGTGAACAACTTCGATTTGGCCGAACCAATCCCGGGGCCTTCTACAGAGTTCTTCGGCAAGTTGGCTAAAAGATTGGAGGTGGTAATCGTCACTTCGCTATTTGAAAAGCGGGCTCCAGGCCTGTATCACAACACAGCAGTGGTAATAGAGAAAGATGGAACTATCGCTGGGAAATACCGCAAGATGCACATTCCTGACGACCCAGCTTACTATGAAAAGTTTTATTTCACCCCTGGCGACTTGGGCTTTCACCCCATTGACACGTCCATCGGTCGCTTAGGTGTGCTGGTTTGTTGGGATCAATGGTATCCAGAGGCAGCCCGACTCATGGCATTGCAAGGCGCACAACTGCTCATCTATCCCACAGCCATTGGTTACGAAAGCAGCGATGACAAAGATGAACAGCAGCGACAACGCAACGCATGGACCACTGTTCAGCGCGGACATGCGGTAGCCAACGGACTGCCAGTTATCACCGTAAACCGAGTTGGACACGAAGACGACCCTTCCGGACAAACCAATGGCATTAACTTTTGGGGTAGTTCGTTTGTGGCTGGTCCACAAGGAGAACTGTATTATCAGGCGTGCGATGACGATGAAGAGAGCGTCGTGATAGACATTGACCTCGACCATAGCGAACAAGTACGCCGCTGGTGGCCATTCTTGCGTGACCGACGGATTGAGAACTATCAGGACATCGTGAAAAGATACATCGTCAAATAGGCAACCGGAATGACGCGAATAGCCATGTAATAGATCCCATTCTGATTGAACATCGAATTCTTGGACGCAAAGGTAGCAGGCTGAAACGGTTTCCACACATGACTGTCTATTTGGCTGTTAACCTACAAAAAACTCCGCGTACTCAAACA
>NZ_AWXC01000011.1 GCF_000479005.1 Prevotella sp. BV3P1 | reverse complement strand
AAAAAGATTGGGAAATGAATGCTCATCTTAGCTCCACATCATGTTTGAACATACAACGGATAGTTGTTATTGAATGCCTCGCTGGTTCAATGCAGCGGTGTATTTGGCTGCGTTAACTTTGTGTTCAGCGTATGTCCGTGCAAAGTTGTGTGTTCCGCTGAAGTCTTCCTTGGCACACATGTACAGGTAGTCGTGATGCTTCAGGTTGAGCACAGACTCAATGCCAGCAATCGAGGCGATGCGGATGGGGCCTGGTGGCAAGCCAGTGTTCACGTATGTGTTGTAGGGACTTTTGATGGTTAACAGCTTATTGTAAATGCGCCTCAAACCAAAGTCTTTCCACGCAAATTTGATGGTAGGGTCAGCTTGCAGTGGCATTCCGTTGGGATATTCGGCATTGCGCAACATCAGTCGGTTATAGTACATGCCAGCAATCATGGGCTTCTCTCCATTGTTAGCCGTTTCCTCATCAACGATGCTGGCCAAGGTAATCACTTCGTTCGGAGATAGTTTTAGTTGCTGTGCTTTTGCCTTTCTGTCGGTGTTCCAGAAGCGGTTGCTCTCTTTTTTCATCCGATCCAACAGCTTGTTAATGTTTACATTCCAATAGATATCGTAGGTGTTTGGAATAAACATGCACGCAATGGTGGTGGTGTCATAGCCGTATTTTTGGCAAACAGTGTCATTTTTCAAAGCGCTGGCCAACGTTGCACTGTCCAGCATCAGATGTTTTGCCAGTTCGGCCGACAAGCGTTCAACGGTTCTCACCGTAGGAATGGTAAGATTAACAGGCTCTTGCATGCCATTTTTCAGGTGCCTCAAAACCGTGAAAGCCCCTTCTCCCGACTTGATGGCATACCTACCTGTGCGAACGTGGTCGGCATACTTGGTGTGCCTCATCAACGTGGTAAAGCCATGGAGGCTGTGCTGATGGGCAATGGGAGTGAGCTTGGCCACTACCGAGTCGGCATTATCATCCGTGTCTATGTAGATATAGCTGGTGGTTTCTGAGGTTGAAAAAGCACTGAAGAAATAGTAAAAGGTCAATCCGCATACCAGAAGAACGCAGATGGCCGCAGCAAGTAGATAGTAGTTTTTATGCTGTTTGTCCATGTTTTCAATTGCAAATGTGATTTGAATGCAAAGTTAGTTGAAGTTAGAGACAAGGCAAAATAATTGCGCATTTATTTTGGTTTCTCATTCATGAACCCTGACTGCCATACACAACCGTTCACGCCACGTCTGGCAATAGCATTGAGTTTGGGCTCCAAAGTCATGCAAATTAGCCACCAAAGTCATTGAGTTTAACCTCCAAAGTCATGTGAATTAATTTGTGATCTTTTTAACACTGAAGTTCCGTTTGGTTGTTTCCTCTCGTATCATCCTTACATTGAGTAAGTTAGCGTGGTACACCCTACGCTATGGCTAGTAGTTTATGGATGTGTTTTAAACAGCATACGAAAGTTGAAGGATGTTGAACAAAAGAATATGAGGCGGTTTGCTTCATCACTTACAATCGTCTGTTGAAGTCATGGCATGAGTCATGAAAAACGTTCATTTGTTTGTCAATGCAACAAACAAATGCTACCTTTGTAGACAGAAACAGGGTTGACACAGATAATATACGCCCAATCGTTGATTAACGAATGGTTTTTCCTTCAGAAAGAAGAGGAAACTTCAATGGGAGTCAGCCAACAGAACAAATTAAACACTCATGGGCTCATGAAAGAATACAGTACATATATATTTGATTTAGATGGAACGTTGCTTGATTCGCTTCAAGACTTATACGTTAGTTGCAATGCAGCTTTGAAGATGCATGGCATGCCTGAACGTACCATTTGCGAGGTGCGAAAGTTTGTAGGTAATGGTGTGAAAAAGCTCATGGAGCGTGCCATTCCCAACGGATTAGACAACCCCGACTTCGAGGTTACATACGCTGATTTTCGTCAACACTATTTGGTTCATAATCTTGACAATACCAAACCCTACCCGGGGATACTTGAGCTTTTGGCCAATTTGCATGCCCATGGCAAGAAGTTGGCTGTGGTTAGCAACAAGTTCTACGATGCCACGCAAGACCTTTGTCGCCACTTTTTTAGCGACTATGTCACGGTAGCGATTGGTGAACGGGAAAACATCAAGAAAAAACCGGCACCTGACACGGTGATGGAAGCCTTGCGCCAATTGGGTGATGATGGTCGGGATGCTGTTTACATTGGTGACAGTGATGTAGACATAGCCACAGCACGCAATAGCAACATGCCTTGTATCAGTGTGTTATGGGGATTTAGAGATAAAGAATTTTTATTGGAACATGGAGCTGCCACCTTTGTTTCGTCACCGAAAGAATTGATGCTTTAGGTCGCGGCAAGCACCCCTTATTCCAACGTACCCGTTTGGTAGAATTTCAATAAGCCAATATTCAATATCGCAAGATACTTGGCTTGCAGTTCGTTTTGTTCTGCTGTCATGAGCTTGTTTTTGCCGTCTGTGAGTTCAACGATGTTGATGAGTTGCTCGTCAAACTTGGCTTTAAGCAGTCTGAAACTTTCCTCTGCGCTCTGTGTGCTTACCTTGGCAGCCTTAAATCGGTTCTGGTTGTTTACGGCTTGCAGCCAATAGTCTTCGATATTTGAATACAAGGTACTTTGCTTGTCTTTCAAGTCGAGCATGTAGTTTTGCTTTTGCAGCATGGCTTTGTTCACGGCTGTCTTTGCCTGCCTGTTGTCAAATAGCGGAATACTCAATGAAATTCCTGCGCCGATGTCAAAGTTGTTTTTCATTTGGTTCCCCCATTGATAATCGCTCATGGAAGTGGTGCTTGTACCAACGCCAGCGTTGATTCCGATGACGGGCAGTCTGCTGGCCTTCGCAATCTTCACACTCAGATTGCTGCTCTCGATGCCCAGCTGTGCATTTTGTATTTCAGGACGATAGTTCAGCGCTGCCGAATAGACCGTTTTCACAGTGGGTATCGGTTGAAGTGCCATATCATCGGTTGTGTGCGGTACGTCTATTTCAAACTCATCTTCATCAACCAGTTGCAGAAGCTGCTTCAGCTGTCGCTTGTAGTTGCGCAAGTTGCTCTCTGCTTCAACCACATTATATTCGTCTTGAGCACGTTGAGCGGTAAGCTGCGCCATGTCGGCACGACTCATTTTCTGCACTTTCATAAATTCTTCGCCACGCTTTTCGTTTTGCACACTTGAGGCCAACATAGATTTGTTCACTGCGATAGCCTCGCTGGAATATAGTATTTGTACATACAGCTGTGCGATTTGCTCAATCAGTTGGTTGGCCATGGTTGCCGAGTCGAGTGCGGCTTGTTTCTCCGTCAGCCTGTTCAGTTTCACCGTGTTGGTGTTTCTTCCACCGTTCCATACCGTCCAACTACCGTTCACACTGTAAGTTCCGTTGTAATACACCTTGTCAATTGAAGTCTGCACATAGCCCTCAGCGGCGATACCTGTTTGCGGCCATGGTCGATAGGTTGCATTTTGAGAGGTGGCAGCGTTCAGCGATGGCAACAGCGCAGCCTGACTCTGCTTAGTGTCTTCAATGGCACTGAGATGTTTGAGCGAGGTCTTTTTCAGCGAGATGTTGTTGGATAGGGCGTAATGGATGCAGTCTTTCAGTGACCACTTTCGCGCTTCAATAGGAGTTGACAATGACAAGAAGATGATTGCCAGAAGGCAAGTTGTAAAAATATTTTTCATACCGTGTTCGTTATGTTTTATCAGATTGCTGGGTAAGATAGGGTAGATATCCCCACATCCCATTGTTGTCTGTTAGACGACAAAAGTAATGAAAAAGTTTAGCAATTCTGTGATTTCATGTAAAATCAAACAGAAAACAGGTTGTAAAATTTGCTCGTTTCGAGCGAAAAATGTATCTTTGCAATAACAAACATGATACAACATGGGGGTTGTGTCGGTTTGATCGGGATACTCATCAATAAAAAAATGAAACCGAGAAGACTTCTTTTGCTAATGGCGGGCCACATAAATCCTTAGGGACTAAGCTGTAAAGCCGGTGGATTACAAAGGCGGAGAGCTCTCAAATCTTATCAAGTTCGGAGTTTCATCACATCATCGAGCAACCCCTTTTTATGATACAAAGGCAGGTGCATTCCTGCCTTTTTAATTACACTTTAGCTTATGTTTTCCGGAATCGTAGAAGAAATGGCCACACTGGTTGCCATCGATCGAGATCAAGACAATATTGATTTCACTTTTAAATGCTCGTTTGTAGATCATCTCAAGATTGACCAAAGCATCAGTCACAATGGTGTTTGTCTGACGGTTGTACGTTTGACAGACGATACCTACACGGTTACAGCCATGCGAGAAACGCTCATTAGAAGTAACCTGGGGCTGTTGAAAGTGGGCGACAGGGTGAATGTAGAGCGGTCGATGTTGATGAATGGCCGTCTGGATGGGCACATCGTGCAAGGGCATGTCGACGGAACGGCGACGTGTGTGAACATGGAAGATGCCGATGGGTCTACCTATTTCACGTTTGAATATCCATTTGACAAGACGATGGCCAAGCGTGGTTACATGACCGTAGACAAAGGTAGCGTGACCGTGAACGGCGTTTCGTTGACCGTATGTGAGCCTACGGACAATAGTTTTAAGGTGGCCATCATTCCCTATACCCGAGAGAATACCAATTTCTGTGATATCAAGATTGGGTCTGTTGTCAACATAGAGTTCGACATCTTGGGCAAGTACATGGCCCGCCTCCTTCACTTTGACGCGTGAACATGGGGCTTTCCATCTTTGATGAGCAACAGAAAAGCGTTCAGCTTTTATCGCATATTTCATTCAATACATATTTTATATAATGGCAACAGTAGACGACAAGAAAGTTATCTTCTCTATGGTGGGAGTTTCAAAGATTATCCCACAAAACCAAAAACAAGTTCTCAAGGACATTTACCTATCATTCTTCTATGGTGCGAAGATAGGCATTATAGGTCTGAATGGTGCGGGTAAGTCAACGCTGATGAAGATTATTGCCGGGCTGGAACAACCCACACAAGGCGATGTGGTGTGGAGTCCTGGCTACTCTGTTGGTTATCTTCCGCAGGATCCCCCCCTCGATGCAGATAAAACAGTGAAGCAAAATGTGCAAGAGGGCGTGCAGCATGTATATGACGCACTGAAAGAATACGATGAAATCAATGTCAAATTTGGCATAGAAGAGTATTATAGTGATCCTGACAAGATGGACAAGTTGATGCAACGGCAGGCTGAAATACAAGATATCATCGATGCCACGGACGCATGGAACATGGATTCTAAACTGGATAGGGCCATGGCAGCCCTGCGTTGTCCTGCGGGTGACCTGCCCGTGACCAACCTTTCTGGTGGCGAACGGCGTAGGGTAGCACTGTGTAAGTTGTTGCTGCAAAAGCCTGATGTTTTGTTGCTTGACGAGCCAACCAACCACCTTGACGCCGAAAGCATCGACTGGTTGGAACAGCATCTACAACAATACGAGGGTACGGTAATTGCCGTTACACACGACAGATACTTCCTGGACGATGTCAGTGAGTGGATTCTTGAGCTGGATAGGGGAGAAGGCATTCCATGGAAAGGCAACTACTCCTCTTGGTTGGAGCAGAAGACCAAGCGCATGGATCAAGAAGAAAAGACGGCATCGAAGCGACGTAAGACGCTTGAACGTGAGCTTGAATGGGTTCGCATGGCTCCAAAAGCTCGCCAAGCTAAAGGTAAAGCTCGTTTGAACTCCTATGAACAGATGTTGAATGAGGAGCAGAAGACCAGGGAAGAGAAACTGGAAATCTTCATTCCTAACGGCCCACGATTGGGTAACAAGGTAATTGAGGCACAGCATGTGAAAAAGGGTTTTGGCGAAAAAGTATTGTTCAACGATCTCAACTTCATGCTGCCGCCGAATGGCATCGTAGGTGTTATCGGTCCAAACGGTGCGGGTAAGACCACGCTTTTCCGGCTGATTATGGGGTTGGAACAGCCTGATGCTGGTACGTTTGAGGTGGGTGAAACCGTGAAACTGGTTTACGTTGACCAGCAACACAAGGACATTGATCCCAATAAGACGGTGTACGAAGTGGTTTCTCAGGGCAATGAAACCCTCCGAATGGGTGGCCGTGACGTCAACGCTCGTGCCTATTTGTCGCGTTTCAACTTCTCCGGAACCGACCAAAACAAAATGTGTTCAGTGCTTTCGGGTGGCGAACGCAACCGCTTGCAGCTGGCTTTGGCGCTGAAACAAGAAGGAAACGTGCTACTGCTGGATGAGCCTACCAATGACATTGACGTGAATACACTCCGTGCTTTGGAAGAAGGTTTGGAGGCATTTGCAGGCTGTGCGGTAGTCATCAGTCATGACCGATGGTTCTTAGACCGTATCTGTACGCACATTTTGTCATTCGAAGGCGATGGTGAAGTGTTCTACTTTGAAGGAACTTATTCTGAATATGAAATCAACAAGGCCCGTCGATTGGGAGATGAAGAAATTAAAAAAGGCCGATACAGAAAGCTGATGGATGACTAAAATCTCTATCCATACAACAAGCCACGATAGCATCTTGCATGAGATGTTATCGTGGCTTTTTCTTTTAGTACCTATCTTCCGGCATGCTTAATCGCCGGTTAGCTGCAGTAAGTCCCAGAATTCGTTGACGATTTTGTCATACTCATCCGACGTTACACGTCCACCACTTGACATGATGTTGTAGGTAATTCCAGGCCATGTTTTACGCAATCCGTAGTCAACGAATCCCATTCGCTTATAAAACTCATATCGTTTCTTACGCTGTAGGCTGTTGTCAGCGGGCTGATCAACGTCTTCAATGTCAATCATCAGTCGCTCTTCTTTATACTTTTCTAATAAACGTTGGATAATTTTCGTACCGATTCCTTTGCCTCGCTCACTGGGCATGACCGCGAAATAAAACAGCCAACTCAAATCATCATGATGATAAGTATAGGTCAGACCCTTAAATTGGCCGTTTTCATCGTAAAATCCGAGGAATTTGATATCTGCTCTTTCTTGTAACAATAGCAATGCGTCGAAGGGTATTCGCTCTACTTTTGGAAATGCCTCAACGTACAACTGCTTGACAAGATCGATATCCTTTGAATTTTTGTTTAACTCTTTGATTTCCATAATGCAATGTACAATGTTATAAAATATTTGCAACAATAGCAATGACACACCCCATTGATTGAGGCTTCTGCATGATTCTTGGCGACGAAAAACAAGGGACGGGCTTTCAAATACTCTTTTTACTGGTCCGAAAAAGTGCCATCCGCTGCTCGTGCTTTTCGTGCATCCCGAGATACAGTAAGTAGGACATACGCTGTAAAACAACAATGAGTTTGGCGAAACACCAAACTCATTATCATTTCACAGACTTGTATTATGTGAGGAAAGTCAAAACCAACGTCAATCGTTAAGCGCGAATCGTCTTGCGTTTTTGTATTGCTGGAATCGACTGTTAACCCACCTGTCTGCGTAAAATTGCTGTCTTATTCTGCTGCAGCAGGAGCCTCTTCTGTCGTAGCCTCAGCCTCTTCTGTTGTTGCTTCAGCCGCTTCTTCGGCAGCCGCTTTTGCTTCTTCAGCCTGTGCAGCTGCCTTCTTCTCAGCTACTTTCTTAGCTATTTCTGCATTAATCTTCTTTTCTGCTTCGAGTTCTTTTGCTGCTGCATCCTTCTTAGTCTGAGCTTCAATCTCAGCCCTTGTTTGCAATCCCTTGTCCTTGTCTTGCTTCCAAGCGTCGAACTTGCTTTGCATAGCAGCCTCGTCGAATGCTCCCTTCTTTACACCGCCACGCAGGTGTTTCATGAGATACACACCCTCGCGCTTGAGAATGTTACGAGCTGTGTCAGTGGGTTGTGCGCCAACCTCCAGCCAGTAAAGAGCTCTGTCGAAATTCAAATCTACAGCTGCTGGATTCGTATTGGGATTATACGTTCCAATCTTTTCAATAAATTTACCATCTCGTGGTGCTCTTGAGTCAGCGATTACGATGCTATAGAAAGCATAGCCTTTGCGACCGCCGCGCTGCAATCTAATCTTTGTTGCCATTTTTTTGTTTTATTATTTTTAGGTTTGAATTGATGCCGTCAACTCGTGACAGCGGGTGCAAATTTACGATAAAAAGCTTATCTGTCGAAATATCAACTCCTTGAAAGGTGTTTTGTTAAACAATATTAACAAAATTATACATAACCAGCCAGTCATCATGCTGCATGCATGGGCCAACTGGCTGATAGATAGCACGGCTGGATGATGCCTCGTTCCTTTTTCAGAAGGGTTGATAAGGGTTTACATCACCCCGTCTTCACGCAATTTCTCCTGCCATTTCCAGGCTGATGCCAGCACATCTTCAATGGGTGTGTCTGCTTTCCAACCCAACACTTGGTTGGCTTTGTCTACGTTGCCCCATACTTTTTCGATGTCACCTTCACGCCGCGGGCCAAACTTCCAATTGAGTTTTACCCCCGTTGCTTTCTCAAATCCCTCAACGATTTCGAGCGTAGACTCGCCTTTTCCCGTGCCGATATTGAATATTTCCATGCAATCGACGTCTTCTTCCAGCACCCTTTTCATGGCAGCGACGTGCGCCTTGGCCAAATCCACCACATAGATATAGTCGCGAATGCACGTTCCGTCGGGTGTGTCGTAATCGTTTCCGAAGATGGTCAGCTGCTTGCGAATGCCCATGGCTGTTTGCGTAACGTATGGAATCAAATTGTTTGGCACGCCGTTGGGCAACTCGCCAATCAGGGCAGATGGATGCGCACCAATGGGATTGAAGTATCTAAGGATGATGCTCTTGATGGCCGCACCGCTGTGAATATAGTCTTGTATGATTTCTTCGTTAATCTGTTTGGTGTTACCGTAGGGCGAAAGTGCCTTTTGGATAGGTGCTTCCTCTGTCACGGGGAGGTTCTCCTTGGTGGGCTGACCGTACACGGTACAGCTGCTCGAGAAGATGATTCCTTTGACATGATACTTGGGCATCAGCTCCAGCAGGTTGATTAAAGAGGTGATGTTGTTTCTGTAATACAACAAGGGTTTCTCCACACTCTCACCAACGGCCTTGGAGGCAGCGAAGTGGATGATGCCGGCAATGTTGTTATATTTCTTGAAAACAGCTTCCGTTTCTTCTTTATTGCACAGGTCTATCTTCTCAAAGCAGGGGCGTGTTCCTGTAATTTTTTCGATGCCATCAAGGACTTCTATCTTTGAGTTGGAAAGATTGTCTACAATAACAACGTTGTAGCCCGCCTCTTGTAGTTCAACGGTTGTGTGCGAACCGATAAATCCAGTTCCGCCAGTGACAAGAATCGTCTGTTTCATCTCTAATGCTTAATTTTGGTTGTTTATAAATATGTGTCTTGCAAAGGTAGAAAAAAATCCCGAAACATAGACTGGATGTACTAAAAAATCGAAAGAGAATATCTGTTGTCAAGATGAAAATCATGCTGATACATGCAAGTGAAATTTCTTGACACCCAACCTCTTCATGCTTGGCTTATTTGTCAACAACCCTACACCTTGTTGCAAATACGCCAAAAATGAGCGGGCTTTGAATGTGGTTGATGGTCAGAATGTTACAGTTTTGGTGGCTTGTTTTGTGCCCATTTTACACGGTTTTTTAAGTCAAAAGCAATGCTCTAAAGGTGTTATTTGCATGCTTTTGTGCAGATAAGTCATGTGAATTGGCCGCTAAAGTGATGCATCTTGAGAGGCAAACACATTGACTTTGCGCCAAAATGCCATTTTTCTTGCAAGATGAACTCTTGTCTGCATCCTCCAGGCCTATTGATTTTTTCTAGATTGAAGATTTACAAGTGCCGTTTTAAAGGCGAAATTTGATAAAAAATATCAACAATAGGTGCGACCTTCGTGCTTCATCGTTCACTTAATTTTATTCCACCTAAATGGGTCATGAACATTTCTATGTAAATATGTGTCACCAGCAGTGGAAGAGTTAGCGCATGTACTGACAAATTTGGCAGATAACAGATTTAACAGGCAGCAGACTGACAAAAGTGGCAGACAGCAGACTGACAAAAATGACATGCGGCTGAGTTGGCACGTTTTTCGCATGGAAAGGGTGAGTCTTGTAGTTTGGTGTTCTGAAGATATTGAACATCTCTCAAGATTGACTAATTGAAAATAGAAGAACTTAAAAATTATTATTATGAAAGTTAAACCATTAGCAGACAGAGTGTTGGTTGCTCCAGCACCAGCAGAAGAGAAAGTAGGTGGAATCATTATTCCAGACACCGCAAAAGAAAAACCATTGCATGGTAAAGTGGTAGCCGTGGGTAACGGTACGAAAGACGAAGAGATGATTCTTAAGGAAGGGGATGAGGTGCTATACGGAAAATATAGTGGCACGGAATTAGAATTTGACGGTGACACCTATTTAATTATGCGTCAGAGCGATGTTCTTGCTGTGGTCAAGTAAGTACCACACAGGTGCATTTTTTACGATTAACATACTATAGAACCAATATAAATACAGAATATAAAAATTATGGCAAAAGATATTAAATTCGATGTTGAAGCAAGAGACTTGCTCAAGCAGGGCGTTGACAAGTTGGCGAATGCAGTAAAAATCACACTGGGGCCTAAGGGTCGCAACGTTGTGATTGAGAAGAAGTTCGGTGCTCCGCAAATTACCAAGGACGGAGTGACCGTAGCAAAAGAAATAGAGCTGGAGGATGCATTTGAAAATACCGGTGCACAGCTTGTAAAGAGCGTTGCATCCAAGACGGGTGACGATGCTGGTGACGGTACCACAACGGCAACCATCTTGACACAGGCCATTGTGTCTGAAGGTTTGAAGAATGTGACCGCTGGTGCCAACCCCATGGATTTGAAGCGTGGTATCGACAAGGCTGTTAGTGCAGTGGTTGAATATATCAAGGCGCACGCAGAACAAGTGGGTAACAATTACGATAAGATAGAACAAGTGGCTACCGTGTCTGCTAACAACGATCCAGAGATTGGTAAGCTCTTGGCCGACGCTATGCGTAAGGTGAGCAAGAACGGTGTGATCACCATCGAGGAGAGTAAGAGCCGCGACACCAACATTGGCGTGGTAGAGGGTATGCAGTTTGACCGCGGATATCTGTCAAGTTACTTCGTAACTGACACGGACAAGATGGAGAGTGTGATGGAAAATCCTTACATCTTGATTTACGAAAAGAAGATATCCAACATCAAAGAATTCTTACCTATCTTGCAGAATGCAGCCGAAAGTGGCCGCCCATTGTTGGTCATCGCAGAGGATGTTGATTCAGAGGCTTTGACAACGTTGGTAGTGAACCGCCTGCGTGCCGGTTTGAAGATATGCGCCGTTAAGGCTCCTGGCTTTGGCGATCGCCGTAAGGCCATGTTGGAAGACATCGCCATCTTGACGGGTGGAGTGGTTATCTGTGAGGAAAAAGGCTTGAAACTTGAGCAGGCTACCCTTGAAATGTTGGGTTCTGCTGAGAAAGTTACGGTCAACAAGGACTATACGACGATTGTTAACGGTGGTGGACAGAGCGAGAACATTCAGGCTCGTGTCAATCAAATCAAGGCTGAGATTGAAAACACAACAAGCACATACGATAAGGAGAAGTTGCAGGAACGCTTGGCCAAACTCTCCGGTGGCGTAGCCGTTCTTTATGTAGGTGCTAACAGCGAGGTTGAAATGAAGGAGAAGAAAGATCGCGTTGACGATGCTCTGTGTGCAACTCGCGCAGCCATTGAAGAAGGTGTTGTGGCCGGTGGTGGCATCACTTACATCCGTGCGCTCGACGCATTGAAGGATGTGAAGGGTGTGAATACTGACGAACAGACTGGTATCAACATCGTGGAGCGTGCCATCGAAGAGCCACTTCGACAGATTGTAACCAACGCTGGTGGCGAAGGTGCCGTTGTTGTTGACAAGGTACGTCAGGGCAAAGATGACTACGGATACAATGCTCGTACCGATTCTTACGAGGACTTGCGCAAAGAGGGTATCGTAGATCCGGCGAAAGTTGCTCGTGTGGCACTGGAGAATGCCGCGTCGATTGCAGGCATGTTCTTAACCACTGAATGTCTCATTGTTGACAAACCAGAGGAGAAACCTGCCATGCCGGCAGCGCCAGGTATGGGCGGCATGATGTAAAAAACAATTTGATTCATATAAACGAGAGGGTGTGTCTATTTGTAGGTGCACCCTCTTTTTTTATGCATGTTGTATTATAAATGTGTTTTTTTTCATATCAAAAAATTTTGAAATATAAATCAAAACATATATCTTTGCAACGTAAATAGGAAAATATTGATTAAAGTGTTAAGTAGAAAAGATATTTTTGATTTGTTTTAGTAGATTAGTTTTTAAGTAGTTTGTTTTTTAAATCGGATGTCGGGATGACATCCGATTCTTTTTTTAGTTAGACCTTTCCGCATGCTTGGGGCTGTTGTTGAGGGAGGATATATTTTTCTTTTCCTGTCCATTCATCCGTTTTTTCATTAAAAAATGCTTAATTTTGTCTTGTCATTCTGTCGAAATCACCTTTCAACAACGAATGTGTTACGGTTCAATGAGCTGTAATCCTGTGGAGCAAAGGGGAGAAGAATTGAAATATATGGAGAAACTTATAGAACTTTATGCGCAATGGGCGGGTGAGAAACCTTCCACTATAGAGAAGTTGGAAGGGGCTGGCAGCAATCGTGTTTATTATCGTTTTGGCAACAAATCAGGCCAATCGGTGATTGCAGTGATAGGTACCAGTCGGGATGAAAATCATGCGTTCATTTATCTCACGGAGCATTTTACGGACAAACAGCTTCCGGTTCCTCAGATTTTGGCTGTTAGTGACGATGAACTGAGGTATCTCCAGACTGATTTGGGACATACTTCGCTGTTTGATATGTTGAAAAGTGCCCGTGATGCTGGCGGCAGATACACGCAAAAAGAAAAGCAGCTGTTGACCAAAACGCTTCAAGCACTGTCCGAAATGCAAGTGAGGGGAGCCGTTGGACTCGACTTTCAACAGTGTTATCCGCAACCCGAATTCAATGTAGAAAGCGTGTTGTTTGACCTGAATTATTTCAAGTATTGCTTTCTGAAAGCGACTGGAATCGATTTCCACGAGCTGATGTTAGAGGCCAACTTTCGTATGTTTGCCAAAGATTTGACGGCAGAGCCAGCGGAATGTTTCTTGTATCGCGATTTTCAAGCACGCAATGTGATGCTTGACAACGATGGTAATCCCTATTTTATTGACTATCAAGGAGGAAGAAAAGGGCCATACTATTATGACTTAGCGTCTTTCCTATGGCAGGCATCAGCTAAATATCCTTTTAAATTGCGTCGTGATTTGGTGTCCGCTTATTATGAGTCTTTGAAACAATATACGGAAGTTCCATCAAGCAGGCACTTCGTTGAGCGATTGAATCTCTTTGTGTTGTTTCGCACGTTACAGGTCCTGGGAGCTTACGGCTTTCGTGGATATTTCGAGCGGAAGAAACATTTCATTCAGTCTATTCCAGCAGCCATGCAGAATCTTCGTGAGCTTATAAAGCTTGGCGAGCATGTTTTTCCCTATCCATACATGATGAGCGTCCTCAAAGAGATGACGGAATTGCCTCAATTTGCTAACAAGGAGGAGAGAAAAGTGAAAAGAACTGATGGCTTCAAGATTACGGATAACAATATATTTAAGGCCAATCCGGTGGATGGACCCGCCACTTTTTCCAAATATGATGATAAAGGTGAGCTGATTGTTCGTGTGAACAGTTTTTCATATCACAAAGGTATTCCTGAAGATCCCACAGGAAATGGGGGCGGCTATGTGTTTGACTGTCGGTCCACTCACAATCCCGGACGATATGAACCTTATAAGAATTTGACGGGTTTGGATGAGCCTGTGATTCGTTTCTTGGAAGATGATGGCGAGATACTCGTCTTCCTTGAAAGCGTATACCAATTGGCCGATCGTCACGTGGCACGATACATTGAGCGGGGATTTACCAGTTTGATATTCTCATTTGGTTGCACAGGCGGACAACACCGCAGCGTATATTGTGCGCAACATTTGGCAGAACACATTCATGACAAGTTCGGAATTGAGGTAAGAATTAACCACCGTGAACAGAAAATAGAGCAAACGTTGGAGGCAAAATAGCCATTCTGAGCGTGAAAACTTGAATGTCTATCGGTTTTGACAGCGACGATTTGGAGCGATAAGTAATGATGAAGGAAGATCAAAATATGATGCAAGCAATGATTTTAGCAGCGGGATTGGGAACCCGACTCAAACCGCTGACCGACCATGTGCCTAAGGCTTTGGTGGAAGTTGGAGGTGAACCTTTGCTCAAACAGGTGATATTCAAGTTAAAAGATGCGGGTTTTAATCGTATTATTGTCAATGTGCATCATTTCTCCGAGCAAATCATTCAGTACTTAGAGGCAAATCATTATTTTGGTTTAGATATCCGTATCAGCGACGAAACCAACCAGTTGCTCGATACGGGAGGTGGTATTAAGGCTGCCAAACATTTGTTTGAAGACACCAGAATATTGATTCATAACGTTGATATACTAAGCAACATCAACCTTCAACGCTTTTATTTCGCGCATACGGAAGCTGCGGCAACCTTGTTGGTAAGCGAGCGTAATACCAATCGTTACTTGCTTTTTGACGACGATATGCGCTTGGTTGGTTGGACGAACGTGAAGACAGGGGAGGTTCGTTCGCCCTATTCAAACTTAAATGTGGCACAGTACAAGAAGCTTGCCTTCGCCGGTATTCACACCTTTTCACCACAATTGTTTCCATGGATGGATTCTTTTCCTGACCGTTTTGGCGTGATTGATTTCTATTTAAGCGTGTGCAATCAGGTTCCCATCATTGGACATGTAGAGTCAAACTTTAAGCTGATGGATGTTGGCAAGCAAGAAACGCTGCATGCAGCTGAAGAGTTTCTGCATCAACTGTGAGCAGACGCTTCACCTTAGTCAACTCTCAAAACCTATAATGTAAGTACGGTTGTAAAGCAATCGTTGAACAACTGACTGATTCCTTGTGGCTCTTTTTTGAAAATACCATAGATGGTACTGCCGCTTCCGCTCATGGCTGCATACACAGCCCCTTGCTGGTAGAGCTGCTCTTTGATGTGCTTCAACTTCGGATACAATTTGAATACGGGTATTTCAAAGTCATTCATCAGTTCGTCTTTCCACGTTTCTATGGGCTGACCGATGATGTCACGGCAGCATTTGACAGGTCGTTTCACCTCAATTTTGGCGTAAGCATCTTTGGTAGAAACGGCTATGTCGGGCTTAATCAGTGCGAGAAAACACCCTTCAAGATTCCTTTTTGGCAGCTCTGTTGGCACGAGTTGGTCACCAATTCCCGATGCAAATGAAGGCTTGGCGGTGATGAAGAAGGCGCAATCAGCACCCAGTTGGGCAGCATATTGCTCCATGTTAGCGGTGGTGAGATTGAGTTTGAATTGCTCATTGAGCAGTCTAATCATGAAAGCTGCATCACTCGACCCGCCTCCTAAGCCCGCTTGTGAGGGGATTTTCTTGTAAAGATGAGCGTGAATGCGCGGTAGTGGGAAGTCTTTTGCCAGCAAATGGTAAGCCTGGATGACGAGATTGTTGTCTTCGTGAACATCGAGTGCCTTCCCTGTTATCTTCAAATCGCACGGATTATCGGATGGAAACTGTTCGTCCATGCGTGTTATTTCAAGCGTGTCGTGCAGCGGAATAGGGAAGAACACGGTTTCTATGTCATGGTAACCATCTGGCCGAATGCCTACTACGTTAAGGCCTAAATTGATTTTGGCACATGGAAATGTAATCATGTAGCAATGGGTTGATATACAAAATGCAAATGCCAACAAGCAGCATTAACTGCGTTGTTGGCACTTTCTACATTAAATTTATTTTTTTGAATTCTTGATTTTCTCCACGTATGCATCGATGGCAGCTACGGCAGTGATGTTTACAATGTCGCGCACAGAACATTCGAAGTCGGTAAAATGGATTGGTTTTTTCAATCCCATTTGTATCGGTCCGATGATTTCTGCATCCGAATTGAGGGCTTGTAGCAATTTATAACAGCCGTTGGCACTGCTCATATTGGGGAAAACCAGCGTGTTGACGTTCTTTCCCCTCAAGCGTGTGAATGGATATTTGTCGTCGCGTAAATTTTTATCCATGGCAAAATTAACCTGCATTTCTCCATCGATAGTCAAGTCAGGGAACTCTTGTTGCATTCTTTCTACTGCGGCATGAACCTTTTGCGGACTTCCAATCGTATCTGTTCCGAAGTTGGAATAGCTGATCATCGCCATGACCGGCTTGTCATTGAAGAATCTTACTGCGTCAGCGCTGAGGCGTGCAATGTCATACAGCACATTCTCGTCTGGGTGCCTGTTGATTAAGGTGTCAGAAATGTAGTAGATGCCTTTTTTGGTGTCAAGGATGTGCATGGTGGCAAAGGTATTGTATCCAGGACGAATACCAATCACTTCTTTGGCCACCTTGATGGTGTTCGAGTATTTTGTGTAGAGTCCTGTGATGAACCCATCGGCATCACCATGTTCAACCATCGACATGCCAAAATAGTTGCGCTCGTACATTTTGTCGTAAGCTTCTTCGAAGGTATACCCTTGTCGTTCAAGCTTTTCTGACAGGTGTTTGGCAAACTTCGCACGCTTTCCTTGTTCCTTATCTGCGCGCATATCTATAATTTTGATGCCCGTGAGGTCGAGTTTCAGTCGGCTGGCCAGTCGGTTAAGTCTGTCCGGATTTCCCAACAGAATAGGGAAGCAAATGCCTTCTTGCTTCGCCTGCACGGCTGCTTTCATCATGGTGGGGTGGGCACCTTCTGCGAACACAATGCGCTGTGGATGGCGAGCGGCCGTGGCATGCAGCGTTCTCGTAAACTTAGATTCCTGTCCGAGCAGCAACTTCAAATTCTCCTTGTATTTATTCCAGTCCTTGATAGGTGTCCTGGCCACCCCACTGTCTACGGCTGCTTTGGCTACAGCCGCACTCACTTCTGTGATGAGGCGCGGGTCTATGGGCTTTGGAATGAAATACTTGGGGCCGAAATTCAAGTCATTGATGTGATAAACTTCATTGACCACATCCGGAATGGGTTGTTTCGCAAGGTCGGCAATGGCATGTACGGCGGCCATCTTCATTTCCTCATTGATGGCCTTGGCATGTACATCCAGTGCTCCACGGAAGATGTATGGGAAGCCGATGACATTATTAATCTGATTAGGATAATCGCTGCGACCGGTCGACATGATGACGTCTGGCCGACTGTCAAGGGCATCTTCGTAGCTAATTTCAGGCACGGGATTGGCCAATGCGAACACGATAGGATTGGAAGCCATCGAACGAATCATGTCTTTGGATAGGATATTACCTCTTGATAAGCCCACGAACACATCGGCATCCTTAATGGCTTCCTCCAACGTGTGTACGTCCTTCCGGTCGGTGGCGAACATTTCTTTTTGTGGGTTCAGGTCTGTACGGTCTTTTGTAATCACTCCGTGCGAGTCCAGCATCAGGATATTTTCTTTCTTTACCCCCAAGGCTACATACAATTTGGTACAGCTGATGGCAGCGGCTCCAGCGCCATTAATAACCAGTTTGGCCTGCTTGATGTCTTTGCCGGCTACTTCTAAAGCGTTTTTCAGACCTGCGGCTGATATGATGGCCGTGCCATGTTGGTCGTCGTGCATCACGGGGATGTCGAGATTTTTCTTCAATCTTTCCTCTATGTAGAAACATTCCGGTGCTTTGATGTCTTCCAGATTGATGCCGCCAAACGATGGTGCGATTCTTTCAACGGTCTCACAAAACTTCACGGGGTCTTTCTCGTCTACCTCAATGTCGAAAACATCGATGCCGCCATATATCTTGAACAGCAAGCCTTTGCCTTCCATCACGGGCTTGCCACTCATGGCACCAATGTCCCCTAAGCCCAGCACAGCCGTTCCGTTAGAAATCACTGCGACTAAGTTTCCCTTGTTAGTATATTTGTAAGCGTCATTTTCATTGTTCTGAATCTCAAGACACGGATAGGCCACGCCTGGTGAATAGGCCAAGCTCAGGTCTGTTTGTGTTCTGTATGGTTTGGTCGGTTTTACTTCAATTTTGCCGGGACGTTCTCCCTCATGGTAAGCAAGAGCTGCTTCTTTGGTAATTTTTAACATTGAATTATAGTACTGAATGGAGAGCGAAAAGGGCATGAGCTTCGTAGAGCAGTACCCAGATTTCTCTCCCAATGATTAAACGTTCAAATAGTTGATAACGGAACAAAGTTAAGAAAAAACCATTAAAGAAGAATAAGTTTTTATGCTTTTTTGTATCTTTGCGCTGTTATGGTAAAAAGAATAAATAGAGTGAGCGGTCAAACGCCTTATCGGCAAGAGCTGCGTGAGCGTATTTTGAAAGCTGCCATGAGTGAGTTTTTCGAGAAAGGTATCAAGGCGGTCAAGATGGATGACATCGCCAGAAGATTATCCATATCCAAGCGCACGGTGTACGAGATATACAGCAACAAGGAGGAACTGCTGCTGGAAGGCATGAAAGCTGCCGAGCAAGACTTTGATGAACACATGAAGGATTTCAGTGAGCAGGACAACCATCATGTCATGGATACGTTGATTGAATTTTACAATTGTCAGGCCCAGCGTTTGTCAAGGATTTCTCCGTTATTTTTAGACGAAGTACAAAAGTACAAGCGTGTGCAAGCTTATCTTGAGAATAAGCATAAGAAGCGGGATGAAGATGCGTATAACTTTATTGACAGAGGCGTGAAAGAGGGCTTCTTTAGGCCAGACACTAATTATCACATCGTTGTGGAAGTAGCGCGTGAAGCCGTACGTTTTGCCATGACAAGTCAACTGTATAAGGAACATGGCTTACAGATGGTCTTTCGTAACATCATTTTATTATTCATCCGTGGAATATGCACGCTCAATGGATTAAAGATGCTCGAACGCATTGAATGATAGGTAGAAGAGGCTGTCATCATTTCTCAATGAGGCGTTTGTCATGCCTGCCATAATGTCATTGAGCCCTTTGGTAAGCAGGTGGTTGATGATGAATTTATCTTGACAACAGCCCGCTTATATTTCGCTTATTGATGAATCAACCTTCCATTGCTTCGAAATATGGTCAAAATGAGAGATATTTGTAGTTGGTTGATAATGAATGATTTGCGGTTATTGATAAGCATCTTTGCTCCTTCTGAAGTTCATCTCGGCCACAAAAGCAATGCTCTTGGTCACCAATTTGCATGCTTTTGGCAGCTTAAATCATGAAGATTGACCGTCAATATGGTGCTAAAAAAGGCTACTTTTACATCGTTTAAGCTGAAAATTCGTTTTTCCTAACCAAGATATGGCATGTTTGCATACCATCTGCCTATCAATTTTTTCTAGATTAGATATTTTTCATAACCGTTTTATTGTCATTTTATAGGACAAAAATAACGAACGAACTTTTTGAGTAACAGCAGATTGAGAGTAGTGTGAGGTTCACCATCAAATGACCAAGCATGTTTGTTAAAAAATACTAACTTCTACTGAAACAAGCCGTTTCATCGCCTTACTCTCAATCAAAATGATTACTTTTGCACTCGATTATCGGTTCCGTAGCTCAGTTGGATTAGAGCAACAGCCTTCTAAGCTGTGGGTCTTGGGTTCGAACCCCAACGGAATCACTTGAGGTTCAATGCGTTACATCCTACGCTAATAAGCCAATTCTTTCAATTTTCTTTAGAGTTCAGCACCTGAATGAGCGTCCAGCAAAATTTAATCTTTTATTTCTTTCTTGTTACGATGCTTACCGTGTGCAATGGATGCGTAAAGCCCTAATTTGTAACATTTGTAGATGAAGAGAGAAGGATGGATACCAAGCAGGTTGGTTTTCATCTTTGTTTGTGCGGCATGAAAGAGCCACCGAAGGAGTGGGGCCAGGCCCAGAAGACGAAGTTTTTGATACGTATCCAAAACTTTCGAATAGCCTTTCAATTCTTCGTGGTATAGGTTGAGCGTGTACATGGCTTCCTCCGTTTTTGACAGGAAGCTGACGTTTGATTCAAACTGTTGAAAACCAACAGGATTGTCAATGTGGTAAATGCGAATTCCGGCTGCCTCCAAAGACTTGCCAAACATCACGTCTTCATAGCCATAGGTTTGTATTCGGTCATCAAAAGGATGGACCTCCATCACCGACTTGGCCACCATGAAGTTGGAAGTGTTAAACTGTTGATAGGGTGACTTGTTGCGCTCTGCAGCCGAATGTGAATCCTCAGCCGCAGCCTCATAACGATATTTCAACGTTCCATCGGCAGGTTTCATCGGGCGTTGCACGCAGTTGCCGCCATAGATGACCATTGCCTGTCGGTCGGCTTGCAGATATTGCAGAATGAAATCGTCTCTCGTGATTTTCATGTCACTGTCCAAGAACAGCAGCCAGTGATGGCGCGCCATGACAGTGAGTATGTTACGAATTTTAGCACGTCCTACATTGATGCTTCTACTGATGAAGCGACAGTTGTTCAACGCATTGATTTCAGTAGCCTGAAGTCTGGTTTCCATGTGCGTGGATCCATCATCTATCACAATAATTTCATAGTGTAGTTTGGGTATGTTGGCTGCTTGACAAGCCAGTGCTTTGACCAAATCTACACAACAATCGTTGTAGGTAGGGATTAGGATGGATAGCTCGCTGCGATTCATGGTTGACTGAAATAATGGGAATGATATCGTTTGAGATGAGTTCAGTTGGTTGTTACGACTGCTCAGCTTTAAGGTACTGCCCCGTAAGACTTGTCTTACAGTTGGCTACCTCTTCAGGTGTGCCAGCAACAACCAATGAGCCGCCCTTGTCACCTCCGTCCGGACCTAGGTCGATGACATAATCGGCATAGTTGATGACATCCAGATTATGTTCGATGACGATGATGGAGTGTCCTCGTTCTATCAATGCGTCGAATGCCGAGAGCAAACGTTTGATGTCCAGATAATGTAGTCCGGTGGTTGGCTCGTCAAAGATAAATAAGGTAGGTTCTTGCTTCTCGCGCCCAATGAAGTAAGCCAGTTTTACGCGTTGGTTTTCACCACCCGAAAGCGTAGACGAGCTTTGTCCCAACTTGATGTATCCCAATCCCACGTCATCCAGCGGTTGCAGTCGGCTGACCACCGTTTTCTCATTCAAGTGATTGAAGAACTCAATGGCCTCTGTAACCGTCATGTTCAGCACGTCATTGATGTTTTTTCCATCTACCCGCACATCCAGTATGTCCTTCTTGAATCGTTGGCCATGGCACGCTTCACATTCCAATTCAAGGTCGGCCATGAACTGCATCTCAACGGTGATGGTTCCTGCGCCTTTACATTCTTCGCATCTGCCGCCTTCAGTGTTGAAGGAGAAGTATTGAGGTGAGAAACCCATTTGCTTGGCAAGCGGTTGATCGGCAAACAATTGTCTGATGGCATCGTAGGCCTTGACGTAGGTTGCCGCATTGCTGCGCGTACTCTTGCCTATGGGATTTTGGTCAACAAACTCTACATGCTCGATGTGTTTCCAGTCGCCTACCAGCGAAATATATTCGCCAGGCTGATCGGCTACCTCATTCAAATGTCGCTTTAAGGCGGGGTAGAGGATGCCCTTCACCAAGGTTGATTTACCCGAACCGCTAACGCCAGTCACCACATCCAGCACGTTCAGCGGGAACTTTACATCAATTCCCTTTAAGTTGTTTTGTCTGGCACCTTTCAGTTCGATGGCCATGTTCCATGACCTTCGAGAACTGGGTTTATCGATTGTTTCTTTTCCTGTGAGGTATTGGATGGTGTGAGAGCGAGAGAATTGTTTGGCAAATTGCTCCTTGTTGCGGTCAATGTCTTTGATGGATCCATTGAAAACAATTTCTCCACCCAGTCTACCCGCATTGGGACCTACATCTATCAAGGTGTCTGCGGCTTGCATGATTTCCTTGTCATGCTCCACCACAATGACGGTATTGCCCAATGCTTGTAGCTTTTTTAGCACACTGATCAATCGTTTTGTATCGCGACTATGCAGGCCAATGCTGGGTTCGTCCAGGATATAAAGTGAGCCCACCAAGGAACTTCCCAGTGAGTTGGTGAGGTTGATGCGCTGACTCTCACCGCCACTCAATGTGTTGGATTGGCGGTTGAGAGTGAGATAGCCCAGTCCCACGTCAATGAGAAACTGCAATCGGTTGTTGATTTCTGTGAGCAATCGTTTGCCAATCTCTGCGTCATGGTCGTCTAAGGCAAGTTGTTTGAACCACGCATGGAGGTTGGAGATGGACATTTCTACCAAGTCAGTGATGCTCATACCATTGATTTTCACCCAACTGGCCTCTTTCTTGAGTCGTGTGCCATGGCAGGTTGGACAAGTGGTCCTGCCGCGATAGCGACTCATCATCACACGGTATTGAATCTTGTATTGATTCTCTTTCATCATTTGGAAAAAGGCATCAATGCTCACTCGGTCACGCTCGTCTTCGTGCATGTCGGATGGTAAGCCATGCCACAACATGTCCTTTTCTTTTCTTGTCAACTCCAAGTAGGGCTTGAATATTGGGAAATTGTCTCGTTTCGCTCGTCGACAGAACTCATCTTTCCACTGGCCCATCTTTTCACCGTGCCAACATTGTACACAACCATCGTAGACGCTGAGGGTAGAGTTGGGAATGACCAGTTTTTCATCAATGCCAATGATACTGCCAAATCCTTCACAAGTGGGGCATGCTCCCAAAGGAGAATTGAATGAAAACATGTTGTCATTAGGTTCCTCGAAGGTCATTCCGTCAGCTTCATAACGCATGGAAAACTCATAAGTTATGTTGGAGGGGAAGAACACCAGTCGGCATTCCCCGTGTCCTTCGTAGAAAGCAGTCTCTGCAGAGTCTATCAATCGAGAGACAACATCCTTGGCGTCGTCAACAGACAGTCGGTCAATCAATAGGAAAATCTCATCAACCTTTGCTTTTTTCAACGCTTCTTTGTCCGCCAGAAAGTCGTCTATCCGCACGAAATCATTCTTGAACCAAAGACGAGTGTAGCCCTCCTGAATTTCCATTTCAAGCTGTTTTTCCAGCGTTCTGCCTTCAATTAGGTGCAATGGAGCCAGGATGGCAAACTTGGTTCCCTTGGAATATTGTTGCGTACAGTTGACGATGTCGTCAGTTGAATGCTTCTTTACCTCTTCGCCACTGATGGGGGAGTATGTCTTACCAATGCGGGCATAAAGCAAACGTAGGTATTCGTATGTTTCGGTTGACGTGCCAACTGTGCTTCGAGGATTGCGTGAAATCACTTTCTGTTCAATGGCAATGGCAGGTGGCAGTCCCTTGATGAAGTCACATTCGGGTTTGCTCATGCGCCCCAAGAACTGTCTTGCATAGGAGGAAAGTGATTCTACATAGCGACGTTGGCCTTCGGCATATAATGTGTCGAAGGCCAAGGATGATTTGCCGGAACCCGATAGGCCGGCTATAACAATAAATTGATTTCGGGGGATATTGATGCTGATGTTCTTCAGATTGTTGACACGGGCACCTTTTATTTCAATATATTCGTTCATTATCATGAGTTCATTGACATCAAGAACTCGTCATTGCTGTGGGTTCTTATCATTCTGTCATGAATTGAGTTCATTGCTTCAATTGGGTTCATGTCGGCAATATACTTACGCAGAATCCACATCCTATCCAATGTGGTCTTGTCTTGTAGCAAGTCGTCACGACGGGTACTCGATGCAACCAAGTTGACAGCAGGGAAGATGCGCTTGTTAGAAAGTGACCGGTCTAATTGAAGTTCCATGTTGCCGGTACCCTTGAACTCTTCGAAGATTACCTCATCCATCTTACTACCCGTGTCAATCAGCGCTGTAGCGATGATGGTCAGTGATCCACCACCTTCTATATTGCGGGCTGCACCAAAGAATCGTTTCGGCTTTTGTAATGCGTTGGCATCCACACCACCTGTTAAGACTTTACCTGAGGCAGGGCTCACGGTATTGTAAGCGCGGGCCAAACGTGTAATGGAGTCAAGGAATATCACCACATCATGCCCACATTCAACCATCCGTTTGGCTTTCTCAAGCACGATTCCGGCAATCTTAACATGTCGCTCTGCCGGTTCATCAAACGTGGATGCGATGACCTCTGCATTCACAGTTCGCGCCATGTCGGTCACTTCCTCTGGTCGTTCGTCGATTAAAAGCATCATTAAATAAGCCTCGGGGTGGTTGGCAGCGATGGCATTGGCAATATCTTTCATCAGAATGGTCTTACCGGTTTTGGGTTGTGCCACAATGAGTGCGCGCTGTCCTTTGCCGATAGGAGAGAAGAGGTCGACCACCCTTGTAGACAGATTGGTCGTTGCTTTGTCGCCACAGAGTGTGAATTTCTCTTCTGGGAAGAGCGGAGTGAGATGTTCAAATTGTATTCTGTCACGAATCTCATTAGGGTTTCTTCCGTTGATCTTGTCGATGTTGGTTAGTGGGAAGTACTTCTCTCCGTCATGTGGAGGGCGAACATGACACTGTACCACATCACCTGTTTTCAGGCCATATTTCTTGATTTGTGAGCTAGCAACGTACACGTCGTCAGGCGAAGACAGATAATTATAGTCGCTTGAGCGCAGGAATCCATAGCCATCAGGCATAATTTCCAGGACTCCATTTGCTTCAATAATGTCAGAGAAGTCGTATGCAGGCTGGTTGGAAGCGTTCGTGTTTACAGGCGTTTGGTATGAAGCCGATGGCATGATGGGTGTGGTCGGATTGTCAAACATGTCATAACTGGGAACGGCTCCTTGATCCAAGATTGGTAAGTCTTGCACAACAATGAAATCAGTACCATCGGCAGGATCTCCTTCCCAAATACCATCTGCGATAGCCTCGCGACGTTCTTGCTCGTTCTCGTTGTGCGCATTCACTTTCGCTTGTAAGCGTTCCAGTAAGTTACTCATACCAGAGTCTTTATGATATGTGCCTTCTGCGTCTGCCTCTGAAGTTTCTTCTTCCGCGTTCTCAGAATCTTTTTCATTCACCTCATCATGTGCTTCATTTGAGCGTGATGCTTCGGTATCGTCATTATCTTCTTCCTCTTTTTCTTGTTTTTCTGTATCTTCTTGGTTCTTTTCATTCTTGGCATCAATCATTGCAAGAAGTTCAAGCTCGCGTTTTGTCTTTCTCCCTCTATGCTTAGGGATGGCTGCAAGTTCTTCTTCTGGTGTTAGTTCCTTCTCCTCTTTAGACGAAGTATCTTCTTCGTTCTTGTCTTCCTCTTTGAATAAGGAAGCAGGCTCGCTTGCTGGTTTTTTCTTTTTCAGGTCGAAGTTCTCACCCTCTTTCCCATTCACCGAGTACACTCTGTCAGTTTCACGTACCGGTATGCGAATACGACGCCGCTTGGTACCCGTGGCGTTTTCATCTGTTTCTGACATCGCTTGTTTATCGAGTATTGAATATATGATTTCTTCTGGCGTATTGTTTTCGTCAATTTCGGCACCCAGTTTTTGAGCGATATCCGACAGTTCCTGGATATCTTTAGATGATAATTCGTCTTTGCTATACATTGTTGTATAATAAGTGTTGATAGAAATTTCTACGTTTCAGAAGAGAAACGACTTTGTATGTTTTTATTTGCTTGCAAAGATACAAAAAAAGAATGCAGCATACGGTCACCTGCCAATTCTTTTTACCGCCTTTAAATTTTGTTAACAGATAGCGCGGGCGTTAGACTTCTATTAACTGGTTCTCATGCCAAATGAGGCTTAAATCTATACAGAAGTCTCGTTCGTTAGATATGTTTAAGCGCTGTATGCGATGAATTACGTCCCAAATTTTGCTGCACAAGATAGAATACACTCCTATATTCATATTCTTAGAAAGCCAGGAAATAATTCAATCACCTTCAAGCCATCGTAAAATAAGAAAAAAAGAGGGGTATCATGTTGTTGATACTCCCTCTTTTCTAAATATGATGAGCTATGTTTCTTGCTTAAGATTTAGCATCAACATGCTCGGCCTTTGAATTCTCCTTCGGCTCACTTGCTACCACTTTTTCTGTAGCTTCGGCTGTATTAGGATCCTCATTGGCTGTTTCGTCTACTTCTTTATTTGAAGTACTCCAGTCCTCTTGCGATTTGCGAACATAGCTGTTATAGCGCAGTTTCGCCATATCCTCTGCAGCTTGGAATAGTTCATCGGCTTCGTGAGGATATGCTTTCTTCACAGACAGGTAGCGAACTTCACCCAATAAGAAATCGCGGAACTTGCTCCAGTCTGGCTCTTTAGAGTCGAGTACGAATGGATTCTTGCCTTCATCGGCCAGCTGAGGATTGTATCTCCACAAGTGCCAGTAGCCGCAAGCAACGGCACGAGCTTCCTCTGCCTGGCTCTTGCCCATGCCACCCTTGGCTTTCAAACCGTGGTTGATACATGGTGAGTAGGCGATGATGACAGATGGTCCAGGATAAGCTTCAGCTTCACGAATGGCTTTCAGCGTTTGAGCCTGGTCGGCACCCATTGCTATTTGTGCAACATACACATACCCATAGGTCGTAGCCATCAAGCCTAAGTCCTTCTTGCGGATGCGCTTTCCTTGGGCTGCGAATTGAGCAATGGCCCCAAGTGGTGTTGCCTTTGAGCTCTGTCCACCTGTGTTCGAGTAAACTTCAGTATCGAGAACTAAGATGTTAACATCTTCGCCCGATGCGATGACGTGGTCGAGTCCACCGAAACCGATGTCATACGATGCACCGTCACCACCAATTATCCACTGTGAACGCTTGATGAGGTAGTGCTCCAGTGTCATCAGTTCTTTGCAAGTGTCACAACCTTTCTCTGCACCTGCTTTGATGAGAGGCTTGATTTGGGCTGTAGCTTCCTTAGAACCTTGAGCGTCATCTTTCACTTCCATCCACTTCTGTACAGCTTCTTTCAACTCGCTTGAAGTATCTTCTTTTTCTGCCAATTGGTTGAGCAGGACAGCGATACGGTCACGCATCTTCTTGTTGCCCATTACCATACCCATACCAAATTCGCAGAAGTCTTCAAACAATGAGTTGGCAAAGGCCGGACCCTTACCGTCTGCATTGGTCGTGTACGGTGTTGAGGGCAGTGATGCAGAGTAAATGGATGAACAACCTGTTGCGTTGGCAAGCATTTCACGATCGCCAAACAATTGTGAAACCAATTTTACATAAGGTGTTTCACCACATCCTGCACATGCACCCGAGAACTCAAACAAAGGTTGTGCAAATTGAGAATTCTTCACATTGCTCTGGATATCAACAAGATGTTGTTTGCTCTTCACATTCTTGGTGAGGTAGCTCCAGTTCTCAATCATCTTCTCGTCGCGTGTAAATGGCACCATGTTCAACGCCTTACCTTGTTTGTTGCCAGGGCAGACATCGGCACAGTTACCACAACCTACACAGTCGAGCACACTTACCTGAATGCGGAAGTTCATGCCAGCCATTGGTCTTGGAACCTTCATAGCCAGGGTCTTGTCATTGAAGCCTTTTACCTCTTCCTCATCCAATACAAATGGACGGATAGCTGCGTGAGGACAAACGTAAGCACATTTGTTACACTGGATACAGTTTTCGGGTGTCCACTCGGGGTTGAATGCTTCAACGCCACGCTTCTCATAGGCAGACGAACCATTCAGCATGGTACCGTCAATCATATCGTATTTCACGAAATCGGATACTTTCAGCAAGTCGCCATTCTGTGCATTGATAGGACGTACGATTTCCTTGATGTATGCCGGAACATCCTCTTCTGGTGCTTCTTCGTCATCTGCAAGGTCTGCCCATGCCGGGTTAACCGTCAATTGCTGATACTCCACACCGCGTTCTACAGCGGCATAGTTCTTGTCAACGATGTCCTGTCCCTTGTTACCATAAGACTTCACGATGAACTTCTTCATCTGTTCTACGGCAAGATCAACAGGAATCACTTCGGTGATACGGAAGAAGGCACTCTGGAGAATGGTGTTGGTGCGGTTGCCCAAACCAATTTCTTGCGCAATCTTCGTCGCATTGATGTAATATACAGTAATGTTGTTTTGAGCAAAGTAGCGCTTCAGTCTGTTTGGAATGAAGTTTACCAACTCTTCTCCCTCAAATACTGTGTTCAAAAGGAAGGTACCATTCTTGCGCAGACCGCGAATCACGTCATACATTCTCAAGTATGCCTGAACGTGGCAAGCCACAAAGTTAGGTGTGATTACTTTGTAGGTAGAGTGAATGGGCTGATCGCCAAAGCGAAGATGTGAGCAGGTGAAACCTCCTGACTTCTTCGAGTCGTATGAGAAGTAGGCCTGACAATATTTATTGGTATTATCACCGATAATCTTCACAGAGTTCTTGTTGGCACCTACAGTACCGTCGGCACCCAGTCCAAAGAACTTAGCTTCGAACGTTCCTTCGGCTCCCAGAGGAATGTCTTCGAGCAAAGGAAGTGAAGTAAAGGTCACGTCATCAACGATACCAACCGTAAAGTGGTTCTTCGGCTCGTTCATCTCCAGGTTGTCAAACACAGAGATGATGTGGCTTGGCGTGATGTCAGCTGACCCCAGTCCATAGCGTCCACCCACAATCAGTGGCTTGTTTTCTACGTCATAGAAAGCACTCTTTACGTCAAGGTACAGCGGTTCGCCTTCGGCACCTGGCTCTTTCGTGCGATCCAGCACAGCAATACGCTTAACAGTCTTTGGCACTGCGGCCAACAGGTGTTTAACAGAGAATGGACGATAGAGGTGTACCGAAATCATTCCGACCTTCTTACCTTCCTTCAACTGGTGGTCAATCACCTCGCGAGCGGCTTCGGTAGCCGAACCCATCAAGATGATGATGTTCTCTGCATCCTTAGCTCCATAATACGAGAAGATGTGGTATTCGCGACCTGTAAGCTCGGAGATTTGTTTCAGATAGCCTTCCACAACATCTGGCACATCCTCATAATGCTTGTTGCATGCTTCGCGATGTGTGAAGAATGTTTCTGGGTTTTCAGCCGTACCACGAGTTACTGGGCGCTCTGGTGTCAGTGCGCGGTCGCGGAAACGTTTGATGTCGTCATAGTCAATCAACTTCTTGATTTCCTCTTCGTCAATCATTTCAATTTTTTGGTACTCATGCGAAGTACGGAAACCATCGAAGAAATTGATGAAAGGAATGCTTGTCTTTAAGGTAGCCAAATGAGGTACAGTCGACAAATCCATCACCTCTTGAACGGATCCAGCGCAGAACATGGCGAAACCGGTTTGACGGCAAGCCATTACGTCAGAGTGGTCACCAAAGATACACAATGAGTGTGTGGCAATGGTACGCGCCGAAACGTTGATGACGCAAGGCAGCTGTTCGCCAGCTATCTTGTACATGTTTGGTATCATGAGCAGCAAACCCTGCGATGCTGTATAGGTTGTGGTTAATGCGCCTGATTGAAGAGAGCCATGCACAGCACCGGCTGCGCCTCCTTCCGACTGCATTTCTTGTACCGTAACCGTTTGACCAAATAGGTTCTTTCGTCCCTTGGCAGCCCATGTGTCAACATGTTCGGCCATAGGAGAAGACGGTGTGATGGGGTAGATGGCAGCTACCTCAGAAAACATGTAACTGATATGAGCTGCGGCTTCGTTACCATCACAAGTGATAAACTTTTTTTCTTTTGCCATTTTGTTATAAATAAAATATGAATAAATGTTTCGTATGAATCTTTTAATTCTTTACTATCATTCTTGTTCTTTTGTTGCTGTATTTATTTGTTCGCTTGTCTTGATTCGCCCCTCTGTCGCCTGTCAATATAGAAAACCAAACAGCCATAGGGGGATGCGGTTGTCTTGTCCCACCTCTGTGTTGTATCGGGCGTAGACGGTATCACTGCTGTAATGTATTTTATGTTCGCTCTTTGCATCGCAAATTCTAAACTTCTGTTTGCCGTCAACCAGGTAGAAACGGTCTTTGCCAGCTTGGTTCACTGCGTGGTCTTTCCACATGCAGTTCACGAAGAAAGTTTCCATCAAGTCTTGTGTATCTGCCTTATTCGGATAGATGACATATTGCAGATTGGTGTTGTGCATCATCACTTTGCTGGGCTTCTTCGGGAAATCTTGGCCCATAGGATAGATGATATTAATCAATCGGGCATCGGCCAAGTATTTGATGTAATTCATCACCGTAGCGCGACTTGTCTGTATCTCGTGCGCCAGATTGCTGATGTTGGGCGCACACTGCCCTTCAGTGGCCAACAGGTAGAACAGCTTCTTGATTTTTGTGAGGTATTTCAGTTCGATTTGCTTGATGAGCAGAATGTCTACCTCCGTCATCATGTTCATGGTCTTCAGCAGATTCTCCGAGAAATTGCGATTCTCCAGAAAGAACGGATAGAAGCCATGGTGGATGTAGTCCATGAAGTATTTCGCCGGACTGGCCTTTGGCAGGATTTGTTTGATGATGTGTTCGTGATTCGTGAGTATCTCGTCAAGCGTGTAAGGCGTAAACTGGTTGTTGGTTTTGAGGTTGAGAAACTCGCGAAACGAGAACCCTCGCAGGTTGTAACTCTTCACGATGCCGTTCAGTTCGGGATTCTCTTCCTTGAGCCTCATCACGCTCGAGCCGGTGAAAATCACCTTCAACTCCGGAAAACGGTCGTGGCATCGCCTTAGCTCCTCACTCCAGTTTGGCTGCTTAAACACCTGATCAATGAGCAGCACCTTACCGCCCTGCTGAACAAATTGCTTCGCAAAATCATCTATTCCGCAGCCTTGGAAATAGAAGTTGTTCATGTTGATGTACAGGCAGCGGCGATCAGTACTCTCAAAATTTTCTTGTGCATATTGTAATAAGAAAGTGGTCTTTCCCACACCTCTTGTCCCCTTGATGCCAATCAAGCGGTCGTTCCAGTCAATCTCATCCATGAGGGTGCGACGAACTGGCGCTTTGGTGTGCTCTACAAGGCTTTTGTGGGTGCGGAAGAAAGATTCCATTTCTAAATCCTTTTAAATTGCATAATCGTCACTGCAAAGATACTATTAATTTCTATAATTGCAAACTCTATATTGCAAAATATCATCTTTTTTTATTATTTTTGTACCCAGTTAAAAGAATGAGGCTTTCTGACAATGAAATTACATATCTTCAATCCAGATCACGATGTAGCATTGGCATCCAATATGGATGCTTTCACGGCCCCGCATGCTGCACGCGAATTGCGTGCCGACTTAGGCTATCTGCCGGCTCTGTGGGCTGATGACGGTGATATGGTGCTGGTGGATGACGTGTCGGCTGCACTCGAATCGGCACGCCGTCTTGGCGGTTTGGTGCATGATGTGTTGTTTATTTCGCATGCCGATTTGTGCCGTGTTCCCATCGATTTCTCAACGGTGAAGGTTGAACCTTGGGGGTGGAACAGGGCTTTGTGTCACTATTTAGTGTCGTCCAACGCGACGTTTAGACAAACAGTGCCCACGGCCAAGCAATTGGATGTTATGCGCAAACTGAGCAGTCGCACGTTCGCTGCAACCCATTTGCTACCTGTTCTTGCGGCGTCACACGAGCGTTTTGTAGGAACCAGCACTTTTTTCTCGGGCGATGCCGCTCAGTTGGCCGACCGGCTCATGGCCGATGGCGAACGATTTGTATTGAAGGCACCCTGGAGCAGTAGCGGTAGGGGGTTGAGATATGTAGACCATGATTTCAGCGGCCATGTTGAAGGGTGGTGCCGAAACCTCATCAAAAAGCAGGGTGGCATCATGATAGAACCGCAATATAATAAGGTCTGTGATTTTGGAATGGAATTCATGGCTATGGACAACGGCCGTGTGGCGTACCTTGGTCTGTCACTGTTCTCGACAGTTCATGGTGCTTATACGGGTAACGTCATCGCTTCGGAGGCGGTGAAGCGCGACATGATGGCGCGGTATGTGCCCCTCGAATTGCTCGATTTCATTCAAGAGCATGTTATCTCGCTGGTGGGTTCGCTCTTCAAAGGCAAATATGTGGGGCCGTTTGGCATCGACATGATGGTGGTGAGGATGGAGAATCGCGAGGAGTTGTGCATCCATCCTTGTGTCGAACTCAATCTCCGCCGTACCATGGGGCATGTGGCCTTGGCGTTGACGGAACCGCAGTCTACCGCTCCCAAACAACTCATGCATCTGGAGTATACCGATAAGTATCGCTTGAAAGTGTCGTTGGCAGGTGATGACTTGCTGATACCGTATGTCTTATAAATGGTTTGATACACAGCTTATTATTTACTTCTTTTGAAGTAAAGCATGTCCTCGTTTCTCTTCTTTTTTCCCTTGTGAAACTAAAAGCATTGACTTTGAAGGTTAATGTCTATGACTTTGGGGTCTAAACTCATAGACATTGGTGCCCAAAGTCAACGCCTTTGGTTGGCGGCCTTTGTGGGATGCCATTCATGGGGGCTGTGAGCCCCGTTTTTAATTCGATTTGCTGGGAGATTTCGTGCGAGGTTTACTCGGCTTTTTCAGATAGCGAGTCCAAGCGTATGGCCGTCGGTTGAGCAAATAGTTGGGGTCGTCCATGTGCTTGTACGCCTCGCGCTCGAACGAAATGTTCAGGTAGGCGCGCCCGCTCATCGGTAGGCGAACGAGCCACTCGATGACGTAGAAGAGATAGAAGAATACAAATCCCAGCTCAATCATCTGTCGGGTATGGATGCGCTCATGCTGGATAAGGTCGGCCGTGATGGTCGTTCCCTTGCGGCAAAACAACATTCCCAGAATGTTGATGGCGTCATAATTTTTGAAGGGTATCAGCCGGTTGTGAACGATGAGCATGGAGGTGATGTGAACAATTTTTGCGTGTTTCGTGGTTTGTCATTCCACGTTTTTTCTGGTTATGATGTAGGCGCTCAGCAAAACGAGAATGCCGGCCACCGGTTTGTCCCAGGTCAGCACGTCCTGTCCGATGTAGATGGCTACCAACGAAGCGACCACGGGTTGCAGATTGGTGTAAATGCTCACAGTGGTAGCGGGTAGGTAGCGCATGGCGAACGGTATGGCGAAGTAGCCCATCACGGTGGCGAACAGTACGATGAAGGCCATTTCGGCTACGCCTGTCCAGGCCCATGCGGCAGAGAAAAGTTTCTGCTGACCCCATTCGGGTGCGGCAAATGGCAGCACGGCGAGGGTGGAAATGAGGAAAATCCATTTCATCTGTGTCACTGCCGAGTACTTCTGAGAAACGTTTCGGGTAATCAATAAATAGATTACCCAGGTGAGCAGACTCAGAATAGTGAGAAGGATGCCCAGCACGTCGTTGGTTCCCGAGCCGCCCTGCCAGCCCATGAAGACCATCAAGAGCGCGCCGGCAATACCGATGAGTACGCCCATCGTCTTCTTTCCATTGAGCGTTTCTTTCAGAAAAACGGCTGCCATCAGCATGGTGGCAACGGGTGTCAGTGTGGCAATCAGTGAAAAGTAAACGGGCGTGGTGTATACCAAAGCCCAGGCGGTGAGCGTTTGCGAAACCACGAATCCAAGCAAACCGCCCAACATAATGATGAGTAAGTCTTTGCGTTCAACAGGCTCTTTGGGCATGAACAGACTAATCAACCAGAATATCACCGCAGCACCCAGGCATCGGGTGAACATGTATCCCATGGGCGACACCCATTCGTCGAGCAAGAGTTTGGTAACGGGTACACCTAAACCAAAGATTACGTTGGCCAGTATCACGGCACTGTGTGCCTGTATTTTGTTCTTATTGTTCATCATGTTTAATTGGGTTTGCGTTGCGAGTAGATGGTCATTCATCGTCTACAAATCAAATGCAAATATAGTATTTTTTTGGAGAATGTAAGGTAGCTCAAATAAAAATGATATATTTGTAGGATTAAACGATAACGATGCAGGCCATGAACACGAATAAGATTCAGACAACTTTTACGCCCGACCGGTTTCAACAGGCGGTGATACAGGCCGAGGGAGGGTACCACTTGGTGCTGGCTCCGCCGGGATGTGGCAAGACACAAATTCTTACCGAGCGCATTCGTAGGGCGCACGAACAAGGGATGCCGTTCGATAAGATGCTGTGTTTAACGTTTACCAACCGCGCTGCCCGTGGCATGAAAGAACGTATTGAGGCCCATATTGCGGATGAAGGTGTGGACGAGGTGTATGTAGGAAACGTGCATCGGTTTTGTTCCAAATTCTTGTTCGACAACAGTTTGGTGCCTGCCGAGAGTTCGGTCATTGACGATGACGATGCTTTCAGCATCCTGGCTCGCTATCGGGATGAGGACGAATACGCGGTGCAGGCGAATTATCGAGCGAAAAGTGAATATATAGAGGTGTTTCATTTTGCGGGATTCATCCATCAACTGGTGCATGAACATCCCAAAAAACTGCGCCTACACCCTGAATGTGTGACGGCAAGGGACGTGACGGCGTTGCGCACCCTGTGCCAAGTGCAGCGAATGGAGATGACACCTGCCACGATGTTGGATGTGTTCAGGCGTTCGGATGTGTATGAGGATCTCATCCAAACCGAGGCATACGACTTGGGAAGTCAGCGTGACATTGGTGCCTTGCTGAAAAAGATGGAGCAGGCGCGGCATTACATGGCATACAAAAAAGAGAATAAACTGCTGGATTTTGAGGACTTGTTGATGCTTACCTACGATGCGCTGCGGGCCGACGACAAGCATGAGCTGAAGCGTTATGACTGGATACAGGTTGACGAGGTGCAAGACCTCAACCCGTTGCAGCTGGCACTTGTCGACGGATTTACAAGTAGCGACTTCCACACCGTGATGTATTTGGGTGACGAGCAGCAGGCCATTTTTTCGTTCATGGGTGCAAAGATGAGCACGCTGGACGCCCTGAGGGAACGTTGTGAGGGGCATCTTCACCGGTTGTTTGTCAACCATCGTTCCCCTCAATATCTGCTTGACGTGTTCAATGTGTATGCCGAACAGCAGCTGGGAATAGACAAGAGCGTGCTGCCAACGACCAACTATCTTCCCCAACGCAAGGGAGATGAGTTGCAGGTGATGGATAGTGTGACCATTGACTCGGAATATCGTGACGTCGCGGATGTGGTGAATCGGTTGCAAGCCGCTGATGCGGGGGAAACAACGGCGGTCATCGTGAGCGCCAATGCCGATGCAGAAATGATGAGTAGGGCGTTGAATGACTTGTCATTATCGCATTTTAAGGTGTCGGGAGATGATTTGTTTGCCTCACAGGGCGTGAAGTTGCTGCTGGCACACCTGAATGTTTTGGCCAACGAACACAACTTCATCGGGTGGTCACGATTGTTCATGGGGCTGCATGTCTTTGAGAGCAATGCGGCGGCGCGTGGCTTTGTGCGGGGATTGTTGGACAGGGCGATGCTGCCAACCGACCTTCTGACGTACCCAGAGAGCAGTTATGTGCAGGAATTTGTAAAGTGTTACGAACAGCAGGATATTGTGGTGTTCGACACGGAGACCACCGGACTGAATGTTTTTGAGGACGACATCGTGCAGATTGCAGCTGTCAGGATGCGGCAGGGGAAAGTGGTTCCCGGCTCGTCGTTTGTCGTTTTTATGGAAACCGACCGTGACATCCCGCAACAACTGGGAGAGATAGAAAATCCATTGATTGCTGAAATGCAGCGACATGTGCTGCATAGTCACACAGAAGGGTTACAGATGTTCATGGAATACGTGGGCGACAGCATGCTTTTGGGACACAATGCCGACTACGATTATCACATTCTGGATTTCAATCTGCAACGCTATTTGCCCACCATATCGTTGAAAAAGCAGTGTCCACGCTATCTGGATTCGCTCAAACTCGTTCGGTTGTTGGAGCCAAACCTGCGTGAGTACAAACTCAAGCACTTGCTCTCAGTGTTGCATTTGGAAGGAGAAAACGCCCATTTGGCCGATGCCGACGTTGACGCAACATGCAATGTGGTGCGCCATTGCTATGGAAAAGCCAAGCTCATGGTGCCTTCTCAGTTGGAATGGATACGCCATCCGCGGTTCAAGAAGCGGGCAGAGGTGTTGCGAAAAAACTATTCAGACATATACAATGCGGCTAAACAGCAGTTGTATCAGCGAGAAAAACCTGGCGATGAACCTGTATTGGTGCGGGAAATGCAACGCTTCTATGCGTTTCTTTGTAGCGAGAAACTGCTGGAACCGCAAGATAAGTTGCATTATGTCACGCAGTTTCTCACGGATGATATCATTGACCAGGCAGCGGCACCATCGTTGGTGGAGCAGCTGTGGGCCTACGTCACGGAAATAAACACGCTGAAAGAGGCCGACTTGTGCAACAGTCAAACGCTGCAAGAGCGTATCTTCGTGACAACCGTTCACAAAGCGAAAGGACTGGAGTTTGACAATGTCATCATCTTTGATGCCGTTGACGGACGCTATCCCAACTTCTACAATCAAAACAACGAACGGCTGTTGGCCGAAGACAAGCGTAAATTTTATGTAGCCATGACGCGGGCCAAGAAACGTCTTTATGTGGCTTGGTCGACCACAAGGATTGACTATTACAATCGTTCTCACCCGCGCGACATCACTCCCTTCATGAGGCCAATACTTCAATTCTTCGAAGAATGAGGGTAGAGAGGGTTGTAAGCTCAGTTTAATGTCTTTAACTTCTTGGTAAAGACTTGTGAAAAGAGCATGAAAAATGGATTCACGGTGTCGGTAGAAACCATGAATCCATTTTCGCTATTTACTCGCATTATTTGCGCACAGGGATGTTCTTCAATATCTCAAGAAGGTGATCCCAAACCATTTGTACAGTAGGGATGTGCAAACGTTCATCGGGTGTATGAACGAAACGAAGCGTGGGTCCGAAGCTAACCATGTCGATATGGGGATAACGTTCAGAGAACAATCCGCACTCAAGTCCTGCATGAATACCCAATACTTCTGGCTCTTTGTTGAACAATTTCTTGTAAGTCTCGACCGTCAGCTTGACTAATTTGCTGTCTGGGTTCATGTTCCAAGCTGGATAGCCATCAGTTTGTTCCACCTTTGCGCCTGCCAATTGATAAGCGGCCTTCACGGTGTTACACATATTTTCCAAATTGCTCATCACGTTGCTGCGTTGCGACGACAAAATTTCAATCTTGCCATCCATGGTCTTCACCGCTGCCACGTTGCTTGATGTTTCAACCATATTGGCCAACAACTCATCTTGGCACATCGCAAATATACCATTGTCAACGGCTTGCAGAGCCAGTATCAGTTTGCTGCTTACGTCCTTTGGCAGCACCTGTTGAGGCTCGGTACTTTCCATGTTGAACACCATGTCGGTATCTGTAACATGGAATTCTTGCATCACTTCATGATGGAAGACGTTCCAATCGGCGCGCACTTGCTCTTTCGCATCATTGGGAACGGCGAACACCACCTTTCCGTCACGCGGGATGGCGTTGTGCAATTTGCCACTATTAAAACTTGCCAAGCGCAAATCAAACTTCTCTTGTTCGTTGAAAAGAAATCTCGTTAAAACCTTGATGGCATTGGCGCGCTTCTTGTTGATGTCATCCCCAGAGTGGCCTCCCACCAAACCTTTCAGTGAGATTTGCATGAAGAAGTGGTTTTTCGGCGCCTCTTCCGCCGTGTAATCGAATGTGGCGATGGTGCTGCGTCCACCCGCACAGCTTACAAATATCTTGCCTTCGTCTTCAGAATCTAAGTTGATGAGGTATTCGCCCGTCATGAATCCCGCTTTCATCCCCAACGCTCCCGTTAGTTGTGTTTCTTCATCAACGGTGAAAACACATTCTATCGGGCCGTGTTCGATGTCGTTACTTTCGAGCACAGCCAATTCCATAGCCACGCCGATACCATCATCTGCTCCGAGCGTTGTGCCCTTGGCGGTGAGCCATTCACCATCAATGTAGGTCTGGATGGCATCCTTATCGAAATCGAACTCAACGTCCACAAGCTTGTCACACACCATGTCCATGTGGCTCTGGAGTATCACCGTAGCACGATCCTCGTAGCCTTTGGTGGCTGGTTTGCGGATAATCACGTTGCCTGTTTCATCTACTGACGTTTCCAAATGGTGGCTCTTGCCAAATTCTCTGAGGTATTCTATCATCTTTTCCTCACGCTTGGAAGGGCGTGGTATCTCGTTAATTTTGGCGAACTGCTTGAAGACGCAAGCTGGTTGTAAGTCTTTCTTTTCCATACTATTTTTTCTTATTTTATTTTGTATATTGCTCTATTTGCACTACCTTTGCCAAATTGAAATGACAAAGTGACACTGCAAATATAATAAGAAATGCTGAAAACCTTACTTCTTAGCATGTTAATAATTGCAATATGTATTGCATTGATGGCAGTGAAATTGATTTTTCAAAAGAATGGAAAGTTCGATTCCATGCACATACATGACAGTGACGCTATGAAAAAGCGTGGCATTCATTGTGTGGTAGATCAAGACAAAGAGGCAAGAAAGCAGAACAAAGCGTATTGAAATGGATGTCATGGGCAGCATACTGTCAAGGTCATGAAACATAATAATATGTAAACAATTAAATATCAGAATATAAAATGAAGAAAAAGATTATCCGTTCGGTGGCGGTTGCAGCACTCGCAACACTGGCTTTCACGGCATGTGACAATTCAAAACCTCAGGTTGATAAGAAGTCAGAAGGTACAACAGCTGCTGTTCCTACAGACATGAAAATTGCCTATGTTGAGGTAGACAGCATCATGACCCAGTACAAGTTCTGCAAGGATTATAGTTTGATTTTGCAGAAGAAGGGACAAAACATCCAGAATACGTTGGCTGGAAAGCAGAAACAATTGGAGCAAGCAGCTGCTAACTTCCAGCAGAAGCTTCAACAAAACGCATACACTCGTGACCAGGCCGAATCCATTCAAGCTGGATTGCAGAAGCAAAGTGCCGATCTTCAGGCGCTCAATCAGCGTCTGAGCAATGAGTTTCAAACAGAAACCGATAAGTATAATAAGGCTCTCCGCGACTCCATTCAGCACTTCTTGGCCAGCTATAACAAGGATAAAAAGTATAGTCTTATCCTTTCCAAGGCAGGAGATAATCTGCTGTATGCCGACAAGAGCTATGATATCACCAAGGATGTAGTTGCTGGTTTGAACAAGGCTTATAAGCCAATCGACACAAAGAAAAAAGCTGACGCAAAGAAATAAGTAAGTTTCTTTTGCACAGTTTCCTATATTGTCATCGTACATGATGAGAGAGAGCGTATCAACATACAAGGTACCTCTCTTTTTTTTGTTGCGATAAATTGAAGCGTAAGCATTCCGTATTTGCCGTCTTTCAACTTTATTTAATTATCCTTATCGGTTTTGTTGTCTATCAAGATATTTGTTCGTGGGCAAGATGTCAAATATGGGATGCCTGCGATGATTTTAAAAAACTTTTCATTATTTTTGTCATCAGATAGAAAATATGGCATGAAAAGATTATTCTCCGTTTTATTATTTATATGGATGACGCAGTGGCTTGTCGCCATACCAGTCAAAAAGAGCGGGTGGAAAGTCATTCGTCTTGCGAGTGGAGTGGAGGTTAGAGCGATGTTCAAAGGCGATGAACACCTGCATTACATGGAGGCTGAAGATGGTCAGAAATACGTTTTCGATGAACAACTTCAGGCTTATCGACCTGCCGATTTCACAACTTTAGCAAGAAAAGCTGCTGCAAAAAGACGCAGAGCTGCCGCTCATAGATATGAAAAGACCCGTGGTTCCTTGGGCGAAAAGCATGCTGGCTACGAAGGAAAGAAAAAAGGTTTGATGATTTTGGTGGATTTTGATGATGCTAAATTCAACGAAACGCATACGAAAGAGCTTTATCAACAGATTACCAACAAGCTGGGTTTTGTACACGAGTTGGGATTTAAAGGAAGTGTAAGAGATTATTTCCTCGACCAGAGCAGAGGGAAATTTGACTTGTCCTTTGATGTTGTAGGTCCCATACGCATGAAGAAAGGTTATGCTTACTATGGTGCCAACGATCGTGAAGGTTACGATATCCGACCACAAGAAATGATACAAGAGGCTTGCATGGGTGCAGATGCGGAGGTGGATTTTCGAGATTACGATTGGGATCATGATGGGAAAGTGGATGCGCTGTACGTGTTATATGCTGGTCAAGGTGAAAATTCAGCAGATGGACAAGATTCCAAGCGCGTTTGGCCTCACCAGGCGGAGCTGTCTGAATCCCACTTTGATTTTAACTTGGATCAGGCAACCATCGATTCTTATGCCTGTGGTCCAGAACTGTCTTCACGAACAAAAATTGATGGTATCGGAACCATCTGTCATGAGTTGTCGCATGTGTTGGGGTTGCCTGACATGTATGACACCCTCAATGGCGAGGCTTATGGCATGTTTTCATGGGATTTGATGGATCAAGGAAGTTACAACGTTGGTGGATTCGTTCCAGCTGGTTATACCAGTTATGAACGCACTTATTTAGGTTGGTTAGATCCGATAGAACTGACCAGCGATCTCACTGTCACGAACATGAAACCGCTCAGTGAGCAGGGTGAGGCGTATGCCATTTACAACGAAAACAATAGAAACGAATACTATCTGTTGGAAAACAGGCGCAAAACAGGTTGGGATGCAGGGCTTGGCGGAGAAGGATTGCTGATTCTGCACGTTGATTTTGATGCCAAGACATGGGCAGATAATACCGTTAACAGCCAGAAAAATCATCAGAGATGTACCATCTTTCATGCCGACAATTCTGATGCTTACCTCGACAAATTGGGAATTTATAGTGCTTCGGAGATTGCTGGCGATGCTTATCCGTATAAGGCTAATGACAGTCTGACAGCGAACTCAAAGCCTGCGGCCAGTTTGTACAATGCGAATCGGTGGGGAACCTATTTCATGAATAAGGACGTGAATGAGATTACAAGAAATGAGGATGGAACCATATCTTTTCACTTCAAGGTGGTTACTGCCTCAACAAAACCAAATCAGACGCCGTCTGATGGCATCCTATTCCATGAAACATTTGACCAGTGCAAGGGTACGGGTGGAAATGACGGCAGGTTTGATGGGCAGGTGGCTCGGAGCAAGAATGGTTTCATGACGGATATGGATGGCTGGTATGTGCTGTCTGGCGCCGCTTACGGTGGCGACCGATGCGCGAAGTTTGGCACATCGTCAAAGAATGGTACCGTGTTGTCACCCGAATTCTATGCGCATGGTAAAGACACGCTCATCTTCGTAGCTGCACCTTTTGGAAAAGATAAAAACACGTTGGATGTGTATATCAACGATTCGCTGTTAGGCGTCTTTACATTGGACAGAGGGAAGTGGACTACCGTCAAGGTTCCTTTCATTGGAACAGGAGCGTCAACTCTCCAATTTATACCTTACAACCGCTTTTTCTTGGATGACGTAAAGGTGATAGGACCTACGAACAAGCAGGAAACTGGTATCAAACTGCTTGAGGCCAAGCCCAACACTCGCCAGCCTTTCAAAATTTATAATCTCAATGGGCAGTTCGTGGGAACCAAACTCGATGCCCTGCCAAAGGGGATATACATATCGAATGGTAAGAAAATTCTGAAATATTGAGATTACAAACATAAAGTCTTCTGATAGGATTTTGAACCGTAGGTGCGTGATTCTTCACGTTCCGCATTGTAGGGATGTGATGAATTACGTCATGCCTGCAATCCATTTGGCTCGTCGATGAAATATTTTTACTTGCGGCTTCAAAACTCGCGTATTTGCAACCAACAGGAAGGTAGAGCGCAAATACGCAAATTATAGGCTGTTTCCGTATTTCCTTATGGTACAATGAGTTATTGTGATGAAGCGCTTTTTCATTTCATAGGTGAATCCATTCTTGTGCCAATAGCATGCTTATTGACGGCCAATATGCATGCTATTATGCAACAATATCATACTAATTGCGAGTCAATATGCTACTTCTAACACGGCAAGATGATGATAATAGGGACACAAACCGTATGCCGTTGCTGTGAAAAACGGTTTTTCAATATTTTGAGGTGCATAAAAACGTCCTCTGAACCCTCGCATTTTTTCTATTTTGAAACTTGACAATTTTGAAATAAACGGACAATTATTAGTCGTCTTCCCTTATAAAAAAAAGTGTTTTGTTTTCGCTGAATGGACTCCCGAAGGCGTGCTTTTGTCTGTGTAATCTGACAACGTGGCCTATCAAAAAAAAATTGATTGTCTCACGACAACCAATCTTCATTAACCTTAATAATCTAATACCATGAAAAACACAATGCAAAGGTAGTAAAATGTTTCATCCGTGCAAGTTTTCTGGTCTGTACAGGGCGTTTTTATAACATAAATTATATTTTTATTCTGCCATTTAAACTTCCTTTGCATCCTTTGTGCATGTAATTGCAACAATTCATACTTGTTGGCTTCTTTTGAGAAATCCCATTCTGATACAGATGATTATGACCAAACCGATCCTCAAAATGTTGTACCAAAAGTACGTAGCAGTTGACGGAGGCAAAGATAAAAGTAGGAGATAAACATCCATGATGGGTGTTTATCTCCTACTTGATAGCGTTGATGCGGAACGATGGGTCCGCAGCAATGTTTATCTTACACTAAACTTATAGGCAACGTGACTGAAATATTTTTCACCAGGCTTCAAGTAAGGTGAAGGCCAGTTCTTCTTATTTGGAGAGTCTGGGAATTTCTGTGTTTCCAGACAAACCGAGGCACGCTGTGGGTAGGCGATGCCCTTTTTGCCGATGACACTGCCAGAAAGGAAGTTGCCAGAATAAACCTGGATGCCCGGTTCGTTGGTGTACACTTCCATGTAGATGCCCGATTCGGGAGAGTATAGGCTGGCAGCCACCTTGGTGTCGTCGCCCTTACCGTCCTTATAGGTGTTCAGCACATAGTTGTGATCGTACCCTCTACCATATTTGAGTTGTGTGAAGGTTGTGTCTCCGATGGTTTCATACAGTGCGTGACGCTTGGTGAAGTCCATGGGTGTACCGTAAACAGGTTTGATTTCTCCAGTTGTCATGAAGGTACTGTCGCATGGTGTATAGTTGTCGGCATTTATATAAAGAACCATGTTGGTGCCAGCCTTTGAAGGGTCGCCCGAGAGGTTGAAGTACGAGTGGTTCGTCATGTTGATGACGGTTTCTGCGTCGGTGGTGGCCTCAAACTTCATGTCCAGCGTGTTGTCGCTTGTTACCGTGTAGGTAACTGTTGCTGTTACATTGCCGGGGAAGTTGTTGTCACCGTCGGGAGAATGCAAGACAAGCTGTAGCGTTGAATCGTTCAGCTGATTACCTTCGTATACGGAATATTGCCAACCTGAGGGGCCACCATGCAGGCAGTGTCCGAAATTGTTGCGTGGCAATTGAATCTTCTTTCCTGCAACCGTGATTTGACCCTGATTGATACGGTTGGCGTAACGACCAATGGCTGCGCCGAAATCGCTGGCATTATTGACAGAGTCGGCATACTGTGCAATGTTGTCATATCCTAACACGACATCGGTAGCTACACCGGCTTTGTTGGGTACGCAGATTGACACGACGCGTGCACCAAAGTTTGTGACGCAAACTTCCATGTCATTGTTGTTCTTCAAAACGAACAACTTAACAGGCTTTCCGTTGAGTGTTGTGTCGAACTTGGCGGGGTTAAGACCGGAAACGGTTAATTTACTGTTGTTACTGGACGAGCAAGCCGTAAACAGTGCCATGGCAAATGCTGCGCCCACGAATAATCCTTTTGTTAGTTTCATCTTGAATGTTTTGGTAATATTTGTTATGAGTGAATAAAAACAAAAAAGATACCTGTTATCACAATGTTGATAACAGATATCTTCATTTGTTATCAATTAGCATACTCTGTGAGAGCCCTGGCTGATCACTACGTCATAGATTTCTGGTTTCTTGCCAAATTTAGCAAGATATTTTTCTGTGACATCGGCCACGAACTTGTCATGAATTTCATCCTTCACCAGGTTGATGGTGCAGCCACCGAAGCCGCCACCCATGATACGACTGCCTGTAACGCCGTTCTCTTTCGCAACGTCATTGAGGAAATCCAGCTCTTCGCAAGACACCTCATAGTCCTTACTTAGACCTTCGTGTGTCTCGTACATCTTCTTACCCACTGTCTCATAGTCGCCAGCTTCCAATGCGTCGCAAACGGCCAGCACACGGTCTTTCTCACCCAGTACAAAGCGGGCGCGGTTGTAATCTTCCTCACCAACTTCGGCTTTCACTGTTTCTAATTGCTCCCATGTGCAGTCGCGCAGGGTTTCAAATTTCTCGTTGGGGTATTTGGCTGCAATGTGCTTAACGACATTCTCGCAGGATTTGCGACGGTCGTTGTACGGCGAACCCACTAATTCGTGTTTCACGCATGAGTTGACGAGCATGAGTTTGTAGCCCTGTGGGTTGAATGGGAAGTATTCGAACTCACGACTACGGCAGTCGAGGCGCATGAGCTTACCCTCTTGTCCAAAGACACTGGCAAACTGATCCATGATGCCACAGTTAACGCCTACATACTTATGCTCTGTAGCTTGTCCTGCCAAAGCCATGTCCCATTTGGACACTTTGTTCTCACCGAACAAGTCATTCAAGGCAAATGCGAAACAGCTTTCCAACGCTGCCGAGGAAGACATACCGGCACCAAGTGGCACATCGCCAGAGAAAGCGGTGTTGAAGCCTTTTACGTCAACGCCGAGCTTCTTCATTTCTTGCACCATGCCGTAGATGTAGCGTGCCCAACTGGTGCGGGGACCTTCGGGATCGTCTACCTTAAACTCTACACGGTCTTTCAAATCTATGGAGTAACACATGACCGTATTAGTGCCATTAGGGCGAACTTCAGCCATGATACCCTTGTCTACTGCGCCAGGAAATACGAATCCACCGTTATAATCTGTATGTTCACCAATCAAATTAATACGACCTGGTGAAAAATAAATATTTCCTGTTTTACCATCAAAGTGCTTGATGAAACGACTTCTTACATGATCTATGTCCATCATAATTAATAGGGTTTAGAGGTTTATAATCTAAAAATTGTTTTATCATAAAAAATGCTGAATGTACTTATCTGGGATAAGCATTCAGCATTTTATGTTGCTTATTATTCTACAGGAATGTCTTTGTTCACATTCTTGCACCCTACGAGAGCGTAGTAGAGTAGGTATGCGAGCATGGCAATAACAAGCCAGTAGCTGGCAATGTAATTGTTCAGGCTTGTTGCAATTTGGTCTTGGATGAATGGCATCACACCACCACCAACAACCATCATCATAAAGATACCTGACGCTGCGGCCGTGTATTTACCCAGTCCTTCTGTTGCCAGGTTGAAGATACAGCCCCACATGATTGATGTGCAGATACCACATGAAATGATGAAGAAGCACTTGATGGGTACTTCTGAACCACGGAATGACACAGCAGAACTCTCGGGGAGCACGATGGCAATCAATAACAGGATGATGGCCAGCGATGTGGTGAAAATCATCTGTGTGCGTGAAGATATCTTGCCACTGATGAAACTGCTGACGAAACGGCCAACGAGCATCAACAACCAATAGATGGCTACGATACCACCAGCTACGGCTGCCGCACCTGGGAAGTCAAGTTTGGTGATGTAGAAATTCAATTCAGCTGGAATACCAACTTCAATTCCCACATAGAAGAAGATGGCAATCACGCCGAGGATGAAGTGGCGGAAGTTCCATGGACTGTATTCTGACTTAACGCCTGGGGCGGTTGACTGTGGTTCTGGAATGGCTACGAATGAAATAATCAGGAAGGTAACAGCAAACACGCCCATGGCTACCCAAAGCAAGGGGGTGATGTCAGTCATGCTGGTCTTGTCGGTAACCTGACCAATCAGCACACCAACAAAGAACGGGGTGAGTGTTGCTGCGAGTGAGTTTAATGTTCCTCCAGTTTGGATGAGTTGGTTTCCACGGTTACCACCTCCGCCAAGAAGGTTCAACATAGGGTTCACCACCGTGTTTAACATACATACACAGAATCCACAAATGAACGCACCAAGCAAGTAGACGATGAAATTGAGCATGACAGGTTGTCCCTGAACGCTGAACATCTCGCTGCTTCCGCCAAACGTACTTGATAAATACTGTACGAACAAGCCGATGAAACCTACTGCGATAGCTATCAGAGCGGTTTTCTTGTAACCGTATTTCACAAGCATCTTGCCTGCTGGGATTCCCATGAAAAGATAAGCCAAGAAGTTCATTAAGTTACCAACCATACCAGCCCAAGAGTAGGTTTTACCCCAAATGTTTCCGAATGGTGCTGCAAGATTGGTTACGAATGAAATCATAGCAAAGAGGAACATCATTGAGATAATCGCAACAATGACGCCATTTTTGTTTGTCTGTTGTTCCATTTTTAGTTGAAAGATTTTTTTATTAGTTATTTTAGATATTTCTTCCTGGGTTATTTCTGTGTATAAAATTTATAAACAGTCTTTTGCTTATATTCTTGGTTAGGTTTCAATACCACTGATGGGAAATATGGATGGTTGGGAGAATCGGGGAAATGTTGTGCCTCGAAACAAACGGCACTGCGGCGTGGGAATGTAGCACCATGCTGCCCTTTGTAACCGTCTGCCCAGTTGTCAGTGTACAATTGTACGCCTGGTTCGGTGGTATACACTTCCATGATGCGGCCACTCGTTGGTTCTGTCAATCTGGCTGCAAAGCTAAGTTCACCTTCTTCTTTCTTATTCAACACGAAGCAATGATCATATCCAGCACCATTTTTGATTTGCACGTCGTCTGCTTCTATGTCTTGACCGATGGGCTTAGGCTGGCGGAAGTCAAATGGGGTTCCTTCTACAAATCTGATTTCACCAGTGGGAATAGAGGTGTCATCGATTGGAATATAATAATCTGCATTGATTTCGCAAATCTGGTTTTCTATTGTAGGAGTAGGATTTGCGATGCCTGACAGTGAGAAAAAGCCATGGCTGGTAAGGTTGATAATTGTCTTTTTATTGGTGGTCGACATGTATTCTATCGACAGTTCATTGTCATCATTGAACGAATACACAACCGTTGTCCTTAATTCTCCTGAAAAGCCTTCTTCGCCATAAGGGCTTACATATTTAAGAACCAGGGTTTGATCGTCCATCTGAAGGGCATCCCAAACGCGGGCATTGAACCCTTTATTGCCACCATGAAGGCAATTTGGTCCATTGTTGATGGGCAAGTGATATTCCTTGCCATGCAAATGAAATTTACCTTTTGCGATGCGATTACCATATCGCCCAATCAAAGTAGACAGGTAAGGTTCAGGCGAATCAATGACGTCCTGGATGTTGTCGTGTCCTTGAATGACGTTGGCGAGTTTGCCCTCTTTATCAGGAACCATGATGGCAACGATGGCACCTCCGTAGTTGGTGATGGCTATTTCGTTGCCAACATTATTTTTGAGAATATAAAGATCTGTATTTTTCCCGTCTATGGTGGTTTGAAAATCCTTAGACTTCAATCCACAGAGGTTTTCTGTTTCTGTTGTGTTCGTCATAAAAATAAGTTTTTAGTTACTTGATGCTTTTGCAAAGTAACTGAAAAAAAATGAATATGACAAACTTAAGTCATAAAAAAACATTGACTTTTGGTGTTAAAATCTATTAAAGTGTCATCGTTTGAGAAAGGTCAATAAATCGGCTACCACATAACTACTTCCACCGATGAAAATGAAATCTTGCGCATCTGCGTCATCCATGGCTGCTTGGTATGCTTCCCTCACGGTTGGGAACGCTTTTCCATGGAGATGGTTTTCACGACCCAGTTGTGCAACTTTTTCAACAGGAAAAGCGCGTTGGCATGAAGGTTGTGTCCAATAATATTGTGCATTCTTGGGCAACATTTTCATGATTGTCGACAGGTCTTTATCGTTCACCATGCCGAATACAATTCTCATTTGCGCACAATCTTGTTGCGCCAATTGTTGGCTTAGGTAAGTCCAACCGCCAACATTGTGTCCTGTGTCACAATATGTTGCCGGCGACTTTTGAATGCATTGCCATCTTCCCAGCAGTCCGGTGGTTGTCGAAACCTGTTTGAAGCCTTGGCGTACACTGTTGTCAGACAACTTGATAAGGTTGTTGTTCTTCAGCACTTTAACTGCATTCAAGACGGTGTTGGCGTTTTTGTCTTGATAATTTCCCATCAAGTCGCCATGAATTTGTCCAAACGATTGAGCTTTATAGACTCTTTCTTGCAACGCATTATCATATTTAGAGGTGATGATTTCATTGTTATCTTCGGCGAAAATAAGGGGAGCTTCATGTTGGTTTGCAACATCTTCAAACACCATTTTTGTTTCTGCTGTTGTCTCACCCACCACCACAGGAATGCGGTTTTTGATGATACCGGCTTTTTCTTTGGCGATTAATGGCAGTGTGTTACCCAGAAACTGGGTGTGATCCAGACTGATGTTGGTAATGATGGATAGGATAGGGGTGATGATATTGGTACAATCGAGCCTACCTCCCAGTCCCACTTCTATAACCGCAACGTCGATTTTCTGCTCTGCAAAATATGTAAATGCCAGTGCTGTCGTCAGTTCAAAGAATGAGGGATGAAGGGGTTCAAAGAAACTTCTTTCTTCTTCTACAAATCTGATGATGCGTTCTTGGTCGATGCATTTGCCGTTGACGCGTATGCGTTCCCTGAAATCAATGAGGTGAGGAGAGGTGTAAAGTCCTACTTTATATCCTTCTGCTTGCAGAATCGAAGCTAATGTATGCGAGCATGACCCCTTGCCATTGGTGCCTGCTATATGTATGTTCTTATATTGTCTGTGTGGATGATTAAAATGCTCATCCAGTGCCAAGGTGTTGGTTAATCCTTCTTTGTAGGCCGAAGCACCCACATTTTCAAACACTGGAGTTGCGTGAAAAAGGTAATCAATCGTTTCTTCGTATGTCATCTTAAACGAAAAAAATGCAGTTGATGATAGTCATCAACTGCGAGTTTAACTTAATCAAAATAATTTCTGAACTTCTTGAAGATAGACCGTTTGGTCACGTTGTCGCCTTTGAAATTATCATTGTTGCGCAAATTCTCCAGCAGATTCTTCTCGTCACGACTCAAAGTCTTTGGTACGAAAACGCTGATGTGGACAACCAAGTCACCTTTTCCGCTGCCGTAACCTTGAACGGCAGGCAGTCCTTTGCCTCTCAGGCGCAATGTCTTTCCGGGTTGTGTACCAGCATCAATCTTGATTCTAACGCGCGTTCCCTCCAGTGTGGGTATCTCTACCTCACCGCCAAGGGCGGCAGTTGGGAAGTCAAGCAGCAGGTTATAAACGATGTCCTGACCATCACGAATAAAGGTGTCGTTTTCCTCTTCTTCGATGTACACCTGGATATTCCCGCTGATACCGTTTCGTTGGCCTGCGTTACCCTTGCCTGGTACGTTCACGACCATGCCTTCTGCCACGCCTGCCGGTATTTTAATCTCAACGATTTCCTCGCCTTTTACTACTCCGGTACCATGACACTGATGGCATTTGTCCTTGATAACGGTGCCTTCACCATGACAGGTTGGACATTCTGTTTGTGTTTGCATCATGCCCAGCATGGTCCTTACCGTCTTGACCACAACGCCACTTCCGTGGCAGGTCGGACAGGTTTCTGACTTACTTCCATTCTCTGCACCGCTACCATGGCAGTGCGTACAGGTGACATCCTTTTTTACTTTGAACTTTTTGGTAACTCCGGTTGCGATTTCTTGTAGCGAGAGTTTCACTTTCAGCCGCAGGTCAGAACCTCTGTATTGAGGTCGTTGCCTACTGCCTTCGCCACCAAATCCACTGAATCCACCAAAACCTCCATGCCCGCCAAATACATCACCGAACATAGAGAATATGTCGTCCATGGAGAATCCGCCACTTTCTCCGAATCCTCCAAAGCCTCCTGCACCGGGAGCGTTGAAGCCAAACTGATCGTACTGTTGTCTCTTTTTCGGATCGTGCAATACGTCATAGGCCTCGGCTGCTTCCTTGAATTTCTCTTCAGCTTCCTTGCTGTCGGGATTGCGGTCGGGGTGATATTTGATAGCCAGTTTGCGGTAAGCTTTCTTTATTTCGTCTTCTGAAGCGTTCTTGTCAATGCCAAGCACTTCATAGTAATCACGTTTTGCCATTTATTTAATCCTATATATACACTCTTATATACACTGTTCCTCGTTTACTGGCCTACAGCCACTTTGGCATGTCTGATAACCTTTTCGTTTAGGGTGTATCCTGTTTGTACGCAGTCAACTACTTTTCCTTTTTTGTCTTCTTCCACACCAGGAACCATGGCAACGGCTTCATGAAAATCTACATCAAAGTCTTTGTCCTCTGTTTCTATTTTCTTGACGCCTAAGCCCTCTAAAGTGGTTTGAAGTTTCTTGAAAATTAGTTCCCAACCCTCTTCCAAAGCCTGGATGTCCTCTGTGTTGGCTGAATTGGCCACAGCTCTTTCCATGTCATCAAGGATGGGCAGAATGGCCGAAACCGTTTTCTCGCTACCATTGAAAATCAGTTCAGCCTTCTCTTTTTGCGTGCGTTTTTTGTAATTCTCAAACTCAGCGACGGTGCGTAGATATTTGTCTTTCAGTTCTGCAAGCTCGGCCTCAACCTTCTGAAGCGGATCTTCTGTAGTATCTTCTGCCGCTTCTACTTCTTTCTGTTCCTCCGATACCTCGGCGTTCGCTTCACTGTCTTCTGTAGCTTGTGTTTCTACGTTAGCTTCTTGATTTTTGAGAATGTCTTCTTTCGCTTGGTGCTTAAATTTATTTTTATTGCTCATTTTCCTCATAATTATTTCTTTTTCTTCTTTTGTTATAGCAAAAAGCTTGCCAAGTTTCAATTACTTGTCAAGCTGTTCTGTCTTTATATGATATGATAGAATGTACGCCGTTCTTTCTCAAGCATTGTACATCTTTTCTTTCAGTTCTTTGATTTGCTCATCGTAGATATACTCGTCGTATTCCATCAATTTGTCTATAGTGCCATTCGGTGTCAATTCGATGATGCGATTGGCTACTGTCTGAATGAATTCATGGTCATGACTGGAGAACAGAATGTTACCCTTAAACGACACGAGGTTGTTGTTAAACGCCTGGATGCTCTCCAAATCCAAGTGGTTGGTTGGTGTGTCTAATATCAGGCAGTTGGCATTTTTCAGTTGCATGCGAGCAATCATACAGCGCATTTTTTCACCTCCTGACAATACGTTGACCTCTTTCAATACTTCCTCGCCAGAGAACAGCATGCGTCCTAAATAGCCTTTCATAACCACCTCGTTGCCCGTCCCAAACTGGCTGAGCCAGTCAACGAGATTCAGCTTTGAGTTGAAATACTCGGCATTGTCGAGTGGGAGATAGGCGGTGGTGATGGTCACCCCCCATTTGTACGTACCCGCATCAGCCTGTCGATTGCCGTTGATGATTTCGAAGAGCGCTGTCATGGCCTTGGGATTATGGCTCAAGAAAACTATCTTCTCATCTTTTTCTACATTAAAGCTGACGTTGTCAAAGAGTACCGTTCCATCGGTGTCTACCGCCTTGAGTCCTTCAACTTCCAGAATCTGATTACCTGGTTCTCGATCCATTTGGAAGATAATTCCAGGATATTTTCTACTCGACGGACGAATTTCCTCCACATTCAGCCGCTCCAACATCTTCTTGCGAGAGGTGGTTTGCTTACTTTTTGCCACATTGGCAGAGAACCGTCTGATAAACTCTTCCAGCTGCTTGCGCTTCTCTTCAGCTTTCATCTTTTGATTCTGAGCCTGACGTAATGCCAACTGAGAACTCTCATACCAGAACGAATAGTTACCAGAGAATACCGTTACTTTACCAAAATCGATGTCAACGGTCTGTGTGCTGACGGCATCCAGGAAGTGACGGTCGTGGCTAACCACCAACACCGTTTGCTCTACATTGCTCAAATACTCTTCCAACCACTGCACCGAGTCGAGGTCCAAGTCGTTGGTAGGCTCGTCAAGCAATAAGTTTTCAGGATTGCCAAACAAGGCTCTTGCCAGCATGACACGCACTTTCTCGTTGTTCGACAGCTCTGCCATCTGCTTGTTGTGCAAGTCTTCTTTGATGCCAAGATTCTGCAAGAGCTGGGCTGCATTGCTCTCAGCTTCCCATCCGTTCATTTCGGCGAACTTCAGTTCCAAATCTGCTGCGCGATTCCCATCTTCTTCCGTCATCTCGGCTTTGCCGTAAAGGGCTTCGCGCTCTTTCATGTTGTTCCACAAAGGCTCGTGACCCATCAACACGGTGTCCATCACCTTGAATTCATCATATTTAAAGTGATCTTGTTCGAGTACCGACAAACGCTCACCTGGTCCCAGTTCAATGGTCCCTTTGTTTGGCTCTAATTCGCCGCTGATGGCTTTCAATAATGTTGATTTCCCTGCACCGTTGGCACCTATAATCCCATAGATGTTTCCGCGCGTGAATTTGATGTTGACGTCCTTGTAGAGCACTCTCTTGCCGAATTGGATGGCAAGATTTGAAACTGTTATCATGTTCTTTACCTTAACTATTTATTATTTGGGTGCAAAGGTAATCATTTTTATCTACAATTTTGGTGCAACTGGCTGATAAATTGCATCAGCCAGCCGTTGCTATTCTGCCAACTTGTACGGGGTTTTAACAGCTGCATGAGCGGCTTTTTGTGCCGTCAATGCATCCTTGGCCGTTACTTTTGCGGGGCGGAACTTCTTACCTACACAGCTTTTTCCCGTCAGTGCTTCTGCCCATGTACATGCGGCGATGTAGCGACCTATGCCCAAATCCAAATGAAAACCGTCGCGGTTGAGGTGATCGCCAAGATAGGTGGCGCGAGCGTTTTGCACAGCCGTACCAGAAGGAATGACGAAATGGATGTCAGGATGATGCTCCAAGTTTTGACGAACGGCATTCCGAATGGCATTGTACATGGTCATTTGGTCATTGTTATAGCTCTTGAATCCTCCGTGTTTTGAATATTGAGGATAAGCCCACGTCATGTGAAAACCTATACGCGGATTCTTGTTCGTTGCAATCGCCTTGACGTATCGGATGAGGTTTGTTTGAAAAGGTTCGTAGGTACGATACAGCCCAGCGTCCTGACTTACTTGCTGAAAGGTGATGATATCCCACTCTTCATCAATGACGATGGAGGTAAGTGTGCGCTTCTCAGATGTTGTCTTTTTGCCTTTTACAATCTTCCTGTAGCTGAAAGCCGGCTCTTGGTTCACCACTACTTTCCAGTGCGATTCAAGTCCTTGTCCGCCTCGGTAGGCATTTCCGATAATCAGTTGGTCACCGTTCTCGGCGCAAAGTTCGTAAAGATACTGTTCAACGGCGTCTTCGGAAAAACTGTTTCCTATGGCCAACACTCTAATGGTCTTTGCTGACAGCGTTACCGAAATCAGCAAAAGTAATGTTAATAATGCATGTTTCATGTTTGTAATTTGATAGATATTTGATTTTTCACTTTTATTATTGGCAATGTCCAGGTATAGTAACTTTTGCTAACTCTCGGTCTTGTTGAAGGGATGCATCTTCAGTGGCCCAAGCTTGGTATGTGAAGAAAGGAAGAAGTATGGAGAGCAAAGCCGATCTTTTCATGAGTTTATTGTTAAGTTAGAGTTTAGTTAGGCAGCGCAGGCTGCATTGACTGCAAATGATGGTGGCCTATCCGTTAACAGAAACAAAGGTACGATATTATTTTTTGGAAAAGAACACGACAGCTTGAAAAAATGCAAATGATTCATGTGCATCATGAGCCCGCACTGAGAACGAGCCTGTTATGCCACGAAAAATACAACTGCTGATGATTGATGGTCATTACTTCTTTTTAGAGTAATTGTTCAATGAAATAAGGTGTTGATAGTCATTGTGTTATGAAGTCTTTTTAAACTCATGGAGTTTGCACGCCAAAGTCATGGAGTTTAGACGTTAAAGTCATTGACTATGAGGCGTAAAGTCAATGACTTTAATGAGGTACCTTAATGTCATGAAAATTCCGCTCTGGTCGGATGCCGTAATCGTACCGCTTTCGCCAGATGAGAAAGGTTTGGAGTCGTTCTTGCATTTTAAGAAAAAATGCTGCGGCGGTCGATATTTTTTGTTATCTTTGCCTGAAAATTCAACGAGTTGAACTAAACGATGATACGAACTGTTTTCCAGATACTTTTCGCTTTTTTCATGGTTATTTTTCCCCTCCAAGGATACTCCCAAGAGGGTCCAAGTGTTGGAAAGCTGACGATAGACCAATCGCTACAGCGCCTGGCGAAACGCCTGTTGCAAAACAAGCAGGGCAGTATTGTGGCCATCGAGCCAGCTACGGGGCGAGTGCTTGCGCTGGTTAGTAACGACAAATTGGACGATGGCGTCAATCGTGCCATTTCTACATCTTATTCGCCCGGATCCACTTTCAAGGTGGCTCAAGTCTTGTTCATGCTGTCAGAAGGAGCCATAGATACGAAGAAGACGTATGCTTGTCAACGCGGCTTCTCGTTCAATGGCATTCGTAAATAAGAGGAGGTAAATAAACATCTATCTCCCTCGTACATTTAACTTGGGGTTTATAAATATTTTTTCAACACTTTAATCCATTCCTCATATCCCTTTTCTGTCAGATGTAAGCCATCGTAGGTTAGTTCTTGGCGCATGATATGCGTGCCTGGCTCAGTGAATAGCGGGAAGAGATTGATGTAAGTAACGTGGTTTTGCTTTGCCCATGCCTGCAACCTCGCGTTGATTTCGGGTATTTGTTCGGTCTTACCCACCAGTCGTTTCCATCTGCCTGTTGATTCGCGGATAGGAAGCAAGCTTTGCAGATAGAGCTTGGTTTGTGGCGATTCGCGTCGAATGCGTTCCGTCAGTCGTATAATCATGTGTGCAATGCTGTCGGTGCTGAGGTCATGGCTCACGTCGTTTACCCCAACCATCAAGAATATCTTGGCAGGATGTGCGGGCAAGATGGTGTGCAACCGGTCGTAAATGCCTGTGGCCACATCGCCACTGATGCCGCGGTTGATGACCTTTTTGTTACCCAACTTGGCAGCCCAATCTTTACCACCCTCCGTAATGCTGTTTCCCAACATCACGATGTTGTTTGTCTGTATGGCAGGTTCGTTTTCAAATTGCAGCATGCGTTGGTAGTAATGCTCATGGTACAAAGGTTCCTCATTGGTGATGCTGGCTGCAACGGCGTTAGCCACCAAGGCACGCAAACGTACGGTGTTGCCCTTGTCATGCGGATGTACGCAGTTGGTAAGCAGGATGATGGAGAGGTCGTTCACGGGATCTATCACGATAGAAGTACCCGTATATCCCGTATGTCCGTAGGTTTCGTTGCTCAACAGATCGCCTTTGTTCGAGGCGTATGGCGACGACACGTCCCATCCTAAGCTGCGTCCAAAGTCTTTCAGGCTTGATGGAATGGTGCGCATGGCTTGGATGGTGATGGGTGACAGGATGCGTTTGCCGTTCCACGAACCTCCGTTTTGCAGCATGGCACAAAGCACAGCCAAGTCGGAAGCTGTAGAAAACAAGCCGGCATTGCCCGATATCCCCGCGTTCATGACGCGTGCCAAGGGGTCGTGAACCTGTCCTTTGAGCACTTGTCCGTTGGCTTGTTGCTCGGTAGGAGCGAGGGGATAAGCGGCAGCATCGTTACTTTTGTCCCATCGTGGGTCATCGGTGTTCGTCCAATTTCCCTTTTTATCTTGTGCGCAGGGTATGAAGTCGGTGTGGCTCATACCTAACGGAATGAAGATATTTTCAGCACAAAAGGCTCTTAACGATTGATGGGTAATGTGTTCAATGATGCGTTGCAAGGTGATATAGTTAAGACAACTATACCGTATGTCCGTTCCCGGTTTGTATTGTCGCTGGCATTGGTCGATGTAACGTGCCAACACTTGTTGCTTGTCAGCGCCGCGCTCGTTGCTCAATTGTTTGACGGGCGCGTAGGCAGGCAGGCCTGATGTATGCGTCAGCAGGTTACTGATGCGTATGGTCGTGGTGTCATTTTGTTGGCTGTTCCAACTTTGAAAGTGGGGCAGATACATCTTGACAGCATCCGCAGTGCGCAACATTCCCCGTTCAATGAGGAGCATGGTAGCCATCGTTGTAGCCACTGGTTTGGTACACGACGCCAAGTCAAATACCGTGTTTGTGGTCATGGGTTCCACCGTCGGAATGAGCTGACGGTTGCCGTAGGCCTTGAGATAGGCCATCTTGCCATGTCTAACCACCGCTAACACTGCTCCGGGAATTTGTTTCTCACGGATGGCTTGGTTGATAACGCAGTCAGCATTTTGCAGACGCAGCCTGTTCATGCCTACCTGTTCGGGGTAGACTACCGGGATATCGTTGGCCCTGATGGAGGAAAGCATCCCCACGATTAAGAGCAACAGAAAGCTCATTCGTTTCATCGTTGATATGTTTTTAAGTTAAGGGTGGTCATCATTTGTCCTTCGTGGGTAGTTTTGTTTCTTGCAGCACCTTTTCTACAGAACCGTGAAGCAGCAGCAGACTTTTGGCTTTGCCATAGTCTAACCCCAGTATGTCGACCAGCATGCGCGTGCCACGGTCTACGAGTTTTTGGTTGGTCAGCTGCATGTTGACCATCTTGTTGCCCTTCACTCGTCCTAATTGTATCATGACGGCGGTGCTAATCATGTTGAGAATCATCTTTTGTCCCGTACCCGATTTCATGCGCGAGCTACCGGTAACATACTCCGGTCCTACAATCATTTCGATGGCTATGTCCGACTCGGCTGCCATTGGCGAATCAGTATTGCTGGTGATGCAGGCTGTCAGAATACCATGTTCGCGTGCATCGCGCAGTGCGCCCACAACGTATGGCGTCGTACCCGATGCGGCAATGCCAATCACGGTATCATTGCTGTTGATGTTATGCTCAGCCAGCTCGTTCCAACCATGTTCCTCATCGTCCTCTGCCGCTTCAACCGCATTGCGCAAAGCCGTGTCGCCACCAGCAATGAGTCCGATGACTAATGTCTTTGAAACGCCGAAGGTAGGGGGCAGTTCAGAAGCATCCAACACGCCTAAACGGCCACTGGTTCCGGCTCCCATGTAGAAAATGCGACCGCCTTGTTTCATTCTTGGCACAATCAGCTTCACCAATTTGGCTATTTGTGGAATGGTTTTTTGTACGGCCAACGCCACCTTTTGATCTTCGGTGTTGATGTCTTGTAAAAGTTCTTCTACCGACTTATGCTCCAAGTCGTTGTACAGCGAAGCTTCTTCGGTTATCTTCTTAAAGCTCATGACATATCCTCCTATTTTTATAATGTGTGGTATTTGAGCAGTCCCTCCATGGGGGCTTTGCTGATGGTTCCTATCTTCACGCCCAATGCCTGTGCGGCTTCGGTGAGTTCCGATTGATAGACAAGGGCGATGGTGCCAATGCAATTCATGGGATACTCATGGTAATCGTATTGCATGACGTTGCGGCGGATAAAATCAGAGAAAGCGTTTACCAGCAGCGCGTGCACGGCTTTGTGTGTTTTATGCTGCTCCAAGAATACGTTTAGGCTGGCCAAATAACGACTTGGAAATGGTTTGCGGTAAACATTTTCTATAATGTCGGCCATGTTGGTGTTGAACTGTGCGAAAAAATCCGCTTTGAGTTGGTCATCCAACTGGTTTTTTAAGAGGTCGCTCACCAACCGCTTACCTAAGTTGGCGCCACTCCCTTCATCGCCAAGGATAAAGCCAAGGGCAGGCACTTGCCACGCTATTTGCGCACCATCGTAGAAACATGAGTTCGACCCAGTGCCCAAGATGCAGGCAATGCCGGGCTCTTTCCCACACAAAGCGCGGGCCGCAGCCAAGAGGTCTGAGTTTACTTCAACCTTTTCGTCTACCGTGAGCACCTGTCGTAGGGCATTTTCAACCACCGAAACCTTTTCGGGTATGCAGCCGGCTCCATAAAAGAAGATGTTGGAAAAATGTTTGGTTGGCAGGTGAGGCAGAAGATTTTCTGTGATTTCAGCTATTATTTCGTCGGTCGATTGAAAGACAGGATTCATCCCTTTTGTGGTGATGACCTTTCCCAATTGATTGTTTTCAATGACCGCCCAGTCTGTTTTTGTCGAGCCACTGTCGGCTATCAAATATATGTTTTGTTTCATGTCGTGCAGTAATTTTATAATTTAATGAATATACGTTTCTTGTAGAGAATGTAGCCGAGACTCCAAAGTATCGTGATGATGAGCAGGGCATGGGCCAGCGATCCAAAGGTTTGTCCTAACAACGGTGAAAAAATATCACGGTAAAGAAAACCTGTGATTGAGGTTGGCTCATCGCCAAATGGGAACTGGAACGAACCAAACAAGATGGCAATCACACCACTCATGACATATAAGAAAAGTGGATTCATGCCAAATACTTCAAAAAAGCGGCACCAACGCTTATATCCTTTCACGTCGATGAGCCATATTAACAAGGCTAAAAGTGTTGAGGCCAATCCACAACTTGTCAGTACAAAGGTGGGCGACCATATCTTTTTGTTGAGCGGACATCCATAGGCAAGCAACAAACCGCTGAAGGTCAGAATGGTTCCTGCAATGAACAGCGGAACGATGTTGTGTAAAATAAGGCCTGCCTTGGGGTCGCTTGAGGTGGTGGCAACTGTGTTTTTTTGTTTGCTAAAAGCCAGTTTTCCAATCAAAAAGCCAATGAGGGTGTGGGCAATGGCTGGAAATGTACTTAACAATCCTTCGGGATCGATGCCATTGTCGTGGTACATGTGCGCATCGGTAAGAACGGCTCGGTCGACGATGGACAGGATATTTGTTTCATCATACGCAAAACCGTTGCCGCAAAGCAATAAGATGGTATAGCCTATCAACAAGGTGATGACGATGCCGAGCAAGTAACGATGACGCACGGTGATGGCCAACAGGGCCGTGATGCCGTAACAAATGGCTAACCGTGCCAACACGCCTGACAGCCGAATGGTGTCGAACGACCATACGGTATGCCATATCTGCTGGCCTAAAGTGGCGTCTTCTAAAGGGAAAGCCCAGCGATGGCAGAACCTTGAAAACCAACCAACGAATATGCCTACGAGGTAGAGTAGCAGCGTGCGGCGTATAATTTTGTAAACCGTTTGGCGGTTGCACGCAAACTGATATTTCTGCATGGAAATAAAAATACACATTCCCATGACAAACATGAAGAAAGGAAACACCAAGTCAGTGGGTGTCATTCCGTTCCATTCTGCGTGCTCGAGGGGGGCGAAGATGTGTGCCCAGCTGCCTGGATTGTTCACGAGTATCATGCCAGCGATGGTGATGCCTCGGAGAATATCGATGGCTAAGATGCGTTTACTCTGTGGCTTTTGTGTAACATTCATAGCGCAATATGATTTTAACGATATAGATAATATTTCTTTGACAGTTGCTTAAAAGTCTTCACGTCCTTGTTCCAATAAGGTGCAATATCCTCCCAGCGGTTGCGTTTCATGAAGCGTTCGCGTATTTGTTTAGAGCCACAAACTTTGTCGAACATGGAGAAACGGGCCTGATTGGCATGCTCCATCACCGAGTGTTCGGGATATAAACGAGCTATTTCTTGCATAAATACAAATTGAATGGGGGTGAGTTGAACTGTCTTATAGTTCGTGATATGTATCTGAACGCCTTGCAGTTGCTCGCCTTTCCCTACGCTATAAAACGGACTAAGATGAATGGGACGGAAGGTAACACCAGGTAATCGATGGGCATTCATGGCCTTGGCAAATTCTTCGGCCTTAATCCAAGGTGCGGCAAACAGTTGGAAGGGCAGGGTATATCCAACGCCAATAGACAGATATCCCAACTCTCCAACAATGCCTGTAGTAGGATAATACCAGGCGGTAATTGCTTGTGGGATGTGTGGAGACGATGCAATCCATGGCAAATTGGTGTCTTCGTACGTCATTTTTCGTTTCCAACGTTTCATCTTAATGACCGTTAGTTTGCATTGAACGCCATGCTTCAACATCCGCTCGCCATTGAGCATCTGCGCCAATTCACCACAAGTCAGTCCGTAGATGTAGGGAATGCGGAACTGACTGACAAACGACATGCAATCATCTTCCACCACATTGCCTTCGACGTGCAGACCGCCAAGTGGGTTGGGGCGGTCGAGAACGATGAATTCGATGCCATTCTCGGCAGCCGCTTCCATGGCCAACCCCATGGTACTGATAAAGGTAAACGAGCGTGCGCCAATGTCTTGGATGTCGTACACCAAAGCGTCGATGTCACGAAGCATCTCTTTGGTGGGTTTTCGTGTCTTGCCATAGAGGGAGAAGATGGGCAAACCTGTTTTCTCATCTTTTTGGTCTTGCACCTTGGCACCTGCATGGATGTCGCCTCGTACACCATGCTCAGGACCGTAGAGTGCCACCAGTTTGACACCAGGAGCATCGTGCAAGATGTCGATGGTCGACTTCAAATAGCGGTTAACCCCTGTAGGATTGGTGATAAGACCAATGCGCTTGCCTTGCAACTGTTTGAAATTTTGACGTTCTAACACATCAATACCAGTTAATACTTGTTTGTTTCTTGCCGGTAAAGCGGGGGCAATGAAACAAAGCATGAAGGCAAGTAAAAATAGTTTTTTGAATGAATTATTTAACATTTTCAGGATCTTTACGTCCATAGTGAGGGTCAACTTTGATAATTAATGTTACCATGACGGTAGCCAAACAGCAGGCAATGACCAACCAGAAGAAGTGTTCGTAACCCAACCACTCTTGCAGATAACCGGCAAACATGCCTGGAATCATCATGCTTAATGCCATGAATGCCGTGCAAATGGCATAGTGGGCGGTCTTAAATTCGCCTTCAGAGAAATACATCATGTACAACATGTAGGCGGTGAAACCAAATCCGTAACCAAACTGTTCGACAGCCACACAAGCACTGATGATAATGATGTTGTGAGGAAGGAACATACTAAGATATACAAAGGTAAAGCAGGGGAGCGTCATGCAGGCAGCCATTGGCCACAACGACTTCTTGAGTCCCCAGTTGGAAGCCGCAATACCACCGATGATGCCACCAATGGTCAGTGCAATAACCCCAATGGTTCCATAAACTAATCCAACTTCTTGTGTAGACATGGACAAACCTCCGTCTGCCCCAGAGTCAACAAGAAACGGCACTGCCATCTTGAGTAAGAAGGCTTCGGGCAAGCGATACAGCAACATGAAAGCAATGGCAATCCACAGTCCGGGCTTCTTGAAATAGGTTGCAAAGGTACGTCCGAACTCTGAAACGATGTCTTTAGCATGCACACCTGTGGCACCTACTTTTCCTTTGTCCTGTTGGGGATAAGGAATAAAGAAGGTGTGATAAATGGTAATGATGGTGAACAAAACGCTTGTAATGCCCAAGGTAATCATCCACGACAACGGAATGTTGCCCGTGTGCAGCTCTAAATATCCAGCAACGAACACCAAAACGCCTTGTCCGAAGATAGAGGCAAAGCGATAGAATGTGCTCCTGATGCCGACGAAGAACGATTGCTGTGAAGGATTGAGTGCCAACATATAGAATCCGTCAGCAGCGATGTCGTGGGTAGCAGATGCAAAGGCGGTGATGATAAACAGCACCAAAGTAAGCGTAAACATGCTCACGGGTGTATTGCCCGAAGCGATGATGTCGGGTGAAGGATGTGGAAGGGTAAGCGTAAGCAAAATGAAAGCCAAGCTCATGAGGGCTTGCATCATCACAATCCACCAACGCTTGGTGCGCAGGATGTCGACAAACGGACTCCACAGGGGCTTGATAACCCACGGCAGATACAACAAACTGGTAAACATGGCCATGTCACCATTGGGCACTCCCATTTTGGTGAACATGATAACCGATATGTTGTTAACGATAAAATAGGGGATGCCTTCGGCAAAATAGAGCGTGGGTATCCAGGCCCAAGGACTGATGTTAGATGTTATATGTTTCATTCTTTATTCTCTGTTTTAATACAGCTTCTATGTACGGAGTAAAACATTGGGTTTACAATCTCATTGAGTTTGTGCCTTCATCTCATTGAGTTTGAGCCTTAATCTCATTGAGTTTGAGCCTTAATCTCATTGAGTTTGTAACGCATAGATTCTATCATTCTATAACTACTTGATATTCAGTATAAAATTAGCTGTTCTTATTCTATTTTTGTTTGTTAAGAACCATACGAGCTTGTAACTCCCAAGTGCGGATTCGGTCTTTATAGATGTTGTTGGCGTTTACTTGCTCTATATTCAAGGCCGCATCTGAATTGCCACCCCAACGACGACACAGATACAGCACGTCGTAGATACGTCCTAACTGATAGTGGCGCGAAATGTTCAGTCCCATGGCATAGTCTTCACCATAACTTGTGTTGGGGAATCCAATTTCTCGTGCAATAGGGGTGTAGAAGGCACGAGGAGCACCGAGCCCATTGATACGCAGTGCGTTGTTTCTTCCATTCTCCGGTGTCCACTCACGGTGGTCAATCACCCCGGGAGGGAGCGTGTTGAGGTCGAAATCGGTCATGCGATAAGAGCCAATCACCATTGCACACTGTTGTTCGTAGAAAGCATTGACAATTGTTTGTAAGGTGTTCTCGTCTTGATAAAGGTCGTCACTATCAAGTTGAACGGCAAACTTTCCACACTTTGGGTGGTGTATTCCGAGATTCCAACAGCCGCCTATTCCCAAATCGTTACGTTCTGGAACAATGTGTACCACACGCTCATCGTCCTTATACTGGTCGACCTTTTCGGTAGTACCATCCGTAGAATGGTTGTCTATCACAAGGATGTTATACTTAAAATTGGCTTTTTGTGCCAGCACAGAATGTATGGCAGCGTTGATAGTAGTCTCTCTATTCTTCACAGGGATGATGACTGAAGCTTCGAATTCAAACGCATCATGAACAAAGTCTACTGTGTTGAAAGATGGTTTGAGGTATCCTCCAATCGCCTTGAGATGTTCAGTACACGCCCTTTCCATTTCCTTTTGTCGTTCTTGGTTGCGTGGATCAACATAATCGAACTGCTTTTCGCCACTCTTACGGTTGTCTTCTTCTATTTCTGTGTACAAGTATTCGTTAGCGTGAACCAAGTCATAACGTTGGCTCAATTTTAGTCGAAGGTCATATAAAGCTGCGTGTTGATAAGAATTTTTCATTCGTTGACAACTTTCTTTCAATGCTTTTGAATTGAAAAGCAAGACCGATCCAAAATCGAAATCATCACGCAAAGAGCCTTGTTGGTAGTCTATCACAGGCGCATTAACACACTTGTTGTCCTTTAATTGATAATGGTCAGCATAAACAAGTCCTGCTTTGGTGTCTTCAGCTATTAGCTGTAAGCGTTCTAAAGCCAAGTAATGCAGCTTTAACGGTGTGGACTTGGTGATGATTAAGCAGTATTCGCCCTTCGTTTCCTTCGCAATTTGTTGAATGGTTGTGGTTTGATAAAGGCTGTCTTTCAATGCGTGAAGTGTGACGAATGCGCTGACATCTTCAAATGCCTTTTGCAGTTTCTTGTACTGACTTTCATCAATGTATGGTAAAAAGCAATCTATTTGTTTCATAACTTATAAATGTTTTTGTGGTTAAATGCTATTGATATTTTAAGAGGCATAACTCTCCACTGGCGGCAGTTACTAACAGTTGTCGGCGTCCAACAGGCACAACGGTGTTGATGAGTGAGTTGCCAATTTTGTGTTTCCATTTCAAATTTCCTGTTTTGGCATCCAAAGCGAACACCAAACCTTCTTTGGTGCTACCTAAAACCACATCGCCCTGTTCTGCCATCATGGAGGTAGCGTGTTCGTAACCAAACTGTAAATTGGCTCTCCATAGTTGTTTGGGTTGTTCAGAGGTGGCGCTGTAGCACACCACACTGTCTTGCATGGTCTTGGCATAGATGCGCGTTTGGTCTGCTGACAGGCCAATCGTTTCTCGTACTTTCGACTGATAGGTGCGCCAAATGGTTGCACCCGTTGTTAAATCGATGGCCGTGAGGGCTCGTTCGGGATCTACAATGAAAACGCGATTCTGCGTGGCAACAGGCCAAACGGCTGCTGGTGAAAAGTGCATTCGAGTGAGATTGCCTGTCCAACGCCAGTTCTCATGACCGTTCTTTTGATTCAGCGAGTAAAGTGTGTTGTCCCATGCACCGAAGATAACTTGATTGTTTGAAACCAAAGGCTTTGTTTCTACATATCCTTTTACCTTGTTATAGGTCCACACTACTTTTCCGTTCTGGATGTCAATGGCACGGAAAATATGGTCACTGCTGCCTATATATGCGATGCCTTGCTGTATGGTAACGGCTCCCAACACAGGCGCTTCGGCCTGAACACGCCATTTTAAACTGCCGTTTTTGGCATCAATGCCGTAGATGTACTGGTCGGCTGAGCCAAAAACAACAATCCCATTTTCAACCGCAGGCGTTCCCACAATACGGTTTCCCGACTGGTATGCCCACAGTTTTTTACCCGTTTTCAAGTTGTATGCCGTTAGTATGCCGGCATCATCGCCCACAAAAACTCGGTTTTCCTCAACGACAGGCGAACTATAGATGGCCGTACCCGTCTGTACGCACCATTTTCTTTTCACGTTTGGGTAGGTCTTGTTGACTGAAAAGTCAGGATACTTGTCAGCTTTCTTGTCGTGGCTGAACAGCTGTAGGGTTAAAGAATAGGCGCATAGACGCTGTTTCTTTTCTCCTATTCGTTGCTGGTAAACGATGATAGAGTCAGGCGAAACTTCATAAATGCCATATCCTGGCAGTGCGTCTTTATCACGAAGATTGGTTCGGATGAGTACGCCTGGGATTCCATCGTAAGTAAATTGTTTGTTCCGGTGATAATGGCCACCAATGAAAAGGCGTATGTTATATGGCTTCACAGCATCGGTCACCTCATACCAGTTGTCTACATCGCCTTCTAAAATGGGGTAGTGGGTAACCAATATCACCGGTTGTTTCTTGTCCTTGATGGTTGATTGAATCCACGATATATCTTGCGGTTTCACATGACCGAATGCCATGCGCATGAAAGGACCTGTATTGAAACCTATGAACTGAATGCCTTTATGAAAAAATGAGAAGCGTTCGCCACCGAATATCTTGGCAAACATGGTACATCCAGATTCGCTCCACTTGGTTTCATGATTGCCCATCACGGTATAATAAGGATAGCGTAAAAGGTCTAAACACTGTTTTACTTTGTGTAGCGTTGCATTGTCGCCCTCCTCGGTAAGGTCGCCCGTAACGAGAATAAAGTCAAGACTGTCCGTCGCATTAATCTGTGCAATGGATCGAAGCAAGTCTTCGGTTGGATTGGGATTATTTTGATTGAGGTGTATATCTGTCAGTTGAGCAAAGCGAAAAGTTCCTATTTGTGCTTGTACTTGCACACAGAAAGCAAGAGCTAATAAGCTGTATATAAAGGTCTGTATTCTCTTCATGATGATGGGTGAAATTAGTAATGGGATTTATTGTTTAAAGAACTGTATGATTTCTGCCATCAGCTTCTCTCTGTTGGTGGCATCTAATATCGACTCAAATGGCACGCCCATGACCCATGTCTTGTAGTCACCGCGGTATGCCACTGCTGCACTAAAGTTGTTTTCGGGATAACGCATCACCGTATAGGCGTTGTCGCAAGCAGGTTCAATAGCGTCTGGTGATTCCACAATATAGGTTTTAGGCCCCAACGTATGCGCGTAGTTATAGGCCGCTGGTGCGAGATTGACTGGTGATTTTACGGTCGACAAGCGTCCTGTGACGGCTGCTCTACTGTTGCGCCACTTGTACTTCAGTACGTTTGTTGCAAAGAGAATGTCTTCTTTTTGTGGCTTTGCCAATTTGTTATTCCACAAGTCGCTGCCTACGTATGCCCCCGATACGAATATGGATGTGCCCTGTTGGGTGTAAGCAGTGAGTATTTGTTGCATTTCGGGCGTAAAGATTTTGTAGCGCAAAGGGTATATTTTGCCGTTACCTAACTTTGTCTGTCGCTGTTTTCCTAAGATGATGTCAATCCATTGGATGTCTTTTTCAACACGGTTGAAGCGCTCTCGACTACACGATTCGAACGAACAACCTGCCTTTAAAATGGCATCTCCGTGCAGGGCGATATAATCGAACGTGTTGCCCGCAATAACCGTTGTTTCTTCATTTCCGTGACTGTCACCAAAGCCACCCGAATCATCATCGAGCCATGGGAGCGACCTGTTGAACTCTTTTTGGCTGCCTACATAACTGATATCTACCATATAGGGTACACCATGGTCTTCGCTATCCAAGAATCCAGCATACAAGGTGTCCAATGGAGCAGGTGCAACAAAATCGGCCGGAGCTGAAATTCGGTCGAATCCATTGACCACTAAAGCCTTCTTAGCGTCTGCTTTACTGCTGCGTCCTACGGCTACAATCTCGGATGGGAAGCTCACACCGCCCTCATTCATCGCCACCACTTTGTAGCTGCACACCATACCTTTGGGTACGTCTGCCACATATTTACATTGTTTTACCACTTTTCCATGGTCAAACTCTCCATTTCCATAGCGCGTATACACAATGTAGCGATTGGGTTTTGCCGTGGGTTCAAGCGTGTCTTCAACAGCTTGCCAAGTAAGTTCCACCTGTCCCTTATCCGTCAAATGGGCTGCCATGTGACTCACGGGGAGCGGTGTCACCACATATTTCTGTTGATGTTGTTTGCACGAAAAGCGCAGCATGGCTTTGTAGATAGCGCGACTTACTGCAAATCGGAAACGAGGATCAAGTCCATAACGCATGTCTGCGAAGTTTTGATGCGACAGCAATTCCAACAACATAGCTGGCACTCGTGGAGTTCGTGCCTCATAATAAGAACCATTTCTGTTGCCCCTGCTGTGCCACGTTGGGTCAAATTGTGCCCGTATGTCATGTAATATGCTGTTATGAATGGTTTCAGCATACTCCTTACAAAGCTGTCGTGACGCACCATTGGCAAACACACTATCATACGATTGTGTGAAGTAAATACCCAAAGTACCAATCGTGCTGTCGTTCTTGGTAACGCCTGCATCTGTATGGAACGCCAGAGACATCTCTATGGGAATGTGCAAACCCTTGCCTTCGGGATAGCTTTCTGACCCTCCTGCCAGCCAGTTCACCCATTCGCCACGTGCTTGATAATCGTCTTTGTAATCGTCTTTGCCAGCCGTAGGACTGTAGATGCTGTCTGGTACGCCTGCCCATTGCATCCAGTAGCGTGCTGCTTCGGTGAAACGAGGGTAGGTACTTATTTCTGGTCTGCCGACATTCCCCATTCCTCCACCAATTTTAATAGCATCGGCTGTCACCACTTCGCCTGCTTTACCTGTCTTGTTGCTGAGGACGATGCGCTGACTCTTGCCTAAATTCTTGTCAAAAGCGAATTTGCCAAGATAAATCCAGGTACCGCCACCCATTTGTTGATTCACCTTAAACTCGCTGATTCCTCCCCGATGATAAACGGTATAACGGGCTGCATTGGTACTTCCTGGCACGGTATGATAGGCTACATAAACAGCGTATTCGCCTGTTTCGTCAATCTGTGGAACCCATTCGGCCGTGCTTTCTGCTCCTTTTTTTAT
>NZ_AWXC01000010.1 GCF_000479005.1 Prevotella sp. BV3P1 | reverse complement strand
CTGGTTGTGATTTATTCATGCCCTTAGATTCGCTTGTATCGATACGTCATCCCCTTATCAGGTGGTTATGGCGGCAGGGTTCCACCTCTTCCCATTCCGAACAGAGAAGTTAAGCCTGCTTGCGCCGATGGTACTGCAATGCAATGCGGGAGAGTAGGTAGCCGCCTTTTTTCAAACAGAAGCCTTCAGGACTAAATTGTCTTGGAGGCTTTTTTATTTATTTGGCCAATTAGGATAATTATCGTAGGTCTGTGTACCTACGGGGATGGGCAGAATCGTTTATGGCTCAGTAGAAATTTCCTGGGGAATAATTTGTGGGTCTTCAGGTATTTGTAGTGATAGTGTTTAATATTTGATTATAACATTTAGACGTAATGGTCATTTGGTAGGCTGAAAAAGCTCCAGATGTTTGTAATGGACAAATGGTAGGCTGGCAATTTCCAGTCAACTTTGTTATATTCAGAAATCCATCAATAAACTTCTTTTTGTTGGTACCGCTTAATCCGTTATGGTTCAGTAAAGCTCTTTTAAGTTGTGAGTTGTAGCCTTCCAACATATTGGTTGTATTCGGTATGTTTACCTCCGTATGTTCTTCATATGTAAAAGAGCCACTTGAGATGTGTTCTTAAAGACCTCTTGGCAGTCCTAAGTCGTCTGTGTGTATAGGTGGTCTTGCCTGAAATAAGAGTCGTTCTTTCATTCAGAAAATCCTCCCACCGGGCACACCATTTACCAAATTCCATTAAGAACTGCTCCTTTCCGATGGTAAACATCTTCCTTGCCAATGCCAGCAACTCTATGCTTGCCGGCAAATGAGAGTTGTTTGTCAGAAGCCTTCTGATGATTTGCAATTGATGAAACTGGCACATTTGTACCGGGCAGGAGGTTATAGCCTGTAAAAGCCCTGTGTGTCCATCACAGACTACCGACACTATCTTTGTTCCTCCATCTTTTATATCTTCAAGTCCTGAGAGATACTCCTTGTTGGTTTCATTCTTAACAAATTTGCGATAAAGGATCTTTCCCGAAGTTGCATCTTGGAATAACATTACACCAAATGTTCTGGAGAAATATGTTGTATCAATTATGATAGTTGCTTCCTTAGGAAGGGAAGGGATAAAACTCTCTGCTACCAACTTCAGTTTCTGCGTATTGTTCTCTCCGAACATTTATGCATAACTGACAGTTCTTTGATGGTTCGTTTCTCTGTCAGATAGCTTTGCCATAATGTTGTACTGTCAATGCGGCGACCGCCTTGAAATTGCTTCTTGCAATCACCGCAAAAATACATTTGCATCCCCCGACGATGACCGTTCTTTTTAACATTTGAGCTGCCACAGAATACACATGTTTTTTATTCATAGGTTTTCAAATGGCACAAAGGTAATAAATAAAGGACGTCTGGAGCTTTTCAGCCTACCAAATGTCCATTACGCCTCCAATTATAAGATAGAAGTGATGAAATTCGACGGTTAGCTGAGAATAACTTGCTACACATAGTGAGATATGAAGCCACGAATTCACTGTATACCGAATGATAAGTACGGTGTTTGGAGAGCTTTGTAGACACGAAAGTAGGAGGCAAACACCATAGATAAGTGATTACCTCCTACTTGATACACTTTATACAATCCTGCTCCTCATGGAGTTGCTCCTCTGCGGATCTCCACTATGTTTCAGATTTCATGGGTAAAGGTATAAAATCCTTAAATATTCCGAATGAAACCAGCCGGCAATTTGAGCCAGACGCCAAAAATTAAACTGATTAATATCCTGGATTTTGCTGATTTGCTATAACATTGTTTCCTTGCATCTCTGCTAATGGGATAGGCATTATTCGCCGAATGTTGTCCACATCCAGCGTTTTATTAATCATTGGTTTATATATTGGTAGATGGAATCTACGTAAATCAAAGAATCGATGACCTTCAAAACACAATTCTCTTCTTCTTTCTAAGAGTATCTCTTGTAAAATTTCTTCTTTCGTTAAGTAATTTTTATCCGACCAGTCTTTTATGCGAGCACGTCGCAGTTTGTTCAGTAGGCTATTGGCCTCTGTGATGTTCGAATTAGCTTTACATTCAGCCATAATGAGAAGCATCTCTGATGATCGTATCATTTTTTGGTTGGACAAGCCTACATTTTCTTTTGTGCCTTTGTATTTATTGACTCGTTTCACAGGAACATTGTCACGATCAACGCCGTCACCAATAAAGGTCTGAAGACGTACGTCTTTTTCATCATAACTTTTAATAAGTTCTGTTGATGGTTCGAAAGAGCTACTATTATCAGCACTCCAAAACAAAGTCCCTATCGTTTCTTCACCAGGCAGTCGCGTAAGTTCAAATATAATTTCTTCTTTAGTCTCATCAGACCAAATTTTTGGGTATTTCTGGATGCCAACTATAGGCTTTTGTTTAAGAACTTCGGCTGCATATTGATAAGCCAGGTTATAGTTGCGGGCGTATAAATTGATACGAGCTAAGAGTGCTTTGGCTGCTAACTGAGACGCATAACAAGGAGTTTCTGGTACAACCTGAGATAATAAGGGGATGGCTGTTTCCAGATCTTTAACCATTTCTTGATAACACTCTGCGACAGTGTTACGGCCGAGTGTTTCAAGAACAACTTTTTGCTTAGAGTACGGTATGCCAAGATTTTCTTTTTTATCAAAATCTGCGAAAAATCGTAATAAGTCAAAGGAGGTATATGCTCTAATAAATAGAGCTGTCCCAATGCAATTTTGTTTAATTTTCTCTTCAACTTGATTGTTTGCCTGTACTGTTTTTGCACCTTCAAGTACACGATTCGCCATATTAATGACACCATAATAAGAAGACCATAGGTTATTGTGGTCACCTGTAGCAGCACTATAAGTCCATTGATAAGAGTCGTCACCAGCGCCACCATTTTGTCCGCCTTTGTAAACATCGTCTGATAGTATCGCACTAACATTGAGAGTTGTTCTTAAAGACATTTTTGCATAAATTCCAGTGGTAGCCTGTTCAAGTGTAAATACAGAGCTAAATATCTCATGATCGCCAACTTTGTCTGTTGGTTTCAAGTCCGTGTAGGAACATGACATCATTCCAATCAACATTCCTACTATAATTAAATAATGATAAATATATTTCATTTGAATATGTATTTTAGAAGTTAAGATTTAAACCAAAAGTGACATTAATAGGTAATGGATAGGTCATGTAATCAGTATCACCAGTTACTTCAGGATCTTGTCCACGATAGGAAGTAAATGTTGCTAAATTTTCTCCTTGCAGATACACTGTCATTGATTTTATAAACTTCATCTTGTTCATCAGTATACGAGAAGGTGTGTAGGCAAGTCGCAACATTTTAAATTTCAGAAAGGAAGCATCTTCTAAGAATTGTGAAGCCCAAGGACTTGGATTATTTTTGGCATCGAATCTGGGGACGTTAGTAATATCATCTGGCTTTTTCCACATATCAAGCATATAAGCTGGCTTATTTCCATTGAAATTGTGGTTATCCAAGTACCAACGACTTGAATTCATGATGTAGTAATTGAGTGCATAAGTAAATTGTGCTGTCAATGATAATCCTTTATAGGATAAACTTGTGTTAAAACCTCCGAACCATGGTACTTCTGAAGATTTAAATTTGTCTACAGCAGGTGCTGCTGAAATATCTTCTGTTTTTCCTCCTTTTTGATCGTAGAACCACACTTCACCCGTTTTGGGATTTACGCCAGCCCACTCAACCATACACCAGGTTCCTAATGGCTTACCAATCTCATAAAGAACATCTCCATCAATAAATTTGTTGTCTTTATTTGCCCAAGTTCCTAAATCTGTAATTTTATTTTTATTATAGGTGATATTCGCATTAACACTCCATTCAAAATCTTTGGTTCTTACGGGTACCCCATTCATTGCAAATTCTACACCTTGGTTTAAGATTGAACCTGCATTTGTCTGAATTTGAGTAGATCCTGACAACTGTGAAATCTTCTTCCACATTAATAAATCTTTGGTTGATTTATGGTAAAAATCAATGGTTCCATTTATCCGATTACTAAACATTCGAAAATCTAACCCCAAATCAAATTGTGCAGATGTTTCCCATTTCAATTCTGGATTGCCCAATTCATTATTGGTATAACCTGGCTTTCCATTATAACTTACTTTATTGTACCCATCAAACGAGCTAAAGTCAGCAATACCATCCTGATTACCTGTTGTTCCGTAACTTGTACGTAACTTTAGTTGATTCAGAAATTGATAATCTTCAGCAAATTTCTCGTTAGCTATATCCCAAGCAGCTCCCAACGACCAAAATAAGGCTCCTTTATTACTCTTCATAAATTTAGAAGATTCATCATAGCGTAAACTTGCAGAAACATTGTAACGATTATCATAAGTGTAATTCCATTGTGTAAAATAAGAGAGCAAATTGCTGTGTGTTTTATCACCGCCAATTCGAGGAGGGTTTTTTGAGGTTCCTGTTTTATCTCCAATTCCAGCAGGTGTATTAGTCATAAACTCGTCTAAATCGAAACCTTGTTGATGAAATCTGGAGAAAGTGCCATCAAAAAGCTCTATACCAGCAACCCCAGCTACTGAATGAATATCTTGAATTGTTTGGTTAAAATTCAATGTATTTGTCCAAGTGTAGCGTCGGGTGTCAGATGTACTTTGTCTGAGATATCCATTGTTGCTTGCAGCTTTTGGATGTCTTCGATCTAATGAAGTCATTGACTTCCTATTGTAATAATCAATACCGAAATTTGTTTTAAACTGGAGCCAGTCCGTGATTCGAACATTCATGAAAGCAGATCCAAGTAACCGAAGAAGATCTTTCTCTCTGTTAAAATATTTTGTTATTAAAGTAGGATTGTCACCATTAAACCATGTGTCTGGATTTTCGTAAGGATAAGCTAAAAGAGAAGTAAACCATGGATTAGTCCAACCTATTCTTCCATCACCAGTGGATGGATCTGCAAAATGAGAGTCAGTATAGCCTACACTTGAATTGATGCCGAAATCTATGATTTTATTGACTTGATGATTTATATTAATACGTGCAGAATACCGTTTCAGTTTAGATCCGATGAGAGAACCTTCTTGATCTAAGAGAGAGCCAGAAAGAAAGAATTTCGTTTTTTCTGTTCCACCAGATAAGGTTAGGCTATGATCTATTTGTAAGCCTGTATGTGTCATTTCATCTATAAAGTCAGTATCTGTAGACCGTGCTGTAGCCAGTCTTTCTGCGCCTGCATTGAATTCTGCAAGTTCTTCAGATGTAATAGTACCAGCTGATTTTTTTTGTTCTAATCCCAACAGTCTCATCAACGGGAATGATTTTGAGTTAGGATTTTGAGCAACACAGTAACTTTGATAAAGAATATTCTCAGCCCCAGTCATCATCCTGCTTTTAGGTTTGCGTAGCATAGCAGCTCCTAATTTAAGGTTGTAACTAATTTGAGTCTTACCTTCCATGCCTTTTTTTGTTGTGACAACAATAACACCGTTAGCTCCTCGTGATCCATAAATAGCTGTTGCGGAGGCATCTTTCAATACTTGAATATCAAGAATATCATCACTGTTTAGAGAGGAGAACTGACCAGCTTCAATCATGACACCATCTAAAATATATAATGGTGTATTTGACCCATTAATGGAACCTGTTCCACGAATTCTGATTTTTACATCATCGGTCCCTGGTTGCCCTGAACCAGTAGAAATCATTAATCCGGATATTTTACCTTGCAAACGATCCTCCAATGTAGCAGAAGTTTGTTGGGCTATGCGGTCCCCTTTCACCATATCAATAGATCCTGTAATTTGACCGCGCTTTACAGTATTATATCCTACTACAACTACATCCTGTAAGCTTACTACATCTTCAAAAAGAGTGACCTCAATGTTGTTCTTTCCTGTTACATCTGCTTCTACGGGAGAATATCCCATGTATGAGAATATTAATTTATTTTGTTCAGTATTTATCTTAATACTAAAATGTCCATTAGCATCTGTTACTACTCCGCCATTCCCATCTTTTGGTATTACAGTTGCACCGATAATAGGCTCATGATTTTTATCTTGAACAGTGCCTTGAATTGTTTTAGTATCCGTTTGGCTCCACACCAACTGCTTATGATTTGGCAATGATGATAATGCTGCCCCAGCGAATACTGAAGCAGAGTATAGTGGAAAGATTCCTGCTATACATACGCCACGTGCAGCATTCCTAGCTTGTAATAAAAAGGTTAAAAACTTACACATAATATTAAATTGTTATAGTTGAAATAAAATTAATAGATTAGAGATATGTAGACAAAGATATATTATTTTTTTTCATAATTACCCAGCGAAATGAGCTCAAGCAAATAATATTATCAATAATTAACATATTTTAGATGTAGTTCGTAACATAATAACCACAGTGTGGCAGCGCACCGGTTGACCCAATTCTTAGTCTATGCAATAATAGCTCGGTTTGTCCGTTGTAACAATATGCAATGGCATTGGCTTGAACTTTGTGTTAGGCTATGTTAGATTCGTAAATCAGAAATCATCATGAAGCGTAGTTTACCCTTTTTCTTTTCGTTGTTGATGGCATTACCCATGGTTGATAAGTTTATGTTGGCACAAGTAATGCTTGTCTAATCCGCACAAAATGATTATCTTTGTACTCGTTGGTTGACTCAGGGCGCATCTGCCTGTCTTATAGGTTTCTGCAGGGAAGATTGAGATACTGTAACATCCGTGCATGTCGTGACTTTTGCCGTCATCTGGGCGAAGCGGCTTTGTCGTTGCCTTGCACCGTTTCGCATCATCACGTTGTTGTTTGACAGGGTGAAGCCCGTTCGTATTCTCTTTCTGCATTTAGAGCGGTTCTATAAATTAGCTTTGACAGGTTGTGAGACTATTTTTGAGGTAATTTTGTTTGTGAGTGAAGAAGTATGGCGACCTATGCGACTGAACGAACAAGCAAATTGAACCAAAAAGAACCCACAAGATGACAAAACGTAAAAAGACTGACATAAAACAAACTTTACGGTGGTAATTTATAGAACCGCCCTTTAATAAATTGTCGAATTAATTCATCCATCAAGTATGATACCACAAATACTTATTGTAGAAGATGAACAAAGAGTTGCAGATTTGCTGAAGGTGGGTATAGAGGAACACGGCTACGAGGTAATGGTGGCCTATGACGGAATGATGGGCTTGCAGCTCTTCAATAAGTATGACTTCAAATTGATAATATCCGACATCATCCTGCCAAAACTTGATGGATTTGATTTATGCAAGGAGATACGGATGAAAAATAAGCATGTTCCTATTCTCATGCTGACCGCTTTGGGTACTACTGATGATAAATTAGAGGGATTTGACGTGGGTGCGGATGATTACATGGTAAAACCTTTCGACTTGCGTGAACTGGTGGCGCGCATGAAGGTATTGTTGAAGCGCAACAGCAGCCAGATAGACGAAAGTGAGGGGAATGCGGTTGACATCGTTTATGCTGACTTACAAATAAACCCTAATCTGCATGAATGTAAACGAGGTGGTGTCGCCATTAAACTAACGCCTAAGGAATATAACTTATTGAAATATATGATGCTGCATGCCGATAGAATTATCCCAAGAACAGAAATTGCGGAAAAGGTTTGGGGCACTCATTTTGACACCGGCACGAACTTCATAGATGTGTACATCAATTATCTAAGAAAAAAAATAGACCGGAGTTTTCCCGTAAAGCTCATACATACCAAGCCTGGCATAGGTTTTGTGCTGACAGATAAGCATGTTTTATGAAAATACGTACTGCTCTAACTTTAAAATATACAGCTATAACGGCAACCGTATTCTTGTTGTGCTTGACCATGGTCTATCTCTTGAGTGAACAAGCGCGTAGCGAGACTTTCTTCAGGCAGTTGCGGAGTGAGGCTGTAACCAAGGCGCATTTGTTCTTGGCGGGGCAGACTGATGCCCGAACCATGCAATCTATTTACCTTAATAACCGTAAGTTTATTGATGAAGTAGAGGTGGCGGTATATACTCCGAAGTTCAAGATGCTTTACCACGATGCCATACAAAGCGACATTGTTAAAGAGACACCTGGCATGATACGGGCCATTTTGCGTCAGAAGCAAATAGCCTTTTACGAGGGCGCTTATCAGAGTATTGGCATGATATATCGCTTCAAGGGAAAGCCATACGTCATTACTGCCGCCGCCTACGATGGTTATGGATACGCCAACTTGGTTGAGTTGCGCAAAACGCTCTTCCTGTTGTTTCTCATAGGGTTGAGCCTGCTCTTTGTGGTGAGTTATCTTCTTGCCCGTTTATCGTTGAATCCCATACGTAGAATCGTAGAAGAAGTTGAGAACATTACAGCCAAACATATAGACCGCCGTTTGTTTGTGAAATGTGCAAACGATGAGTTGGGAGAACTGGCCATTGCGTTTAATGCCTTGCTCGAACGACTGGAAAAGTCGTTTGAAGCACAAAAAATGTTTGTCAGCAATGTAGCCCACGAGCTTCGTAATCCATTGGCAGCCATAACCACTGAGCTGGACGTGGCTTTACAAAAACGCAGAACTGAGCTGCAGTATGTAGACGCAATGCAAAATGTTTTGCACGACGCCAAGCGCATGAGCCGGTTGATTGATGGATTGCTCAATTTGGCAAAGGCTGACTATCAGCGTGAGCAAATCAGCATGAAAGAGGTTAGGCTTGATGAAATTCTACTTGATGTAAGAACACTCATACTCCGTAGTCATCCCGATTATAGCATAGAACTGATATTTGATGAAGAAGACAGCGACGATGAGCGTTGCGTTACCGTTAACGCCAACCCTTACTTACTTAGTATCGCATTCTCTAATCTCATAGAGAATAATTGCAAATACTCGGATAACAAGCTGTCGTCTGTTCAAATATCCTTTTGGAAAGAATGGTCTATCATTCGACTGTCTGACAGTGGAAAAGGTATGACCGACATTGACAAGAGAAATTTGTTTAACCTGTTTTATCGCGGGGAGGATGAGAAAATAGTGGAAGGACACGGCATTGGCATGGCTCTTACGCAAAAGATTATATTGCTACACGGGGGCGAGATAGCAGTTCACTCACAGCGAGGCTCTGGCACCACCTTCATAGTAAAACTTTTGCACGTTTAAGGGTGGTTCTATAAATTAGCTTTGTAAAGCTAATTTATAGAACCACCTTCTAATTAAATTTTAATTTTTTTCTAATAGTTCTCTAATACCCCATATGTAAAAGTAAGACTACTTTTGCATTGCAAATGAGCAAACGGAGTATAAACCCACTAAAACGTTAATAATATGTGGAAGAGAACAAAACGTGTTCACGTTTCTTTCAACGCGGCCAAGGTGTTTCAGGTTGCGCGGCAGCCGGTAGATGCCGTGTTCCATTATCTTAACACCACGACACATGGATTGCGACAGGAAGAAGCGGAGAAACGGCAGTCTGTATATGGAAAGAATGAGGTGATACATGAACAGAAAAAGAATCCTCTCGTCACTTTCGTCAAGGCTTTTATCAACCCCTTTGTAGGCGTACTTACGGTACTGATAGCCATATCGTTCGTGCTGGACGTACTCACGGCGCCACATGGCAAGCAGGACTGGACATCCATCATTATCGTCTCAACCATGATTGTGCTAAGCGCCATCTTGCGCTTTTGGCAAGAGTGGAAGGCCAACCAATCGAGTGAGGCACTTCAAAAGCTGGTCACCAACACTTGTTACGTGCAGCGGTTGAATGACACTGGTGAGATTGCCATAGAAGACTTGGTGCCAGGCGATGTCGTGATGTTGGCGGCGGGCGACATGATACCGGCGGATATGCGTATTGTAGAGGCTAAAGATTTGTTTGTAAGTCAATCTACGTTGACGGGCGAATCAGATGCCGTGGAAAAGTTTTGCTCCATACAAGAAGAAAACAATCATTCTGGAAGCGAGATAGAACTTGAGGATATTTGCTATATGGGCTCTAACGTGCTGAGCGGTTCCGCCAAGGGTATCGTGTTCGCAACAGGAAACGATACCTATATAGGGACTATTGCGAAGAACGTTGTAAAGCATAGGGCAACAACAGCTTTTGACAGAGGTATCACGAAAGTGAGTATGTTGCTCATACGTTTCATGCTCTTTATGGTGCCTTTCGTGTTTTTGGTCAATGGTGCCACAAAGGGCGACTGGCTGCAAGCTTTCATCTTTGCCATCTCGGTTGCGGTAGGACTTACGCCAGAGATGTTACCCATGATAGTGAGCGCCAACCTATCCAAAGGGGCATTAAAAATGTCTCGCAAAAAGACGATTGTCAAAGATTTGAACGCCATTCAGAACTTTGGCGCCATGAATGTGCTTTGCACTGACAAGACGGGCACGCTGACGCAAGACCATATCGTGTTGGAACAACATATAAACGCCGACGGAACGGAGGATGTGAATAACAGAATTTTGCGGCACGCATATTTCAACAGCTATTTCCAGACGGGTCTTAAGAACCTCATGGATTGTGCCATCCTCTCACATGTAAAAGAGTTGCAGCTTGAATCGTTGAGCGACAATTATCACAAAGTGGACGAGATACCGTTCGACTTCGTGCGCAGGCGGATGTCGGTCGTGGTAGAGGATAACAAAGGAAAACGGCAAATCATCACCAAGGGTGCCGTGGAGGAAATGCTTTCCATTTGCTCGTATGCGGAAACGGATGGAGAAGTGAAACCTCTCACTGACAGCCTAAAGCAACGAGCCATGCGGATAGTGGAAGACATGAACAACAAAGGCATGCGTGTGTTAGCGTTGGCTCGTAAGACCTTTTTGGATAAGGAAAATAACTTTGAGGTTGAAGACGAGTGCGAGATGGTTCTCATCGGGTATCTTGCTTTTCTTGATCCGCCAAAGGAGTCTGCCGCACAAGCCATTTGCGAACTTCATTCGCATGGAATAGAAATAAAGGTGTTGTCTGGAGATAATGACGCGGTGGTGAGAACTATCTCGAGACAAGTAGGTATCGACTCTACCATTATGTACACGGGAGGAGAGTTGAGAGAAATGACTGACGAGGAGAAAAACGAGGCCGTGCAGAGGGGTACGCTCTTCGCTAAACTTACGCCCATGCAGAAAGTGGAAATCATACAAATTTTGCAGAAACAAAACAATACGGTAGGTTTCCTTGGCGATGGCATCAATGATGCCGCAGCATTGAGAGAGTCGGATGTAGGCATTTCGGTAGACTCGGCTGTTGACATAGCAAAAGAAAGTGCCGACATCATCTTACTTGAGAAAGACTTAATGGTTCTTGAGGATGGAGTGATAGAGGGAAGAAAAACTTTCGGAAACATCATCAAATACGTCAAGATGACAGCCAGTTCCAACTTTGGCAATATGTTCAGTGTCATGGTGGCAAGTGCTTTCCTCCCCTTCTTGCCCATGTTGCCGATACATCTGCTGATACAAAATTTGCTGTACGACATTTCTCAGACTACCATTCCTTTTGACCGTATGGACAAAGACTATTTGAGCAAGCCGCGAGTGTGGGATTCTTCAGACCTCAGTCATTTCATGATACTGATAGGTCCTATCAGCTCTGTGTTCGACATCGCGACCTATGCCCTTATGTGGTGGATGTTTGATTGCAATCGTGTGGGCATGGCATCATTGTTTCAGTCGGGCTGGTTCGTGGAAGGTCTGCTTTCGCAAACACTCATTGTTCACATGATACGCACGCGCAAAATTCCTTTTGTGCAAAGCACTGCATCGTGGCCAGTACTCTTCATGACTTTCACCATCATGGTTCTTGGTATCTGTATGCCTTTCACCAACTTGGGTGCTTCGATAGGTTTCACACCGTTGCCTTGGAATTATTTTCCCTGGCTGTTGGTTATTTTGTTCTGTTATTGTTTACTTACACAAGGTGTCAAGGTTTTATATATACGCAAATACAAAAGGTGGTTATGAAAAAGAAAATGTTATTGCTTGTGATGGGCTGTGCCGTTCATTATATGGGGCTTGCGCAAAAGGTATCAGGGCAATATACTACCGAGTGGCAATGTACAAAGAGCGGCAAAAGCAATCTTGTAAGTTTGCTCAGACTGCAGGCAAGCATACCCACGGGGCGGCATTCATCCTTCGGTCTTGCGACTATTCATATAGTGAGAGCGCATGGAAACATCGTTAATGATTATCAAACGTTTTCTAACATAGAAGAAGAAAATTGTTTGGCGGCCATCGCACTGTTGGGGTACACTAAAGAATGGGAGCATTGCAAACTGTTTGCTGGCGTGCGAAATGTGAACGAGGATTTCTTCACCTCTGCCTGTACATCGCTTTTCACAAACAGCTCGTGTGGAATCTTTCCCACATTGTCCGCAAGCTATCCCATCGCCAACTATCCTATGAGTGGGCTTGCGCTCTTTTTTGAGGTTCATAAGGGAGCGTATAGGTTTAGAAATGCGTTATACAACGGAAGAGGGTATAATGGTTGGACGCGCGACAATCTGCCGTTTACGCTCAATCCTAAAAATGACGGCGTTTTTGACGTGGCAGAGTTCAAGTACAGCATTCATCACTCGTCCTATTTCGTGGGTGCGGCTTATCACTCTGCCTCGCGCGTCGCCAATATGAAGTATGGAAGCATGGCTGAGTGTCGCCAAAAGGCGAGCGCGGTTTGGTGGATATATGCCGAACAGAATGTTGGAACCTGTCATGACGGAAGTCTTAACCTCATGGCGCAATATTCAGAGAACACCGACGTCAACGCGGGCTGTCATCGGTATGCCGAAATAGGATGCGTGTATAACAAAAGGAAGATGAACGCTGGACTTTCCTTACAGTATGCTCATTTCAAGCAGGGAGAAGAAGGGTCGGTAGAGCTGACGTGTCAAAAACAGATAAGCAAGTCTGCGAGTGTACAGCCAGTGTTGCAATACATTAAAAACAACCAAGGCGACTTTGCTGTCGCAATGTGTCGGATGTATTGTCACTTCTAGGGGCGGATCTATAAATTAGCTTTGACTGATTGTGAAACTATTTTTGAGATCAATATGTTTGTGAGTGAAGGAGTATAGCGAGCTATACGACTGAACGAACAAGCAAATTGAACCAAAAACGGAGCAAGTCGAATACAATCAAACTTGTTTGAATTGTTGAGGCGCAGCCTGTTTTATATAAAAAGAGTCCACAAGATGACAAAACGTAAAAAGACTTACATAAGAAAAACTTTACGGTGGTAATTTATAGAACCACCCTTAAAAGTAGTGTGGTGCTTGAACGGCATGCTCGCAGGCTTACAAACAATTCCCGGGCAATACAATATTTGACGGAATCATCCGTTGAAACAATGAAACGATATGTAATGGCATTTTATGTAGAACCGCTCTTTTCTTATTTGTTCATTCATTTTAAACAATAATTATCTGTCACATGAAAAAATTATTACTTCTTCTGGTGTTCCCATTAATCACACTGGGAATCAATGCGAAACAGTATAAACTGGTTTCGCCCAATGGTAAACTTACCGTTACAGTGAATAACGACAAGAACCTTACCTACTTATTATCGCTCGAAGGACAACAACTCATCGCTCCTTCACAGATAGCCTTGACCCTTGATCAAGGAAAATCGTTTGGCGAAAATGCTATCGTACAGTCTGTAAAGACCACTACGAGCCATGGCACCATCAACGCCTTGTTTTACAAAAAGAAGGTTGTTGAGGATTATTATAACCAATTGGCATTGAAATTCAGACAAGGATTCACATTAATATTTCGTGCATACGATGAGGGTGTAGCCTACAGGTTCGTTTCTGATCGGAAGAAAGAGATTATCGTCAAGGACGAAAAGGCCGAGTTCAACTTTGCCAAGGATTGGTCGTCCCTGGTACCTTATACAAGTCCCAACGGCAGTTTTGAAAACCAATTCAACAATTCTTTTGAGAATACCTATATGCAAGGACACCTCTCTCAACTTAAAACGGATAAGTTAGCGTTCTTGCCTATCTTGGTGGAAGCCGACCATGGGGTGAAAATTTGTTTGACTGAAGCCGATTTGGAGAATTATCCCGGCATGTACGTCAACCGCACGGAGGGTCATGCCCTGCGTGGTGTCTTTGCCAAATACCCCAAAGAAGTTAGGCAAGAAGGCCATAACAAGCTGCAACTTTTTGTGAAAAGTCGCGAAAACTACCTTGTCAAGGCCACCGCGAAACAACAATTTCCATGGCGCGTCATCAATGTGTCTACGGATGATCGCCAACTGCTGGACAATGACATGGTGTATCGCCTGGCCTCCCCTTCACGCATTTCTTCCACAGAGTGGATTAAACCTGGTAAGGTAGCATGGGATTGGTGGAACGACTGGGGACTGTATAAAGTGCCGTTCAAGGCTGGTGTCAACACGCAAACCTACAAGGCTTATATAGATTTTGCCAGCAAGCATGGCATAGAGTATGTGATCTTGGACGAAGGATGGGCCGTCAATCTGCAGGCAGACCTCTTCCAAGTGGTACCCGAAATCGATTTGAAGGGCATTGTTGATTATGCAAAACAAAAGAATGTAGGCATCATCCTGTGGGCAGGCTACTATGCATTTGCACGCGACATGGAGCGAGTTTGCCGCCATTACAGTGACATGGGGGTCAAGGGCTTCAAGATTGATTTCATGGATCGCGACGATGCAGCCTGTGTCAATTTCCTATATGATGCCGCCCGAATGGCTGCGAAATATCGCATGCTGGTGGATTTTCACGGAATCTTCAAACCCACAGGACTGCAAAGAACTTATCCGAACGTCATCAACTTTGAAGGTGTCAAGGGACAAGAGAACACCAAATGGTCGTCCCTTGAATCCTACAATCAAGTGCTATTCGACGTACAAATCCCATTCGTCCGCATGCTGGCCGGGCAGATGGACTACACGCAGGGGGCCATGTTGAACAGTACCAAGGAAACTTTTCATGCCTCTAACAGCAATCCCATGAGTCAGGGAACCCGCTGTCATCAGTTGGCCATGTACACCGTATTCTTCTCTCCGCTCAACATGCTTTGTGACAGTCCTACGCATTACGAAGAAGAACCCGAATGTACAGAATTCATTGCCAAGATTCCTGTGGTATGGGATCAATCTATCGCCTTGACCAGCAAGGTGGGTGAGTATGTGGCCATGGCACGCCGCAGTGGAAATACCTGGTATGTTGGCGTTATCAACAACTGGACGGAACGCGACCTCACAATCGACTTATCTCCGCTGGGTGACATTCCTACCCGTGCGGAAGCTTATTTTGATGGCGCCAATGCCACCAAGTTCGCGCAAGATTATGTGAAGAAAACCATCAGTTTCCCATCCAACAAACAGCTCACCGTGCACCTGGCTCCGGGCGGTGGCTTCACCATGAAAATGAATTAAAGAGAGATCTCTCACAGCGTTCCTTTTCTTGGAGTGTTACCTCTGTTCAGGATAAGAAAACGCAAAAAAAAGTAAAAAAAGAATAAGGTAGTCTCATAAATATTTTGTGCCTTTATAGTTAATAATCAAACAGTTACAAATATACTTATGCAGACTACCGATTACAAAATTACTGAATTATTCTGTGTTATAGATGATTTTTGCAAACATTTTGAAGCTGAAAATGGCGGGAAACTGCTTTTAGGTGACGATACCACGAAGCGTAGAAGGCGGAAGGCTTCCTTGTCCGACAGCGAAAGCATGACTATTTTATTGTATTTCCATTTCGGAACATTTCGTAATTTCAAGCACTATTATCTATTCTTCATCAAGGGGACTTTTAAGACGTACTTCCCTGACGCTGTCTCTTACAACCGTTTTGTTGAACTTGAAAGTAGGGTGTTTTTCCCTCTTATGTTCTTTCTTAATCTGCGTGCGTTTGGAAGATGTACAGGTATTACATTTGTTGACTCAACAATGATTCCTGTATGCCACAATCTTAGACGCTATGCCAACAAGGTGTTTAAAGGCGTTGCAACAAATGGGAAAGGAACAATGGGCTGGTGTCACGGATTCAAGCTTCATCTGGCATGTAATGACAGAGGGGAAATCATAGCTTTCGTTCTTACAGGAGCAAATGTCAGTGACAAAGACACAAAGGTTTTCAAGGTTCTTGCCAAACGTCTGTATGGCAAGATGTTCGCTGACAAAGGATACATATCACAAAAACTTTTTGACTTTCTTTTTGAAGATGGTATTCAGTTGGTGACGGGGCTCAGGGTAAATATGAAAAACAAACTCATGACTTTCTATGATAGAATGATGCTGCGCAAAAGATATATCATAGAAACTATCAATGATCTTCTGAAAAACACTGCCCAAATTGTACATTCACGCCATAGGTCTGTGACAAACTTTATCATGAATCTTGTATCTGCCTTGGGGGCATACTGCTTCTTTGAAAACAAGCCAGAAGCTCTCCAGGGATATTGCATAGAAGACACTAAACAGTTGGCGTTGTTTTAAGTAACATTTTTTATCTAAATCATATCCCATTCATGATAGAGTGGGATGTATTATCGTGCACATGATTCTAACAAGGAATAATGCTCCTAACTTATCAAAATATAGACGGCTTAACCCGAACTGGGGTATATGTTGTTTTCTTTGTAAAAAAGCTCTATAATTGATAAATAAACATTTATTATAGTATATAATTTTCTTTAAAAGTATATGTTAATGAAAGTAGCGTTATACCTAAAAGTAATTAATAGTATTTTAAAGTATTTGTAATTTGCGTGCAAAACGCGATAAAGTTGTTAGTTTTAGTAAAAAACAAAGCTATTTTTGTTTCTTTTCCGTATTATTAGCGTTAGTGTTAATCATTTGTTTTAGGTATTGTTTAGCATTTTATATGATTGTAAATTTGCGTATTATTATAAGGAAAAATAAAAAGGTTTACAAAAGATGAAGAAAAATTTATTCTTGTTAGGTTGTATGACATCACTTGCAATGTTGTCATTTCAGTCGTGTGGTAGTGAAGACGAGTTAGCTCCAAAAATGGTTCTTATGCCATCTTCTGTTAATAATTGTGTAAAGGAAGAGGTGGCTTTACTTAGAAAAATAGCTGCAAAAAATGACATCTCTTCCGATTTTGCTTCTGACAATCCTTCTGAATGGAAGTATGATCATTTGCAGATAGTTTGGGATACTATACCAAAATCAGTAGAGAAAACTTACATAGTAAAGGAGCTAAGAGGTCCTGAGGGGAAGGAGAAAGGTATAAAAGATTTTACTTTAACAGATGATAAGGAGACTTTTAAACATTTAGAGCGTATTGATATTAAGAGCGCTCAATTAGGAAAGTTTGGTGTAGCTAATGTTCCTTTGTTGCGTACTATTATTATAAATGGAAAGAGCTTAGACGCTTCGAATAACGATCTTACTATGGTAGAGATACACGATTTGCCAAAGCTTGATTCTATTCATGTAGAGAATTTTCCAAAGTTAATTAAAAGCAATACAGATGATGTGTTTTACATAAGCTTGTATTATCAATATCCAGAATTATCGTATGTAGGCATTGTTAATACGGGCATAAAGGATCTTAAGGTAGAGCCTAATAAGCCTTTGAAGGGATTGGTGCTATCTGGTAATAAGGATATTGAATCATTAACTTTGGAAGAAACACCACTTAATGATATTACATTTACCAAGGAAACATACCCTAAACTGGAAGTGTTAAACCTAAGAAAACTAAGTGGCGGTAAGTCGAAAGATTTAGTTATAAGTGGTTTAGATAACCTAACTGATGTGAATCTTTTTCATGACAACTGGCTTTCTAAGGCAGAAGTAACCGACTGTAAAAAGTTAAAAGAATTAATGTTAAGCGACTGTAATCTCTCTGAAAGCACTTGTAAATTGAGCGATTTACCTGAACTTACTACTCTTGACATTCAAGGTGATAATTTCTCTGCTCTTAATATAGGTGAGCTTAAAAAGGTTAAGAATTTGGACTTAACGAATAATAAATTTACTACCACTGATAATATTACTTTATCAGCAGCTACAGAAAAGATTCCATTGCAAGGTAATGAAAACTTACAGAAGGTAGATTTGACACCATATAAAAAACTATGGATAGTTAACGTAAATGGTTATAAGCGTGGAAAAGATGTAGCTGACCATAACAATCCTCTTCCTTTTGCTAATATCAATTTAAATGGGCTTACAGATCTTGAGTCGGTTAGAGTGAATAATAACTCTTTGGCTTCTATCTTCGATGGTAACACTGTATACGAAAATTTACAAACTTTAGAGGCAGAATATAATGCTATTAACCCTATTGGTATGGTAAATATAGCTAAGTCTATTAAGAGCTTTAAAGACCTTAGATTAAAGCTTAGTTTCCAAACTTTTGCTGTAGATGTAAAAGATAATAAAACTGTAGATTATAGCATGGTTCATAATTTCTTTACTACTAAGAATAAGGAGTTGGAATTTGAAGTTACACAGGGTGAAGATGAAGATGCAGATGATTGTTATACTTATAATAATGGTATCTTTACCTTTAGCAAAGCTGGTACTTATAAGCTGTCTTCTGAAAGCTTTAATTATATTTTAAACTATTCAGTTAATGAATATAAGTCTAAGCCTTTTACTATAAAAGAGTAAGAACAAAATGACATTATAAGAAGAAAAGAATATTGTTAATATTACTTTCTTTTATTTGCGCCATGACAACGATAAGTGCTAAAGATGGGCTTCTTATCGTTGCGCATGGAGCGCGAATACCTCAATGGAATCAGCCTGCATTAGCATTGGAAGGGGTTACTCGGAATTTGTTAAAGCAGCGAGGAATAACAAGTTTTGCATGTGTAAGGGCAGCATTAATGGAATATAGCCAGCCAAGTGTAGCAAATGTTATTAAAGAAATGGAGGCAGAGGGTGTAGATCGTATCTTTGCAATGCCTGTATTTATAAGCCCGTCATCGCATACAGAGGAGGATTTACCTAATATTTTGGGGCATAAGTATAACCCGGCAACCCTTCACGACCTTATAGAAGAGGGTACTACCCTTGTGAGTTCAAAAGTTCCGGTAGTATTAGGTCCTACACTTATCTATAGCGATGTTATAAGTAATGCTATTATAAGGCAAGTAAAGGCTTTAAGTAAAAATCCTAAAGATGAAGCTCTTATCCTTTTAGCACATGGCGATGAAGGGTATATGGATTTTTGGAATGTATTGATACAACAGACAGATGATGATGTAAAGAAAGCTTTAGGCTTTAGTTATACTTATCATGGTTTTGTGGAGATGGGGCAAGAGTTTGCTAAAAAGATAATACCTACTATATTAGATGCTTCTAAGAAGAAGCGTATCATTTTGCAAGGAATCTATTTAGTATCGGGTATTAAAACGATGGCTCAACGATTTGGTTTGCCACAAGCTATAGCTAAGGCTATTAAGGATAAAGATGTAGAAATAGTATATAGTGAAAAAGGACTTTTGCCTGACGCTAATAATGAGGTAGCCGACTGGATAGTTAAGTGTGCTACTTCTTGGCAGAAGTTAGAAAGAAAGTAAAAAAACGTATATGGCTAGCAAAATATCTTGCGTTTCTTTTCTTAATCCGAAATCTTTTCTTAAATTTGCAGCCAAACCATTCTAAATTCAGAGAGAATTGCTGCCTTTACATCATAGTTCACAACTACATTCCTTATATTATAAAGGTGTATGCACTGCACAGGAAAAAATGAATTTCCCTGTAAGAAT
>NZ_AWXC01000009.1 GCF_000479005.1 Prevotella sp. BV3P1 | reverse complement strand
GTTCATTATCACTTAGATGCGTCTTCTTACAGTATGGCAATCCACATGCAACAAAGTCTATTGCTACGATACCGATAAGCAAAATGTTTGTAAATAATTTCATTTATCTCAATACTCTGTTAATTCTCATATAATCGTTTGAAAACAAACGAGTTTATTAACTATATCTACTAATAAAATTTATTTAAAAGGCAGACTGCCAGCAACTTTATAGCAAATTAAACATCAAGTAAATGACAGAAGAACCACTCAACCCATATACAGAAATCTGCAGAGATGCCGTCAAAAGCTTATCTGCAAAATTAGGTAAAACTTTCGAGAATCCACTCTTGGGGATTCTCTTATTGTACACGGCGATACAAAGAAAGATAAATTCACTTAGATGAAGCGTTATGGTACCATTGCAAGCAGAGATAGACAACGAATTTCAATTGCAACCGGGTTATGTGCATCAACTGGGTTAGGCTATGGGCATTTGGGTTGCCAGCCTGTGGAAAAGTGCCGTGCTTGCTGTGCTTGCTGCTACTCAAAAGGTTTACACCGACACGCCAATTTGTTGAATATTTTATCAAAAAATGGCCCCAAAAACGACTCTTCAAAACTTTCAATATAGAAAAAAAACAATAGGCAAACGTACTGCAAACAAGCGGTTATTTGGTGCGTCATGTCGATTATTTACACAAAAAAGCGGGGTTTAAGCTATGAAAGGCATCATTTTGCCTGCTTACCAACATGCTATTGCCGTGCAAAAGCATACAAATTGGGCACTTCAAGCAATGCTTTTGGCAGAAAAGCGCATGACTTTCGGGAGCCAACAATTGGCGAAAATTCGTAACGTTATGTGTATGAATGAGATACAAAAGTCGCTCATGCTTGGCGTATTTGCGACCAAGATCAAGGTTGTTCGCAAATACGCCAAGGAGAGAAGGGTATGTTGTCAAGAAAATTCTTTATGTCTGATTGGCAGTCACTCCATATCATCTACGAAACAGATAGGACAAATTATAGCGCATACTGTTTGTTAATAAAGCATAAAATCAAATCTCCTTCTTTATTGATAGATAAAAGTATGGAAAGTATTTTATACATTTGTCAAACACCTTAAATTCTATTATATTGTTATATGTTAGGAGCCATCATCGGCGACATTGTAGGTTCGCCATACGAATTTGACCAATCTGCGCCAAAAGCAGGTTTCACCTTCTTTGCGGAAGAATGCAGTTACACCGACGACACCATCTGTACGGTGGCCATAGCCGACGCCATACTCCGGATGCGCCCTTATCAAGAGTCGCTTCTCGACTGGTGTCACCGCTATCCCACCCCCATGAACGGGTATGGCAGCATGTATCAAACTTGGCTACAAGAGAAGAACCCACTCCCACAAAGTTCGTTTGGCAATGGCGCAGCCATGCGCGTAAGTCCGATAGGATGGCTCTTCGACGACTTTCATGACGTGCTTCGCGAAAGCAAACGCTGCACCGAGGTAAGCCATTGCCACAGCGAAGGCATCAGGGGAGCGCAGTGCATCGCCACGCTGGTGTATTGGTTGCGTACCTGTCGCATCACGAAAGACGAAATAGAGAATGCCGTCAAGAGCAGATTCGGGTATGACATTCCACCCTTGAAAGACATCTATAGAATAGGCAACCTGGGACACTTTGACAGCACATGTCAAGAAACGGTTCCATGGGCCATCCGCTGTTTCCTGGAAAGTGAGAGCTTTGAAGACGCCATTCGCATTGCCGTTGGCGCGGGTGGCGATACCGACACCAAGGCTGCCATCTGCGGAAGCATTGCCGAAGCTTATTATGAAGTGCCGGAAGAACTGATTGAACAGGCTTACGAATACCTGCCCAGCGACATGCTACGCGTCATTGATCGTTTCTACGATCACGTGGGAAGGAGGATCGATTCGTAACATCACGCAGCATTGCACGCAAGCAACATCGACACGGCCACCCATCGATCTTCATACGATGGGTGGCCGTTTCGATTGATGTTGAATTTCCAATCATGATCCATGACCATAACTGACGGGCATCAGGCCTACGGATGTCATGATGGGACGCTTGCTATTTGTTGTTCTTCAAGAAGATGCGCGACGAATTGAGCACGGCCAATAGTGCCACACCCGAATCGGCAAACACGGCCATCCACAGGTTAGCCAGGCCCAACAGCCCCAACAGCATCACCAGAGCCTTGATGATGAGGGCCAGCCAGATGTTCTGATTGACGATTCGGCGCGTGTATTTACCGATACGGATGGCATCGGCCACCTTCGAAGGTTGATCGGTCTGAATGATGATATCGGCGGTTTCGATGGCCATGTCAGAACCCAATCCACCCATGGCAATGCCCACATCACTCAGTGCCAGCACCGGTGCGTCGTTGATACCATCGCCCACGAAGGCCACACGCTGCCCCATGTATTTGGCCTGTTCTATGTGTTTCACCTTGCCTTCGGGCAGCAAGTCGCCGTATGCCTTGCGTATGCCGAGGCTCGAAGCTACCTTTGAAACCAGCTCCTGACGATCGCCCGACAACATCTCCACACGCACGGGCAGCGATTCAACAGCCTGTTTGGCATCATCTTTCACCTTGTCAGCCAGGATGATATGCCCCACATAGCGACCGAGATGGGCCACACAAACCACAGTTTCGGGAATATTGCGCAACGCATCTGGGAAGAATACATTTTCACGCTCCAGCAGTTTCAGGTTGCCCACCAGCCACTCATCGGTCTGCAAGCCATGCCCGGCAATGTCTTTGGCATCTATCTTCTCGTCCGTCGGACAATAACGCACGATGGCTTTAGCGATGGGGTGATTGCTCGACTTCTCGATAGCCGACACCGTCTTGAGCGTTTCCTCATCCAGTCCCTCCACACTTTGCACGGCAAATTCGCCCGTAGTGAGCGTGCCGGTCTTGTCGAACATCACCAAATCAACCTCGGTAATGGCGTCAAGGTAGTTGCTCCCCTTGAACAGAATGCCCCGCTTAGAGGCCGAACCGATACCCGCAAAATAACCCAGCGGCACGCTGATGACCAGCGCGCAGGGGCAAGAGATAACCAGGAAGACCAACGCACGGCGGAACCACTCGCTGAAAACGTAGGTAAAGTTGGCGTCGAACAAACTATATAGATAAGGTAGCAGAATGGTCAAGGCCGCCAGCATGACAACGATGGGGGTGTAAATGCGAGCGAAGCGACGAATGAACAGTTCGGTAGGAGCCTTGCGATCGGCAGCATCTTCCACCATTTTCAAGATGCGCGAGATGGCCGACTGACTTTCAGGACGGGTCACCTTAAGGCGTAAAACTTGGTCAACGGCTATCATGCCCGCCATCACCTCCTCGCCTTTCTCCATCGTTCGGGGCATCGATTCGCCCGTCAGAGCTGCTGTATTCAGCGAGGCCGAATCTGACAACAGGGTGCCATCAAGTGGCACTCGCTCGCCAGCCTTCACCTCAATCACATCGCCCACGGCCACTTCAGCGGGCTGTTTCTCCACGGTTGTGTCATCAACGACCACGCGAGCCAGGGTTGGTCTGAAAGCCACCAGCGCGCGAATGTTATCTCTGGCACGGTCTACAGCACGGTCTTGCAACGCCTCACCAATGCAGTACAGCAGCATCACGGCAACCGCTTCGGGATATTCACCGATGGCGAAAGCACCGATACAGGCAATCGTCATGAGCATGAACTCACTGAATACGTCGCCTTTCGCGGCACATTCCCACGCTTCTTTCATCACCGGCAGGCCCACAAAGGCAAACGCCACGACGTACCATGCCAAGGATATCCATTGGTCATCGAGAATCGTTAACCCAATATATGGGGCTGCGATGCCCACGACAAGCATCACGCCCGATAGGATAATCTTCCACCAGGCCATCTGCTCTTCTTCATGAATGTCTTCCATATCTTTGTGTATATTAAAATTTTACTGCTGCAAAAGTACGAAAAAGAAGATGCAACCGGGTTGCAAAGTGCACCTTGCACCAAGGAAAAGAGCCACTTGCCACACGCCATTCTTTGTCTCGGCATGCGTTAAATAACATCTGTTGCAAGCATTATCAATTAAAAATGATTATCTTTGCATAAATTAAAGATGACTGTCTCGACAAGTATGGAAGAAGATTTCGACATCAGAGATGAACGCATTTCATCGGCAGAAAAAGAGTTTGAGAATGCGTTGAGGCCCCTGAAATTCAACGATTTCAGCGGGCAACCTAAGGTTGTGGAGAATCTTCAAATCTTCGTAGAGGCTGCCAAATACCGCGGCGAACCGCTCGATCACACCCTCTTGCACGGACCTCCCGGACTGGGAAAGACCACCTTGAGCAACATCATTGCCAACGAACTGGGCGTAGGGTTCAAACTAACCAGCGGACCAGTGCTCGACAAACCGGGCGACTTGGCTGGCATCTTGACCTCGCTCGAGCCAAACGACGTGCTGTTCATCGATGAGATTCACCGTCTGTCACCGGTAGTCGAAGAGTATCTGTACTCGGCCATGGAAGACTATCGCATCGACATCATGATCGACAAGGGTCCGTCGGCGCGCTCTATCCAAATAGACTTGAACCCGTTTACCTTGGTGGGAGCCACCACGAGAAGCGGACTGCTCACGGCACCGCTGCGTGCTCGTTTCGGCATCAACATGCACTTGGAGTACTATGCGCCCGAAACATTGCAGAAAATCATCAGGCGCAGCGCAAACATCCTCAACGTACCCATTGACGAGGACGCCGCTCACGAGATCGCACGTCGCTCCAGAGGCACGCCTCGTATCGCCAACGCCCTGCTGAGAAGGGTGCGCGATTTCGCACAAGTCAAGGGAAATGGCAGCATCAACACCCGCATCGCACAGTTTGCCTTACAGGCATTGAACATCGACCAATATGGGTTGGACGAGATAGACAATAAAATCTTGCTCACCATCATCGACAAGTTCCAGGGCGGTCCCGTAGGACTGAGCACCATTGCGACCGCCATTGGCGAAGATACGGGCACGGTGGAAGAGGTGTACGAGCCTTTCCTCATCATGGAAGGATTCATCAAACGAACGCCAAGAGGGCGCATGGCCACCCATTTAGCCTACGAACATCTGGGCAGAGATCTTTACAAAGGCAACTTGATGGAACCCGGACTGTTTACTTAACGACAAGGAAGAAAACATGGATAGCAAGCCTAAAATCGGCATTTTCGCAGGCAGTTTCGATCCCTACACCATCGGACACGACTCCATCGTTCGTCGCGTCTTGCCCCTGTTTGACCGCTTGGTCATCGGTGTGGGTGTGAACATGCAAAAAAAATATAGATACAGCGATGAAGAACGCGTCAAGGCCATTGGCGATTTGTATGCCGATGAGCCGCGCATCAGCGTGAAGTCGTATCACGACTTGGCCGTGGATTTCGCCAAACGAGAGGGCGCCAAGTACCTCATCAAAGGCGTACGGTCGGTGAAAGACTTTGAGTACGAGCGCGAACAAGCCGACATCAATCGGCAAATTGGCGGCATCGACACCATTCTGCTGTTTGCCGATCCAGGGATGGCCAGCGTGAGTTCGTCACTCGTGCGCGAACTTTTACACTATAGTGCCGACGCATCCATGTTTCTTCCCCAACGAAAAACAGATCATACAAAATAGATCTAACAAACACACTCATACGAGTGGAAACCGAAAAATGGTTTTTATATGATTACCTATAACACAGACGGCGTGAAGATGCCGAAGATTAAAAAGCGCGAAACATCCGCTTGGATCAAGGCCGTAGCAGCCACCTACGGACGCAAAATAGGAGAGGTGGGCTACATGTTCGTTAACGACGAGAAGATTCTGGAAGTGAACAACGAGTACTTGGGACACGACTATTACACCGATATCATCACCTTTGATTACGACGAGGGCGACATCATCAATGGTGACATCGTCATCAGTCTGGACACGGTGCGCACCAACGCAGAGCGTTTCGGCAAGCCCTACGAGGAAGAACTCTATCGCGTGATCATCCATGGCATCCTGCATCTCTGCGGCATCAACGACAAAGGTCCGGGCGAACGCGAAATCATGGAGGCTGCAGAAGATAAGGCTTTGGCTATGAGAAAGCAGAAAACAACATAAAATGAACTATCAGAAGGGAGGCTACGGTCTCTCTTTTTCGTTTTTTGCAACCCAGGTTGCATGTGTGATTTTTTTTCATTATCTTTGCGTGGATAGGTTTATTAACATAACATAGCACATCATGATACGAAAATTTGATTTCCTGGTAATAGGGGGTGGAGTGGCAGGCATGAGCTTTGCACTCAAAGTTGCTAACAGTGGAAAAGGTAAAGTGGCCTTGGTTTGCAAGACTACCCTGGACGAGACCAACACGTCCAAGGCACAGGGAGGTATCGCCTCGGTGACTAATTTGAAGGTAGACAACTTCGAAAAACACATCGAGGACACGATGATTGCGGGCGATTTCATCTCCGACCGCAACGCGGTTGAACATGTTGTGCGCAACGCTCCCAAGGCCATTGACGACTTGGTGAAGTGGGGAGTCAACTTCGACAAGACCCCTGAAGGCCAATTCGACTTGCATCGGGAGGGAGGACACAGCGAATTCAGAATATTACACCACAAGGATGACACGGGCTTTGAAATTCAAAGAGGATTGATGAATGCCGTGAGAACCAACAAGAACATCACCGTGTTGGAAAACCATTTCGCTGTTGAAATCATCACCCAACACCATTTGGGCATTGAGGTGACGCGCAAAACGCCCGACATCGAGTGCTACGGCGCTTACATCTTGGATCCCGACACCCATAAGATAGACACCTTCTTGAGCCGCGTCACCCTGATGGCAACGGGCGGAACGGGTGCCGTGTATGCCACCACGTCCAATCCAAACATCGCCACAGGCGACGGCATTGCCATGGTTTATCGGGCCAAGGGAACGGTCAAGGACATGGAGTTCGTGCAGTTTCACCCAACGGTGCTTTACAATCCGGCCGAAACTCACCCCGCCTTTCTCATCACCGAGGCCATGAGAGGGTACGGTGGCGTGCTGCGTTTGCCCAATGGTGAGGAGTTTATGCAGAAGTACGACAAACGATTGTCACTGGCTCCGCGTGACATTGTGGCCCGCGCCATTGACAGAGAGATGAAGCTCCACGGCCTCAACCACGTTTGTTTGGACGTCACTCACAAAGATGCGGAGGAGACCAAAAAGCACTTTCCGCACATCTACGCCAAGTGTCTCACCATAGGTGTCGACATCACCAAGGAGTACATCCCCGTCTGTCCCAGCGCACACTACATGTGTGGAGGTATCAAGGTTGACCTCAACGGCGAGAGTTCCATCCACCGACTCTATGCGGTGGGCGAATGCTCATGCACCGGTTTACATGGTGGAAACCGCTTGGCCAGCAACTCACTCATCGAGGCTGTGGTTTATGCCAAGTCGGCTGCCGAACATGCCGTGCGCGTTATCGACGACTATCAGTTCAACGACAAGGTGCCAGAATGGAATGATGAAGGTACAATGAGCAACGAAGAGAAGGTGCTCATCGCCCAAGACGAACGCGAAGTGGGACAAATCATGTCCAACTATGTGGGCATCGTGCGGAGCGACCTGCGCCTACATCGTGCTTGGAAACGCCTCGATCTGCTCTACGAGGAGACCGAAGAGCTGTTCAAACGCGTCAAAGCCACCAGAGATATCTGCGAACTGCGCAACATCATCAACGTGGGATACCTCATCACACGGCAGGCCATCGAGCGCAAAGAGAGCCGAGGACTGCACTATACAGTAGACTATCCCAAACATGCCTACGACCTTTAGCAGGCACTTATACAATACATTATGATCAAACAAGAATGGAAGGAAAAAGGCTTTGTCAACGAGCCAATCCCAGAAGGAACAGACATCAAGGCTGAGATACGCCGGATGTGCAAAGAGAAGAATGCCATCATCATGGCTCACTATTACACAGAGAGCGATGTTCAAGATATCGCCGACTTCGTGGGAGACAGCTTGGCACTGGCGCAAAAGGCTGCCACCACCGATGCTGAGATTATCGTCATGTGCGGCGTTCACTTCATGGGCGAGACCAACAAGATACTCTGTCCTGACAAGAAAGTGCTGGTACCCGACCTCAACGCCTCGTGTTCGCTGGCCGAGAGCTGTCCGGCCGACGAGTTCAAGCAGTTTGTTGAGGCGCATCCCGACCACACCGTGATTAGTTATGTCAACACCACCGCTGCCACAAAAGCCGTCACCGACGTGGTGGTAACCAGCAGCAACGCGCGCCAAATCGTTGAATCATTCCCCAAAGACACCCCGATTATCTTCGGTCCCGATGAGAATTTGGGCGGATACATCAACAGCCTGACCGGCCGTAACATGCTGCTTTGGAAGGGTGCCTGCCATGTACACGAGAAGTTTTCGGTAGAAAAGATTCTCCAACTCAAGGCCGAACATCCGGGTGCCAAAATCTTAGCACACCCCGAATGCAAAGGGCCGGTGGTCAAATTAGCCGACAAGGTGGGCAGCACGGCGGCCCTGCTGAAGTACAGCATCAACGATGAAGCGAAAGAATTCATCGTGGCCACCGAGAGCGGAATCCTGCATGAAATGCAGAAAGCGGCTCCGCAGAAAACATTCATCCCTGCTCCTCCCAACGATAGCACCTGCGCTTGCAACGAGTGCAACTACATGAAGCTCATCAACATGTGCAAGCTATACAACTGTTTGAAGTATGAATGGCCCACTATAGAGGTTCCCGCCGACGTGGCACGAAAGGCCATTCGACCCATCAACCGCATGCTGGAGATATCCAAGAAGTTAGGACTCTGACCGTTTTTCACACGACTATATGCCAGTCAACTCATCATTTTTCATCATCACAAAATCAAGAAATCATGCTCTCCGTACAAGAATTGAATGACAAATTGTTTGACCTCGCCTTCAGTGAAGATATTGGTGACGGCGATCACACCACGCTGTGCTGCATCCCTGCCGATGCCATGGGCGAATGTAAGCTACTCATCAAAGAGGAAGGAATATTGGCTGGCGCAAACATTGCCCAAGAGGTGTTCCATCGTTTTGATCCCAACTTGGAGGTCGAGATACACATACCCGATGGCACGCACGTCCACCCGGGCGACATCGTGCTGACGGTTAAAGGGCGCGAGCAAAGCCTTTTGCAGACCGAGCGATTGGTGTTGAACATCCTACAACGCATGAGTGGCATCGCCACCATGACGCACCGCTACCAGCAAGCCTTGATTGAGGCTGGCACAAAGACACGCGTGCTGGACACCAGAAAAACCACACCGGGCATGCGCATGCTCGAGAAAGAGGCGGTGAAGATAGGCGGGGGCATGAATCATCGCATCGGACTGTTCGACATGATTCTGCTTAAAGACAACCATATCGACTTTTGCGGGGGCGTACGCAATGCCATCTCGCGTGCCAAGAAGTATTGCAAAGAGCATGGCAAGAACCTGAAAATAGAGTGTGAGGTGCGCAATTTCCAAGAGTTAGACGAGGCATTGGCCGAGGGATGCGACCGCATCATGTTCGACAACTTCACGCCCGAGCAGACCCGCCAGGCCGTAGAAAAGGTCAACGGACGCTGCGAAACCGAATCGAGTGGCGGTATCACGTTCGACACCATGATTCCATACGCCAAAGCGGGGGTTGACTTTATCTCCTTTGGTGCGCTCACCCACAGCGTGAAGGGACTGGACATGAGTCTGAAAGCCGCTGGAAGTGACAAGCTCAAAATCCAACAAGGATGACTTGAAACATCAGCCTCGGCAGATTTTGAGCTAATTTTTTGATTCTAAAAACACAGGCGAAAGCCGAGTGCTTTCGCAGCTGCTGAAATCAAATGAAAAAGCTGTTGAAATCAAATGAAACAGCTGCTGAAATCAAAGGTCGCAGCTGATAGCATCAATGACCATTCCCTTTGATTTCTAATCTCAATCACTTTGGCACCCAATCTCCATGCTTTTGCCTTTCAAAGTCAATGACTTTGCCACTCAATGTCATTGACTTTGAAAGGCTTTTCTTAATCTTTTGACTCATAATTCATTACGCCCACATTCAAGACTGTGTTGACGTGCGGCTGTGTTGGTTCATTTCTTTCGGACTCACATAACAGCCATTCACCTTCAAAGGCTCCAGATGCAGGGCGATGTGGGTGTGCTCGCCAAATTGCTCGCGCAACCTTTTTTCGATGCGGGTGGCCTTCTCATGCGCCTCATAGAGCGACATCTCGCACGGCATTCGCACGGCATCAGCTATCATGGCAGCCGACCCACCCAAGATTCCAGCCGTGAACTTGAACGCCAGCAACACAGCATTGATGATGCTGCCGGCTATGGTGACACGGTATATGGACTGTTCTCGCTGACGGTCGGAATCGGATTTTTCCATCAATGTTTTGAGATTAAAGGGTTGCACCTGCAAATATAGTGATTTTTAACTACACGCTGTGTACACCTTTAGAATATCTGCAAAATAACATGACGCTCAATCTCATTTTCTAATATAGGTGGAAGCGCACTCGATTGAAACGATTGATCGTTCAAATATTTTTAGGGTAAACCGTTGTTTTTCTGGTTTTTATATTTAATTTTGTGTTCGTATTCACCTTCTGCGACACGCAACCGATATGGCTAAGGTGAGATTTCCGATGCAGAAACATCATCTGTTCACGAAAAGATGAATGTGTACTGCAATCCGCAATTGATAGTTAATCACGGTCACGAGTTTGCCCGCACCACCCCTTGGGAAACAAGACGGACAGATGACCTCTTTTTATTCATTCAAAACCAATCATCATGAGAAATTATCTACTTTCACTCTTCGTCGCCCTTTTGGCGGTCACGGGTAGCCTGCCTGCGGTAGCACAAGAGGCTTATGCCGTATTAACACCTGACGATACACTCACTTTTTATTATGATAATCAGCGCGCCACTCATTGGTATTATATCTGCATTTACGATATGCCCGAACCTTGGAAAGCTCCCGCTTGGGCAGGTGATTATGATAAACATCAGGAAAATATCAAGCACGTCGTGTTCGACGTTTCCTTTTCCAAGTACCGTCCCACCAGCACCCTCTCTTGGTTCAAATATTGTATCAATTTACAGGACATCAAGGGCATACAAAACCTGAACACCGAAAAGGTTACCAACATGTGGGACATGTTCTGTGGCTGCAAGGCATTGACATCGCTCGATGTGAGCAAATTCAATACCCAAAACGTCACTGACATGGGCTGGATGTTCTGTGGCTGCGAGGAATTGACATCGCTTGATGTGAGCAAATTCAATACCCAAAACGTCACCGACATGGGCTACATGTTCGCTCGCTGCAAGGCATTGACATCGATCGACCTAAGCAACTTCAATACCCAAAACGTCACCAATATGGAAGACATGTTCGCTGACTGCGAGGCATTGATATCGCTTGATGTGAGCAAATTCAACACCCAAAACGTCACCAACATGTTTTGCATGTTCTCTGGCTGCCAGGCATTGACATCGCTCGATGTAAGCAACTTCAACACCGAAAACGTCACCAACATGACGATGATGTTCTCTTACTGCAAGGCATTGACATCACTCGATGTGAGCAACTTCAACACCCAAAACGTCACCAACATGAACCGCATGTTCTCTCATTGCCAGGCATTAACATCGCTCGACCTAAGCAACTTCAACACTCAAAACGTCACCGACATGGGCTACATGTTCGCTGACTGCAAGGCATCGACAGCGCTCGATGTAAGCAACTTTAACACCCAAAACGTCACCAACATGAACCGCATATTCTATAACTGCCAGGCATTAACATCGCTCGACCTAAGCAACTTCAACACTCAAAACGTCACCGACATGAGCAGCATGTTCTATTTCTGCTATTCATTGACAGCGCTCGACCTAAGCAAATTCAACACCCAAAACGTCACCAATATGGAAGACATGTTCTATTACTGCAAGGCGTTGACATCACTTGACCTAAGCAAATTCAACACCCAAAACGTCACCAACATGAGTAGGATGTTCTATGACTGCTATTCATTGACATCACTCGACCTAAGCAAATTCAACACCCAAAACGTCACCGACATGGGCTACATGTTCGATTTCTGTTATTCCCTAACCACTATTTTCTGCAACACTAACTGGAATACTGGTCATGTATTTAATGATTATAGAATGTTTCAATCCTGTGAGCAACTAAAAGGTACCAACATTGCGTACGACCGATACAAAACCGGCATTGAGATGGCTAACCCCACCACGGGTTACTTCACAAGCAAGACTACAGGTATTGACCACGTGAAGACTGCCGACCGGGCAAGCGATGGCAAAGCATACGACCTTAGCGGCCGTCGTGTGAACGAGAGCTACAAAGGCATCGTTATTAAAAACAAAAAGAAATATATTCAGAAATAGAAGTTCTATCCCAACCTAACAAAACACTCCACTCCACCCTCCTATAGGAGAACAGAGTGGAGTGTTTTCGAATGGTTACAAACAACGACTGGAGATAAATTCCGGAAGCATCACACCATTTCCCGGATGTGTTTCGGAGCGTGATAAATCTCGCCCCTACGGGTGATACTGATTATCTTCAATTCAGTAGGGGCAAGTAAATTCTTCTAAGAAACAACCATCGTAGGAGAAAAATGCGAAGGGTGTCGTCAGTCTGGTTCTCTCGAAAGCCTTGAGTTCCTCACAGCGGGAGATGTATGGGGCGATGCGCTCGGCATTGTCGTGTGCAAATTCCGCGAGTCGCATCATGGCTCGGGATTGTCGCGAAGCAGGATGCACGGAAGGGTTGCTAAGGTCGTGATATACCCCGATGGTGCCGTCCCACCCTTTCTCATACCACGAATCCTGCGGGATAAAAGCCAGGGCGTAAAGGCTTTTCTGCTTCAACGAGAAGTCTGACGAGCGCGCACTCTCTTCCAACAGGTTGATGGCATAGGCCACAAAGTCCATGTTGCCCGTCTTGGTGCTGTCTTGCGCAGAGCTGAGACCATACTGCGTGAGCCACCAGCAGTCGCCCAAATAACTGGCCTGATAATAGAGCGAGGCCAGTTCGTAGGCCTTTTCGAGACGCTGCTCCGATGGCCGCATGTTGCGATAGAGATGCTGCACAGCAAGAATACGACGGCAAAACTCTACTTTCCGGTTTGTGGTAAGCAGGGGCATGTAACCCTCAAACTCGTCCCCCACTTTCTGTTTGGTCAGCCATCGCTCCGTCTCATAGCTGCGATGACGGACATAAGGCACGATGTTCTGGGTATTCAGAAAGGCCATACTCACCTTTTCAAGATAGGGAATAGCCTCGGCAAACCTCCCTCGTGCCATGAGTTTGGTGCCGATCAGGTCGTTGTAATAATCGGCATCGCGATAGCATTTATCCCACACATAGCGTTGCAAAGCATCCTTGGGCTTCTTGCTGAGGAAACGCGCGTAATGCTTGAGCTGCTCCACATTAACGCTGTCGAGAGCCTCGAAATACTCGCCAAAATAATCTGAGTTCCATGGCTTGTCGGCGGCCTTGAAGTCAGGATGTCGCCAGTTGGGCATACCCACAATGCGCTTGAACTCGTTATCCATCATGCAAAGCATCGCCATGGCCATCGTGCGGTCGCCCGATTTGAAATAGCGGGACACCAATCCGTTGTACACAATGCGTTCTTTCACATCGCGATAATGGTCGTCGGTCAGCACGCTGTCGGTTATATCCAGCTTCGACTTGGCATCGAGCCACTGCAATTCGGCCGCCATCCATTGGCGATACTTCCTTTTCATCGGCTCCACAAACACCGAGTTGGCCGCGTAGATGGCGCGCGCATTGTCCTTCATGCGGGGCGTTCCGTTGAGGGTGAGCGCTTTGGCGAGGTCGATTTTAGCCCGTTGATAGTCGTCCATTTGGTGCTCCAGACAACCTATGGCCGACATCCAGAGGCAGGGCGTGCGGCTCTTTCCACTGGCCACCACCCTACGGGCAAAGTCGATAAACTGCCGAGCTTCGGGCTTATAGATGGACTGTGCGCCTATCTCCCTAATCCAGTTCACCTTGTCGGAATCCTCCGGATAAACTTCTTTCGAGAGCCATTCGTTGGCATAGACATCCTGCGTTTCCTGCAAGTTGTTCACAAAGTCCTGCACAAGATAGAGCAACGTGGGCGAATTGGGATTTTCGGCAAACACCTTGCTGATACCGGCAAGGTTGCGATAGTTGCGCACGCTGTATTGCAAACTTGCGAAGTCTTCCTGCGCAGCATAGATTTCCACTGCCTCACGACGTTGCCCAAGGCGCAAGAGACAACCCGCATAGAGGTTTTGCATCAGGTCTCGGTAGACGCTTTGTGGCAGTTTTTGTCCCTGCCGCGTCCAACAGTTCATGGCCTCTCGATATTGTTTCAGGGCGAAATGCGTGCGCATCACCATCAGCATATATTGCGCTCGAAACCTTCTTCCCTTGTATTTTCGGGCCTCAGCCTGAAGTTCTCGCATGGTGGCCTGGCTCTGGGCAATTTTCTCCTTCGACGGATATTCCCAAGCGTCGTAAAAGACAGAGGCATCGATGTAGGAATTAAGCAACCTCAGGTAGCCCATCATCTCGGTGTCTCCCTTGCGCTTGGCCACATCCATTACCACCTCCCGGCTCCACCGATAGGAAGAAAAACGGGGATCGTTGCCGACATATTTGTTCCAAAACACCTCGGTCTCGGTTCCGAAACGATCTCCCATCAAGCTGCGATGAAACACGCTGAAAAGGTAATAGTTGTGGGTAGGCCCCTCAAATGCGCATGCCATCGCGCCGAGACAAGGAATCAGGGCCAGGATCAGGGTAACTAATCCTGTCCGAAAATTAATGCTACTGATAGATATTTTCATAGTCGTTGGGAGTAAAACGGTTGATATTCTTGTTGTTGAGATGATAGAGTATCACCTCGCTGTTGGCCTCCGGGCGCAGACTGTCCACAGCTCGCCGGGCAGCCATGATGTCATCAAGTTCAGGCTGGCGCGTGGCTACACTGTCACCCTGCAACACGGGAAAATCGTCATCACCATGCATAATACCCACATATTTGCCATCGCGGAACAGCACACGCCACGTGAATAGCGGGTAAGCGACGTTGAGAGGCAATTTGTATCGGGGCAAACTGTGCAGATAAGGTTTCACGTCTTTCATGTCGAGAATTGGCTTATGGACGGAGAGTTGGGTGAAATCGCCGGTGTTGTACATCATCAGGATACCCTTGTCCACAGGTGGAACTTCGAGCGACAACTGGTGCAGACGGATGGTAGCCGACAGTGTCAACCTATGCTCATGACAGAGATCGCGCATACGTCGGAGCATACTGAAATAGCGTTTCTGCGTGCTCATAGTCCAGTCGCAGTCTATTTGGATTTCTCTGATGCCCTTGATGTCGTGCGTTTCGTTCATCTGTAGAATACGGCGAAACACTTGGTCGGCTATGTCATCAATGCTTCCCGCTTGGAAACGATTGACGATAAACACCACGGGCACAATCTCGACACCTTGCGGCAGGGTGTCGGCAAAGGTGATTGTGGCATTGGGCATGGGGTGCATCTCTTCGTCTGGTGTCACGTCGAAATATCTGATGTAGAGTTTTTTCACATGGTGCATGCGAAGGAAGGCACGCTCGGCAGAATCGAGTCGGAAAGTGGTGCGCCAGTAATATATGCTGCGGGTGGCAACTTCGTTTGTTTGCCTGCCACCACAAGCTGCAAGGAGCAAAATACAAAAGAGTGATATCCAAAGTTTAGTCATTCTCCGGAATTTTTGAATAAAATTATAAAAATATTGACTAACAACAAGAACAATGAGGACAAATATTGGCAAAGAAGGCAAAAAAGACCATATTCGAGCCAGAACACGCGAGTCGCGGCATGATGGATTCCCTTTCAGCCAGCACTTTTATACGCTTTTCCTCGTTCGTTTCCCAATCTTTTTCGTAAATTTGCACATTATAATATAAACGTTTATCATAACGACATGTCATTAAAATGTGGTATTGTAGGGTTGCCAAACGTGGGCAAGTCTACCCTGTTCAACTGCTTGTCGAGTGCCAAGGCACAGGCGGCAAATTTTCCTTTTTGTACAATTGAGCCCAACGTGGGCGTGATAACGGTACCCGATGAACGGCTCACCAAACTGGCGGAGATCGTGCATCCGGGACGCATCGTGCCTGCCACATGCGAGATAGTAGATATTGCAGGATTGGTAAAGGGAGCGTCCAAAGGCGAAGGCTTGGGCAACAAATTCTTGGGAAACATACGCGAATGTGATGCGCTGATACACGTTATCCGCTGTTTCGACGATGACAACGTGGTACGCGAGGGCGGTATGGCGGTGAATCCCGTCAGTGACAAAGAGGTGATTGACACGGAATTGCAACTCAAAGACTTGGAAACCATCGAGGCACAACTATCCAAACAACAAAAAATAGCTGCTTCGGGCAACAAGGAAGCCAAGACGCTTGTTACCGTATTAGAAGCCTACAAGGAGGTGTTGGAGCAAGGAAAGAACGCACGGACGGTGTCGTTCGACACCAAAGAGGAAGAGGAGGCAGCGCACAACCTGTTTCTGCTGACCACCAAGCCCGTACTGTATGTGTGCAATGTGGACGAGGCAAGTGCCAAAGAGGGCAACGCTTATAGTGCCCAAATAGAGAAAATTGCCCAAGAAGAGGGCGCTGAAGCCATGGTGATTGCCGCCAAGACCGAAGAGGATATTGCATCGTTGGAGACCTACGAGGACAAGCAAATGTTTTTAGAAGAGTTGGGATTGACCGAAAGTGGCGTGAACCGCCTCATCAAAAAGGCTTATTCGCTGCTCAACCTGCAAACATTCATCACGGCTGGCGAAATGGAAGTAAAGGCTTGGACGTACCACAAAGGCTGGAAAGCACCACAATGCGCCGGCGTCATTCATACCGATTTTGAGAAAGGTTTTATCCGGGCAGAGGTCATCAAATACGATGATTACATCAAATATGGCAGCGAAAGTGCCGTCCGTGAGGCTGGAAAATTAGGTATCGAGGGCAAAGAATATGTGGTGCAAGACGGTGACATCATGCACTTTAGATTTAATGTTTAATGAACAACAATTGGGCTAATAAGCCTGATTAGGCGAATTAGCCCAATAGCCCAATAACAAAACAATATGATAGACCACCTACTTTACATCCTGTGGAATCCTGATTTAGAGATATTCCGCATCGGCAATTTTGCCATTCGTTGGTATTCAACCTGCTGGTTGATAGGACTTGCCTTGGCATACTTCATCGTGAAATGGCTCTATAAAGACCAAAAGGTGAAGGATGCGTATTTCGATCCGCTGTTTATATATTGTTTTTTGGGCATTTTAATCGGTGCCCGATTGGGACACTGCCTGTTCTATCAGCCCGAATACTTTTTGTCTTCGTGGACGCATGTCGTCGAAATGTTCCTGCCTATTCACCAGATGGCGGACGGTTCATGGAAGTTTACGGGGTACGAGGGATTGGCTTCGCACGGTGGTACGATAGGACTCATGTTGGCACTCTATCTGTACTATCGCAAAACAGGCATGAACTTGTGGCATGTACTCGACGACATTGCCATCGCCACTCCAATCACTGCGTGCTTTATCCGCTTGGGCAACCTCATGAACAGCGAGATTATCGGCACACCAACCAATGTGCCTTGGGCTTTTATTTTTGAGCGAGTAGACATGACGCCACGCCACCCAGGACAGTTGTACGAGGCGATTGCCTACTTTTTCTTCTTCTTCGTCATGCTGCATTTCTACAAGCGAACCTCCAAAAAGGTGGGCACTGGTTTCTATTTCGGCTTGTGCCTGACCCTCATTTTCACGTTCCGCTTCTTCATAGAATACACCAAGGATATACAAGTTGACTTCGAGTCGGGCATGATTTTCAACATGGGACAACTGCTGAGCATTCCTTTTATCATCCTTGGCATTGCCTGCATGAGGGGTGGAACATGGATGAAGAAGTTGGGAGCGAAATAATATTTTCGTCCCTACGCTAAGACTTACTGAGGCATCCATCCTACTTTGAAAGAAGTAAGGTGGATGCTGATGAACCAAACAACAATCAACATACCTTTTTATTCATGACTAACAAAACCTTTATCTTATTGGCTTTCTTAGCCTTGAGTGGTGCTTGCATGGCACAAAATAGAACAGAAACAGAACTTACATCATGGCAATTTTCTCGCAATGGCGATGCGTGGCAACCGGTAACAGTGCCTCACGATTGGGCTATCAAAGGACCATTTGACAAGCAGTGGGACCGCCAATTCTTGGGTATCACGCAAGACGGACAACGCACCCCTATATGGCACACAGGACGTTCGGGTGGACTGCCTTGGTTGGGACGTGGCGAATATCGCACCACTATCAACGTAAACAACCTCGATGCACGCACAGAACTTTATTTTGATGGTGCCATGAGCGAACCTGTTGTCTATGTCAATGGCACGGAAGCGGGTCGGTGGGCGTATGGATACAACGCTTTTCGCATCGATATCACACCCTACTTAAACCGTGGGGACAATGAGATACTGGTCAAACTGAACAACTTGGAGGAGAGCAGCAGATGGTATCCGGGAGCTGGACTATTTCGCCCTGTCACGCTGATTACGACCAATAAAACCTATATAGACCCTTGGCAAACGTATTTCCGCACCCTCTCCGTTTCGCAACAAGAAGCGGAAATTGCCGTGAATGCTCAAGCAAAGGGACTCAAAGAGAAGGACAAGCTCAAGACGCACATTATCCTAAAAGACAAAAACGGTAGGACAGTTGCACAGAATACGGTGGAAAACGATGCAAAAGGAGATGTGGCAACGACGCTAAACATCAAGAATCCACAACTTTGGAGTCCTGAACATCCCTATCTCTACACGTTACAAATCTGCGTGAAACGAGGCAGTAAAACCTTAGATGCGACCTCACAACAGGTGGGAATTCGCACCATAGCCATTACGAAAGAGCACGGTTTTCAGCTCAATGGCATCACACGAAAGTTCAAGGGCGTATGTCTGCACCACGATTTAGGACCTCTTGGTGCGGCTGCCAACAAGGCTGCCATGATTCGACAGATACGCATCATGAAAGATATGGGCGTAGATGCCATCCGTACTGCGCACAACATGCCTTCGCAAATGCAGATGCAGGTGTGCGACTCCATGGGAATGATGGTCATGGCAGAGAGCTTTGACGCATGGAAAGAACCAAAGGTAAAGAACGGTTACAATCGGTTTTACGATGAATGGTGGCGCAAAGACCTTACAAATCTGATTTTAGGGCATCGCAATCATCCATCTATCGTGATGTGGAGCATTGGCAACGAGATACCCGAACAAGCCAACCAGCAGGGTACAGAGCGCGCCAAAGCCATGGTGAAGTTTTGCCATAGCCTCGATTCTTCACGCACCGTCACTTGCGGTGTGGACAATCCAGAGGGCAGCGTCAATTGCGGTTTCTATGCTGCCACAGACGTACCGGGCTTTAATTACCGTGTCTTCCTTTACGAAAAACTCATTGACAAGCTGCCACAAGGGTTCTTGCTGGGCTCGGAAACATCGTCAGCGGTAAGCTCGAGAGGGGTATACAAATTCCCCGTAGAAGAGAAGAATATGGCCACCTACGCCGACGGACAATGCTCATCGTACGACGTGGAGAAGGTGAGCTGGGGCAGTTACCCCGATGAAGACTTTGCCAAACAAGACGATTTGCCCTACTCTATCGGTCAATTCGTGTGGACAGGCATCGATTACATCGGTGAACCCACTCCTTATTACAGCTATTGGCCCTCACGAAGCAGCTACTTTGCACCAGTCGACTTGGCAGGCTTGCCCAAAGATCGCTATTACCTGTATCGATCGGTGTGGAACACTTCCTCGCCCACCCTACACCTCTTGCCACATTGGACATGGCATGGACGTGAGGGAAAAGTAATACCCGTGTACTGTTATACGAGTTATCCCGAAGCCGAACTCTTTGTCAATGGTAAGAGTCAAGGACGCATCAAGAAGAACAAGGCTTCCAAATTAGACCGTTACCGCTTGCGCTGGAACAACGTAGTGTATGAGCCGGGCGAACTGAAGGTGGTGGCTTACGATGAAAAGGGCAAGGAAGCAGCTCAGCAAACCATTCACACAGCCGGTGCGCCTCATGCACTCAAGATAGAAGTAGACAAGCAACAGCTCGCAAACGACGGCAAGGACTTGCTGTATTACACCATTAGTATGGTAGACAAAGACGGCAATCTCTGTCCCGATGCCAATGACCTGTTGCTCTTCGAAGTGTCAGGTGCTGCCCGTTTCAAGGCTGTCTGCAATGGCGACGCCACGTCGTTAGAGCCTTTCCACCTCCCCAATATGCACCTTTTCCACGGCAAATTGGTGGTAACAGTGCAAAGCAATGGACTGAAAGGACAAGTGCAATTAACCGTCAAAGCCCCTAAATTTGGATTCGGCGCACGGCACACGCTGTAAATGAAAGAAGAGATTGTTAAAGTGATTCACCACACTCGAACGAGTCAAATAACAAACATGCATACCACACGAATTGCATTCAGAAAAGCTACAACCGCAGATTTGGAAGAGGCATGGACGCTCTTAGATACAGCTCGTAACCTCATGCTGACCAACGGTAGGAAACAATGGACAAAGGACTATCCCTCACGAGCATTGATTGAGAATGATATTGCCGGAGGAGATGCTTACATCCTTACCGTCGATGGAGAGGTAGCCGCATACGCCAAACTTGCCGTGAACGGCGAACCTGAATATGCTCATCTCGAAGGTTCTTGGCTCAGCGAGCAAGACTATGTGGTGATTCACAGACTTGCCGTCAGCCCCCGTCACCGAGGGCACGGACTGTCCAAACGCTTCTTCCACGAGGCCGAGAAGTGGGCAGCCTCGCAAGGCGTTCACAGCATCAAGGTTGACACCAACTATGACAATGTTGAGATGCTGAACATCCTTCCACACCTGGGCTACACCTATTGTGGTCAAATACACTATGGTGCCAAAGGCGACAGAAAGGCTTTTGAGAAACTAATCTGAACAAACTGTGGCAACAATTACTTAAGTTCTCTTACAGAAGCAAATACATATATGCAATTGGATATTTTTTTAGATGACAGGAAATGGCTACCGATTAGACGTAAAGAATTTTCTTGACATGATACTCTTCTCTCCTTGGCGTATTTGCAAACAACCTTGATCTTGGGCGCAAATACGCCAAGCATGAACGACTTTTGTATCTCATTCATACGCATGATGTTACGAATTTTTATCAATTATTGACTCCCGAAAGTCATGCGCTTTTCTGCCAAAAGCATTGCTTAAAGTGCCTAATGTGTATGCTTTTGCGGGACAAAGGCATGTTGGTAAGCAGGCAAAATGATGCCTTTTATCGTATAAAACCCGCTTTTTTGTGGAAAAAATCGACAGGACGCACCAAATAACCGCTTGTTTGCGGTACGTTTGCCTATTGTTTTTTTCTAGATTGAAAGTTCTGAAGAGCCGTTTTTGGGGCCATTTTTTGATAAAATATTCAACAAATTGGTGTGTCGGTGTAAACTTTTTGAGTAGCAGCAAGCACAGCAAGCATGGCACTTTACCACAGGCTGGCAACCCCAAACCCCGCAGACTAACCCTGTTGATGCACATAGCCCGGCTGCGATTGAAATTCGTTGTGTATCTCTGCTTACAATGGTACCATAACGCTTCATCAACGTGAATTTATCTTTCTTTGTATCGCCTGAAGATTCAAAATCTATTTTTATAAATCGATGTACATTTTAATATTTGGGTATATATAAAAGTAATAGTAGCATAATGTCATGCGTTCAAAACTCTATTCTGATTTATCCCGAACTCAGGTTATTAGCATGTTTATTAGAACCTGTTTCTGATGTGTCAAATACCGTAGGTGTATATGGCACTTTTCTTAAGCATTGGGATAAACGAGCCCTAAAGTCTATAATCATCAGCAGGAATGATTCCAATAATGGTATCTTCGAAAGAATAGAAAGCGAAAACGATAAAATTGAAAATATCATTTAAGATGTTAAATGTGATGTTTTATATCTTAATCCTCCATACACAGAACCAGTATGGTATACTGTATCATTTGCTGGAAACACTTATACTTAGTCGAACCTCAAAAATGCTATCTCGTCTTTTTGAGTGTCTACTATGTAGTACTCATGTGATTTTTGAAATTTGTCATTTATAAACAATATTACAGAACAAAAACACAATATTACCCCCTACAAGCCTGAATAATACTCTAACTTTGCATTATGCTAATAAACCGAAACTCTGAATTTACGAAAAAGACAAAAGTCTATCTGTCAACTTTGACACTTATCCTTTCACTAAATCTTAGTGCCGCAATACTGCCAAGACCGGAATACCCACGCCCGCAGTTTGAGCGGACGGAATGAATCAACCTCAATGGTAACACATGGACCTATCAATTTGATTTTGGAAAAAGCGGTATCTACACCTACGACCGGGAACGGAAATTTGACATGCACCGCATCAAAAAAATCTTCTCCAAGAGCCGCGAACAGGCCAAAAAAGAAGTTGCCGACATGCTGAAAAAACACTAATTCCAATTAGGAATGCAAATCTTGCTGTGTAGAAAAAAGTGAAAACCATCGCACAGATTTGCCTTGTAGGCAAGGACGAATGATGAAAACCTACCTTATTATAAATGATCTAAATGTTTGCTTTACTTAAAGAACATAAAAATATAAAAAAATGAATTATCTTTCAATTTGTAGTATAAATATTTTTAACCTTCTAAACACTTATAACAAATGAAAAGGAATCAAGGTCTGAAACCAAGGTTGCTTTTGGCGTCATTGTTCCTATTAGGGACAAATCTGATGTCGCTATCTGCTTTGGCATCTAATGATGCCTTACCGCGAACAGCACATGCACAGAATGCCAGCAGCTCAGGACAAAGCAACAAACGAGAAGTTAAAGGATTCATCGGTGATGAAAATGGTGAACCCATCATAGGAGCTACCATACGGGTGAAAGGAACGTCCATCGCCTCTATTACTGCTCATGATGGAACGTTTGCAGTTCAGGCATCGCCAAATGCTACGTTGGAAGTAGCGTACATAGGCTATCAAAATAAGGATATTAGCCTGAAAGGACGAACGTTCATTGCCATTTCCCTGTACCCTGCCCACAATGAAATTGATGAAGTTGTGGTCGTTGGATTCGGTAAGCAGAAGAAAGAGTCGCTGGTTGGAGCCGTACAAGCCGTAAAGCCGGAAGACCTAAAAATGACATCGAGCAGCTTGACGACATCATTTGCAGGAAACATTCCTGGTATCATCGCCCGCCAAAAAAGCGGTGAGCCTGGTTACGATAATGCCGAATTCTACATTCGTGGCATCTCGACCTTTGGTGCGAACAAGAGTCCTTTGGTTATTCTTGATGGTGTAGAAATCAACACTATCATGTTGAACAACATTCCGCCAGAGTCCATTGAATCATTTTCTGTATTGAAAGATGCCACAGCCACTTCATTGTACGGTTCTCGTGGTGCCAATGGTGTGATTATCGTCAACACCAAACAGGGAGAATTATCTGAAAAGATGCAGGTAAAGGTACGCATGGATAATACCATTTCCGCTCCTACCATGATTCAGTCAATGGCCGATGGACCAACATACATGAGAATGTTCAACGAAGCAGCCTACAACGATGCGAAAGCGGTAGGTAAGACCTATTCGCCTTATTACAGCGATGATCGCATTGCCAAGACTGCTGAAAGAGCCAACCCATACCTCTTCCCGAACAACGACTGGCATGATCTGTTGTTCAAGAAGATGACTATGAACCAGAACTTGAACCTCAACGTTAGGGGCGGAAGCAAGATACTGACATACTTCCTGAATGCCGGCATATTCTATGAGAACGGTATCATACGTCAGCCCAAAGAGGCACAAGCGCTGGACGTGAACATGCGAAGCCGTAAATATCTATTCCAAAGCAACGTTACGGCCCGCCTTACACGTACGACAAAGATTGGGCTGAACATGAATACGCAACTGTTCTACTATCATGCGCCAATGGAATCGGTAAATAACCTATTCTATTACACTATGCGCGTGTCACCCGTAAGCTTCCCACCGGTGCTCCCCGCACAGGAAGGAGACACTTTTGTGCGCTATGGTATGAATGCCCGCCAAGGTGTAGGCGGACTGCAAATTAACCCATACGCTCGCTTGAGCTCAGGTTATACTGACCGCAACTATGTGTATTCCACAACGGCATTCAATATAGACCAGGATTTAGACTTTGTAACACCAGGACTTAAAGCCAGCGGATTGGCATCGTTCTATAATTACAGCTTCAACTGGTTGGATCATTGGACAGTACCGTTTTACTACAAAGTGACTGATGATTACACCGTGGACGAGAACGGACAATACCATTTCGACACCACCTCCATTGGCGATCCCGGCCAGCCTTACCTGCAATCCAACTCTGGCAGAGACCCCACCACAACTGTATGGTCATTGCAAGGAAAAGTGGATTACCAAAGACTGTTTGGCAAGCACGATGTGAACGCCACCTTGGTGTACCACATGAAAGAAACCAAGAAAGTTAAAAACGGCGGCGGAGAATACGATCTGTTGCCTTATAGAGAGCAGGGCTTAGCTGGTAGATTTGCTTATAACTACGACCACCGCTATCTGTTGGAGGCCACATTTGGCTACAACGGATCGGAAAACTTTATGAGTGGCAAGCGGTTTGGTTTCTTCCCAGCTATCGCAGCAGGTTGGACCATCTCTAATGAAGCCTTCTTTAAACCGGCCAAAGCCTATGTTCACAACCTGAAGTTACGTGGATCGTATGGCCTTGTGGGTAACGATGCCTTGCGAGACCGTTTCCCATACATCACCACGGTGAACATGTTCTCCGGAGGTGGTTGGTGGATAGGCAACAACTACGACAACATTAGTGTACCCAATATCACTACCTATGGTAACCCATTGGCAACATGGGAAAAATCGAAGAAGCTCAATGTGGGTGTGGATATGAACCTGATGGGCTGTCTGGATATCACCTTCGACTATTTCAACGAGTCGCGTACAGGTATCTTCATGCAGAGAAACTCCGTGATTTCAATGTCAGGATTTGGAAGAAACAAACCTTGGGCCAACATCGGAGCAGTTAAAAACAAGGGTTTTGATATGAGCCTGGCCTATACAAAGGTGTTTAACCGAGACTTTACTGTCAAAGCAAACGGTAGCCTGACATACGCCCACAACGAAATGACCGATGTAGATGAGCCACAAAACGTGCCCGACTACTACTCATACTTAGGACATCCCATCAAGTGTTTCCGTGGTTTGATTGCAGAAGGATTGTTCACCTCACAGGAAGAAATAGACCAGTCGCCCAAACAAGAATTAAGCGCATATACTGTAGGTGACATCAAATACAAAGACATGAATGGCGATAAGAAGATAGACCAGAATGATGTAACGACCATCGGAAATCCAGAGATGCCGGAAATCATCTATGGCTTCGGCGGCACCGTCACTTATAAGAAATGGGACATGTCACTGATGTTTCAAGGAGCTGGGAAAGTGAGCTTGATCATGAGAAACATCCATCCATTTGTTGACAAGGATGGAGACGGACTGGGTATAGCCCAATATATCGTAGACAACCACTGGTCAGAGGCCAACAACAACGCCAATGCGGCCTATCCACGCCTAACCCAATCATTTGTGAACAACAACGTGGTGCCCAGTACATTCTACCTGCGTGATGGCAGCTATCTGCGACTCAAAACGATGGAAGTGGGATTCACGCCTACTAAGTGGATGCGAGTTTATGTAGCTGGAACCAATCTTCTCACCTTCTCACCGTTCAAGACGTGGGATCCGGAAATGGGAAGTGGCAGCGGTTTGAGCTACCCATTGCAGCGAACATTCAAGATTGGCGTACAATTTCATTATTAATTGAAAAAATACAGAACGATGAAAACTAAATCATATATTAAAATAATGCTCGCCACCATTCTGGCGGGAACGCTGTCGGCATGTGATTTCCTAGACGTCGTGCCTACAGGCAACGCCACCGAAGCCGATATTTACAAAACACAAACCCAAGCAGAGCGTATGGTGGTGGGCTGTTATAGCGAGATACCCGATTTCATGCAGCCGCAAAAGGGTTTTCCCGGCTTGATGGGATCGGACGAAATGGTCGTTGGACACCGCGGAACGACACGCTGGTTCCACTATAAGAGCTTGATAAACGGCGATGAGTCGTCGTCCAACACCTACTTTGCACTGTGGAGCAATACGGCTGACAACTATCCGGTAGACGCACAGAAAAAAGACATTTGGGGTGCCATTCGCAAGTGCTACAACGTGTTGAACAACCTTGACAAGGTGCCGGACATCACCAAAGAGAACATAAATCTATGGAAAGGTGAGGCGCTCTTCCTCATAGGCTATTACCATCAGATTTTGTTGGAGTTTTATGGTCCAATTTTCTTAGCCAAAGAGGAGTACTCGCAGAATGTTGAAAACAATCAGATGCGCGTGCCATACGATGAGTGCGTGAGCTTTATCGCTGAGAAATACGACGAGGCCGCTAAGCTGCTTCCTGCTGTTCGTACCAATGGCGAGAAGAATAGGGCCACTTCGGCCACTGCGCTCGGATTCAAGGCGCGCTTACTTTTATATGCTGCATCACCATTGGTCAATGGCAACACAGAGTTTTATGCCAATTTCAAAAATCCGGATGGAAAGCCATTGATGAATTTGACATACGACCGAGAGAAATGGAAGAAGGCCATGGACGCCGCCGAGGATGCCATCAAGCTGTGCGAGGCTAATGGTTATAAATTGTATGGTGGTAGCACGGATAATATGTTGCAGGGCGGCACAAACTATCACGAGGCTTTCGTTGGCCCAAAGACGGGCAGCTTTAACAACTGGGACGAGATACTCTTCGGCATAGCCAACCAGCCTGAAATAGGATATTGCATCAAGAATTTCGCACCGCGTGTAGGCTATAATAAGTACAGCCGCGATGGTTTTAGAGGATATGTATTCCCCACATGGAGTTGCGTAACCCGATACTTTACGTTGAAGGGTTTGCCCTGGGAAGACGACCCAGACACAAAAAACCTTAAGCCCACTGACATTGTGCAGTCTCCTTTCTTTCCCAAAGAGCAGACTTCTGCCTACCATGCGTTTAGAGAGCCGAGATTCTATGCTTCTATCGGATTCGACCGTGGACCGTTTGAAGTCAACAATGGCGTGATGATGCTGAAGTGTCGCAGGGGGGAGCCTCAACAAGAAGATGGCATAAAGGGCAACGAGTATCAAAGTGACAATGGCTATTTTTGCCAAAAATGGGTGTCCACCAAAGATACCTACAATCCTAGAAATAAGCAGTTCACGTTTAATAAATGGGTCTTCCCTTACCTGCGTTTGGCCGAGTTATACCTGAACTATGTGGAAGCAGATATGGAATATAACCACAAGTTGAGCGCCAAAAGTTTGGAATATCTCAACAAAGTGCGCACGCGTAGCGGACTTCCCACATTCCAAAAGTCGTGGAGCTACGCTGGGGGCATACCGACAGACATAGCCAAGCTGAGACAAGTGATTCGAGACGAACGCTCTAACGAATTGGCCATGGAGGGTAGAAGATTTCACGACATTCGCCGTTGGAAGATACTCGAGAAGGTTTTGAGACCTAAGGAAAAATCTTGGAATACTGCTGGAAGGACAGCAAAAGAATATTACCGTCTCACCGAGATGAATGATGGTGATTATGTTGATCGCTCCACCATCGAAGCACCCAAGTGTTACTGGCTTGCTATTCCGATTGACCAGATTCAGATAGATCCCAACTTGGTACAAAATCCGGGATATTAATATCTATAGAATTAATATATAGTTACAGCTCTCTCTCCCCACCCCTTTGCTTAAAGGGGTGGGGAGATATTGTTTCTACTAAGCATTTGGAAGCTGAATAGTTGTGTTCTGCAAATATTGCTTTGGTCAGCCCTCATAATAATGGAAACTGACAATATGGATACGTTTTACTTTGCCCATATATACCATTCGTGGAAAATGGAACTATAGAAAATATGAATAGAGTCATCAGGTGATATATAGCCCAAGCCTATGCAACAGGGAATGTCAAGAACGTACATCAAGGGCATTATCCGGAAATAGAATAACTCACTATGAGAGGAAACCGCATTTATAAAGCCAAGAGACACGATTAAGGCAAAAATAGTATAACTTTGCACTTACATATCAAATCTGCCCATAGTGTTGCCTTGCGGAAACGCATACTTCATTATGGCCCTACTACATCTGCAACCCCATTATGACAAGAATAATCCACAGTTTCATCTTATCGTTTCTATTTCTATGTACCGGGATGGCGAACAATTACAGGTTCTTCCACATCTCCAGTCAGCAGGGACTGCCGCATCAGCAGGTACAAGCAATGGTACAGGACTACCAAGGCAATATATGGTTGGGAACGCGCAACGGACTTGCCCGCTACGACGGCTATTCCATTAAAAACTATTTCAACGAACCCCACAAACCCTCCTCGCTGAGCCACAATTTTGTGAAATCGCTTTTTCTCGACCGAAAACACAGAGTCTGGGTGGCCCATTCGAAGGGCGTCAGTTTGTACAGACCAGCTACAGACGACTTTGAAAACTTCATTCTGCCGGGATATTATATAGAATCGATTGTCGAAACATCCGATGGAAAAATTATCTGTGGTGGCATGAAATTGTGTGTCTTTGATGAGAAAGCCAGGAAGTTCACGCCTCTCCCTTCGTTAGGCGGAGGCTTTATTCTTTCACTCGCCATAGACAAAGATGACCAACTCTACGTCGCTACCAATTCCTGCATCTATGCCTACAACACCAAACTCAATCAAATTTCCAAGTTAGACACCGGTATCTACAAGGACTTCATTACCGGCTCCGACGGTATCATCCCCATGACTTTTGACCATGCCGGCAGGCTATGGATAGGACGGAACGGGAAGGGAGTTATGGCGTTGGACGTGAAAACAGGCAATACGCGAGTGTATGAGGCCAATCAGCTTTCTGACGGAACGGTGAGAGTGATCACCGAAGACCACAAACACAATATATGGTTGGGTACCGAACAAGGCGTAACGATTATTGGGCAAGACGGGAGTATCAAAACGCTGAAACAACAATTTGGCAATATCAATCAGTTGTCCGACAATGCTATTTATTCCATCCTGTCAGACTCCAACCATAACATTTGGATTGGATCCTATTTTGGTGGCGTAGATATGATAAAGAATAGCAGCCCCTTCTCATGGGAAGGACCGAGTTACAGCCCCAACAAACTACAGGGGAAGGTTGTGCGACAAATCATTGAAAGAAATCCTCATGAACTCTGGATAGCAACCGAAGATGGCGGACTGAATATCTATAATCCCATGCGGGGAACCTTCTCTCCTTTCAATTCCATTCCTCAACTCGGCTCCAACGTGCATTGTCTGTTACATGACAAGTCCGCCGACATTATTTGGATTGGGACTTTTAGAAACGGGTTGTTCCGATATAATCTGAATTCCGGAAGTGTCAAACGGTTTGAACTATCAATGAATCTGTCTGCCGTATCCATCTTTGACTTTGCCAGGCAAAGCTCCGGAAAACTTTGGGTGGGGACCACACAAGGCCTCCATTGGTATGATCCGCAAGCCCAAAAATTCAGGAGGATAAACCACTCCTCGCTCAATCATGCCTTTATCTATGCGCTCGCTGTCGATCAGGCAGACAATCTGTGGATTGGTACTGTAGCCTACGGAATTTATAAGCTCAACACCAAAACAAATCAAATCATTCATTGGAAAGCCACCCAACAGGCACAAGGGCTGAAAGACAACTACATCACATACATTTATCCTGCCCAAGATGGTAAGATATGGGTGGGGACCAACAACAACGGATTGCAGGTGCTCAATCCCAAAACCGGAAAGTTTTCTGAGATAGAGAACGGTATAACCTTATCCAGAAGCACGATATGCGGCATCAATGCCGATACACAAGGCCGTATCTGGATTAGCACAAGTCAAGGGTTATTCCAATATATTCCCAAGACCCGGACCATTAACCGATACACCACCGACGATGGCTTGCCCACCAACCAGTTTAACTTCTCTTCAACGCTGCTGACACAAGATGGCAGAATGTATTTTGGAACGGTGAACGGACTGATTATGTTTCGTTCTGAAAACATGGTTTCCAAAAGCACAAATCTAAACGTTCATCTCAAATCCTTGAGAATCAACGGCGAAGAAATCAACGCTGCATCAGCAAACTCGCCACTTACGAAAGAGCTGGATGCCACACATGAAATCAGGCTCTCCTATCGTCAGGGACATTCCATCATGATTGATTATGGTGTTATTTCTCCCGGACAAACAGAGTCTATCATTTACAAAACCAAAGTAGACGGTATAGACAATCAATGGCGAGAGATGGGCAACGACCATACCTTTGTGAGCTACAACATGGAACCCGGCACCTACATACTGCGAATACGGGCCAATAATTCAAATACCGGTTGGGAAAACCGACCTGAAAAAGCAATTAAAATTATCATTGCACCACCTTTCTATCGCTCTACTTGGGCTTATCTGTTCTACCTCTTGCTGGCCGCTATCATCGTTTACTATATTCAGCATTACTATAAAATAAGACTGAACGAAAAGAACAAAGTCAAAATGGCCATGATGGAGAAGAAAAAGATAGAAGAGGTAGACCGTGCCAAATTCGACTTCTTTACCACCGTTTCCCATGAACTGAAAACACCTCTTTCTCTAATCATTGCACCTCTTAAAAGTATCCATAAAGATAAATTGAACGAAACGGAACAACATCATCTGGAGACAGCTCTTGAGAATACCAACAAGATGGAGGAACTTATCAACGAACTGGTAACGTTCAACAAGGTCGAGTCGGATAATTTCCCGTTCTATATTCAGCAAGGCAACCCCTTAGAGTTTATTAAAATTCTCGCAAACCTGTTCCGCAGAAGTGCTGCTGAAAAACATTTAAACTTGAGCGTTGATTGTGAAAACAACGATGAAATCGTATGGTTTTCACCTTCCTATCTTGAACGCATCATGAACAATCTGTTGTCCAATGCCATCAAGTTCACTCCTGAAAATGGAGAGGTGAAGGTCAAGGCCTCTATCATCACAGGACAAGAAGACAACTACACCTATCTCGACGTGAGAGTGGCCGACACGGGCATAGGCATTGCTCAGGAAGAACAGAAAAACATCTTTCAGAAGTTCTATCAAACCAAACGAGGATACAATACCAACAACAAGGGATGGGGCATCGGACTTTCTCTAGTCCAACGACTGGTAACCATACACAAGGGAACAATAGAGTTGAAGAGCGAGCTGCAGCACGGATCCACCTTCCGGATATTGCTGAATGTAGACGCTAAGGCTTTCGACCGGCAATCTCTCATCACCGACGACAAAGTCATTGTACCGCTAACCGACTATCATTTCTCACCTTCGATGACAGACATCAACAATGCCTCAAAAGATATTGTGATGGAAGAAGACTACAAAATGTCTATCTTAATCGTCGAAGACAACGCTGATATGCTTACTTTCCTTACCAATTACTTTTCTCCCAAATACAACGTTTACACTGCTACCAACGGAAAAGAAGGAATTGAAGTTGCTCAAAACGAATCTATCCAACTTGTCATCAGTGATGTGATGATGCCCATCATGGACGGAGTCAGCTTCTGCTCCAAGCTCAAATCGGACGTCACCACATCTCACATTCCCGTCATTCTTCTGACGGCCAAAAACGAGCAGGAAGATGTGGTGGCGGGCTACAAGAGCGGAGCTGAAGCCTATGTGTCCAAACCCTTCGACCCACAGGTGCTCGATCTGCAAGTTAAGAACATCATCCAACTGGTCAAGACACGTCAGACCGAGATTAAAAATACCAAGACCGAAGACATTGAAACCAGCTCGCTCAATGACATCGACAAAAAGTTTATCTTGCAAATCAACCAACTGATTGACAAGAATATCAGCAACAACGAGTTCGCTGTAACCGACATCACGCAAGCAATGGCTATCAGTCGAAGTCTGCTGCACACCAAAATGAAAAACCTTCTGAACATGTCTATCGGTGAATACATCCGTCACAAACGACTTGCGCTGGCCTCCGAATTGCTCATGAAAGGATTTTCTGTTTCCGAGACAGCTTACCGTTGCGGGTTTTCAGACCCCAACTATTTCTCCAAAGTCTTTAAAAAGTTTTATGGAAAAAGTCCCACGGAATTTATCGTCGCACTTTAAAAAATAACATCTCAACTTTATATCTATCTATTCAATCTTGTCTTTACCTAAAACAGGTTGACTAACAGTCAACAACTATGTGGAAGAACGATTGCAATAAAAAATACCTATACCCGTTGGCGGAATTAAATATTGATTTTTTTGAAAGATTTTGCTTGAAAAATGATAGTTATAAGAAAAAAAACCTAACTTTGCGGTTGGTCTACGGTGTTGTTACAACCTTATGTTACACCTTAACTCAATTTGTATTTACAGAGTGTCAGACTCTAAGCATTTAAATAGATTTATAGGTACAATAAAAATCAAAATAAACGAAGTAGTGTGGTTAATCCAAAAAGAATAAAGATTACTAAATATTTTTTATCATGTTTCTTAAAACTAAATTAACCTTTGGGATTTGTTTCCTATTTATCAGTATTTGTCTTCATGGACATCCGTATTATCGTCATGTGATTCATACAGATACTATGGGTATGAGTAAAGTGGCTTCCGCGGACAGTGTCAAGTCTAAGACAGATACAGTAGCTGTAAAGAAGAAAGAGAAGAAGAATGAGTATGATGAATTGATAAAAAAAGGAGGTAGCCAGCTAAAAGGGCTTTTTACTGTTCGTCATATAGAGGATAAATGGTATTTTGAAATTCCAGACAGCTTGTTAGGACGATATTTCTTGGCTGTGACGCGACTAACTGGTACACCGCAAGATTTTGGTAAATATGCTGGTGAAGAGATGAACGAGGCCACTGTTTACTTTGAGAAGCGCGATGACAAAACCATGTTAATGCGTGCCTATGTGTTGTCACAGTTAGCCAATGAAAATGATAATATCTCGCGAACACTTAAAGCATCGACGATAAATCCTATTGTGGCTTCTTTCAAGATTATTGGGAAAAACAAAGATCCTAAAATGTATCTTATTGATGTTACAAAGTTTTTTAAGTCAGAGAACAAAATAATGTCCTTCTCTTCGAATGGCAGCAAAACACTCCGCTTGAGTGGACTGATAGACGATAGGACTTTCATAGATACATTGAAGGTATATCCTATCAATATCGAAGTGGTGTCTACACGAACTTATAATGCAACAGGATACAATCAAGCTGCAGCACAGACAGGGACGGTAACCTTGGGGTTGAATACCAGTATTGTATTGTTGCCAAAAACACCTATGCGTAAGCGCTTGTGGGATGAGCGAGTTGGATATTTTACAGATGAGGTGACTTATTTTAGCGACAAGCAGCATAAAGCAGATAAAGAGGAATTTATTGGAAGGTTTCGTTTGGTTCCGAAAGATGTAAAACGATACAAGAGGGGCGAATTAGTAGAACCCATAAAGCCAATTGTTTTTTATATCGATCCTGCAACGCCTAAGAAATGGGTACCTTATCTCATAAAAGGAATAAATGACTGGCAAGTTGCTTTTGAGGCGGCAGGATTCAAGCATGCTATAATCGGTAAGGAATGGCCTGACAACAGGCCTGACATGAGCGTTGATGATGCTCGCTTTAATGTAATACGTTATTTACCGGCTGAAATAGAAAATGCCTATGGGCCTCATGTCGTTGACCCTCGTAGTGGAGAAATTATAGAAAGTCATGTATGTTGGTACCACAATGTGATGAATTTGTTGACAAAATGGTATATGACCCAATGTGGAGTACTTGATAAGCGAGCACAGAAAATACCTTTTGACGATCAGCTGATGGGTGAGCTTATCCGTTTTGTGTCATCTCATGAAGTAGGGCACACTTTGGGATTACGCCATAATATGGGCGCAAGCTATGCTACCCCTGTAGAAAAGCTACGTGATAAAGCATGGGTAGAAAAGCATGGGCATACAGTTTCTATTATGGATTATGCACGTTTTAACTATGTTGCCCAACCTGAAGATGGAATTAGTGAGCGAGGACTGTTCCCGCGAATTAATGACTATGACAAGTGGGCTATTAAGTGGGGGTATCAATATCGTCCAGAGTTCAAAGATGAATTTAAAGAGCGTGACGCCTTGCGCAAGGAGACAACAAAGGTTTTGAGCAATAACCCAAAGCTGTGGTTTGGCGGTGAAGGAAAGAACGAGGACCCACGTTCACAGATTGAGGATTTGGGTGACAACAATGTGAAAGCATCTGATTATGGAATCAAGAATTTGAAGCGTCTGATTGTAAAACTGCCCGAATGGACAAGGCAGACGGATGGTAAGTATAATCATCTTAAATTAATGTATTCCAATACTTGCAATCAATTTAATAATTATGTAGAGCACGTCCTAAAGAATGTTGGGGGACGTTATGTTAATAACTTGCCTGGGCGGAAACCTTATGAAGCAACACCTAAAGATCGGCAGAAAGAGGCTATAGTCTTTTTAGAAAAGCAGCTCTTTGATGCTCCTGTATGGCTGTATCCATCTAACATTACTTGTATAACAGGACATGATGCCATCACGAGTATTTCTCGTCAGCAAACTCGTGTGTTGTCTTCATTACTCTCTATGGAAACATTGACTAAAATATACAACAGATCGTTTGATAATCCTGCAGCTTATCAGTTGCCAGACTATCTTACAGATGTGTTTAACGCAATATGGAAACCTCTTGGGAAAGATTCTGAAATTAAAAACATTACTCGCAGAACTTTAGAGCGTTCGTTTTTAGGATGTATGGATCAAATACTTAATCCTATAAATAAGAAGCCTGCTGCACCTAATCCTTTAGCATCGTTGATGGGAGTACAGCCATCATCTTCTTCGAGTATAACAAGTGATGCACTGTTGTATGTACAAATGCTTATGAATAAAGTTGAAACTTTCTGTAAAGCGCAGAGCTTAGTAAGTAAAGATGTAAATGCTTTGCATTATGCAGATTTGTTGAGACAAATAAAGTTGATTAAAGAAAAACGTACAACGGTGAAGTAAAAAACCACCTGCTATCGTTGTCGACAACGATAGCAGGTAGGAATACTGTTTTTGGTTAGCTTATGCTTATGGTATAAGTACGATTGAAATTAAAATTCATTAGTGCCTCATTAAATCGGTGGCAGTAACAAATAATCCAACAACCCCGAGAGAGGGCAATAGGGTTCTATTGGTGACAGCAAAAGTAAAAAAACAAATAGTCGCATACGAAAAACTTTTGCAGAAGACTGTATTTCTATTAATAAAAAGAACGATTATTCTATTCTAAAAAGACATTGTTGAAAAAATATATTTAAATTAGTATTAAAATATAAACGAAAATACTATATTTGCAAAAAGATATAAAATGCTGATACATAGCAAATCTATTTGTATCTATTTCTTATGATGTATAACGGTAGACACATTCGTTTTTCCTTTTTATAATAAAAAAGTATTTGGTGTAACATCATTTAAACATATATAACTTATGAAAAAAGCCTTTTTAATCCTTTTTCTCTTGGCTTCTTCTATCGTAATTTCGTTTCCAGCTTGTGCACAAAATGGTAGCGCCATTACTATGAATGTTAAAAACAAAGCCTTAGCAAGTGTATTACAATTGCTAGAGGATAAATCCAATTATAAAATTCTCTATGATAAGAGTGATGTTGAAAAATATACGGTAACATTGGATGTCGCTAATGCTACGGTATTTTCCATATTAGACCTTGCGCTTAGCAAGACGGAATTGAAATACACTGTTGATGGAAATATTATTAATGTAGAAAGAAACAATCGATCTGTTGTTGCTCATAACAGTACTACTGGTGTTGAGGAGCAAAGCGTAAAGGGTTATGTGTTTGACAAAGATACTGGTGAGCCTGTTGTGGGCGCGCTGATAAAAGTAGTTGGAACTAAAATAGCTGCAGTTACCAATCCGGACGGTTTGTTTCGGCTCAATGCTTTTAACTTGGCATCTTCAAAACAAATTAAAGTAACCTGTATAGGGATGAAACCAATAATCTTGCCTATCAGTAAGGATATGAGGATATATTTAGAAAGCGATATAAAGCAATTAAAAGGTGTATTGGTGACAGGTATATTTAGAAAAGCAAAAGAAAGCTATACAGGTGCAGTATCTTCAATCGATAGCAAGCAACTGGATATGTATAAAGGAACAAACCTTTTGCAAACCCTTAGAAATATAGACGTATCGGTAAATTTTCCTCTTGACAACGCATTAGGAAGTAATCCTAATATGATACCTAATTTCAATATTAGAGGCAAGGCATCATTGCCTATGAATGTTGAAGAATTTAGTAAGGGAGTTAGTCAGGCTGTTAATACACCTCTTATTATTATGGATGGCTTTGAAATATCTCTTACCAAACTAATGGATTACAATGATGAGCAGATAGAGAGCATTAATATACTTAAAGATGCTGCTGCTACGGCAATCTATGGTTCGAGAGGGGCTAATGGTGTGATAGTGGTGATAACAAAACAACCAAAAGAAGGGAAATTAAGAGTGACAGCTCGAGCAGGATTGAGCTTAGAGATACCAGACCTTTCGTCATATCATTTGCTCAATGCAGCCCAAAAATTAGATTTAGAGCTTAAGGCGGGACTTTATACTCAGGATAAACAGAGTCAGCAGTTGCTGTATAATAAGGTATACGCAAGCAGATTGAAAAATGTAATTGATGGTATAGATACCGATTGGCTACATATACCATTGCGTACAGGTGTAGGGCAACGCTATAATGTGCAGTTAGGTGGTGGGTCGAATGCTTTTAAGTGGGCAGCGTCATTGGGATATAATGGGATAGAAGGCGCCATGAAAAATAGTCATAGGCATACGCTCACTGGTGATATTACATTGCTGTATATGGTAAAAAAGTTAATCTTTAGAAATTATACCAGTTTTTCAAATAACAATGCAAATGAGAGTAATTATGGAACATTTAGCCAATATGTAGATGCTATTCCATATTTCTCTCCGTATGACAGACAAGGAAGATTAGTTCCCAATTTTCCTCATTTGGTAATAGGTGCTTCACCCTTACCCAACCCATTAAGAGATGCCTCGCTTAAAACAATCAATTCATCGGCTTATCAGCTGTTTATCAATAACTTCTCTATAGAATGGCTTATTACTAATGCTTTACGGTTACGGGCTAAATTAGGCGTGTCAACTAATCGTAGCCATTCAGACTATTTTTTACCAGCCGAGCATTCGTTTTTTAATCGTTCTGAATACAATACCGCTGCAGGAATGTTGAGAAAGGGATTGTATAATTATGGTACGGGAATGAGTGATTTGTTGAGTGGTAATGTAACGATGAGTTATTCGAAAACTCTTGCAGATAAACATCAAATATACGTTGGAATGGATTATAGCGTGTCATCGCAAACAATTACAAATTATTCTTTTGAGGCAGAGGGATTTTCCAATTCTGATTTAAGTTTTATGGCAAATGCCAAGCAATATAAGTTTCAGAAAGGACCTGGGGGGAATCGTTCTACCGTACGAATGGTAGGATTGACAGGAAATGCCAATTATACTTTTGACAATCGGTATTATGCCGATATCTCCTTCCGTGTTGATGGTAACTCCAGATTTGGCAGTGAGAAACGTTTTGCACCTTTCTATAGCCTCGGCGTAGGGTGGAATCTCCATAACGAAAAATTCATGAAAGAACTTAAGGCATTTAGTAATTTTCGTCTCAAAGCATCCTATGGTATTTCAGGCTCACAAAACTTTTCAACAGAAAGTGTGAATGCGACTTATCGTTACTCTCCTGACAATATGTATTTATTGTGGTCGTCAGCAGAACTCATGGGATTAGGCAATCCATGGCTTACATGGCAAAATACACGAGAAACGAATATTGGTGCGGAGATGGGATTGTTAAAAAATAGAATCATGATAGAGTTTAATTATTATGATAAGAATACGACCAATTTGTTGTCTTCTATGGATTTACCTTTAAGTTCAGGGTTCCCAAACTATATAGCTAATATTGGTGAGATGAATAATAAGGGGATAGAAGCCTCACTTAACACCTATATAGTTCGCAATTATGAAAGGAAATTTAATTGGATATTAGGCGGACAAATTGCTTATAATCAAAATAAGATAGTAAAACTTTCAGACGCCATTAAAGCCCAAAACCAACGTGCATTGGGACTGGGTGCTGATATAAGTCATCTGTATTATGAGGGGGAACCTGTTGATGCCCTTTATGTGGTACGATCGGCAGGTATTGATCCAAGTACAGGTACAGAAGTGTATTACGACAAGGATGGAAACTTATCGAAAGATTGGAAATCGCAAGATAGAGTGTTCGTTGGTAGTTTGCAGCCCCTGTGGAGAGGTAATCTGCGTTCCACCATTATGTATAAGAACTTTACACTTAATGTGTCCTTTGGTTATCATTGGGGTGGTATCCTTTATAACTCAACCCTAAAGAACAGGGTAGAAATAAGGCGAGATGCATTGGCAGATAAAAATGTAGATGAGCGTGTGTTGTCAGCTCGTTGGTTACAACCTGGAGATCTTACTTTCTTTAAGGGTATTAGTAATGAATCAACAAGAGCAACATCCCGTTATGTATTTAAAGACCGTAAGCTGGAATTGCAAAATATCTCATTTCAGTATCGCTGGAATAATCAATGGCTACATGACAAGACGGGTATTGAGTCGTTGGTTTTTGGTATCAATGCGTCGAATTTAGCTTATTGGTCATCGGTAAGATATGAGCGTGGTACAAGTTATCCTTTCGCTCGAAATATACAAAGCTCTATTACATTGACATTCTAAACGTGATAAATTTATGAGAAAGTTTTTTAATATTGTACCGATTTTTTTCTTGATAGTTGGTTGCTTTACGTCCTGCAATGACTGGTTAGATGTACAACCAGAATCACAGCAGCGTGAGAAAGATTTGTTCAAAACGTATGTGGGATTTAAATCCTCGTTATCAGGATGTTATTCAACAATGGCTTCGCGTGAGCTCTATGGAGAAAAACTTACAATCAGTGACATCGAATATTTAGCATGTCTGTGGAACAAACCGAATGCTAACTATAATGTTGTAGGTTCCTTTTTGTACAATCATCAATATAATAATGTAGATATAGATAACGAAATAAAGTATATTTATGGTGCGTTATTTAATGTTATAGTTCAGGCTAATAAAATTATAGAACACAGCAATGATGCAAAACATGCAATCTATGATGAAAAGTCGAGAAATGTAGTATTAGGAGAAGCGTACGCCTTGCGTGCATATTGTCATTTTGACATATTAAGATTGTTTGGACAAATACCGCAAAACGCTACAAAAAAAATTATGCTACCTTATTCTCTTGCATCTGGAATAAATTATGTTGCGCCCTATTTGGAATTTAGCCAGTTTGTGGACCAGTTAGAAAAAGACATAGAACAAGCAGAAAAACTTTTAGATGGTTCAGATCCCATACAGCAATATGATTATGATGGTCTAAATAAGATGGGTAGAAATCCCGTGTCCTTGGATGATGACTTTATGCAATTCCGTCAATTCCGACTTAACTATTTTGCTGTTAGAGCCATGAAGGCACGTCTGTTTCTTTACATAGGTCAAAATGAAAAGGCTTATCAAGAGGCCAAATACATTATTGATGCAAAAGTAAATGGCAAACCTTTTATGAAATTGTCTGGAAATGAAGATATTGCGCGTAATCTTTATAACTTGCCAAATGAGTGTATTTTTGCTTTGAGTAATCACAAAATTCCTGAATATGTGCCAGACTTGTTGCTTGGTTATAATGGAAAGGTAAATATGGAGCGCGACTGCGTTATTACGTTAAGTATGTTGAATAACGTTCTTTATGAAAACGCTAATACCACCAGTGACAATCGTTATCTAAAAGTATGGGATAAAATGTCGACAGATGTGACAGGACAAAAAACTCCTACATTGTTGAAATATATTTATCCAATCAAGGAGTATGAGAGCGCTGGCAGAAGGTCGGAGTTGATTACCAAGCTACAGTTTATGCCTCTTATCCGCTTATCAGAGATATACCTTATTGCAATGGAAACTACACAAGATTTGGCAGAGGCTAACACCCTTTACAAGACATATATGAAATCACACAATGTGAATATAACAGAGGATTTCAGTTCGCTAAATGATTTAAGACATGAGGTGATGAAAGATTATCATCGTGAGTTCTATGCAGAGGGAGTAATGTTCTATACATATAAGCGTATGGCAGCGAAACAACTAATGTTTAATCGTGCTCCTATGGCAGAAGAAGATTATATTCTGCCTCTTCCTACTACTGAGGCAAATCCAAATGTGAAACTTTCAAAATGATGACAAAATGAAAAAAACAATATTTTTAGCATTCGCAATAATCGCTTTGCTATCGTCTTGTGAGGAGAAACTACCTTTGTATAGTGATACGCAAGCTTATCTTAATTTTGATACTCACAAAGAAGATACGATAAGGAATTATTCCTTTGCCCTTTCTGGAGGTAAACAAAAGGATACAGTGTGGGTTAGACTCAATACTATGGGATTCGTATCTGATAAGCCCAGAGCTTTTAAGTTAAAGCAGGTTCCTTTTGGCAATCTAAATGCTGAAGCTGGCAAGCATTATGTAGGATTCGACACAAAGGAAATGATGCCGTATTTGATTGTGCCAGCCAATGCAGTAAGTGTAGACGTGCCAATTGTTGTTTTATGTGATCCAACGTTAGACAATGACATCTATAATCTACGCATACAAGTGGAACCTAACGGAATATTTATGCCGGGATACCAAGAGCAAAACTTCTTTCAAATAACGATTACCAATAAAATAAATAAACCTGCTCGTTGGATAAAAAAGATTGCTTTTTATTTTGGAGATTGGGGACCAGTTAAGCATAGGTTTATGATTGATGCTACAGGTAAAGCGTGGGATGATAATTTTATCCAGTCTATTTGGAGTGATTCATCATATACACGTTATTTACAAAGCAAATTGAAGCGTGCGCTTGACAAATTAAATAAAGAACGCGTAGAAGCTGGCAAGTCTGTGCTGAAAGAAAAAGATGGTACTATAGTTACCATAGGAAGATAAATAATAAGAGAAAAACTGAAACAATGAAAAAGTATATTATATTATTATTGTTAGCTGAAGTATCTTTCTTTTCTGCTTGTACGGAAGATCGTTCTGAATACCTTAATTCTGATAATTTTATTAAAATATCAGGAATAGCAGAAGAGTACAAGGTTGTTTCTTTTTCTGAAGAAAAACTTCAGATAAAGCCTTCTGTTGAGAGTAGTTTTCCAGAGTCGGATATGACATATTTTTGGACATATTATAATACGAAAAATGCAGAAATAGAGAAAACCGATAAAAAAGGAAGAAAATATTATATAAGTCCTGATACAATAGGTAGAGATAAGGATTTAGATTTCCTCGTAAAACTTGGTGATGGAGAATATACGTTAGTGTTTACGGCTAAATCGAAAAGTACAGGATATTTTCAGCAATATGTTGCTAAGCTACAAACACAATCTTCGCTTTCGCATGGTTTCTATATCTTAAAGGAAAATGAAGATGGTGATACTGATGTCGACTTGTTCAAGTATACAGATAATAAGCTTATTTCTGATGTTATTATGACAAGCCAAGGAAAAGCGTTGCGTGGTAAGCCGCGTGCGTTAGACATCAATCATCAATTGGCTTATATAGATCCCAATACAGATGAAAAATCTGGAACCAACATGCTATGTATCACAACCGAGCAAGACCAGGTGTACTGGATACGTGCATTGGATGGCAAAACCGTCAAAGATTTCTCTAATTTCTACTATGAGCAGGTTTCCAACATAAAACCTTATAGGGTAGTAAGAGGAACATACTCAGAATTTCTCTTTACGGATCAAGGAATTTTTAATGGCTATACAGCTAAGTACGGAAATGGGCTTTTGGGAGAGATTGCAGGATATGGATCAAGCCGACATGTCGTGCAGGCTACAAAAGCACAAAATTATTATTTAGTATATTGGTCATTGCCAGAGCATGACATAAAAATGCTAAATTACAGAGGACAGTTATTTGATATCGAAAAGAATGCTGGAGAAAAAGAAATTCAATATGAAACAACGAATCTAAAAAACTTAGAATGCTTGTATGCAGGGTTAAATTTTGCGGAGACGTCTTCTGCTAAGGCTTATTTCTTATTTGAAAATAATCTGAATCATCAAAAACTTCTTTATGAGATTTTGTGTCAAAAAGACAAAGCTGTATTAAATAATGTCAAGGTGATTGAGCCTACTTCTCACTATGCCAAGGCGTCTTTACGAGCAATTTGTGCAAAATCGGCTACAATAGCCTATGCCGTTGACCAGAATAAGATTTATTCATATAGTCTTGCTGGACTGGCAAACGAGAAGGAACTAAAGTTTCAAGGGCTTCCTGCCAATGAAAAAATAACATTCCTAAGTAACCGTTATTTTCTACATGAAACGGCAAGTTTCGATTATCTGATTGTAGGAACGCAGACGGGCAATACTTATAAGCTGTATTTTTACGAAGTTACCGGTGGCGAACCAGCAGGTGCACCCAAATACACAACTTCAGGAAAAGGCATCTTAAAGTCATTGGGATACGTTGATCCCACGGTGGCTGATATGGAAGATGGTGCCATTGCACCCGTGCTTGACGAATAAATTGGGTAGGAGGTAAATGTTACTCATTAAAGGCATTTTCCTCCTACTTTCACATTTACCGACCTCACACACCAACGTACGTGCCGTTCGGCATACGGAAGTTTCGTTCTTTTACACTTCACGGTGTGTGGCAAGTTGTTTTCAGCTATCCCTTCGAGATACGTCACTTCTATTCTATTGTCGAATTCCATCCTATCGTCTTGGATAGAGAGCTCCTTTCGGACATCTGACGAAGAGGTTCGCAGAGTAGCATTCATTTACTATTGCACTGCACGATTCGGTCCTTCCCTGTAGGCACACGTACCTTGGGTACTATGACCTCTACTGACTTCTCACGGCAAGCTTTACTCCGCTTCTTTCGTAAAAACAACTATTTGAAACGTCCGTGAGACCTCCTCGGATAAGAACATTATCTTTCCATCTTATACCTACTTCATTTTTTCGCTAAGCTCAAGGGAACTCCACCAACCATTCCGAATAGCTATAGGACTTTGGTTTGTTTAGCAACCTTGCCCATGGTCATATGCCTTGTATGAAGTTTCTGTACGTTAGGTCAGATGTTTGCCGCCGGCTTCCTTCAGATTTCACCTCACGATGAACACCCTTGCTCTTGGCTATGTAATTCCCGCTATTAGGGCTTACTCGGGACTTCCACCCATTAGATAATGCTCATGCCGAGCGTACCAAAATAA
>NZ_AWXC01000008.1 GCF_000479005.1 Prevotella sp. BV3P1 | reverse complement strand
ATGTATAAGGCTCACGCCAGTACACGCATATCTATCCAACTTCGTTTTCTCTGTTCAGAACGAAACTCCAGAATTTAAAAGTATTCTCACCTTTGTTCGTTTCTAGTAAGAATTGAACGGTTCGTAAAAATTCACCCATGAGCATCTTTAACAACACTCATGCTTCTTGTACTACTTCTGTCTTTATGTAAATCTTTTCAAAGATCGCTTCTTTGTGTTGCTAACGCAACTTTTAGTGCGAAAGCGAGTGCAAAGGTAACACGAAAAGTGATACCCTCCAAATAAACGAGCAGAAAAGTTTGAAAAAAGATAAGGATTTAACGTTTGTTTATAATTTCACCTTTTATATATTATCATTTATGAGAATATTAGAGTGAAACGTAATGTATTACGAACCGAGGGAATTATGTACAAAATGTACATTTTTTATCATGAAAACATCCCTAAAAACGGCTCTTCAAAACTTACAATATAGAAAAAATCAATAGGCACAGAGGGAGCAAAGAAGAGATGAGCAGGTAAGAAAAAAACAGTTTTTGATGTAAAAGCAATGAGTTATCCATTCCATCTACATCCTTTTGACGGGCAATTTACAGGCAATTACCAGTCAAAAGCATGGATATTACAGGCTTAACTCAATGCTTTTGGCCTCAAATAGTGAAAGAATGAGATGGAAAACGGCAAAAGAAGACTGTAACTACCTATGAATAAATAACATACAAAAGTTGTTCATATTTAGCTTATTTGCACACAGCAACGTGTCTGTTTGTCTACAAGCCAAGGATTCAACGGCTTGTTGTCAAATAAAAATCATCTCCAGTTGGAATTTCTTCTTCATGACGGCAATATGATTTTACGATTGTATCAAGCCCAGAATCAGCAAGAAAAGACGAGTCTACATCATTTCATTCGCAGCAAAAATTGAATGGTGCACCAACCCAACACGCCGTTCAAGCTCCACTATTCATCGCTGGTTTTAAACAAAAGCGCATCTTCGGCCATGACCTTCTGTAACTGCTTGGCATTCGGTTTGAACGATGCGTAGGTTAAATAGCCTGCCACAGCACCACCCACCACGGGAACGACCTTGCTCAAACGCTTGGTCAAAGAGCCTTTGGTAACTTTCCCACGCACCCATTTCGACATGCTTTTTACAAAGGGAAGCCAAACATTGGTAGGCACATTGACCTGTGGCAAACGAAACGCCATATCCTCTGAAATCGTACGTGCCACCTGCTTTACGGCTTGATTAGCAACATCCGACCCCTGCATCGCTCCTAAGAAGATGATCAACAAATCATAAGCCGAAGCCTTCATCTTGCCGTCTCTGTCTATCAAGTCTGGATAGCCGTATAGATAAGCCAACTTTTGAGCAATAATCAAAGTGTGATAATAATACTGCACCAGGTCAATGGGTATGGCAACAAACACCGCTGCCCCACCAGGTATGCCTGTTACCGTGGAAACAAGGGTTGCCCTCTTAGCCTCTCTGTCGATGTAGTCACCAGCGATCTTTGCGATTAATTTTTCTGAAACGACATCAATCGGCCGTTGCAAGGCAGCCTTTTTGATTTCCTCGTCGGTGCAATGTGGGCGCAAAGCCTCCACTAAAAATTCAATTCTATCAACCTTAGCACCGGGGATATTCAAGATGGCAAACATGAGTTTGCCCCACCTTTTCACTTCATTAGTTTTCTGATTTTCCATCGTTCAATCGTTTTTTGCCACACTTTGAATCGTCAAACCTACGCTAAACTTTAGGCCAACCGAATCATAGCGGCGAACATCGTTCAGCCACAAAGATAACAAAAAAACGATAAGCAGATACATCTGTCAGCATAAATATTCACAGCAGCATATCCTGTGAAGATCATTTTGAACTGAATGCACATCTTGCACGACCACCTATTACACCTGTTAAGTTACACCTTATATTAATATATGACAATCATGCTTTGACATGTTTTCATCATGGTCATCATCTGTGTAAAGTTTTCTCATAAAGTATGAAAGTTCCATACTTGAGAGGTTGTGCCAGTATTCCCTAACCACGCCAATTTCAGAGAAATGGGCACTCTTTATTTTGAAGTTGAATCTATTAAAATAAAAAAACGTTTTTTTCTATGGTTTTCTATAAAACTTTACTATATTTGCAAACGACTATCTGGAGGTTTGTGAAAATCTCTAATTAGTTTAGTTAAGTCTAGTTTAGTTTTTGTGTTGGTTGGGGGTTACCGATTGGTAGCCCCCAAGTTTTTGATTGTCCCAACAAGAGCCGTGTTTTATGGTTGAATGTTCCGAATAGGCCCTTATAGCGAGAGTGATATAAGGTTCACTCATTTACTTTCAACATACAATCTCGCAGCGTGATTAACACATCTGCGAGATTGTAGATGATGGTAGTGCGGCCTTTATACCATCAGTAGCGATGGCAATATTGATGATAACAGCCGTTAAACCCTACAGCGTAATGGCAGCGCCGGCCACCACCCAGATTCCTGGTTGTGGCACATTGTCTGCATCCATGTAGGTTTTGTTCAAAACGTTGTTGGCATTGAGGTACGCCTTCCAGTTACTTTCGTTCCACGTCAGACGTGCGTCCACCACGCTATAAGGCTTGTACGAGTGAGCCACTCCCTCTCTATCCTTGTAGCTTCCCATACGGTCGAGATAGCGACAAGACAAACCTAAATCCAATTTGCCAATGAGATGCAGCTGAGCATCAGCCACCAACTTGTGCTTGAGATACTCCAAGACGTATTTGCTAACAATGCCTTTTTCCTCCTTGTGGTCTTGATTGATAAACGAATATCCCAAAGATACGTTCTTCAAGAAGCGCTGTGAAGGCAGAATGTGCAAGAAATTAAAGTCGAAACTGCTCTCAACGCCCAACGAATTAATCACACCAAAATTGACACTCTTCCACACCAATTCATTTTTTTCATTGCGTGTACCGTCTTGTATCCAGTCTATCAGGTTTTTGTGATGATTGTAATACACGGCAGCCTTGGCATTGATGTAAGGGTTGCCAAACTTGATACCTCCCTCGAGGGCGGACAGTTCCTCTGGTTTGAGGTGCTTGTCTGCCTTGTGACCACCTACAGAATAGAACAATTCCGTCATGGACGGCATACGCAATGAGGTGTTATACGAGGCATAAAGCTTAAAGGCATCACCGATGCGGTAGCTCATATCTACCCCTGGATACACGCGCATGTTCATGTTCGCCTGACTGTTTTTCACGGCAATCAGGCCCGCCGAGAGGGTGAACCTATTGAGCAGCACGTTATGTTCAAATACAAATTGCGTATTGGTGCGTTGCAATCCGTTGGTGTACTGACGGTCAGTGCCATGAATGTGCTGTGGGTTCTCGAGCTTCTCCCCAAGGTTTCCACTCATCAAGTCTTCGTGTCTCAGCTCAGCACCAAAGGCTGTTCTACCTCCAACCCAATCAAAGTAGGCATTCAGATTGACGCCATACACGTCGGTTCGGTGGTAGTTGAACGGATATTTGTTAGGCTCTCCACGAAACAACTCGAACCTATCCATGCCTCGATTCCAATAAACAGACGGGCGAAGATGAAATTTACCTTGTTTGTTCTCAGCTTGTATGGCTGTGAACGTCTTGAAAGTATGCTCAAACTGGTTGTCCCATTTCACGCCATAGAACGTGTTTGATCCAAAATCTTTCAAGCTCATGCCGGCATGCCACTTCACATCAACCCATCTATCTTGATAGCTTCCTTGATAAAATGACTTGAGCGTACGATAATCAGCATTCAGGTTTCCTGCCTTGCTGCGTGAATAACCATCGCTTCGAGTCGCCGAAAGGGAAAGCTGGTTGTTCCAGTTATTACGGGCGATATTGCCCCTTAGACCAGTGGAGAGATAGCCATACGAGCCACTTTCCATGCGAGCTGTGAGTGAAGTGCGGGCTGCCGCCTTGGTGACAATGTTGATAGCGCCTAACAAAGAAGATGTGCCATAAACCCTACCTGCAGGACCTTCCAAGACTTCTATGCGTTCGATTTCGCTCAAATCGACAGGAATGTCGAACGCATTGTGCGCGGTTTGCGCATCGCAGATATTGATACCATTCAACAGAATAGTGACCTGCTCCGAGTTTCCGCCACGAATACCCACATCGGTCAATGCTCCCAATGGTCCTTTCTGGCGGACATCAACCCCTATTGCTAATTTCAATAGGTCATTAACACTTTGTACCGGAGCCGATTCAATATCCTTTCGGCTCAGTACAGTTACCATTCTCGATTGCTGACTAACGGTCAGCGGAGCGCGCGAGCCGGTGACGACTACTTCGCTCAGTTTCACTGCTTGGCTTGTAAGTAGGTCATTGGGCAAGTTACGGCGTACACTTACACCGTCTGCCTTTGCGTAAGTCAATGTGCTTACGCTGAGAACACTAATCAAAACTTCTTTGCCAAGAGCAGCGAAGAGCGAATATCCTTTGCGGTTAAAATGCTTGAACCACAACGGATTGCGCTTGTTAAACTGTTCTTTTACCATTGTTTATAAATTAAAAATCACGGCAAAGTTAATGAAAAAGAAACACAACCCCACTTTTCAAAGGGTACAAAATAAGAGAAAAGTGGGGCTTTTGTTGTTGGATTGTTTCAAGATTATTGAATCATATCTCATAGCATCTTTCATGCCATTGTGCACATAACGCTTAGAATCCAGATACACTATAACCTGTCCATCACAGGTCAGAATCATGACAATCACATTGAAACTTAGTAAAGATCAAGCTGAAAAACGTACTTCAAACTACTTAACAAGATTCCCCAAGATGCTGCGAGTGATTTCACGCGTCATGGTACGAGTAGCAGCCGAAGTGGCATTTTTAACAGCACGCTCAGTGGCTGTCTTGCGAGAACGCGATTTCTTACCCGTCACTTGGTTGGAAACTGCCGTTCCTAATACCGAGGCAAAAGTGGCTGTGAGGGCGGTGATGACCGATTTCAACACTTTACTGAACAGGCTGTTGCCCTTACTTGTTGCGGTTTTCTGTGTTGATTTTTCTTCTTCTACAGGCGTTTCTTGCTGTGCCTGCTGTTCCATTTTGAGGAGTTGTTCGTAAGCACTTTCACGATCAAAGGGCTGGTTGTATTTACTTCCCAAGCTCGATTGAGCGATAATGGCTTTGCGCTGTTCGTCCGTGATGGCCCCAATTTGACTCAATGGAAACAGCATTTTAGCTCGTTCAACCATCTGTGGCGCCCCTTTCTCATCCAAGAACGACACCAAGGCCTCGCCTGTTTCAAGGTTGGTAATAGCCTCTTCGGTTTTAAAGGCAGGGTTCGCACGGAACGTTTCTGCAGCACTCTTCACCGCTTTCTGATCTTTTGGCGTGTAAGCACGAAGCGCATGCTGCACCCGATTGCCTAACTGTCCGAGTATGTTGAGCGGTATATCCGTAGGACTCTGGGTGATCAAGTAGATGCCCACACCCTTACTTCGGATAAGGCGTATCACTTGTTCTATCTTAACAATCAAGGCTTTTGACGTACCCTCAAAGAGCATGTGTGCCTCATCAAAAAAGAATACCAGCTTGGGCAGTGGCTGATCGCCCACTTCGGGCAACGTTGTATAGAGTTCAGAGATTAACCAAAGCAGAAAAGTGGAATAGAGTTTCGGTTGCATCATGAGTTTATCGGCGGCCAACACATTCATGATTCCTTTCCCACCTTCGGTTTGCAACAGGTCATGAATGTCGAAAGAGGGCTCACCAAAGAACAAGTCGGCGCCCTGACTTTCCAACTGGAGCAGTGCACGTTGGATGGCTCCGATGGAAGCAGAGGAGATGTTTCCATATCTCGTGGTGTACTCTTTGGCATGCTGCCCTACATAGTCGAGCATGGAACGCAAATCCTTCATGTCTATAATCAGCAATCCACGGTCGTCAGCCACACGGAACACGATGTTGAGAATGCCTGCCTGCGTGTCGTTGAGTTCAAGGAGACGCGTCAGCAGTTCAGGCCCCATCTCCGAAATGGTGGCACGCATGGGATGCCCTTGCTCGCCATATACATCGAAAAACCGCACCGGACAAGACTGGAACTGCGGATTGGTGATGCCAAATTCTGCCATTCGTTTCTCAATGAAACCTGAAACATGGCCCGCCTGACTGATACCCGACAAATCGCCTTTCATGTCAGCCATGAAGCAGGGTACGCCCGCCTGGCAGAACGATTCTGCCATCACTTGCAGGCTCACAGTTTTTCCTGTTCCCGTTGCCCCTGCCACCAATCCGTGTCGATTAGCCATTTTGCCATTCATCACAATAGGACCTTGTTGCCCATGTGCAATGTATAATCCTTGTTCTTGCGTATACATGATGTGTTACTGATTAAATTATTTCGGGTAAAGAGTTCACTTTTTATTTGAAAGATAGATAGAAACACTCAAAACACGAGCGGATCATTAGCATGATTACAAAACCATTATCTCGATGATTCCAATGATGAAGAAGCATCCACCAATCGCATTAATCTCTAACAACTTGATACCTGGCAACCATGCAAGCACCTACGACGCCTGCTCTCTCGCGCAATGTTGAGGTTACAACTTCCGAATCTTCATTAACGATGTTCAGTGAATATTTCTTGATAGCCATCTGAACCGGCTGTGTAATGTAATCTCCGGTCTGCGACAAGTCGCCACCGATGATGAGCATATCCGGGTTGAAGATGTTGATCATGCCTGCCAAATTGCGCCCTAACTGGTCTGCTATCTTCTGCAAAGTTTCAATACACAGCGTGTCCTCCTTCTGAATTGCGTACAGAACGTCAGATAGTGTGAGTTCTTTATTCTCTTTAAGCACTTTGTCTGAAAGGATGGAACGCTTGCCCTTCAACACGTTTTTCACCGTTTCGCGCAGCAGAGCCATGCCAGAAACCTCAGTCTCCAGACAGCCTTTCTTTCCACAACGACACAACACTTCATTATCATAAGCTTTCACATGACCGAACTCACCCGAGAAGCCTGATTTCCCATAATATATTTTGCCACCTACAATAATGCCGATTGCTATGCCCCAACTCGCATTGACAAACAGCACATTCTTGGCACTTTTGCAGCAACCTACCAAGTATTCGCCAAAAGTCATGGCTCTGGTATCATTCTCAATGCACGTTGGAATGCCAATCAGATCTGAAATATACTTGGCTAAAGGCTGATCCAAGAAATCGAATATACTGTGACTAACGCCGGTGAACGGATTCACTCTGCCCGACACGTTCATAGAAGCATGCAAGATAGATTCCTTTTGTATGTCAAGAGAGCCAATATATTCATTCACAAGATTGAGCAAAGTGTCAAGGCATTGCTGTGTATTTTCTAATTGAAATGGAATCTTATTTTTCTCAAAGACAATGTTTCCACTGAAATCACAAAGAGCCATAGCTAAAGAGTTATAACTGGGGTCGATGCCTAAAAAATAGCCAGAATCGGTAGACAGACCATAAACCGTAGGAAGCCTACCGTGCGTCTGATCGCGTTTTCCTTTCGAAGCCACAAACCCCTTGCTCATCAGATCTGTGATGATTTTTGTCGTAGTTGGAACGCTGATACCTATATGTTTCGAGATTTCCGGTATCGTACAGCCATCATGCAGCATCAGATACTTGAGAATTGTTTTATAATTGTCAGGCTTTCGGTGCAAGTATTCTAATTTTAGTATGGTCTTCATTTTTGATGTTGATTTAACCTATATAAATGAAAGCAAAGGTGTTGAGTTTCAAATCAAAGCACTTTATAAGGCAAAGATACAAATTAAAATCGAAAACTTGAAACATTTTTGTAGTATATTCTGCTTGAAAGTAAATAGAAAAAAATGCAGACGTGTGCGGCTTGAGGTCATGTCAATAATATGATCATTCGTAGAGAAACAGTCTACCGTGCGTCCAGATGACCTGAAAATAGGCTATTGACAACAAACAGGGACTTTTCAGCGTAGGATTTCGTTTGAAAATCATCTGTCATTTTTCTTGACAATCACCTCGCTATAATTCGCTTATTTGCCACCATGCCTCGAGGTTCTCGCAAATTTTGGAAACATACGCAATCCCCATATCTTCCTACTGCTCAATACATTAAGCGCTTCAAGCCCAATCTTTGACCTTGTGTTTCGTGCTTTTACACGGTTAAAGCATGCTTTTAACCGTATAATTGGTATACTTTAAAGGTGTAAATGCATGTTACTTGAGCACGAATAGCATAGCTTTTAACCGCATAACTCAATGCTATTGGACCTTTAGGCCTGTTTTCTGAATCCAGAAAGAGATAAATGTACCGCATTTGCCTATCGATTTTCTCTATTTTGCACTTTTGGAAGGGCTTTTTATTGTCATTTATACGGACAAACATCCCAACCGGCCAACACAACAACCTATATCCTACCCCATGCTCTTTGCTCCACATCTATAAGTCCAACCGCGGTGTGGGCAAAGCAAAGAAGATGAAATACAATTATCAGTCACAACGAAAAAAGGAGGCAAACACCCATGACAGATGTTTGCCTCCGTTATTGAATGATTGAACATTTTTTAGCTTGCTTGTGCCCTTGAGCCAACAAGTTCGTCGATGTAAAGACGACAGGTTCTTTTGATGTAGGGACGACCTTGGCGTCGCCCACTACACCTTTCGCTAAAAAGTTATTTATATCGCCCTGTATCCCAATATTGTGTTATTTTGATTCCATGCCCAGATACTTATACTAAGTGCGCCAATAGCAACCTCGCTTGGTCAGGGCATAGGTCACCAAGAAAGCCAAGGTGCTCAGCACCACGCCTTGAGTAAAACCGAGGAGGGCGCTGCGGCTGAAAACCTCCAAATAAGGCACCCATCCCGTCAGATTCAACACAGGCATAATGAACAGGTCTATGGCCACATAGGCTATCATCGGGTTCTGCCCGGCATAGCCAAGTGAATGGCTTAGCCATCTTATTTGGAAAATATCACATAGCAAATGAAACGTGATAAACAATAGGAAGGCTAGCCCCGATGTGATGAAATAATAGCTGAAAGTGGCCGTGTCCTTCCTCACTCCTCCCTCGAAAGCTTCAAACACCAGGCCCAAAATCAGCAGATAGCCACCTGCCCGATACATCTTCCGCCATAGCTCACGCGATATACCGCTGCTTCTGGATATGAGGATGTGCATGAATGCCAGCAAGGCAAGGGTACACCCCAGGTTGAGCAAGAGTGCCCGAGTGTAGAGGCCATACAGATTGACAATGATGATGAGTACCGGAGTGAGTGTTAATCCAATGGTCACCACATAGTTGTTCTCTTTCCGAGCAGGCGACTTGGAGGCTGCGTTTATACTCCAATCTTTCAGATATTCACCCGCGAAACTTCCTGGAATGACGATGAACAGATATTTGAGATAATCGAATCGGAAGGCCCAACTCACTGGTGTAAACTCGAAGACGATATGATTCCATGAGGTGGCGTTACGCGCGGCTAAGAGCATTCCGGCCAACATGGGCAAGACCGCAACGCGCAGCCAGCCATTATCAACGGTAAAGACATAGATTAGCGACCCGAACAGAGCCATGTTGGCCAGCAGCAGTAGGATAATATTACTGTCGGCCAGGCTGAATCCTTGGTGGTTGGCATAGCTTACGGAAAGCACCATGAACGCCATCAGCCCGTATCCTATCAACCGCACGGCCATCCTAACAAGCTTGCTCCAATGACCGGGTAGCCTCATATACATGGGGAAGAGGAGCGCAAATCCAGAGAGGGCGATGCCCCATGAACGCAGGTCTTGTGGTGCCGAGATGAAGTAGGGGTAAAGATGTTGCACTGCGATGGCAAAGACCAGCAGCCTGAAATACCGAAGTATGATGTCGCCCACAATCTGCCTGTTCGGTTTTCCACGGGCAATCTTGCTCCCTATCGAGAAGGGGAAGGCGGCACCCATGGCAAACAGAAAGAACGGGAAGACCAGGTCAACCCATGTGATACCATATATAGTGGGGTCGAAATGGAATCCCGATCTCGGACCCTCTTGTGCATGGTACATCCATGCAGGAAGCACGCCCCAGACGATGCTGCCCGACAATATCATTGTCAGGATGGCATAACCTCTAAATGCATCTAAAGATAATGCGCGCTGTTTTCCTGTGTTGCTTGCTTGTGTCATCACTTCATTGCTTTTCTAAAGATGGGTGGGTAGGTCTCCCCAATACCTCAACCATCTCCCTACCATGACTTGGGACAGGCAGGCTGACAGCACCTATCCAAACCAAAATCAAATAAATTATTAATTACAAGTTAAGACTGTTTATAAACAGCGTCGAGAAGAATATTTCGAAGTATTTTGTTCATAATTTTATTGTTCGAAAGAGTGTCGGGGGCATTTCAGGAGGTAGACCCATCTATATGAGACCACATCCTGACCATGCCCCACAGCACGCTTACTTGTCGATACAATCTATCTGTATACCACCGAAAGAAAGGTGGGTATTGGAAGCATAGAATATATACATAAAGTAACCATCCTCAGAAGGCGTCATGAGCACATCGGCAAACCTACCACCTGCTGCATATCCAAGAGAACCAAACTTATCAGGCACCACATAGGTATATTTTAGAGCACTGCTTCCATCTACCGTACCCGTCACCGTTGCCGGATTGGTCGCATCATAGAGGAACACATGCCCCGTCAGGCCCCAATCGGGCCAGTAGCCCATCTCAAAGAGGCTTAAGTATCGGCTGTTGTTGAACGCGCGCACGTCTACCGCAGCGGTGTTGTAGCCCCAGGCGTTACCGCTGGCATCGTTTACCATAGGCTGCGGGTTAGTCCACGACGGAGCGAAGTACATCTTACAGGCACCACCATCATAATAGTCTACTATGCAGCCGTCGGCAGGTGTATCGCCCACTGATACCACCTTTGCGGCATCGTCCTGTCCACCCCAAGCATTCAATCCACTGAACAACAGATTCTCGGCAGCTCCCACCTTTCCATTGGTAACAGTCCATCGGATGACGTTTCGGCTACTATAAGGCGTGGCTGTGATGACTGCGTTCTTGTTTAAGTCGCCCTGCACATGGAGCCTAGCGCCGATTCCAACACCCAAATTATTTGGATAAGAGATGAGTAGCTGCGGTACTGTCGTCACATCGTTAGTCTTATAAATGTTGAGTGTCTGCCCGTTGCCAGCATAGTTGCACAGGAGCATGTTGCCGGCATTGTCACTGGTAATAGCTCCGGTGGCACTGGCCTTGCCCATGTTCACCTTACCCACGTGGCTGCCCGTAGCTTTCTTGAAATACTGTGGAGCCGTGCCGTTGCCAAGATTCAGCACTACATAGCCACCAATGGCGGCCAACGTGGGATGGATGGCGTTAGCGTCTGTAACACCCAAAGTAGTCATGTCGTTCTCGAATATCACTGTCTCACTACCCTTTCTGTATCCATTGGCAATCTTAGGTGGTATTTGCTTCACAACTTGATACACAGCCTTATCCTGCCCGTTGTCTGCTGTGACGGTAAACTGAAAACCATCGTTGAAGTTGTGGGCAACAGATGGGTCAGGCGAGATGGTGGCATGCGGTGACAGCGTTACTTCAGCCGTACACTCCGAGAGGTCGGCTGCAGCCACCAGTGAGATGGTTTTGTTGTCCTCATCAATGACACCCGTCAGGTTGCCCGGGTTCACCGTAATAGCCTTGATGGCACACTTGGAAGAGCGGGTCATCTTGCCCGAGATGGTGATGTGTTTCTGTGTACCATAGGGGTCGGTATAGGTAAACTCATTCTTCTTTGTCAGGTCGAGCATCGTCAGTGCAGGACTCAACAGGCAATTGTTCTCCAGTGTAGCCACCACCTTCATACTTTTCATATACTCCTCCGTGGTGTTGTCGCTCTCCTCTGGATAGTAATAGGGAATGGGAATCACATAGTCAGTTACCTCACTATTATTGGTTACCTTCCAGTTTATGGCAAGTTTATCGATGTTCGGCCCCGAGGTGAAATAGGCAGCTAGGCTGGTAATGCCCGTTCGGTCGGCAGTAGGAGCCACATTCTCCTCTTCAGCGCAGCTGTTGAGGATCATTAAGGAGAATACTCCGGCACAAAGATATAATAATTGTTTTTTCATAATTCGCAAATTGTCTGCTTGTCTTCGGTCACGGGTGCCGTGACCGGAGAATGGTTAAAATATTTACTTCCACTCGTTAAATTGTTCGATTAAACTATTGCTTTCGAGCTCATCCTGTGGTACTGGGAAACGATTTAGCTTCGCCGGATAGTTCATGTTTTGGTTGTCGACGGTGACGTAAGTATAATTGAACGAACCGTTGGCATCCTTCTCAATCTTCAGTCCATGACGACGGATGCCAGTGAAAGCACTCTGTGACAGCCCCCAGCGTCTCATGTCCCAATAATACAAGCCCTCGAAAGCCAGCTCTACCTTACGTTCATGGCGCAAGGCAGCAAAGAGATTATCTCCGCTCAACCCTTTGACTGCAGGTAGACTGACGCGTGACCTCACCTTATTAATATACTCCATCGTCGTGGTGTTGTCTCCCAACCGATAGCAAGCCTCGGCATAGTTGAGGTAGACTTCACCCAACCTGCAGGCTATCCAAGGCTGAGTGCTGGCTTGCGTCAGTGAGTAGTCGTGTTTCTCATCTACCAGTTTACGCAGATAATAGCCTGTCGTCGTTCGACCCAGCGTAGTGGCGTCGGACTCCCAAGTGCACCATCCATCGCCACCACCGATATATGGTTCTATGACGCGGTTGCGCCAATGAGCCCCATTAAAGAGTATGGTGGCCTTGAATCGAGGCTCCAACGAAGCGTAAGGGGGCTCGGCATTGGTGCCTGTCGTGGTGTGCCAGGCATTCCAGTTAGCCGATCCACCGGTGGCAAGTTCATATTCCTCTACCATATCCTGGGTGGGAGTAGCATAACCACCATACATCGCATTGCCATTGACCACATGGTCGCTAGCCGGCGCATAGTAGCCGTCGAAGTTGTGAGTCACCTTCTCAGCAGCCCCATAACTATACTGCAGAATTGCCTCGCTGTTGCCATCGGTAAATGCGTCAGCATAGTTGGGCGTGAGTTCGTAGCCCATGGCGATCACCTTCTTGGCGGCCTCTTGCACGGCTTCCCATCTCTTGCAATAGAGCATAGCCCGAGACATCAGGGCGTAGGCAGCCCCACTGGTCAGCCTGCCTTTTGCGCTTTTGCTCACGGGGAGGTTTTCGCCAGCAAACTTCAGATCGTTGTACACATAGTCCCAGCCCTCCTGTTCAGTGCCAAGGGCATGATCCGTGCTGATCTTCGACAGGTCTTCATCATAGATAATGGCCTGATGGTAACGCTTCAACAGCTCAAAGTAGTACATTCCACGGAAAAATCGCAGCTCGCCTTCCAAGCGACTCTTGTCTTTATCGGCGATAGTGCTTTCCTTCAGTTTACCCAATGCCTCATTCGCCCGACGAATTTCCTCGTAGGTGCTACCCCAAATACCCAGATAGACATCGGTGTAATGAGCCGACAATGCTATGCCACCATACGATATTTCATTTGGAATATACATCTCAGCATTATAGGTCATGTTACCGTATTTCAACTCATCAGTAAGGCCTTCGGTCATTCCCGCCGCACATTGATAGTTGTTGAAGCTACCCAGATATGGGATGTCAGCATAAAAATAGTTGACAGCCATCTCTGCATATTCTGTATTTTTCCATACCATCTTGTTGGTAGCTTTGTCAGTTGGATCAATATTCAGAAAGTCATTACAAGAAGAAAGTCCTGCTATGGCCATCATCAAACATAATCCTAAATATTTAGCTTTCATAGTTCAAACTGTTTATAAAATTAGAATGTAATATTCATGCCGCCTAGGAAAGTGCGTTGCTGTGGATAGTAGCCATTGTTCACACGAGGCGACTCAGGGTCAATGCCCTTGGGAAGATTGTCTAATGTGAAAATGTTGGAACCCTCTACATATATCCTCAGTTTCTGAATGTGTAGAGCTTTGGTCCACAATGCCGGGAAAGTATAGCCCAGCTGGAAGTCTTTGAGGCGCACATAGTCGCCCTTTTTCATCCAGAAAGTAGAGGCAAGTCCGTTGTCGCCTCCATGGCTCAAATTACCAAGGGTTAAGCGGGGATACTGTCCTGAAGGATTGTCAATACTATAGGAGTTCTGTACCAACCACAGAGGCGAGTTGGCTCCCTCCTTGAAAGTCTGCGACCATACAGTGTTGTCGTCATAGCCATTATAGTAGGTTCCCAAAAGAGAAACATCAAACTTGAAGCCCGCACTGAAGAGCATGGCCAAGTCGAAACCGTTCCACGAAGCGCCAAGATTAAGTCCCATCATCACCTCCGGCCGATTGCTCCGACCGATTCGCGACTTATCTTGCTCGCTGATGACACCATCACCATTGAGGTCTTTATACTTGATGTCGCCAAGATTAGGACGTGTTCCATACCAGGCGGAGTTAGTAATCTCCTCCTCAGAACGGAACAATCCATCTGCCACCCATGCATTGTAGGCATCGACAGAGGTGCCCACCACCTTGCGCCATTCCATCGTATTGGGGGCGTCGGGGTAACGGAGCCACTTGCTCTTGGCCAAAGTCATGTTGATACCAATATTATAGTTGAACGGCTTACCCATGAGATTGAAATGGTTGCGATGGGTAATCTGCCACTCCATACCATAATTACAATAGCGGTTGTTGTTCACATAGGTTGGGTAATAGCCGCCCATAGAGGGAGCTTTGTCACCACCATTGCTCGAAAGCAGGTCATAATTGAGGTTATAGAACCAGTCAAACTCAATATCAAGCAACGCATCCCACAGGGTGGCATTGAAGCCGATGTTTTGTGTACGGGTCTTCGACCAGGTGAGATTAGGATTGGCAATGCTCGTGGTGTAGAGCGAACGATAGGCTGCCCCGTTGAAGATGCGGTTGTTGCCAAAGCTATATGTACTCAAAAAAGAGTAGGCAGGCACTCCATCATTACCCACCAAGCCGATGGAACCACGTAGTTTCAGGTCGTTGAGCCATGAGTGAGTGGATGCCATGAAAGGCTCACTAGAGATACGCCAAGCTGCCGAGAAAGAGGGGAAGAAGCCCCAACGCTTGCTTGACACGTTGCCATTGAAATTGTAGGAGCCATCATATCGGCCACTGAACTCGGCAAGATATTTATTGGCATAGTCGTATTTGAAACGGAAAACATAGCCTGCCATCCGATTGTGCGTGCTGTAGCCTGATATCGGATTGGGAATGGCATCACCCAAAGAGAGCTCAGGAAGCTCAACAAATGGAATATGATAGGCATAGGCTCCGAAGCTGTTCGACTTAATGTCACGACCTTCTACCAACAACATGCCATCAACATGATGGTTGCCAAAACCTCTGACATATTCGATTCCCAGCTGCCCCATGAGCTGTTCATTGTTATATTGTCCCTCGCCCACATGGTTCATGTTGGCTGAAACGTCGCGAGGGTCGTCGTTAAGAACAAATGCTCCGAAGTTGTCGACAGCCCTAGACATTGAGTAAGTCTTATATGGCGTATCAAGATTCTTATTGTGTGACGTCTCATAATCGTAAGAACCGGTAGCCTTGAACGTTAATCCGGGGAGCCAAGGTGCAGCGTATTCGATGCTCAGGTTGGTGTTGAGATCCAAGCTGCGGGTCTTCTTGTAGCCCGAGTTGTGTATGGCAGCTAGTGGGCTGTAACTCGCAGAGGCATTGTTCGGAATCGTTGCGGTATAGAGGCCTTTATAGGTTTCTGGCAGGTATGGGTGCATCATAATGGCTTGGTGACCAATAGACAGCCAGCCCACTTCACCACTTCCTTCCGATCCGTCATCGGCTCCGCCGGAGTTGTAAGCAGGAGTAGAACGACGACCGACACTTCCTACTGCGCCAAAGATTACCTTCCAATCACGCCCCAACTTTGAGTCGAGATTTATTCGCATATTATAACGGCGGAAATCGAAGTTACTGATATTACCCTTTTGGTTCATAAAGCCACCGGCAAGGTAATAATGTGTATCAGGTGTACCACCTTGAAGCGTGACGTTGTGTTTCATATTCGTACCCGTACCAAATACTTTACCTATGTAATCAACATTATCCCAGCCATCAGATGGATCACCATTCAACATGGCTTCCACATTTTCGCGAGAGAATATCGGCTTATAGTCCTCGCGGCTCTTGAGCGTTGTGCCTGTGAGCTTATCCATCATGTCGGCCATGTTGTAGAAGTGGGCAAACTCAGGCCCGTTCATAAACTGCGGGAAATTGGCATTGACCGAGATACCATACTGCCCATCGTACGAAATCCGAGGTTTGCCTTCGTTACCTCGTTTGGTCGTCACTATCACCACACCTCCTGCTGCATTAAGTCCATATACAGCTGCCGAGGCTGCGTCTTTCAGCACGGATACCGAGGCCACGTCATTGGGATCTATATCATTAATAGACCTCGGAATACCATCAACAACATACAGAGCTCCATATTGTGAGCCACGGATGCGAAGCGAAGCGAAGTCTTTGCCAGGCTCTCCAGAAGTCTGCACTGAAGTGAGACCAGCCAAACGACCACCTAACAAGGTAGAAATATTTGTGGAAGGAGCCTTGACCAACTCTGCCCCGTCTATGGCAGAGACGGCTCCGGTGAGCGATTGCTTGCGGGCCTTGCCATAACCTATCACCACCACATCGTTCAGAAGGTTGTCGTCTATCAACTCTACATCGAGTACAGATTGCTTGCCAACCTTAACCTCACGAGCCTTCATGCCGACATATGAAAAACGCAACACGTCTCCACTACCAGCCGGAATAGTATAGATTCCATCCGCATTAGAAACAGTTCCAATACCAGTTCGTCCTTTGACAACCACACTCACACCTGGAAGTGGTTCTCCTGTAGCATCTCTAATAATACCTCTGATTACATTCTGCGCTTCTATCGGAAGCACAAAAGCAACAAGAGCTATCACTGTCAACGAAAAATGTCGCACAGCTTGAGATGTCAATTGCAATTTCTTAAAATCCTTCATAGCTTTATTTCATTATAAAATAATATTATGTTTTTTATTTTGGATAAATATAGGGTGATATTTTATAATACACAAGCATTTTTATTCGTGACGGAAACGGTCTGTTGCTCAAATCCTATATATGAGACAACCAGGACAGCATTTCCATCTGTACGAATAGTAAATTTTCCATCGATGTCAGTTACGGCACCAGTTTTTTCACCTTTCAAGCTGACACTTGCTCCGATGACAGGGTCGCCCCGATCGTCAAGAACGATACCTGTCACGGTCTTTTGCGATTGCTGTACAAAATCAGTTTTCGAGATTTGTGTGGTAGATGCGTTTGTCACATTTGCCATTCCCGATAAACCTGATAGCAAAACAATCGAGAAAAGACCTTTCTCTAAGAATTTTAATTGTTTTGAAAGTTCCATATAATTTAGATATTAGGTTTGTAAATTATTAGTGCGACGATTGTTAGATAATAGTATCAGGTTGGCTGGTTACCAACAGATTGGCTACCTTGCTTTTAAAAGAGCTTCCCGCTTTCATCAACGGAAAGACTAAGGTGCGGAAATAATGCATCTGGTTGTAATCCACATTTCTTAATTTCAGCACGTTAAGTCTGCTCACCATTTGCCCGTTAACCCACAGTGAGGTCTCGGTGCGGTCGCCTCGAATTTTCATGTTGACCTTCTCGCCTGGCAATAGTTGGTAGCCGAAGTTGTAGAGATAACCGTCCCTGCTGAACCCGATTAGTCCGTTGATGGGGTCTGACAGGTAGAAAGTGGCATCATCGGAGCTGAACAATATGGTTCCCTTTTCCTCGGATGCGTAGTCAATGTCGAACGCTACCTCGTAATCCCAGCCCACTTGGTCTATGGGCATACGGTCTCCACGGTTCACTTGCGCCCGTTTCAAGATGGTACCCTGTGGATAGTAGCCGGCCACGTTCAGTCCTGGAGCTTCATCTAAGGTCTTGCGCAGAGAGTCAAATTGCTCAAATGAGAACGTGGTGCTTATACCCGACCACGTTTTAGTGGAAAGCGTTTGCAAAGCGGGGAAGAACCTGTAGTGCACGTCTTGCGCGCTGATGCCATTGCCGATGTGGTCGTTCCAAACAGCAAACATTCCACCTTTGATGCTTCGATGACCTTCGGGGAACACCACGTCGCCTATATGAGCGGGCGTCCAATTCTGGTATAATTTCTTGATGTCAAGATAATCGTGGTAGTAACCAGCCTTGGGTACGATGTACACTTGCCAGTCGGGGATGCTGATGATGTCGTACCCCAAGCTGTCCATGGAGTGAGGATTTGCGTAGTTGTTGTTCCAAATCTGCATGGTGACATCTTTTACTTTGATGGGCGTGGTGCCTTTGGCATGTGTCTGCTGGCCCCATATCATAGCCTTCTTACCGAATTTTTCCACATATTTAATGTATCTATCCGTGAGGTACCTAAACTTCTCCACCACTTGCTTGTCCTCGTTGGCATATTCATCGGTGCCAATGTGCATGTATTTTCCGCTGAAAACAGGTTCGTCACCGTCAAGATACTCTTTGAGCAACGCGTCCAAGAAAGTGTATGTTTCGGGTTTGAATAAATCCAAATGGTCTTTCCCGTATTTCTTACTGGCTAATTCAGGCTTGTAACGAGTAAAGGCGAGCGAGTGTGCCGGGAAATCAATCTCGGGTATAATCTCCACCCCAAGACTGTCGGCATATCGTTGCAGGCTTCTAAATTCTTCTTTAGTATAGTGCCCGTCGCGCGCCGTCAAGCCTGGATAGGTGTCGCATTCCAACCTGAACGCCGTTGGCGTGCTGTCGAAATCGTCGTTGAAAAATTGGCGGTGCCCATTATCATTTAGATGGATGTGCAGTGTGTTCATTTTGTAATAAGACAACATTTGCACATATTGTCTGAGCACACGCATGGTGAAAAACTTTCGACCACAGTCGAGCATGAATCCCCGGGTGGGATAGGCAGGAGCGTCAATGATGGTGCCCCGAGGCATGGTACATCCCACGTTCTGCCTACACAGTTGCAGAATGGTACGCGTTGCCCAGTGGATGCCTTGGGGTGTAGCAGCTTCCACACGGGCTACACGCCCGATATTAATTTTGTAAGCCTCGTCGCCTGCGTTTGTTTTGGAGCCCTTTTTGGTGCTGACGGTAAATGCGAAATCACCTAAACGAGCCTTGTCTTTCACGATGGGCAGCGAGGTGTTGAACATCTTCTGGTAGTCGGCAGCAAACACTTCGAGAGCCATTGCCACACGCTTGTCATTGCCAGTGTACACAATGCGCGATGCTTTTGTAGGCACAAAAGAGCCTTTGCCACCGTACCAAGTCTTGAGTTCGGGAATCGTGAAAGGCTTAGGGTTGGCAGCATGCATCGAAAGCGAGCACGACAACAGTAACAGTAACAAAATCTTTTTCATGTTGCTATGATACATTATTTGGGTATTATCCGTGAGTTTCACTGGAACAAACCAGTTATTTGCGTTTGGTCCAGTAGCGTTCTATTTCTTCCAATGACATGCCGGCGGTTTCCGGAATATATTTCCACATGATGAACATGTAAGGCAGACACATGATAGCAAAGAAGATAAACGTACCGGCAGGTGTCAGCGATGTGAGCATCCATGGTGTGAGCTGTCCCACAAGATAGGTTCCTATCCATAATGCGAAGCCGGCTATGGACATGGCAACGCCTCTGACACTGTTGGGATACATCTCGGAAAGCAGTACCCAAACCACCGCACTGATAGAGATGGCGCAGCAAAACACATAGAAGAGAAAGAATGAAAGCATGAAATAGACCGAAAGGTTCAACGCCTCTGTGAATGCAAAATAGAAAGCAATCATCAGTAACGACAGTATCATGCCAGACACACCATAATAGATAAGTTTTTTTCTTCCTACCTTGTCGATAATACTCATGGCCAGGATAGTAGTGACACAATTGACGATGCCCACCAGAACTTGGCAGAACAAAGGATCTGTCATGCCTGCATCCTTGAAGATAGAAGGGCCATAATACAACACGGCATTCACACCCATGAATTGTCCGAGAATGGCGATGCACACTCCGACGACGACAGCAGTGAAGATTCCCGGACGTAGAAGTTGATGCCAGTCGGTCTTAACTTGCGAGGCCAGATTGGATTGTACCTCACTGACAACGGCATCCACTTCTTTCTTTTCAGAAAAGAATTTTTCAAGAATGAGGGTGGCCTTATGGCTTTTGTTACGAACGACCAGCCAACGCGGACTCTCTGGAATGAAGAACAAAAGGATGAAGAAGAACAATGCAGGAATCGTTTCCATGCCCAACATCCCTCGCCACACCTCATCCACAAATATCAGTTGGAACTGTGAAGATGCGAAAGAATGGCTTTGAGAAACACCCAAGAGCAAGAAGTTGACCAAGTAGGCAGCCAGGAAGCCAACTGTTATGGCCAACTGGTAGAGGGACACCATCCTGCCGCGGTATTGCGAAACGGAAACCTCTGATATGTACATGGGTGCGACAATTGATACCACGCCGATACCAACACCGCCCACGATACGATAAATCACTAACCAATTGAACGTAGGGGTGATGGCACACCCGATGGCTGAGACCGTGAACAAGATGGCGGACAGGAACATGGCAGGCTTGCGTCCAATCTCGTCACTTAACCAACCGGCGAAAGCCACGCCTATGATAGAACCTATTAATGCGCAACCCACATACCAGCCCTGCTGTAAAACGTTGAGCGAAAACTGACTCGTGACCTGGTCTATGGTGCCTGATATGACGGCCGTGTCATACCCAAAGAGCAGTCCGCCCAATGCCGCAGCCAGCGCCAGATAAAACACATATCCCAGTTTTACGGAAGAATCATTCATAATATGGAAAACTATTGATTACCTGATATTGAAATATTCTTTATAACGGTCGTACAGGTGATGTGCCTGGATGTAGGCCGACTGTGGACTCATAAAGTGGGAGAATTCGAACGTAATGGCTTTGTCGTAATGACAACGCTTGGCAGCTTCCAGCTTCATTCTCAGCTTGTCAAATTTAATCGGCAAGAACCTGATGGGCATGTCGCGGTCGAACGATTCGGCATTGGTCCAACATTGCATTCCATACCTGTCGGCCAACTTTTTGTTCACTGAGAAGAAAGCATCCAACTCATCATAGTCGATGTGCCCATCTTGGAAAGCACAGGCATCAACCACGTCGTGTATACCATCGAAGATCTCGTTCCATTCACGCTCATGTTCCTCCACGGAAACTGCTTGAGCTTTGCTGAGCTGCTGTGTACCCATCACCGCTTTCTTTCCGTCAATCCATGGAGAGATAAATACTGGCAAGCCATCCGAAACATCCTTGCACTGCTTGCCAAGCGCATGGAACGTGGGAATGGCACCTTTGGTCTGTCTACTAATCTCGGTGCTGATGTACCATCCTTTAAAGCTCTTATGGTGACCGTATCGCTTCCACACTTCATCGATGACATATTTGTTGTCCTCAATCTCCCAAGACATATCGCCCGTGTCCCAGTATCGACCAGAATCGTAAAGGCCAAAGTAGAACTTCATGCCGTATCGATCGGCCAGGCGGAGATACATGTCTATCAAATCGACAGACGGCATATAACATCCATGCTTCTTAACAAGATACTCGGAGGGATAGGTCATGAATTTACGGTACCCACAGCGAATGACAATCACGGTATCAATGCCAATGGCCTTCATGTACTTGAAATCCTGATCCCATTCTTTTTCTCCCCAGTTTTGGTGAGGAATGTCATGGGATATCTCATCTAAAAAAGTACCGGTTATCTTCAGTCCGTTGTTCTTCGGAACGATGAGAGAGCCACTAACGCCTTTTCCTTGCGTATTGAGCAGATTCTCTGTTTTTGTCAGTTGGTTGGCTCCCTTTGCTATCGGGGCCATCGTTATAGCTGCTCCTGCGAGTGCCGTCTTTTTGATAAATTCTCTTCTATTGACCATTGTTATTTGATTTTTTATGAATATAAGGTAAAGTTAATGAATGATGCCGAACCTCTGGCACCTTGATTTCGGATTATTTTATTTCAGCTCTGAAAGGAGAAGCTGGAAGTCCTGCATTGTTGCACAAATCAGCCTGCATATAGTTGCGGAAACAATAACGTACCTCAGTAGGCTGCTTCACAGAGTCGTTCCACACTTTAACTTTGGCAGTACTATTGATGATTCTTGCATTGGCAGGATGTATTTTTCCACTTGCGTCAACAAGCTCGAAGCCACATATTTCTTGATTTTCAGGAATCATACCCTCTTGTCCGTGCTCAAATGTAACTTCCACAACGCCATCCTTAAGCGTACACGATTTGTAAATCGGTCCAGAATAAAGGAAACCACTGCGACCGTATGTCTTTGCCAACGCCCAATAGGCAAGTCGCTCGCCCACCTTTATTTTATATGGTGGGTGTATGAACAGCTCACTTCCTGCATCGGTTGTGGTTACCATACCCACGTTGGGCACCTCGCTCATCAGCTCCAATTGGCACTGGCGAAACCATGCCCATTCGAGTTTATCCTTGCCGCCAGCCTGATAGGGTGCAATCTGCACGTAATAGATGGGCATGTCGTTGTTTTCAAAAAAGGTTCTCCATTGTTTCACCATAGCCGGGAAAAGGCGTTTGTATAGGGCTGGACTGGAAACGTTGGCCTCACCTTGATACCATATCACACCTCGTACGGGAAAACCTTTCCAAGGGTTTACCATGGCATTCCACAACAATGTGGGTGTACCAGCCTCCCATCCAAACTTGGACTGGTTGACATCAGGCAATTTTACCTCACTGAATTGTTGTAGAGTCTGTCGACTCATCCATGCCTCGATTTTGGATGCACTCCACGAGCTGTGAATCAATCCTACCGGCACATTGATGGAACGTTGTAACAAATCTCCGAAGAAATAGGCCGTTGCGCTGAAGTCGCCTACCGCCTGCGATGACAATTCCATCCATTGTCCTTTCACACCCTCGGTCTTGGGTGTGGTGCTCCAATCGCGCTGAACGGTGTAGAGTCGCAGTTGCCTACGTGGATTTGCCGACACAATATAAGGCTGGCAACCATAAACCGGTTGACCCTTGAATCCGCGTACGGGCATTTCCATGTTGGACTGTCCAGAGCAGAACCAAACCTCGCCAAGGAGGATATTTCTCAGGGTTAACGCCTCACCGTCAGAGAATGTGATGGAGTATGGACCTCCTGCCGTGGTGGTATGCAGCGTGGCTTGCCAACGGCCGTCACCGTCGCTTATTGTCATAATGCGTTTGTCACTCCACGATGCTTTAATCGTTATTTTACTGTTTTTCTTGGCAGTGCCCGTGAACCTGACATCCGCCTGTTGTTGTAGCACCATGTTGTTTCCCCATATTGAAGTCAAGGTCACCTTGGCAATAGTGGTGCTCGGTGTTACACAAGCCACAAGGAGTGCGGCACAAGATAAAAAGAAGTGTTTCATTTTCGTGTTATTTCTTCTTGGTAAACATTTCCGAAACGGTCGGTCACACGCACGGCCAATTTAGATTTGGCATGGCGAGGCGTGGCGCGGAACATGTGTTTGGTGGGCAGGGTCGAAATCCAGCTTTCCATGGTCTTTCGATTGTCCTTAACCATTTTGACGGCAGCAGGGTCCAGACCGGTGTATTGCGTCATCACGCCCATCGGTTTTCCGTTTTCCAGCCATTCAACTTTCCATTGGTCATCATAATTCCACACATTGGCTATGATATCCTTAGGATATTCTTTCACCGTGCCAGGTGCGTATGTTCTAAACTGATATGTCTTGGGATAGCCCGTGCTCTTGTAATACCAGCTCACCTTCTTGCCATCCACCTCAAAGACCTGACATCCCTGCGGCGTACCGTCAAGGCATAATGGGGCGTGCCACCATGTTCCACATACGGCTCCGATATTGTGTTCCATCTGATGATTGTTGAAAATGACGTTCGAATTGGTATGCATGTGTCCTGTGAGGAAATGCGATTCGTAGCCTTCAAGTAGTTTGAAGAGCGGCTCTGCGTTGATGGTTTCGTTTCCCAAGTATTCGTAGGTGTAAACAAATGGTTGTTCTTTCACCGTAGATCTGAAAGGAATATGCGCCGCTACAAACACCATGGTGCCTTTGGGAACGTAGGAAAGGTCTTGTTCCAACCATTTGAACGTATTCTCATCAATGTATCCTACATAGAAGTATTGGCGTCCAACGTAAAAGCAATTGTCGATAACGACATAGTGAGCGTAGCCCTTGTTGAAAGAATAGCATGATGGCCCGAAGTGCGTTTCAAACGACTGGTAGGAGGTTTCGTGCGTCCGGCCATTGTAGTCCATGTCGTGATTTCCAATCACTCGATAAAAAGGAAGGTCGATGCGCTGTGCCTGTTGCATGTAATCCTCAAAGAATGTTGACGGCGTGTCCCAACCAATGTCACCGCATGACAGGCCAAAAGCGTCTTGGTCTTGGATTGAGTCCAACAACTTGCGATAGTCGTCAACTACCGGACCGTATTTCGACCAATGTTCTTTGGAGTTGGCCTGCACGTCGGCCTCTACGATAGCGATATGTTTTGAGTCGTCCTTGGGATTTTTCTTGAGTTTGAAATTGTATTCCATCTGTTGTTTCTGATGGTCAATTTCTTGATAAAACAGGGGTATTCCCTTATTGGTTTCGGTGAGATATCCGGCAGGCGTGGATATGTACACGAACCGTGTGTCACCTACGTTAGGTATGCGATATACGCCGTTCTTGTCTGTCGTTACACAGCGTTTCCCATCTGTTACCACAACATTGGGTACGCCCTTGCCTTCGCAAGTGACCGATCCATACAACTCGTATGGATTAGACGCATGGTCTTCGTCCAACGCCTCTTTCAGCTCTTTCCACCAATCATAGAGGATAATGTGCACAATGTCGAAAATCATGACACCGTCAGATTCTTTGAGATTCATGCGGACAGCATTCTGAAACTGCAAGGGGTTTTTACGGTAGTCTTCTACATATAGGCCTCCATAGAATGGCTTGGCGCCCTGCAACAGCTGCCTTGTGTATTTGCAACCGCCTTCCACGCTGAGGTATTCGCCCGACGAGGCTTCACTGTCGGTCTCGTTCTTGTGCAATCCTGACGACTTGTGATAATCGTCTATGGTCACATTTTTATAATAATTACCGTTGGTGTAGAAGTCTATCAGTTCTGCATAGCCATATTGACGATACTCAGGCGTGGCCCATGGGAAATCCTTTGAAGGATCATACTTGTTGCTTGCCCAGTTTACACCCACCTCATAATAGGTAGGATACCATGCCCCCGTATATGAGGCCAGCATACATTGGGAATCTATTTTTTTAATGGCGGTTCTGACATCCTTTATAAAACCATAGATGACAGAGGCACGCCACTCTATCCATTTCTTATAATACGGTCCGGGAACCCTGTCGAACGTGCCTTTATCGTTGGCTTTCCATTCGTATATGTCTTCAGGGTATCTGTTTAGTTTTTGACCGATGTATTTTTCAAACAAGGTGCGCGATGCTTCCGAAAAGTCTGATTCGATGCAATCATAGCGCGCCCGGTCCAGCATGATACCGTCAAACTTGAAACGTTTGACTACCTCTTTCACGATGTTGATTTCATGACGTTGCACGTCTTTCAAGGCCGGGTTTAAGAACATGGACGTTTTTCCGTTTAGTTCTGTCACGGGGATGAGGCCTTTTCCGGGAACGTAATTGATGGATTGCCATTTCTTGTTTTTCCCAAAGACAGCTCCTCTTAGCTGACCGTGCGCCTTGCTACCGTCGGCGAAGATGTTCATGCCGGCAAAGATAACCATGCCACGCTTGTGAGCTTCGGAGATGAACGTGTTGATAAAGTCAAAATCAGGACGTGTAAATCCCTTCCACGTTCTTTTCCTCGATGTGTACTTACTGTCGTAAAGTACCTCGCCGGTGTTATCCTTAATGTCCAATACTAAATGTGTGATACCGGCCTCGTGGCATTTGCCAACGTAATACCTGATGGAGTCAGGATAGCTGAATCGCTCGAAGTTGGCTGAACAATCCAACCACATAACCTTGGGTTTGGTCGTGGCAAAAGTTAGTAAGGTGGTGCACAATAGGAGTAGTGTGAGACAAGCTCTTTTCATAAGTCGTATATTATTTGTTATTGATTTGTTATTGATTTGTTTTTTCGATGGCTTTAGCTATGCCTTCCTTGGCATATTTCCATTGATTGGCTTTCTTAAGATGAATCATGTCGAACAGAAAATAACCGTTACAAGCATCCATGCATGCCTTGACAGATTGCACGATAGCTTGGTTTTCCTGCTCTTGGGTGGCTTTATTGGTCGTGTCCCAATTACCGACATCGGGTCCTCCCACGACTTTGGGGCAAGCACCTTTTATCTTTGACATGGCCTGTTGGCAGAATCCCTGCATGGTCCATTCAGTATTGCCATAAACACGTAATGGCGAGGCGTATGCTCCAATAAGCATTTGATCCATCAAGTCAGCGTATCCGCAGGAGTGATAGTTTTTAGTTGCCCATCTATAATAATCAGAGGTTTTAAAATTAGGGGAACCCCAATTCACGCCCACAGTGTAATAAGTGGTGTACCACCCACCGACATACACGCCAAATTGTATTTTTGAATTGACGCTCTTGACTGCGTTTCGTGCCTTTTCCATAAAGTCGCGAATGGTTTTTGCTCTAAACTCCAACCATTTCTTTGTGTAATCAGAAGATTTCCCCGATAACTCTCTTGCGCCTTTGGGAAGGATGTCTTCCGGGAAATTGGAGATTTTGCTTCCCATATACGTTTCAAATTTTTTACGGGAAAGATCAGAGAAGTCGGCACGCAGATCCAAATATCTGCCTCGATCCAATACAATACCGTCAAGGTCATATTTCGCAAGATCGCGCAACAAGTTGCAAAGAAAAGTTTGCACTTCAGGATTGGCAGGATTTAGAAACTTGGTAGGCTCAGCCTCGTCCATAATACTGACAATACCCTGAGCCGTACTCATCTGTGTTGTCCATGCCCTCTTGCTCTCGTCACGATACACCATGCCCGTACCGTTGTTCATGGTGTTCCCTCCCACAAAGGTGTTAATAGCTGCATGAACTTTCAAATCCAATTTTCGCGCAGCATCTATGAACGCTTGCAAGTAGTCCCACGTGGCCGTGCGGTCTATCTTTGTGTAGCCTGTAGATGTCCATGCGTATTGATATTTCACTTGTTCTACCATTGAGGTCTTGAACAACACGTCACCGCATGTGGGTCGCACGTCTACCACGATATCCGTGAAACCTGCATCTTTTGCAAGGGTCAAATCTCGCGTTATGGCCTCTTTGCTGTTGGCGAAGTCGGGAAAGTTCGCGGCCGCGTCAATCCAGATATATCTTGGTTTGTCGGTTTTATTTTCTGTTTCTTTGTTATTTTCCTGTTCATCCTTATGTTTGTTTTGTCCCCAACAATCTATTGGGTCCTTTGAGCCACATGATAAAAAAAACAGTAGTGTCAATAATAAAAGGCTAATAGTACTATATTGCTGCTTCATCCTTTGTCCATTATTATTTTATCATTGTCATTAAATTTACTCATCATCCAACAAGATGGATATATTTTTTATCAACCGTGTTGATGCCCATCTTTTTCATGGCCTTGAAGTCTTGATCCCATTCTTTCTTGCCCCAGTTTTGGTGCGGAATGTCCCAACTTATCTCATCCAGAAATGTAGCTTTAATAGGTATACCCTTCATGGCGTGCGGCGTAGCAAAAGTTTCACCGTCCTCGTGCTGGGCAAAAGCGCTGTCCACCTTGGTATAGGAAGACAGAATTTTGCTACCCAGCACAAGCGATGAGGCACCCATTATTTGCTTGATAAAGCTTCTCCTGTTTGTCATGGTTCGCTTTATTTGGTATCGTTTGCCTTGACTATTTCTTCTAACGTGGTCCAGCATTGGTACATTCCTCTTGGTACATGGAAACATCCTTTCCATTTTCCACCCTTCAATGGCAACAGCACTTCGCCGCGCCTATTGAGGTAACCGTACCATTCAGCATACTCGTCATCTCTGAAATGTGTCCACGTATATTCGTGTACCTTCTTAAACCAGTCCATACACCTCTTGTCTCCCGTGAGCTGATAGCCCTTGAGCATAGAGATAAGGGTTTCGATGTGTACCCACCACAGCTTCTGATCCCATTCCAATTGCTGGGGAGGACAGCCGTTGCGATCCATGAAATAGTACAGGCCGCCGAACTCCTTGTCCCATCCATACTCCAACATGGTAAGCGCGGTGTCCTTGGCTTTTTCTATCAGTTCGGGTCTGTCCAGGCGTTTACCCAAGTCCATGATAAACCACATGGCCTCTATAGCATGTCCCGGTGTTACCTGCCTGCCCTCGAAGCAGTCTACCAAGTTGCCGTCGGCACCCACGTTTTCCACGATGATACCACCAAGCTCTGGCCGGTAAAACACGTCCATCACTTCATGGATGCACGTTTCCATGGTCTCGAGTAGATAGTTTTCGTCAAGAAGATGCTCTATCTCCAAGGCCAAGTTGCAGAGTATCATGGGCAGTGCAAAGTTTTTCATGTTGCGTGTTCCCGGATGTATCTTGTTCCATTTGCCTTTGGGATTGTCCACTTTCGATAGGATGATATCGAACGTTTTCTTGGCGATGGTGGCATATTCGTCATTGCCTGTAGCCAAACTTAGCTGTCCGAAAGCCATGGCTGCGAACGTGTACGAGAAGATGTTGTATGGCTCAACCAATGGTTTGCCTGTCCTATCCAGCGAGAAATACCAGTTGTACTGGCCGTCATGTCCATGCTTTTTTAAAAACTCTGCTCCTTGGATGGCACAGTTCAACCATTCCTCGTTTTTTTCTACCTTGTTATATAGCATGGCGAACAACCACACCTCACGACACTGCAACCAAATAAATTTGTCGGTGTCAAAAACATTTCCTTTGCGATCCAAGCATGTGAAGTATCCACCATACTCTTCATCTTGTGACTTATCAAGCCAAAAAGGAACCACTCTCTGTAGCAATTCACTTTTGTACAAGTCGGCTAATTCTTTCAATTGATCTATATCCATAGCTATATGATTTAAATATTACTTCATGAAATTTCCCCGTATGTCAACTTCTTTCCAATGAAAGGGATCGAGCATTTGGTCTATCAGTACGGCCATTTCACCTCGTGTAATGACGTGTGCCTTATCAGTTGCCTTAAAATGGTATTTCGTTAACAGTGGTTCCCAATCTGCTTTGACGGGCATTCCCTCTGACTCAGCTACGCTTTGAATGACACGCAATGCGTCTCCCAATGTCATAACCGAGTCGGTCAACGTGGCACCCGTTTTCTTCCATCGTGGGAAAATGTCACGCATACCTTCCAGTTCGCGTCCTTTTAATGGTTGGTCGGCCCTCAGCCATGTTTCATTTTTCCAATCTACATTTTTGCCTATCCCTTTCAATATGCCCGTTGAGCCAATGTGTTGATAAGGGATGAATCGAGGATCCTGTTTCTGAACATCCAGATAGGGAAGCAAATATCCGCCCGCCTTCAATATCTCATCTTGAACATCCCTCACAGATACGCCCGATAAAGGTGTTCTTTTCTTGAGTGAGAGGGCCGCCAAAGCTCCGGCTGCCTGACCTATCTGCATCACCACAGGCTGTAAACGTGTTGCACCATTGGCGATATTAGACACGGATATGGATTTCTCAGCTACTATCAAACCCTCAACTCCTTGTGGAATGAGTGTCCCTAACGGCAGCCCAAATGACGGAACTGGATAGAAGTGTATGTCGGGCAGCGTGTGACTTTCTTTGTAGCGCATGTGGTGATGATCCACTGGATAGTCGCCAACAGCGATGCTGGTTCGGTACAAAGGAGCTGCTTGATTGTAAGGTGACACCATGTGATTGAGTGTAAACCGAACCGCTCCATGAATTCGTCTGGATTCACGATGATAAGGAATGAAAGGCAGAAGATCTTTTGTGGGATATTCGTCATCGGCAAGTCCTATATGACGGAATCCTAATTCATGCTGAATAAAATAAAGAAAACACAAGGTATGTTCTTTCGCTTTCTTCAAAGCTCGTCTGCGTTGCTTATCAGACATTTCCACCAAATTGACGTAATAGTCATTTCCGTTGATAGGCCAATTCAGCATAATCTTGCCATTGGGAAGCTGTCCATAGCTCATCATCTTGTCTCCCGGCCACATTCTTTTTGGCTCATTGCTGGATATGCACAGCGGGTTGATGCAGCAACAGGCAAAGACTGAAGGGTCATAACCCTTTGGCTTTCGCATGGAAACATCCTTTTTATAATCCTTCAAGATGGCAACATAGGTAAGGTCCTGAATAACATTGTTGCCTTTTTCCAAAGCAATATCCTCCTGCGTATCATGGCGACTATCCATGCCAACATCATAGCCTACCCCACACTTGGCTGCCACATCTCCCAGTTCAGTAGCATCAATGAGCATTGGTGTTTTAACAATCACGCTTTTACCTTGCTTTTTAATCTTCAAGTTCCATTCGCCTTGCTTTTTGCTAATGCGTCTGATACTGCTCTCTTTCCACACTTCGATATTTTTCTCTTGCGCCACCATGTCGTTTAAAACCTGGTTACCTACTGATGGCTCAAAGAGAACTCGGCTTACCCACCCGGTGTTCAAGGCTTCAAGACTACCGTAGTGTTGGGCAAGACGATTTCTAAATTCACCAAATATGCCAGCAGGCATATTGAAGTTTCCATCGATGGCACTAACACCAGCGCCTGTCAACATACCACCCAGCCATGTACTTTCCTCAACCACAAGTACACGCATACCCATACGGGCTGATTGCAAAGCAGCAGATACGCCGCTGGCACCACCTCCTGCAACGACTACGTCTGGATGTAGATTGCCACCAAAAAGTGATTTGGGCAAAAAGAAGAGATACAAAACCAGTATCAAAATATGAGATTGTTTCGCTTTCATTTGTCGGTTAGATATACGGTTTTCATTAGGTTAGGTTTAATTTTAAAAAAGTACAGTTCGTATTGAACCGTGACAAAGGTAAATATATATTTAAGAATAACCAAATAAATAATTATATTTATATGTCTTTTTAATTATAAAATATTTAATAATTATTTGTAGGTTATTTAATAAGTTATTTTATTTAATCATATATTTATTATTATAATGTTTATCGTTCAGACAGCAAAAGTACAGGCTGAATGGGTTCAACGTTGTGCAACCGGAAGACTGCTGTCTACAACCACAGCTCTTTTAATGAAGAATTATAATTTGCATTTTTTAGTTCAAACAGAAATTTCTTCGTTAAGTTTTCTTCTGCTGCAACGTCTTTTTTAACACAAATGCCGAACGTTTTTTCAAGCAGCTTGTTCATGTCACGGAAATACATGAAATATGAGAGAGTTTGGATTATCAAGTTGATTATTAGCAGGTTATGTCTTTTTTGAATCTAAAACGTACTCAAAAAGACCATGTGTTTGGGACAAAATCTCCTTATTTCATGCAAAAATAGCCTGCTATATGATACATATTGGGCAGGTAAAGCATGCCAATTGGAAGGCAAAAGCATACATATTGGACGGCAAAAGCATGATGATAGCCGCTTTGTTGTATGTGAATGTGGTAAAAGATGATGCTTTTAAGGTTTTGAACTCCTTAAAAATCCCCTTGTATTATCTATTTTGCAATTTTATTTTGTCAAATAAAAAGAATCGGTTTAACAAACAAAAGGTTTGTTAACATATACAAGTGTCGTTGCTTGAAAGCTAAGAAGTACGCATTGCTACTGTATAGAAGCACGGGGTTATCGCACGGCCGATTTCGCCTCGTGGGTTCGGTAAACCAGGTAACGGCCGTCAGCATGGAGGGTAAAGACATCGGCGAGCGCCTCGTTGAGCGTGCCTTGCCACCAACTTTGATAGGCGTACGATTGCCAGCGCAAGCCCTCACTTTCGATACGACGGCATGAAATATTAAAAATACTTACTTGCTGTTTGGCAAACGACTCGAAGGTGCAATCGCCATGGCAAGGCACAAACGTGCCGTAATCGGTGACCATGACAGGCTGCACACCGTAGGTTTGAAAATAACGCAGCATGAGGGAGATGTTTCCCAAGGTATGATCCTCGCGCTTGCCCGTCGCTCCCAAATAAGCAATACGGTTGTAGTTGCGGCTGACACAATAGCGGGTAGCCTTGGTAAGGTCGTTGTCTGCCTGCTCATGCTCAATATGCAGCACGTCATGAAATTGCAGTTTGGCTGCATCAGACATCGAATCACCGTCGCCAACAACGGCTTCCACCTTATTATATAGCGAGGGATGCAGCAACTCGATGGCACTGTCGCAACACACGATGCGTGGTGCTTGCTGCAGGATTTGAGTGGGAACGGCATGCTGCGGATAATCTCCGCTCGCTAAAACCACCACGTCAAAATTGGTTGATGAGTTGATGAGCTGATAGTTCATGACGTTGCTTGTTTCATCATCGACTTCCACTTAAAGTACCCTAACACGGCAATAACGACATAAAGTCCGTACAGTCCTGCCTTGAAAGGAATGCCTTTGTACACATACAGAGCGGTGCAAACCACGTCGACCGCAATCCAAAAGAGCCATTGCTCCACATACTTGCGTGCCAAAGCCCATAAGCCGACGAAGCTGAGTGCATTGGTGAAGCTGTCAAGCAGGGGCACATTGCTATTGGTAAAGCGCACCAACACATAATAAGTGGCGCACCATGCCAAGGCGAAAAACAAGAAAACAGGCAGATAACGCTTGCCGGGCATGTGCGTAATGGGCAGTTCTTGCTTTTTTTGATTGAAGAGTTTGCTGCCCCACTTCCACGCAATATATCCGTAAATGGCTGCCAATGTGTAATACACCGCCATGCCCGCATCGCCGTACAAACCGTATCTCCAATACAAAAACACGTCCATGGCAGGCATCACAATGCCCACTATCCACAGCCAAATGCTGGCTTTATATTCCAAATAGATATAGACAAGTCCCAAAATGGTAGTGACTATATCCAACCAATCGAATGTCATGTTGTTATTTGTTAGAATGGGAGTTAAAGGGAGTAAATGGGGAATTAGGTCAGGAGTTAATGAAGATTAAGTAAGGAGTTAATAGGAGTTAATAGGAGTTATGCAAGGAGTTAACAGACATTACCATATTTATAGAGAGGGAAAGATTCGACTTATTTCTTTCATTGCAAAGCATTTGTCCGATAACTCCCATTAACTCCTTAACTAACTCCCATTAACTCCTTAACTAACTCCCCTTAACTCCTAATCAACTTCCCTTTTCTCCCTTATAACTTCCATAAACTCCAACTCCTCTTCCGTCAACTTTTATCAGAACGTCAATGACAAGTTTGCCATGAAGTTGATAGGAGCCTGTGGCGCAAAGCCAGCCATATACTGTCCTTTACCAGCATCGGTAGCTACGACGTTGCCTTGTGCATCCTTCTTAAAACCAGGTGCTGCCCAACCGTTATTGTCGTATTTGGCACTGAAAAGGTTGTAGACGGTACAGCCAACGGTAGCCTCTTTCAAGCCCAACTTGTGACAGGCAAAGGTGTAAGCCACGTTGAGGTTGGTGGTAAAGATGCTGCCCAACATCATGCTCACGTCTATATCTTGACCTTTGGCGTCTTTGGTTTGATAGTTTTTCAGACCTGTATTGGTGAGATACTGCTCACCAATGTACTGCGTATGAACATTGGCTGATAAACCTTTGTAGTTGAATGAGAAGATGTTGTTGAAGATAAGTTCTGGAGAAAAACTGGTAGGTGTGTCGCCCAAAGAAACGTTCTTCTTATCGTCCAACTTCACCATCCAGTCCTTAACACGGTTCTTGCTGAAGGTAGCATTGACGTTCCAAGTGAACCAATCGACAGGTTGCCAAGCCGATTCCAACTCAATACCCATGCGATAGCTGCGACCTACATTCTTTGTCTTCATCTCACCGATGGCATCCAGTTCGCCAGTGAGCACAAATTCGTTGCTATAATTCATATAATATAGGTTGACACCTGCACTGTACTTGGCACTGGCAAACTGATAACCTATTTCCAAATCGCCTAATTTCTCTGCCTCCAACTTGGTGTCAAGGTTTTGTTCAAAACTGTTACGGGTAGGCTCTTTGTGCGCAATGGCATACGATGCATACACGCGGTTGTTGTCATCAGCCTGATAATTGAGTCCAAACTTAGGATTAAAGAAATTGAACTTTTGGTCGAGATTGAAGACAATCTGCTTGTTATTATCGTCCCATGCGTCGGAAGGACCCGTCATCTTAACGCCCACATGACGATATTGTAAGTCGGCAAAGGCACTCAAACCCTTTACAAACTCCCAGTTTACCTTTCCGTAAACGTTGCCGTCCACCTTCTTGGTATCGTTGTTGTAATACTCGTTATCAGGCTCCAATGTGGAGGGTCCCATTTGATACACCTTCTTCTTTTTGCCGTTGGCATCTTCTATCTGATAGAAAGGAGCACCCGTCCAAATAACTTTTCCAAAGTGACCCCCCACATATTTGTTCCAACCGCCACCGATGTTGGCTGTCAAACCGCTGTTGTTGTCATAGTTAATGGAACCTACAGCACCATAAAAATCGTTGTCCATCTTCTTTTGGCGAACCAAGTCGCCCAACAACTTGGTGTCTTTAGACAGATGATATTGGTACCAATTGCCTTTTCCCTTGTACTGTTCGTAGTAGCCGGCACCCTTGGTATAGTGCAAGGCAACGTTGAGTTTCCATTGGTCACCAAGCAGTTGACTCCAATGCAGCTGGTAGTTTTGCTGGTGATAGTTATCCGTTTGTCCATCGTAATATTTCACTTTGCCCTTGGCATCTTTATACTTACCGGCCGAATTGTAGGTGCGCCCGTACAAACTTTGCTCGTATTTGGAAGCGTAGTACCATGCGTGATAAGTACGCTCCACGCCATTGAAGGTGACAAACTTCACCATGGTGTTGTCCGAGAAATAGCCAGCTTGGATGAAATACGAATTGAGTTTGGTGGAAGCACGGTCCAGATAGCCGTCGCTACCGATGTTGGAAAGGCGTCCTTGTATGCCCCAATGCCCCCCAATGAGCCCTGTTCCGAAGCGCAAAGTCTCCTTGTGCGAACCGTAACTACCGCCCGAAAGGTCGATGCCGAAGAATGGTTTGGTACCGATGTTCTCGGTCTGCATGTTCAAGGTAGCACCAAAAGCACCCGCACCATTGGTAGACGTACCTGCTCCTCGTTGCAGCTGCATGCTCTGCAAGCTCGAGGCAAAGTCGCTCATGTTCACCCAAAAGAGGGTTGCACTCTCGGCATCGTTCTGGGGAATGCCGTTCACCGTGATGTTGACGCGCGAGGGATCTACGCCACGCACACGCAGCGAGGTGTACCCAATACCATTACCCGCATCGGAAGTAAGGGTAATCGACGGCAACGTAGAGAGCAAGAACGGAATGTCCTTGCCGTAGTTCATCTGCTTGATTTGCTTTTGTGTCAAGTCCGAATGCGCCATAGGCGTTTTCTTGTTGGCACGGGTAGAAATTACTTGTACATCCTGTAACTCGTAAGTATGCAAGGTGTCAATAGGTTGCACCGCATACACATTGGCGGCAGTCATCGCAAACACTGCCCATAAAAACTTTTTCATTGTTTTTTTATATATCAAAAAAAATACATAAATAAGGGAGAGAGCAAGTGCGAAGTTATGCTGTTGAAGAACTTCGCCCACTTGGCTTCTTGGTCAATTCCTACGCTGGTATTACCCAGATCAGGTCAGAAGGTTTGTTCTCAGCCCACAAATAAAAGTGAGCACCCTTAGCTTACTGTTTGTAAACCGACGGCAAAGGTATGACTTTTCAACAAGACCAGCAAAGAATATCCGCAAAAACTATCCTACGTCAAGCAATTCGATGGAAATGGAATCAAGGCAAAAAAAAGTCCAAAGCTCAAGGGCCTTGGACACGATGTCTATTTCATTCTAAATATTAAAGTGGATGACAAACGGGGATTGATACAGCCTGTTATTGCTTCAGCTTGAACGAATTTTCAATGCTCATCACCTCATTGGAGAACATGGAGTCCAGCTTCAGGCGCTGTTCGATGCGCGTACAGCTATGAATAACGGTGGAGTGATCGCGCCCTCCCACCAGTTTTCCAATGCGAGAGGCAGGCATCTTGGTGTACTTCTGCGCCAGATACATGGACAATTGACGAGCCGTTACCAACTCTTGTTTGCGACTCTTGCTGTTCACTTCCGATACAGTGACGTTGAAATGTCGGCAAACGGTATCGAGAATCTCATCGATGGTGAGCGGTTTGTCATCGATCTTCACGGCACGCTGTATGACTCTTTGGGCCAAACGCATATCCACCACGCTGTTGTAAACCACCGAATAGGCCAGCAACGAGTTGATGACTCCTTGCAAATCGCGCACGCTTCCATTGGCCGTCTGTGCGATATACTGTACCACGTCGTCGGGAATTTGAAGACCATCGCGCTGTATCTTACTGTTCAGGATGTCGATGCAAAGCTGCAAGTTGGGCTTCTCCAACTCGGCAATCAGTCCGCATGCGAACCGTGTCAGCAACCGTTCGTTCATTCCTTTCAAGTCAACAGGTGGTCGATCACTGGCCAAGATGATGCGCTTACCATTGCGGAACAGGTGGTTGAAGATATGGAAAAAGGTGTCTTGGGTCTTCGTTGCCGTCATCCACTCTTGTATATCATCGACTATCAACAAGTCAATGGTCTGGTAAAAGTTGATGAAGTCGTTCACAGAGTTCTGCAAAACGGCATTGGTGTACTGCACCTGAAACAACCGCGCGCTGACGTACAGCACCCTTTTCTGCGGGTAGAGCTGCTTGGAGAGCATGCCGATGGCGTTGATCAAATGGGTCTTTCCACAGCCCGACGGACCGTAGATGAACATGGGATTGAACTGTGTTTTGTTGGGATGTTCGGCAATAGACATGCCAACCGAGCGCGGCAACTTGTTGCTGTCGCCTTCAATATAATTATTAAAAGTAAGGTGTGGATTCAAATTTGGGTCCAACTGTTGCGGCTGGGCAGCGTCAAGTGCCGACGGAGGTTGATTGGCACGAGTTTTCTTCTGTGGCTTAACGCCAGTCACATCGGTTTGTTCTGCCTCTACATCCTGTGTCAGATGATGCTCCTGATCGGTGACAATACGGTATTTCAAACGAATGTTGTCGCAAAAAGAACGCCTGAGTACCTTGCTCAATAAGTCGATATAATTCTCTTCCAAGTACTCATACACAAAAGGACTGGGTACCTGTATCAACAACGTGCGGGTCGTTTCGTCGAACGACTCGTAGGTGATGGGCTGAAACCAAGTATCATATTGTTGCTTGGAAACATTCTCACGGATGAGCGCAAGGGCTTGGCCCCAAGCTTGATTAGGACTTACATTCATTGAATCAGGTAGTATTTTACTTATGTCTTTCGATCAATTCGATGATCAATCGACTGCAAATTTATAAAAGAAAACTTGATTGAGCAAATGCATGTTTCTATGTTTCAATAGGAGAAAAATCGTAAGTACCTAACTACCCGCATATTAGCAACTTTCTTAAAGAAATCTCATTGCTTTTGATGTTGCTTGTTCATAAAGCTCTGAGAACAAGAAAGTTAAGATGAATACCATCAAGATACTTACTTGAACGGTGAAACATGAATGAAATATCTATTATCGGCTATGCTGTTAATGCATTATGCCATTTCGGTCAATGTGAAACAGTCTATTTTCTTATTTATACCAATTTTAATTAAAGGCACATCGCATTCGACAGATGATGATTGTTCATAAATAGCGTCATCGCAGTCATGTGATGTACGACACCTTACTTATCTTTCCTCCCGAAGATAGAGAAATGGACGTAACGTTTAGGATGTTGACGGATGTTGACCATGAGAGAATCAGCACTACGCACAGTGGTATTGAGCTGATTGTAAAGAGATGGGTCGCGCATCAACAATCCCAGCGTACCCTCATTGCTGTTGATTTTGGCCGTTACCGCCTTGACATCAGCCATAGCCTCATCCACTTTTCGCATGGTCGTGGCCACGTCTACCTGTGAAAGATTGGCCGTGAACGTTTCAGAATGATCCAAAATGCGATTTGTTTTCGTCACCACACCCGGAATTTCACGGTTTAATTTTGCAACGACGGCGTTCAGTTCGTGAGAGGATTTGGTGAGATTGGCCGTCATGTCCTGCACATTGTGTACGGAACTTGCGATGGCTGGGTCGGCCAAAAGCTGATTAAGGCTTAGCAAAATGGAATCTAATTTAGGCAACATCTGCTTCACCGAGGGTATCATGGACGCCACTTCACCCATGGGTCCTCTATCGATATCTCCCGGAATGAGACCGCCTTCCTTGATAAACTCGCCTCTATTGGGGGCGATGTTCAAAGTTACTTTGATGTTACCCAGCACGTCACTGCTGATAAAGGCCGTGGTTCCCGTTGGGATTTTCATCTGCTTATCCATCTCTGCAATAACCTTGGTCTTGTTCTTATGGCTATAATCGAAAATGATATCCTTAACCAATCCCACCTGATAACCAGAGGCGTAGATAGGACTCGACTTGGTCAAACCGCTGATATCATCGAAAGCAAAACAGTAAGTCTTGCTGCCTGTGAACAGATGTGTGCCCTTCAGAAAGTTCATTCCGATGAACAAAGCCACGATACCAGCGACCGCGACGAGGGCAATTTTTATTTCATTTCTTACTTTTATCATATCCGTTGGAACTTAAAAAAACAACCTTATTTCTTATTATTCTGCAAAAACGTGCGAATCGCCTCGTTCACATCCATGCGCTGTCCATTCTTGAATGCAATGATGAAGGCATCAGGGAAACGATCGATGATTTCTTTTCGAAGTCGACGTATCTCATTGTAATCGACCGACGAACCGTAAGTGTATTTCAAATCACCACCAGCTTCGTACCACTCGCACCCTTTGAGCCCTTTCAAAGCAGCATCCGTTAATGCCAGTTTTCGATGGGTCGTCAAGATTTGAATCTTGAACACGGGAACATCCTGAGCGGCGTTTGCAACGGGGGATGTTGGGGTTTGAGCGGACGTGCGAACCTCATTTTTCGCATTAGGAGTCGCTTCAGCCTGTTGAGGCATGGCTGGAGTCGACTGTGTACCAGGCAGATTGGCTGTCATCTGAGGCGTTTGCTGATTGGTGGATGTGGCTTCTGTCACCTTAGGTTGTGGCACGTTGGCGGCAAAAGACGCCTCATTTGCCTTGACATTTTTCGCAGATACAGCTTTTTGACTCTGCTCCTTGTAGACCTCTGGAACAATTTTAGGCACCTGTGGCTCTGGCACAGCCGGAGCTTTGTAAGGCACAACCAGTCCTTGATGATATTTGTTCTTGTATTGTACGAATGCGTTGAAGATGCCACGGGCATACATATCGGCTACTCCGGCGGCATTCATGAAGTTTTCTTCCTCGGGGGTTGAGATGAAACCCAATTCCAATAAGCATCCCGGCATGGACGACAGCCGCAACACTGCCAAATTGTTTTGATGCGCACCCATATCATTCAACCCCGTGGCAGCACAAATATGGCGCTGCATGTAACGCGCCAATTCCACGCTCTGCTGCATGTTCTTGTCTTGAATGAACTCAAACATGATGTTGCTTTCGGGCGAAGAGGGGTCAAAACCTTGATACTTTTGTTTATAATCTTTCTCCAAAAAGATGACCGAGTTCTCGCGTTTGGCCACCTCCAAGTTTTCCATAATGCCTTTTTTACCAGTGTTCTGTCCCCGTCCGAGGGTATAAGTCTGCACACCTCTCACCCTGCGTCCACCCGACAAGGCATTGATGTGAACAGAGATAAACAAGTCGGCACGATTCTTATTGGCGATTTCAGCGCGTCTGGCCAGCGGGATAAAGACATCAGTCTTACGCGTATAGATGACCTTGACGTCGGGACAATTGCGTTCAACCATTTGCCCAAAAGCCAGCGCAAACTTCAGAACAAGATCTTTTTCCTTTGAATAAACGCCTGCCGCACCATGGTCTCTACCGCCATGTCCTGGGTCGATGACCAGCGTAAACTTTTTGTTTGCAGCCAAACCCACTGACGCAAACAGCAAGAAACAAAGCAAACAGTGCCAGACCTTCTTATTCATATAGTTGCAAAAGTAATGCTTTTAGATGGAAAAGCCTTTATCTTTCAATCGGTTTTTTCATTTATTAAGTGTATTTCCACACCAGCACCGTCGCAATCGGCACCCATGGGGGGATTAACCTTGGTGAGTTTTAAGTCGATAGCCTTAATCAACGGGAATTCCGCCAGCAAGCGCTTCCCTATCCTACCCGCCACATGTTCGAGCAAGTTGGAAGGCTGTTGCATTTCCTGTTGAACGAGTTGATACACGTCGGCATAACTCAAGGTGTCGGCCACATCGTCGGTTTCCATGGCTTTACCAAAGTCGTAAGCCAGCCGAATGTTCACAATGAAGTCGTTGCCTTCAACGCGTTCCTGCGGTAACACGCCGTGATAGGCGCGAAACCGCAGGTTGCTTAAATAAATATAACTTGATTGTTTAATCATAAAGGTCGATTATCCACAACGGCTGGCACCGCAGTTTTTGCAGATCAAACAGCCCTCTTGATACACAAGGGTTTCATGTCCGCACACCGGACACTTCTTTCCTTTGGCTTCGGTGCCGTCGTCTACGTATTTCTTTAAGGCGCGCTCCACACCATTCTTCCAGGTGTTGATGCTCTCGTCTTTCAACTGTAATGAACTAACCAGATTAATAACGCGGTCGATGGGCATGCGATAGCGCAGCACACCACTGATGAGTTTGGCGTAGTTCCAATACTCTGGGTTGAACTTCTCACTAAGTCCCTCCACTGTAGTCTTATAGCCACGCTTGTTTTCAAACTGGAAGTCGTATCTACTGGGGCCGTCATCCTGTTTCTGTTTGATGATTTTTCCCTTGACAACCGACTTGGGCAGTACGATTCCCTCATCGTCATCTTGCAAACCAGTGAAGATTTCGTAAGGATAGCCATCAAGCAATCCAACCAATGCCACCCACTTCTCCTTATTGTTTTGGAAGCGAACCACATCGCACTCCAGCACCTTTGGCCTTACCTCAATCACCTCAGGCTGCTTGCAGAGTGGCAGTGCGTTCTTGTCAATGGTATTATCCTTGGCTTGCTCCTTGCCTTTCTGGGCCTTGTCACTCTTAGAAACAGAAATCATAACGCCTGCTCTGGACCCGTCTCGATAGATGGTGCAGCCCTTGCAACCGCTCTTCCATGCCTCTACATACAAGCAATTAACCAAGGCCTCATCCACGTCGTTGGGCAGATTGACGGTCACACTGATACTATGGTCCACCCATTTTTGGATGGCACCTTGCATTTTAACCTTCTCCAACCAGTCAACATCATTGGCCGTAGCTTTATAATATGGTGACTGTTCCACCAACTTATCAATCTCTTCCTGGGTATATTTCTTAGTAGAATCAATGCCGTTGATGTTCATCCACTCCAGGAATTTCTTGTGGTACACGATGTATTCTTCAAAGCTGTCACCCACCTCGTCCACAAAGTCTACATGCACGTCGGCATCACCAGGGTTTACCTTGCGGCGACGCTTATACACCGGCATGAACACGGGTTCGATACCACTGGTGGTTTGCGTCATCAGCGAAGTGGTTCCCGTAGGCGCAATCGTCAGACAAGCGATGTTGCGACGACCATACTTCTGCATGTCGGCATACAACTGTTCGTCAGCCTCCTTGATGCGGAGCAAGAAGGGATTGTTCTTCTCGCGACTGGCATCAAACACGGCGAAAGCACCGCGTTCTTTCGCCATGGTTACAGAAGAGCGGTAGGCGCTCAACGCTAAATTCTTGTGAACGTTGACAGAAAACTCGGTTGCTTCTGGCGTTCCATAGCGCAATCCCATGGCTGCAATCATGTCACCTTCGGCCGTAATGCCGACACCTGTACGGCGTCCCTGGCTGCTCTTATGTTTAATTTTCTCCCAAAGATGATATTCTGCTTCTTTGACCTCATCACTTTGCGGATCTTCTTGTATCTTCTGCAAGATGCGTTCAATCTTCTCCAGCTCCAAATCAACGATATCATCCATGATGCGCTGTGCTATTTGAACATGCTTTCTGAACTTCTCCATGTCAAAATAGGCATCCTTGGTAAACGGATGAACCACATAAGAATAGAGGTTGATGCTCAACAACCGGCACGAGTCATAAGGGCACAAAGGTATTTCGCCGCATGGATTGGTGCTCACGGTGCGGAAACCCAAGTCGGCATAACAGTCGGGAATGCTTTCACGGATGATGGTATCCCAGAACAGTACTCCTGGCTCTGCACTCTTCCAGGCATTGTGAACAATCTTTCCCCAGAGAGCCTTGGCGGAGATTTCTCGTTTCACAAGCGGCTCATCACTGTCCACAGGGAACTGCTGTACATAAGGCTTGTCGCTGGTAGCTGCCTCCATGAAAGCGTCGTCAATCTTGACCGATACATTGGCCCCGGTGACCTTTCCCTCGGTCATCTTGGCATCAATGAACGCTTCGCTGTCGGGATGCTTGATGCTCACACTCAACATCAGTGCGCCACGGCGCCCATCCTGCGCCACCTCGCGGGTGGAGTTGCTGTAACGCTCCATGAAAGGCACCAGGCCGGTGCTGGTGAGTGCCGAGTTGTTTACCGGTGAACCCTTGGGGCGGATGTGGCTCAGGTCGTGTCCAACGCCTCCTCTACGCTTCATCAGCTGCACCTGCTCTTCGTCAATGCGCATGATGGCACCGTATGAATCGGCATCACCATCCAGCCCAATCACAAAGCAGTTGCTCAAACTGGCCACCTGATAGTTGTTGCCAATGCCGGTCATCGGACTGCCTGCCGGTATGATATACTTGAAATGATCCAACAGATCGAAGATTTCGCGCGCAGTCATCGGGTTCTTGTACTTTTTCTCAATGCGCGCAATTTCATTGGCGATGCGCCAATGCATGTCCTCGGGTGACTTTTCATAGATATTCCCGAAACTGTCTTTCATGGAATATTTGTTCACCCATACTCGTGCAGCCAATTCGTCACCTGCAAAGTATTTCAAGGCCTCTTCGAAAGCTTCCTCGAAAGCGTAGCTTTTTGATTGCTCCATTTTTTAGTCTAAAAAAATGTTATATGGTTGCGACTTAATATCCAGTATTATTTGCACAATTATCAGTGAATGATGATTGTTTTGCAAATCTACAACTTATTTTCGATAAAAGAAAAATATTTTTGGGTTATTTATTTGAAAAACTTGGAGCATAAAATATTTCTTTTTGAAAATATTTATATCTTTGTGAAACAATAAATTTCCAAAATGAAAACAATCAACACACGCAGGAGCATTCGCAAATATCAATGCAAAGAGGTAAACAACGAACTGATAAACAGATTATTATCAGAATCTGAACGCACGCAGACCATGGGCAACTTGCAACTTTACTCAGTCGTTATCACGCACAGCGATGAACAAAAAAGAAAACTGGCACCAGCTCATTTCCATCAACCCATGGTGACACAAGCACCTGTGGTGCTGACCTTTTGTGCCGATTTTAGGCGAACCAGCTCATGGGCGGAATGCAGAAAAGCGCAACCTGGCTATGACAATTTCTTGAGTTTCATCAACGCTGCCACCGACACCTTATTATATTGTCAAACCTTCTGCAACCTCGCCGAAGAAGCAGGGCTGGGTTTGTGCTTCCTGGGCACAACGCTGTACAACCCCAAGAGCATTATCGACACGCTCCAACTGCCCCGACTGGTGATGCCCGTAGCCACCATCACTCTGGGATGGCCCGACGAAACTCCTGACCTTACTGACCGTCTTCCTCTCTCGGCCATCGTACATGACGAAACTTACCACGACTACACACCCGAGCGGATAGACCAATTTTACCTCGAAAAAGAAAGCCTGCCCGAGAACATCCACTACTGCCAAGTAAATGAGAAAGAAACTTTGGCACAAGTTTTCACAGACATACGATACACCAAAAAGGACAACGAAGCCATGTCTAAAAACCTGTTAGACGCACTCAAGCAACAAGGATTTTTGTAGAAGTCGATGTTGAAGACTTTTTTAACACGTCGGCAAGGGGCGGAAAGTGAGTAAAAACGGTCCGTCTGAACAGCGTGTTCAAGCTGGCCAAGCTTTCTGAATTTTCTTGACAACACATCCCTTCATATTTGGCGTATTTTCAAACAGCCATGCTGCTGGTCGCAAATACGCCAAGCATGCATTATTTCCGTATATTATTGACACGCAACCTATTACCTCTTTATACATACCATCATACGTCTGTTTCTCAAACTTATCTGGCCAATAGCAATGCTTTAAGCTACTAATAGGCATGCTTTTGCCGTGCAATGTCATGCATTTTGACCCCGAAAGTGATACATCTGAGCACATAAAAGCGTCACTTTGAGGCAAAAATTTGCTTTTTATGCCATCATTAACTCAAATTTGAACCCTGCAAGCCTATCGTTTTTTTCCAGATTAAAAGTTTTGAAGTGCCATTTTAGGGGCCATAATTTGTCAAAATATCAAACAACTCATGAGGCTACGACCCTTTCCCATCATAGGGTCACACCCTTACAATTTTTGCAGATTTTTCGTTTACGTTGAACGGAAGGTGATGACTGCACCCTCAACGACATTCATCACTTCTAAGGAGTGAAGAGCAATATTAATATTGTAAAAAATACAAGAAAAATTCCCATATCTAAAAAAAAATCGCTATCTTTGTAAAAATTTTATAAGATTCTTAAAAGTTTATTGGCTCGTACGAGTTAGAAACTAAACGTAATATAATATAATAGATGCGCATTGACATAAAGCGCTGCACTTATTTACGTAGATTCTTTTTATTAACATAAATAAATAATTCAACAATGAAAAAAAACATGACGAAAACACTTTCCATCATAGGCTTATTGCTATTGGGAAGTCTAAAGTCCACGGCACAGGTACATGACGTGTCGTTCATCGTATCTCCCGCCGCAGAGTACATCTGGTGGGACAAAGATATTTCCATCGACAACATGCCGCTGTACGGAGGAAAGCTGGGATTCGGCTTTGGTCCACTCTTCGAACTGCACGCATTCTACTTGCGCGGTGACAATGTGAACGCAAAAGTACGCGGCCAGAACTGGCTTACAGATGAAGGATGGGCCGGCCACATAAGAGACACCAAAATGGATCTGACCAAATATGGTGGTGAGATGAGGCTTAACTTAGGCAAGAACAGCTACTTCGCTCCTTTCCTCACAGCTGGTGCTGGTGTACAGCAAATGAAGTACAACAGCTTCACCGGAGATGCAGAGATGAAGGAAGTTCCACTGAAAGACGAACAACTCTTTGTATCACTCGGTGTGGGCGCTAAGATTAACTTGAGCAGCCGTGCCGTGCTCTCACTCGAAGCAAAGAACACCATGTTCAATGCCAGCAAGGGCAGCTACCTGATGAGACCAGAATACAACAAGGAGGATGGCGGCAACCATTTGTACAATTGGGGAGCATCCGCTACACTCGACTTCTATCTGGGTGGCAGGGCTGAAAACAGCGACGACGCCATCAGCCGCGAATACCGCAAACTATTCTCTAGTGGTTTCAAGGGATTGAAGTTCGTGGTTGAACCTGCCATGGCCTATATGAATTTTGACAAGAATATGGCTTTGACCGACACCTATCTCGCCGGTGGAAGCGCAGGATTTGACTTGTCTTCACTCGTAGGTATACGCGGATTCTACTATCAGGCAACCAAAGACGCCGACAAGCTGTCGCTGTCGTTCAACAAGAACCTGGCTCTGTATGGTGGTAACATCATCACCCGCCTGAACTTCCCAAGAGGCATCAACCCCTACTTGCAACTCGGTGGAGGTTACATGCGCGTGGGTGATAAATATGCTGACAAGCATGGAAACACTGATGCAGAGAGTGCACCATTCGCATTCGGAGGTGCCGGCGTCGAGATTCCATTGTCGAGATATGTCGCACTCTTCGGTTCGGCAAACGCAGTATTCACCGCACAAAAGGGTATTGAAGAAGAAAACATCCAGAATCCTGACCACATCAATACCAGTGTGATGTACAATGCCGGTTTAAGATTCAATCTGGGTCTGGCTGCAAACGGTGAAAAGAAATACAAAAGGTATCTCAACCGCCGATTGGATGACGAACGTGAAGCCTCTAACGAAAGACTCAACGAGCTGAGATCAAAATACGACGAACGTATTTCTGACTACGACGATCAAATCGCAAGTTATGACGAGAAGATTGCTGACTACGATGATCAAATCGCAAAATACGATGAGCGCGTTAACAAGCTCAAAGCTGAATACGAAGCACGCATCGACAAACTGGACAAGGATTTGGACAAAGCTCTCAAGGCAAACGATACCATTCGCGTAGCTGAGATTGCACGATTGAAAGATCGTCATCAGCAAGAACTCGAAACGATAGAGAACGACGAGATGGCCATGAAGCGCAAGTTGGTGAACGAACTGGGCGAGAACAGCAGTAGCAACGTGAAGATGACTCGCAGTCAACTCAACGATTTAGTGAGTCGTATCACAAGGGAAGCTCGCCAAAGCGCACGCAGCTATGACGATGGCTATGACTACGACAATAACTACAACAACTACAATTACGAAATGCCACAACAGCCAACTCGTACCGTTGTGCCGATGCAGAGAATTCAACCAGCTCAGAATAACGCTGAAACAGAACAACTAAGAAGAGAACTCCGCATCATGAACGAGAAGTTGAACAAGGTTATCAGCCAACGCAACGCAGGCGAAACAACGGTTGTTTACGATACCAATGGTGCCATGGGCAACCAATATGTACCGGGAACAGCAGACGGTGAAACAGCCGGATACCATCCTACCACAGGCAAACGATTGAAGCTGAACCGTCTGGGATTCATCACAGGTCTGGGATTCGGCGACCTTACTGCATGGAATTTCGGTGTTCGCGGATACATGCAGATTGGTTCTTCCAATCTCGACTTTGTGCCAGAGCTTTACGCAGCAATGGCTAACGACAGCGGAATGGGCATCTCTGGAAACGTTATCTACAACTTCAAGAGCGACGCTTTGGGCAAGTTTGTACCATACGCAGGCCTTGGTCTTGGCGTATTCCATGGCAAAGACACCCACTTTGGCTCTAACATCATCGTTGGTGTAAGCGTAGATATGCTCAACGGAAAAGTATTCTTAGACTACTCCGCACGCAGCCTTACCAAGCAAAATCAGGTTGCCTTAGGCTATTCGTTCACATTCTAATCTAAAAAATATGTTGAAAAAGTACGGTCTGGCAACACTTGCCTTCCTAACACTACCTATCTCCTACACAGGTGCAGCGCCCATTTTGGGTGCGGCACCTGCAACGGATGACACCATCGTAGTTGACAGAAACGAACTGATGGAGGTGCTGAGAGGTGTGGCTGCCAGAGAAATGAGAAAACAATACAGACCGACCAGAAATGCCAGGCCACAGCGGAGAGGATACTACTACCGCCCATCCCCGCAGGGACAGACGGTACCTGTATACAACTCCTCGTCCAGAAGAGTGGAGTACATTCCTGTGTATGTTCCACAGAATGGCGCACACCCCATCTATCCGCCATATCCACCGGTACAAAATCTGAGGCCGGAGAACGCAGAATCGGAGAACTCAACACAAACTGAGCAATTGCAAGAACAGATTAATCAATTGCAAAAGCAAATTGAAACCTTGAGTACAACCGTTCAGGATCCAGCTGTTAGGCAACAGATAGACGCCATGGCACGACAGCTTAACAACCTCCGTGTGCAAAAAGACACGGTGATTATGGCTGCTCCTCTTGAGGAAACTGTCACAGAGAGTGTTCACAATCATGAACCGGTTCAGCCAGCACAGACAGTAAAAGTTGCTACTTTTGACACCAATATCAGACAGGTATTCTTTGAAATATCGTCGGATGCATTGTCAAAAGAGGCGAAGCACACGCTCGATGACTTGGCAAACGCACTGAAAAGTTACCGCAAACTGAAAGCCGAACTGACAGGATTTTCCAGTCCAGATGGGCCGAAGGCGTTCAATCGCGACCTTGCTATGCGCAGGATGAACAGCGTAAGAACCTACTTACTGAAGAATGGTGTTCATGCCAATCAAGTGTCTGTGCTATCTTACGGCATCGACAAACATTCGGAAATGAACACGTATGCACGTAGAGTTGAGGTGTGCGTATCACTCTAAAAGATAAACAAAACTGAATAGATAGTGTGGCGAGAATCAAACAGGTCTTGTTCCGATTGAGGAAACAAACACCTGATTCAGACCGTCACCAATATCACATAAACCAACAACCACTCGTGGTTTTGCACATATCGATAGTTAGGATGGATGAATCCAACTAACATCGACAACAAAAGAAGCAAAACTATGAGTGGTTGTTTTATTAGGAAGTCACGCACCCACATGGCGACTCCCGCATAGGTAATCAGCAGGTGCGAGTTCATGTAGCCCACTTAATCATCTCAGAAGCTACATGATCCGGCTATGTCAGATAAGAAATCAAATCTATGAAATCAGCACTCTCCCCTACTAAGATGAAACAGATGTGATAAAGTTGTACTGCGATGCAACGGCAACAGCCTACGGTTCTTTCTCCATGAGCATGCCGTTGCCGGCATCAATCTGCTGACGTTCGGTGTCAAGTCGGTAAACTGTGATATTGTTGGGATCGCCAAAATCGCAGACCAACCGTCTGTTTTCATAATAAAACGTTCCACTTACGGTCTCATCGCCAATGCTCTCCGTGATTTTTTTATCGTTGATGGTCAACTTGATGACCCCATAATCTGTTCCGTATGTCCATGTTCCTTGTATCCAACTGGGTGCTTTTCCAGGATGAACCTCTTCGAATGGGTCAACCTCTGCATGTGAAGATGGCACGTCATGCTCCTGATCAAGGCGGTATTCCGTATTATCATCGGCCAAGGAAGAGCTGTCCAACCGATCGGTGCGAGCTGATTTCCAACAACTTCTGACAGTCAACACCAGTACCAAAAGAATAACAAAGAACAGGAAGAAACATGAACGGAAGAAGCCACCTCGCTTTTGATTCTGCTCGTTGCCGGTGCCTTTCATGGGTGTATGATACGCTCCGGCAGACTTAGCAGAATGCGCATCTGCATGCTGCCAATCCAGATTTTCGGGGCTACTGGCAGGTCTTTCTGTTGAAGTGCCCATCTCTCCTACCGCATGAGTACCGGTTGGCGTGCCTGTGTGCGTTGCCTTAGCATCACTTGTCGCACCCTCACCATCCGTATTTTGATCGGATGTCGAGGGTTCAGTCTGCTCATTCGCAGCGTCCTCCATGAGATAAGTGAAAGGCTGTCCACATCTAGGACACACACAGGCTATCTCAGTCATACCGCTTGGGGCTGTGATGTCATATCGAAATCTACACTTGGGACATTTTACTTGCATATCAATGGGTTTACTTTTAAAATGAGTTTTCTAACTAATTGTGCATCAAGGAGTAACCAATAGCTATCTAATAGGAGTTCAATAGCTATGAGTTTGGCAAACAATTGCTATGAGTTTGGTGTCCAAAAGCAATGAGTTTGGCAACCAATAGCAAAGAGTTTGAAAAAACGAGTCAATAATTAATCAAATTTCACCACCGCCTTGTTCACCACACGCCATATTCCATTCTCGAACACGGCCGACCCTTCGTCAACCGTTTCGATAGACCGAGGATAGACACTGGCGTTGCCAACGACCTTGCACACCGGCTTAACAAACTGCGATACGCTAATCATGGCCGTGGCAATGGCATCCGGACTGTTCAACATGATGAACGTTCCGTTCACACCGTCTGTGGTTGTGAGCTGATAGATGCTTTTGCCAATCTGCTCGGTAGGCGATGCATTGTCGAAACAACCGTCACTGCTTGGCGCCGGCAAATAGCAGACACGACTGGCTGAGGTTGAGGATGTGCCCATCTGGTGGGGTTGTGCGCGCTGAAGCTCTACACCTGTCTGTAGTTCCAACGAATCGGCGGTGTCACGTTCGGTCGTGGACTTTTGCTCCTGCTGTTCCTGCATTTGTTGCAGTGCAGTGGTCAGCTGTTTTACCTGATCCCGCAACGCAACAAGGTGCTTCTCCAACTTTGCGATGCGCTCCTCGTATGGTTCGAGTTGCTGTTGTATCTGCCGTTCAATCTGTCCTTCAAACATAAGCCTTTACCTTCCCGCGTTTTTATAGGTTCTCTATCAAATTATCCCGAATGCTGCCAATAATCGGATAGAAGAACAAAGTGTCCTCAATGGGGTCACTACCGTTCTTGTCATCTTGATTCTTGTTAACGAAGTTCCAGCCATTCACCAAGTGATGCATCAAGTCTTTGTTAACCAATTGCTTGAACAGTTGCAGACTATGGTTGTCAACCAACAACCGGTCTACCACATGAATGTCGTCGCAGAGCTGACAGAAGAAGTCATTGAATTGGCGCACCTGCTCAACGATAGCGGCACAAACTTCCTCTTTGTCCATGTCTTCGTAGCGCAGCGTTTCCTGACTGAGCATGGTGTAATTGTACTTCACGGAGCTGTCAAAGCTGTCCAGCAGTCGGTTCAATTGGTGAACATGTTCGCAACCGGTGCTGTCAGCCACTTGCATCAAGGCACCCCGGCAGGTAATTTGTTTCGGTTCTTTCTTCTCCATGACGATGTTGAACCCATCCTCATCGTACTTTTGGCCATACACTCGCTCGATGACCGTCTGTGCAATGAGGTCAAGGTCGCGCTGCGTGCCAACGATGTCCAACACCTTCGAACCCGTACCAGAGAACATGATGCTGCGAGGCATGTCGAGATTGCGGTGCTTCATCATCTTGGCCACATAGTAAATGAGCGTCACGAAGAAGTAAATGAAGATGATTTTTCGCTGTCCATCTTCGTTGAGTCGCATGTTGTAGGAGAATACATCGTTGTCACCAACCACCTTATTATTAATCACCGAGAACAAGAATACGTTGATATCTTCAGACTTTCGCTTGGCCGTGATGTCGTCCAAGATACCGTTCAACTCGCCATACTTGTCGTCATCGGCATCAAACAAGCGTTTGAAATAATCAACATATTTCACGAGCATGGGGTTGGTATCACCGTGAGGAACATCCGAGAAGCCGTCACCGAAGAGTACGTTGGCTGCAAACCTGAACGATGTGAGAATAGTAGGTTGCTGTGCATTGCTCGCATAAACCACCACATCGCTGGATCCACCACCGATGTCAATGCTGGCTACGGTGCTGGCTGCACCTTTGAACTGACTTGAACTTTTGTAGAAATAATAGGGTGCCACGCTCTCGGGCATCTGTATCAGATTGTCTTCTGTCACGGGGATACCAAAAACTTCACTGAAAGTTTTGGCCCACATCTCGCCCAATTTGCGCACGTTGCCCACCTTCATGGACAGCGGATAGAACCAAACCAGGCGCGTCTTGGCCATGTCGCCGTTTTCCAAGAACACCTTGGTGCGCATCAGTAAGACCAACTCCATCAGGTAAGCGCGCACCCGTTTGCTATTAGCCACCTCTGTAGACCATTTCAGGTTGGGCACAATTCGGTTGCCATAGCCGATAGATTCCTTCTCATAGATAAAGGGAATGTTGGCATCACCCAACGCCACGATTCGGTCGACATTGATGGCATCAAGGCGTTCACACTCGGACAAGACGGTGCGTTGTGGGAATCCATAGTTCTCACCGATGACTTTTGGCAGGAACTCCTGCTTCATAATCACGTCATACAAGATGCTCTCTCCGTTATACGAAGTGGCCAACAGCCGTTCACGCGCAGAAGCACTGACACCCAAAGGCTCGGGCATATCGCCGTTTTTCATCGACTCAACGTGCGTGTTGGTCGTACCAAAGTCTACGGAGAACGTAAAGGCCTCGTTGCCTTGGACGTGCGCCGGCCATCGTGGACACAGCACTCCTTCGGCCGCCAGGTTACCATGATCGTCGGTAAGGGTGACGTTGAGGTAATCGAAATCATCCTGCAAGCGATAATATTTGGACCCTACTCGCTTCTCTGCCTTGAGGGATCGGTCACGCATGACCACGTCATCGGGGTTCATCCCATTGCGATAGCCATCGTGATAGAATGACAAATCGATGCGGAAGTTCTCCAACATGCCCAGCGCACGGTCAACCAACTGCACGTTATATTGTTTCAATCCCGGCGTACGCATGAACGGGAAAATGCTCAATGCGAAAGGTACGGTGACGAAATAGCCATGGTCGTTTGTCCTATCATAAGCCAAATCGACATTTCTACTCGACACATAGGTGCGCTGCAGCGTGATATAATGGCGCTCTTTCTGCACAGGAATGCGCAGCGTGGCGGTCAATGTTTCGACATTTCCCCTCATGCCATGCGTCATTTCGAAGCGTGGTCTGCCATTGATGGTACCCCACAAGTCGCTAACATTGAAATACTTGAAGTAAAGAGGTTTCAAGGGTAAGATGAAGTTGTGGTCATCGGCATCGCGCGATGCACTGGTGAGATTGCCGTCAAAGAAGCAATCACGGTCGAGGGTATAATCGAGTTTAATCAACGCAGGTTGGAAAAAATCATCGTCAGTCAGCCACGGATACTGGTGCGTGGTGGCTGGTAAGATGCGCTTTTCCGGCTCTACGGAATAATCATCCGGCCTGATTACGGTGTTGTCATCCCATGTTCCGGTGATGTAAGTGAAGGTGTCCGTCTGTGTCGCATTGAGATGATTCTGCAGCACCAGCGGCACGATGCCATCGACAGGTCGTGAGGGTTTCATCCTAAAGTCACTGGCTGCAATGGCCGCCAGAACGTCTTCAGGGCGGGCACCGTAGAAGGGAACGCCCAACGCCTGTACGCCTTCTTCCATCTGCATGAAGTTGGTTTCGAGGAAAGCGCGTGCCCGGTCAGCGTTTGCCAGGTCCATGGCGGCAGGATTTCCTATCTCTTTCAGGATGTCATTCTGCAGCGTAGTGGGCAACAAAGGCAGATTGGCGATGAGGTAACTGTTCACCTCACCGCAACGACGCTTCAACTCTGGATAGGCCGTGAACAAGGCATAGATGTACTTAACGAAGCGTTCGCTGCGCATATACAACGGGCGCCACAGGCTAAAGAGCTGAACATTCTGCTCCACGGGGATGTCGCAAATCCCTTCTTGCGCATTGGGTGATGCCATGAAGAGCGTGATTGGCGAGGTAGAACCAATGACCTGGTTGCCATAAACCAAAAAATATAAGCGATCCAACTGGTCAAAATTGAAGGCTTCTTGGTCTTGATGCAAGAACATCTCGATGGTTTCGCCCAACAAACTGTGCTGTGGTGAGTCTTTCAACTTCTCCAACTCGGTGGCTCGATTCCATTCCACAATCTGCAATTGATTGCGCAATTCAGAGTAATTAAAGAACAATTGGGCGATGTCCAACGCATTGGAAACCAGCTTTTCGTCCATCACTTCGCCTTGCAGACGGGCATTCATGGACAGTCGTTTGAAAGCGTTTTTCACCAAATCCATCTGTGCGAACGGAGAAGGAATGGCCGTACGAGGCTGTTGTGACAACCCCGCATTGGGGTCAGCGATCATCTCTATCTCATCAGCGTTATATTGACTGCTCAACGGAATCCAATCTTCACCGGATGTTTTCTTATTATAGGATAATATCTTTGACATGAATTGACTTTGTATTTACGTTCAACAATGCTAAACCACCGAGTTGTATTTTTCTTCAACCAGCTTGTCCAGCGTCTCATCCAGCAGGTTCATCAGCTTGTAAGCCACGCGGTCGGTGCCGTATTTCTGCGTCTTGACAGCCTGCTGACTCATTTTGTTGAGGGAAGAAAGCAAAGACTTATAGTCGATGGTTGACTTGAACAAGCCGCTCTTGGGCGCGATGCCGTTCAACGCATCAGACAGCTTGTCGGTTGTCAGATGGAAGGGTTCAAAACTGCGCTGATTGAGTTTGAGTTCCTTCAGCCAGGTAAGATAAGCCACATAGAAATCGCTTGTCAGCGTGTGGAAGAAGCTTGTGGAGAGGAAACCGCTGGTTATTTCCGGTTTGTCCTCGGTGTAACCTCGTCCCACATCGCTCTTCAATTGATTGGTGATGTACAGGTATGCTAAGTGAAACTTCGACAGTTGCTTGTTGACATGCAAACGTGTTGACGTGCCAAAGTCTTTCAGTGACAGCGTCATCTTGTCGTTGGCCAACCCATATTCCTTGTAGATGGGGTTCACGGCGTTGCCGTTATCCGTGTGCAACTGGTCGTCTGGAATCTGAAGAAAATCAAGAACTGCCAGCGCACCTACATATTCCACGACATGTGCATCGTTGCGCTGTCCGTTGCCACCCGGGTCGTTGAAGTAAGGATTGCTGGGTATTTCGTCCCCCAGATAATAGCAAGCGTTTACTTTCGACATGGGCAAGTCTACCCCATTCTGTCGAATTCCCGTAAGATTGTCATGATAATAGAACAAGGCCGACTTGGTTTTTGAAATGAAATCGGCCCGCGAAATCGGACTGTTCTCATCCTGTTGGATGTTGAAATAAGGCAACACGGTGAGCGCACCAATCCTTGCATCGCGCAAATCGCCACGGTTGTTGATTTGGATGTTGTTGCCAGCATTGCGAATATTCTTCACGATGATGGGATAGCCGGCAGCTCCCGTTCCGCCAAAAATACTGCTGACAACAAAGATGCGGTCGTTCTTTTGAAACACATTGGAGAACTGCTTGAACTCTTCCGAATCCTTAAACTGGTTCAATGCGACCGACCCTATGTTAGGTGATCCCACAAAACCGATGTCCATCTTGGTATCAAGTTGATCCTTGGAAAACATCATTGAGCACAGGGCTTGATTGCCTGTATCCAACGTGGAATAAGAGATGAAATCGCTGAACTTCTTCGATGCGATGGAACCCATGTTGAAGAGGAACGTATCACTCAGGTTACTGCCATTGGGCAGGATGTCACTCAGGGTAGATATCTTGACCGAAAAGAATCCTTTGGTCACGTCCATACGGTCGCCATACAGTGCTTGTCGTATCTGCTTATACCACCGCAACAGGTTGCTGGTGCGCTTCAGGTCCTCGTTGGCCTTGTGGGGATCCACGATGATAGGCACCACTTCAAGCGGCTTGGGCTGTCCCGCTTCGTCCAAAGGATGAATGCCAGCAGCAAACTGCATGATGAGTGGTCGCATGACACGCGAACCTGTTCCGCCCACTAAAAATAAGAATAGTCTCACTATGGTAATGTTCTAATGATTCTTGATAATGCAATATTCACCACCCTACTCTGGGATTGGCGTGTGTCGGCAGTTGGATGACCACCAACGAATGGAGAAACTGGCAATGACAAACAGCACGGCCGTCACCGCAACGTCAACTAGACAGAAGCTGAAGAGCTGCGCACTGAAGTCGAGTCCATCTGCCGAAAACAAACCACTGGGATAGGTGTAGTTGATGACAGGAGCCACGATCATGGCAGCAAACAGCACAATGAGCCAATGGTACCACCGGGAGAAGCTCACCGAGTTGATGACATAATAGTAAATACCGGCAAAAGCCCAGGCTATCAGGGCTGTCACAATGGCTACAATGAAATAAAGATTGGCCGAATACATCTCATTGGAGAACTCTCTTTCATAGAACAGTGACTCAAACAAAGATGTGGCAAAAATGATGAACAGCAGGGTAATCACGGCACCTGCCAGCAACAATATCGTATTTTTTTTCATAACGTGGTTCTATCGTCATGCCGCACAAAGGCTGCAACCAAGCCGGTTAGCATTCGTGCGAAGCATGCTATTTGCTAAACTTCAATTCCATTTCAAAATAATAAGGTTCTCCATCCGAATTCTTCCGGTAGCTATTGTAGATGCCTCGCAGCAGATATTTCAACCCAAAAGTAGTACTGCCGTCCACCTTAGTGTCGTTGTCATTAGATGAAGCCTCAATCCATCGAGGCATCCTATTGAGCAACTTGATTTCAACTTCTTGGTCGTGTTTCAGCTCATTCGCAGACAACACGAACAGATGGGTGGCCGATTGAATGTATTTTCTTTCAGCCGGTGTGACGTCCGACTTGTTGATAGGACGAATCTCCTTGATAGTAACCGCATCGTCAGCGTCAACCACATAGTTGTTCACATCCGTGAGATATTCGTCCGCAATGAGCATCTTGCTCAGGTCTACCGCCAATACCAGCCTGATATCTCCACTGTTGCGATCCTGCTTGAGGCCTTCCAACTTCGTCACCTGCGTACCCTGTCCGCGTTCAGGTTGGAACCTTCCGCGTATCTGGGGATGACTCAACAGCAAAGAATAATAAGGTTCGTACACATCATCTGTCTCGAAGAGATACATGTTCTCATAGCCCCGCAGCTGTGACAGGTGGGCAAATGCCTCATAGTTTTCATCCTGCGTCAGTCGGGCGATGTTCTCATTGTTGCCCACTATCACAATGTAATAGGGTCGCTTGCCGTTGTAAGGCACCCCTTTACTGGGTGAATTGTATGGATAATACAGGCCGTTGTACGAACCCATCATCTTCACAATGAGCATCGACTTCTTCTTCACCTCACTCTTGAAAACCGAGTTGGTCATGCCTTGCGCTTCAGCAAACACCTTCTGTGGATTGACACCTGTCATGTCCTTGGTAGAATAAATCATGTCGGTCACCAAGATACTCAGCTCATCATCCTTGGTATTGTTCAGGATTTTGTCGAAGATGGAACCGAAATCTGTAAAGCTCGGATTACCAATTCCTTTGGTAGCCTCGAAGATGTTGCTGTCTTTCACAAACTGGTCGAACCCTTTGGGATAGGCGTTTATCGAGTTGTTAACCACATAAATCTTATGATCCGCATTGTTTCCCGGCAGGTTGTTCAGCATCTGAACAATGGCTGCCTTGAACGAACCGTCACCGGCTGGCGAGTCGTAGGCGATCATTGAACCCGAACGCTCAAGGTAAAAATTCACTTTGAGCGGCTCAACAGCCATACCCGAGAAGTCAATTTTCTTGGCATCACGGCGATGACTGAAAAAATCTTCGATGTATTCGCGCACCTCATCGGGGTCAAGTTTTCCATCATCATAGAACTCTGGGAAGTTTGCCTTCTGTCCATCCAAATAGTTTTCGAGGGTCATCCAGTCATCGTGGTCGATGGTGTAATCTGTTCCCGCCAGCTCCATGAGCAGGTGGTTCAAATCTTTTTTGGCCCTGTTGCCACAGCTGCTCACAAAGAAGGCAATGAGCATCAAAGCGATTAAAAAAGGGTTTCCAAATATTTTTTTCATTCCATTAAGACGTTTTATGGGCCGAGATAGTTGCAATGCCCTACCGTTGAGCCGATAAGCATGCAACATTTTTGATACATCAGATAGCCTACCACACAGCCAACCACGCAGTGAAGCTAATTGATTGTCTTTGTTTTCATTTCGCTCTCTATCTCTTGCAAAGATAATGTAAAGCGGTGGGAACGACAAATAAATTAAGTCTTTTTTGCCGTTCCCAAGCCCCTGGTTGACTTGACATAGGCCATATCACCATGGTATTCCATCCCTGATGTAGGTGAACTTTCATCACAGCCGGCCCAGAAAGACACGGCGCACATAGCATTCATCATCATTAACGATTGTTAGATGTTCATCTCCAACAACACCTCATGGTGATGAATTTTCTTGACATCCAACCTCTTCATAGCTGGCGAATTTGCGAACAACGATACATCTTGCGGCAAATACGCCAAGCATTTGATTCTTTTGTATTCAACTGATAAACAAAATATTACATATTTCTCATGCTGTTTTGTAGCTATTTTCAACTCCATTTTTCGTCAAAAGCATTGAGTTAAGAGCTCAATATGCATGCTTTAATGGTGCAATAGCATGTTGATTGTCCACTAATAGCATACATCTAAGAGCGTTATCTCCATGCTTTTGCGGTAAAATCCAATTTTTGTGGCTAACCAATCTCCTATTTGCTCCGCATCTGCCTATTGATTTTTTCTAGATTGAAAGCTTTCATGTACCGTTTTAAGGGCTAAAAACAGACGAAATATTTTACAAATACATAGTGGCGTGATTCATCATATTACCTATCTTGATCTAAAAATTCATATAGGTTTTGTCAGAATGGATATAATTTGTATTTTTGTATTTGGTAAAACCGAATAACAATTCACTTAGTATTAACATAAATAAGAAAAATTTCAAAGAAAAGATTATAATTTGAGTTAGGGCATCCTTGACTCGACTGAAATCTCAGAATTAGCACTTCAAAAACGTATCAGTTCGGCCAGGACAATGGATGTTTACGCTCCTTTATATGGGCGTGGGCAGGATGATTGTTGTCTGATACGGGCAGTGCTAAGCCCTGAGGTTAATCAACTTCCACGCCTTTTTTTCTCTGGAAAAGAGGGCTTTTTGCTCTCATAGTTCTTAAAAAGAAAAAGACTATGAGCGGAATGGAATACCATCCAAATTTTGACAAATATGTTGAGATGATTGTTCGTCATCCCAACTACAAAGGCTTGTATTATGATCGAGGAAAAGACGGAAGGGTAAACTGGGTCGTAACGGGAAAATCGCAGAAAGGCCAGCTTAGACAAGCATGGTGGGATGCCAAATGTAAAGAACTTGGTGTATCTATCCAAAAAGGATGCTATGCTAAAGTAGCAAGACTAATACATCCAACAGGTAAACATGTCTGTCAATGTTGCGGAAAAGAGCGTAGCATCTTTTACGAGTATCCCACACTAAGAACTTTGTCAAAGATAAATGCACTCTTTGGTACACATTTTGGACAAGCAGACTATACGATTAAGGAAATACTAATACGCTTCTGTGAAAATCCAAAAGACTTAAATGACATAGCTGCAATATTACATTTGTCCAAACCTAAAGACAAGACTGATTTAATAGAAACTATATATAGAGAATTGGTTCGCAAGGAAAGTAAATATCTTTCTCCTGGAGTAATGTGTAATCCGCCTGATCGGTTTAATGGCTTTCATTCCTATGCTTTATGCTGTAGAAAAGTGAAAGACAGAGGAAGGCATGATGACAACATGAAAACTTATACTCAAGATCGTAGGGCTTACGAAAACTGGTCTGACGGTGATTATAATCTTGCAAACCGTTTAATGGGCGAATTTCATAAGCAACCTGAAATGCAATGTCCACTGTGTGGGAAAGTTGAACGTATGACAGCTGACCATATAGGCCCTGTATCTTTGGGGTTTTGTCATAGTAAATATTTAACTCCGTTATGTAGCGGTTGTAACAGTGCAAAGAACAATAGATTTACTAAATTTGATGTCGACAGATTGGTTGCTTTGGAAAAACAAGGAGAAATTGTCATTAGTTGGCATTCTAAATATATTTGGGATTTATTGAAAACGAAAATCAATAATGACATAGATGCAAAAAAGGCAAGTTCTGTTATGGCAAAATGTCATCAAAATGTGCTATATATACTTTCTTTAATCTATAAATATACAGGAAGAGATTTTTTATTGCGTTATTTGCATCCGGAATACTCGATGGTGGACTATCGTTTTGAGAATATTGACATAAGTCATCTTGACAGACTTAAAATCATAGCAAAGCCTCTTGACAGTAAGAACAAACGGAAAAACCAAGAAAGATATTTAAGAATTGCTTTTGATAGCCTATCTGATTTTGGAGTAAAAGAAAACAGAAAAAATTATTTCCTGATAGATGAAAATTCACAAGACTTAATGGATGTTGTTAAATCAATCAAAGAAAAAAAATATGAAGAAGCACACAACAAACTATATATCCTCATAAATGTTGTGTCACAAGAGATATATGAGATAGAATATGAACAAAAAAGATATTCTACAAAACTCAATTTCGATTCTTAAATGGCGGCTGAGCCAAATGATATTTAAACATGCCCAAGAGGAGGGAATAACAATAGTCGTTATTCTCTCCACTTTTTTTTATTACACATCATGTTATAAAACTCATCAAATCTTATTTTTCTTTGCATAAGCAAATCATAAGGAGTTGGGTTCAACAATTCCCATTCCATTTCAACATGGCCTCCACCGTCAGAAATCTTAGGCAGACTACCAATGGCATCACGTACGGTTACTGGCTCTGGTAAGAACATATCATGATAATCAAATAATGGTTCAGGTTGTTCTATTTTTATATTTTCGTCTAATGATCCAATGATAAAGACTCGTTTGCGTTTCTGAGGGACACCAAACCACATGGCATTGAGTTTTAATGGTGCTCCTATATTATATCCTTCATCTTTAAAAGCATGGATAATGTCTTTAATTGTCTCACCATCTCTCATTGTTAAAATACCTAGTACATTCTCCATGACAAAGAATTTTGGTTTTAAGACTCTAACAATAGAAACAAATTCTCTAAAAAGTTGATTGCGCTTATCTTTTGGATCACGCCATCCTGCGTACGAGAACCCCTGACATGGAGGACCACCCAATATAACATCAATTTGCTTCCCCTTACATGCATCTATTATGTTGTCTTTGGTTTCTTGTTGAGTGATGTCTCCAAGAATAAATTTATCGGCACTTGCATACTTTGAATGATTCAATATATTTGTTTGTATGATGTTTTTATCTAATTCATTAGCTGCAACAAGATTATAGCCATTCATTAAAAAGCCTTCAGACAAGCCTCCACATCCAGCAAATAAATCAACAAAGTTGTAACTGTTTAAATGAGGTTTAATTAGCATTGACACCATTCTTGCAAGCAAAGGAGGAACTGCATTTCCTATTTGCTTGTATTGAGATGCCTTGGAACCAACAAATATAAAATCATCTGGGAAAGACTGTAATCTTGCAGCCTCTCTAGTTGACATTACTCGCAATTGGCTTGGGTGGAGATTACATCCATTTCCTACACGATTGAAATATGTCGCAATCGTGTAGCTCGGTGCATTCCATTTTAATCTTCCATAGTAGGTTGTGCGTCCACCAGTCGCTCGTATTCCTTCCAATCTTTTGTCTGTAACAGACAAGGGAATGTCCTTCCAGTTACCGCCCTCTGGAATATAACTTGCGACTTCTTTTTCGTGCGGTCCTAATTTATAGGCTACATGATTATATAGTATCATAATATTTGTTCACAATGTAATTCGTTTCGTTTATATCTAAACCGTATAATCTGCAAATAGCTTTATCACGACTAATAGGATCACTTTCCATGATTGACGTGGATAACTTATCAATATCAATGATGGGAAGTTCACCTAATTCATAATTATTGATATGGTTATTTGTGCTTGTTATCTTGAATCTCCAATTCAGCAGGGCACTATTTAGTAATACATAAACCTTGTTGAGTAACGCATCTGGTACTGTAATGTAATTGCACGAATTCCCTAAGATATCGTTTTTCTGGCATATTACAAACTTCAACCGAACTTTCTGAGCTTGATTGGATATTTGTTGGCATATCAACCTTCGATGTCCATAGTCATGTTTCAAGTATTCAGAAGATTTCTTAGACAAAAACTCCCTGGAAACATACTCGTGATTTTTATCAACTATACCATCGACAGTTATCATATTTCCTCGAACTAAACGTAAATCAGTTTGGGATAATGTAATATACTCTTTATAAAGCGTCAAATCAAGTTCACCTCTTTTATTACGTATATATGAGCATTCTTTCAACTTGCTTAAAGATGCAATTTTTGATAAAATATCCCATTCTATTTTATCGATAGCGGGAATCTCCCAATTGTCAGGAAACAACTTTTTTACAGAAGAAAATGAAATGTTATATTTCTTTCCATTCTGCTCAATTGCAATTGTATTTGTTTTTCCGTTTTTCGTCAAATTAAAAATGCAAGTGGCCTGCGTCACATTATCAAATAAAGAATCATCTTCAGAGAAGTATTTAATAAATGAAACCTTATGTTTTGACAACAAATGCTTTCTAAGTTTAGCAGCTGATATGTCTGCGAACAAAGTAGAAGGGCAGATTATCCCCATCTCTCCATTGACTTTTAACATACCTATCATTGACTCTATAGATAGCTGATAAAGATTAAGCATTCCTTCTATGGCATATTTATAGAAATTTGAGTTTCTAAAATATTTAGCCATGTAATTAATCTTATCAACGGACTCCTTTGTCAGCTTGTTCTTATTAGGTTTTAAAACGAGATAAGGAGGATTAGAAACTATAGCATCGAATCCACTGAAAAACAAGTCATTACAATCTTCTTTTGATATGGCTTCTACATCATCAAAAGGTTGCTCACGAATCAAAGCATTTTTGCAAATGATGTTATTGCATATTGTTAAAAGATGAGAAATGGACTTGTTGTTCAATTTTGAAAAAGCAATAAGTCTACTAATTGTTACTGCAATAGGGTCTATGTCTACCCCATAAACATGGTGTAGAATAGCGTCATCGTTAGAAATTCCGCATTCTTCTTCAAATAAGGTAAGTATTTGTCTGTAAAATCGTCCTGTACCTATTGCAAAATCAAGGATCTTAAAATTTTCAAGATCCCTTTTCTTTAATTTGCTTAATGTGTATTTTACAATAAAATAAGCTATGCTATCTTGAGTATAAATAGCTCCATTTTGAATCAAATGCTTTTTTGACTTTATTTGTCTGACTATATTGTTACGTAGAACAGTTTCTGAATTCAGATAATTAATATGTAGCTGCTCACATAAATCAGGAATTAACTGGATTTCATTAACGCTTATACTAATGTCAACAGGTGTATAGGAGCCAATTATAATGTCGGGGATTGTTTCAGGCGTAAAGTCTGTACAAGTATGCTTGACATACAATAAGACTAATGAGTTTAAAACATCAAAATGAACAGATTTACTGATTAAATCAAGTTCGCAATTGGACATAGTGAAACTACCTGATTTTTTTGTCTCCGTTCCAGATATGTATTGCGATATAAGTTTAATCTCTAAATCACTAAATGTTCCTACAAGTTCTTTTGTTGATTTATTCATTGCAAATATCCCTTTCATCTGCATCAGAAATTAAGTCTTTTAAATCAACTTCTAGAATTTGAGATATATGCAACAATGTTTCCAAATTTGGTTGACTTCTATTGCATACATAAGCATTTACTGTATTGAAACTTTTATCTAATTTCTTTGACAACCATGTCTGAGAAATACCTTTATCGTCAAGGACCTTCTTTATTCTATTTAATCTCATTGTTTTACACAATAATTTTGTGTAAAAATACTACATCTTTCTGTGTATTTTAGGTAATTCACGTTATTTCACCAAACATTAACATGTTTTAAACCGCTATGATTTTATGGTGTATAAGTCAAATTGCTTGATATTCTGACCTGTATTTAAGTTGCCCCATACATGGATGGAGCTGCATGTAAATTTAAAAGGTCGGCTCTAACCCATTATGCGGTTAGAGCCAGCCTTTAAATTTATCTTCTCAATCAACGCCTCTCGGGTGATGAATGTTCATCCTCGCTTATCTGCGACGTCTGCTTTTCTTACTTTTCATGCTTTTCGTTCCAGTCAGTTCTTTCGTGAACGAATAAGGAGCGTCACTGTCACTGATGCCTCGCTGTTTGTTGGGGGTACTACCCATGACATAATGGATGTTACCGCCCTGCATCAACTGGTCGTGCGTGAAGAAGTTTTTAGTGGAAGGCGTACCGTTGATGCTCAACGACTGAATATATTTGTTGTCTTGATTACAGTTTTGCGCCGTGATGGTCATGGTTTTGCCGTTCTCCAAATGCAGTGTCATCTTGTCAAAGTAAGGTGTGCCGATGACATACTGGTTGGTGCCGGGACACACAGGATAGAAGCCCATGGCCGAGAAGACGTACCAAGCAGAAGTTTGCCCGTTGTCCTCATCACCGCAATAGCCGTCGGCTTGAGGTGTGTAGAGCTTGTCCATCACCTCGCGAATCCAGTATTGAGCTTTCCAGGACTGTCCGGCATAGTCGTACATGTAAATCATGTGCTGGATGGGTTGGTTGCCATGAGCATAGTTACCCATGTTCATAATTTGCATTTCGCGTATCTCATGGATGACACCTCCATAGTAACTGTCATCGAACAAAGGCGGAACATTGAAGACAGAATCGAGCATTTGAACGAAGGTTTGCTTGCCTCCCATGAGGTTGATCAAGCCCTGTGGGTCGTGGAACACTGACCAAGAGTAATGCCAGGAATTGCCCTCCGTAAAGGCATCACCCCACTTCAAGGGACTGAACGGTGTCTGGAACTTGCCATCCTGGTTGCGACCGCGCATCAAGTTGGTTTCCTTATCGAATACGTTCTTATAATTCATGGCGTTCTTCTTGTACTGAGCCAGTTCTTTTTCAGACTTACCCAGCGACTTACCAAACTGATAGATGCACCAGTCATCGTAGGCATACTCCAGAGTACGAGCCACGTTCTCATTAATCTTCACATCGTAAGGCACATAACCCAATTTGTTGTAATACTCCCATCCCAAGCGACCCGTTGAGCTAACCTTCGGGTGAACCGCATTGGCACCGTGCGTCACGGCTTTCCACAATGTTTCAGCATCGTAACCACGCAGCCCTTTCAGGTAAGCGTCTGCCACAACTGATGCCGAGTTGTTGCCCACCATGCAGCCCCGATGGCCAGGACTGGCCCACTCTGGCAGGAAGCCACTTTCGAGATAGGCATTGGCCAAACCTTCTTGCATCTTGACGTTCATGGACGGATACATGAGGTTGAGCATGGGGAACAAACAACGGAACGTGTCCCAGAAGCCTGTGTCGGTAAACATGTAGCCTGGCAACACCTTGCCGTTGTACGGACTGTAATGGACGATTTTTCCATTGGCATCTTTCTCGTAGAAACTGCGAGGGAACAATACAGAGCGGTAAAGACACGAGTAGAAGGTACGCAGATGGTCCACATTTTTATCTTCTACCTCAATACGGCTCAACGTCTTGTTCCAGGTCTGTCTGCCCTGTGCCTTGATTTGTTCGAACGACAGGTTGCCCATCTCCTGCAAGTTGAGTTCTGCTTGCTCAGGACTGATGAAAGAAGAGGCGATGCGGGCATGCACTTGCTCGCCTCGTTTGGTCTTGAAGCCGATGATGGCACCAGCATGATTGACCGTTGCCTCGGTGGTACCTTGTTTGATTTGACCATCAGCCACTGCAGCTTTGTACGTGAAAGGCTTGTCAAACTTGATGACAAAATAATTCTTGAAATTGTCGGGTACACCTCCACTGTTGCGTGTAGTATATCCTATAATCTTGTTTTCTGAAGGAATAATCTTCACAGACGAGCCGCGGTCAAGGGCATCCACCACCACATACGAATGATTGGTTTCGGGGAATGTGAACCTGAACATGACGGCGCGCTCTGTCGGAGTCAATTCCGTCACCACGTCGTGGTCAGCCAGATAAACGCGATAGTAATAGGGTTTGGCCACTTCGGCCTTGTGTGAGAACCAACTGGCACGTTCGTCTTCATTGAATACCGGCTTGCCGGTGATGGGCATGATGGCAAACTGTCCGTAGTCGTTAATCCATGGACTGGGTTGATGCGTCTGCTTGAATCCGCGAAGTTTGTCGGCTGTATAAACGTAAGCCCATCCATCTCCCATCTTACCTGTTTGAGGCATCCAGAAGTTCATGCCCCAAGGCAGGGCGATGGCAGGATAGGTATTACCCGTTGAGAGGGAAACCTTGGACAGGGTACCCACCAAAGGGTTCACATAGTCTACGGGGGCTAGTTTATCAAGTGCACTTGCGTTCATGGCAGTAACCAGTGCGAGTGCAGACAGACACGTTTTAATGATGTTCATATTATTTATTTAGTTAGTGTTATTAGTATGGCAAATTTACAATAAAAAACAAGAACAGGCAAATGCGTTATCATTTATTCACTTCTACGTTGGATGTGCCCAACCGGAACCATTCATTGCCTATCCGTCATCAAGCGCAACGAACATGCCGTTGCGATCGATCTGTCTATTCTGCATCAAGAAAGATTTTATGAAACCTGCCCTGCGTGGGTTGATTTAATTAGTCTTTTTGTGAGGAGCGGAACCTAATTCATCACGTTCTACAGAATTATAAAATATGTTATCTGTTTTTTGACCCTTAAAACGGCTCTTGAAAACTTTCAACATAGAAATTTGCCGCAAAATGCATCGTTGATGGTAAATTCGCCAATTATAAAAAGGTTCGATGTCAAGAAAATTCATCATCACCGTGTATCTTGTTCTTCACTCAGTCAACAGATAGAGCTGCCGTTTTACAGCATCTGGTGCAGGCAGCGATGTAACATGCACAGTCGTCTCATGCCAAAAAGACGTAGCAACTTTAATTTCAGGGTGCCATAAAAGGGAAGTGTGGGAAGTTGGATATCGTTCACATCGCCCGTCAATTCGTAGGTATGCAACTGGACATTCAACACATGGGCATAGTAAGCGCCAAAGCCTTCGCAGGCTTGAAGGGACGTGTTTTCCAACACGTTGAGATGCGCTTGCAACAGATCTTTCCATTCGTTGCCTTGCGCCCGAGCCGTTATACCGTTCTTATTATAGGTATATTGGTAAAACCCGATAGGAGTGGTACGAACACAGCTAACCTTACCTAACAACTGTGGAAGCACAAAGACGTCCTCAAATTTACGGCCAACGGGAAACTGGATGGTGTCAAACAGGGTTCGTTTGAATATTTTATTACAGGCGAAACCATGCAGATAAGCCTTGGCTTCAAACCAATAGCGCCACACATCGTGATAACACTTATCATGAAGGGTATGCGTTTCCACGCTCTTTCCATCGTCTCTGACAAACGAATATTCCAACAAATCGATATCGTCATCCGCCTGTAATACCTTCATCAGCGAGGCATAGAGGTCAGCATCCAGGTAATCATCCGAGTCAACAAAAGTGACATACCTACCTTGTGCCACAGTTAACCCCGTGTTTCGTGCAGCAGAGAGCCCCGCATTAGCCTGATGGATAACAGTGACGTTCTTTGTGTTGCGGTAAGTATCACAGAGAACAGCCGATCCATCTTTCGACCCATCATCCACCAAGATGATTTCGATATCAGGCACATCCTGAGCCAACACACTCTGCACACACCTTTCAAGAGTGTGTGCTACATTGTAAACGGGAATGATGACAGACAGCAACATCTTCTTTAATCAGGTCTGATGAATTAATTTTTAATACCTATTTTCACATTCCAGGACAGGGCCTGAGCTACAAAGTGAGTCATGTTATATCTACAATATTCCCTCTTGTACAGCATAAGTCGGCGGAAGGGAAATTATTATTCGTCATTCTGGAGAGCTTTTCGGCCAATTCTTTTGCAACGTTTGGCAAAAGTAAGCAATATCCTTGATAATCAAGAAAGAAAAGTTTTATACTTCTTGTTGCCACATTCGCCAAGCGCACAACCGTGTGAACAAACAAACGTTCCAAGCAATTGGGAACGATAAGAAAAACGAATGCCGGGCCACCTTAACGAGTCCCTCGGTTAGATAATCGTTCTATCTACATACGACATTGTAGAACGTAATTCATCATGATTCGTCTCATCAAATGGGAAAATAGGAAAATAGGAGAATGAGCATCACTCCAAATCATCGACATACACGTAATGTAGAAAGACAAAAATCCAACTGCCAGCATCCTGTTTCAGATTTCTAACAGTTGGATCTCTATAAGTCTTAAATCGGTAAAAAAGCGAAACCCTCTAATTATCCTCTCAGCGCTTTCATCACCTTCCTGAAGTAATGATGCGTACTACGCTTACTGTAGTTAGGTCCACCGTTCCATGAACGGATTGCTTTCTCAACGTTGTTATTCGGATTATACACCGATTGAATCAATAGAAACATCTCTTTAGACTTTGCCACGCTTAGGCGGTCTGACAGCTTGTAGCGTTTTTTGCTATTACGTCTTTTCAAGATTTGATTGCATTCTGCGACGAGTATCGGCGTGATCTGCATCACACCAACCGAGTTTCCGCTCCTCGCATTGACATCTCCACGACTCTCTACATGAATGATTGCCTCCATCACTGGAGCCCAATCGAAATTGCTTCTTGCACTGGCGCCTTTCTTTTGTCCTGCCAAGGCAAAACCGGGAAGAAAGAGCAAGATTACCCATGTTACAAAAACAATCTTTTTTATTCTCTCCATATTTACTTGTTTATGGAGCCTGGACTTGACAACGCTCTTGTCAAACATGCCCGGGATGGCAGCTATGTGAGAATGATTTTTCTGCTCATCCAGCTCCGTTAGATACTTAGTAGATGGCCTGCTTATAATCACTACAAAATGCCATCTCTATTTTTATCGGGTGCAAAGGTATGCAAAAAAAGGCGAACTGACAAATTATTCAATCTTTTTAAGTCTTATTCTCAAAATGTAAGACATTGATTTGTTGACAGTTACCTTTCCACCACCGTCTATTCATGGGCATTTTGGGATGATTGAAACACGATTGACGTGGTGACTGTGAAAATGCAAAACGCCCTCCGATTATCTCAACCGGAAGGCGTTATTCATTGTTTTTAGCACCGTTTGCTGGTGTGAGCGACGTGCTTATTTCGTCACTTTGCGCACGGTAGTTGTGCCATTGCTTCTCACCTCTTTAATAAGGTACAAGCCATGGGTAGGTTCGGCATTGAGCAGTTGGCCGCTGAGATTGTAATACAAGTAGCGCACAACATCGCTTGAACCTTGTGGAAGCAAACGGTTAATGCCCGATGTGATTTTCGCGGTTACCTTCCAACCTTTCTTCTCCGCCTCAGCCTTATGCACGTCGGTACTGTTCTGACAAGAGTACACCAGCTGATCGCTCCACGTCACGCCTTGGATGGGCTTCTTGCCGTTGATGTCGGGCAAAGCTGCGATGATCTTGTTCAACTCCGCGTCGGCGATGGCATTGTCCTGAATGAAGAGGCCCCGCAGACTTTTCTTGCCCTGAAGGTCGAGCGTGGTGAGTTTATTATGTTCGGCTGCTACCAGATGGAGGTATTGGTTAGCCGACAAATCCAGGCTGGCAATCTCATTGCTGTCGCAACGGAGGTAATACATGCTCGGGTTCTTAGAGATGTCGAGGGTCGTCAGTTGGTTATTGCCAATATTGAAATCAAACAGGTAAGAGTTGTTGCTCACATCAATGTTGGTAAGCCGGTTGTGCTCAGCATAAAGCGTGTTGACCATCTTATTGGTTGTGATGTCCAGCTCAGAGAGGTTGTTGTAAGAAATGCGTAACAAGGCCAACTGCGGCTGAGACTTGGTGCTGAATTTAGACAGGTTGTTGTGTTCCACATTGATCCACCGCAGGTTGCGATTGGGGGTCAAGTCCAGTTCCGTCAATTTGTTGTTGTACAGGTACAAGCCAGTGAGTTGAAACAAGGGCACCAGGTTGATGCTCTCCAGCTGATTGAAACTCAGGTTGAGCAAATCCAGCTTGTTATCCCGCGGGAACACGATATTTTTGATCTCATTGTGGTCGGCATACAGTTTATTCAAGGCAGGAAGACCGGTAAGGTCGATTGTTTGAAGTTTGTTTCCTGAGCAAGAAAGCTCGTCGAGTTTTTTCAAACCCGTAACGTCAATGTCAGTCAACTCGTTGTTATCACAGTTTACATCTACCAGAACAGTGTTCTCATCCTTGGGCAGCAATAACTTAGTGAGGCGATTGCCAGACACGTCAATCTTCGAAAGGTTCTTCATGCCGCTGCAATCCATCTTGCCTGGAATCTTGTTGTCACTGAGGTCGATTACCTTCAAGTCGTTGCAGCCGGAGAAATCCATCTCGTTTTCAATTTTATTTTTTGCAGCGTACAGTCCGGTCATCTTCGTCATGTGCGACACATTCAGATGTTTGATGTTGTTTTCATAGATTTTAAGTAGCAGAATGTTCGGACAACCGCTCAAATCCATCTCCTCTATCTCTTGTGCGACGGCGGTAATTTGCTTAAAATCGCCATACAGCTTCACCTGCTTTCCTTTCACGGTTTCGACGTAAAACTGCGTTTTGTCATACTTTTTGAGAACGCCGTCGCCCCAATCTACCGAAAAGCTGCCAGTTGCTGCCAGTCCCACTTTCACAGGTTTGTTCACATGTGCCTCGTTATAGGTAAACACTGCAGCTGGCTTGTCGGTGTCAGCTGCCATGACCGACCAGGATGCACAGGTAAAAAGTGCAATCATGAGTAAAATTTTCTTCATACTTTCTCTCATTTTTAAATAATTTTTAAACATCAGTTAGCATTCAATTTTCAGTTTGGACAGGAAATGCATACAACTTGCTTCGCAAACGCATTGAGTTTAGTGTGCAAACGCATTGAGTTTAGTACTCAAACTCATAGAGATTGGAGTGCAAACCCATAGAGTTTGGAGTGGCATCGACACCAAGTGCCCATTACGCATCAATAACATCTCTCATCAAGCATGTGCGAAGGCAGAACCTGATGAATCACGCCCCTACAGATACGTCCATGAGTAGTCATGTTCATTTGGTATTTTGCAAGATGCACGCTGTTACGACAACAAAAGTACAAAAATATTACAAACAAAAGCAATAATTTGTAAGTTTTTTATTAAAATCGTCTACAAAACATCATAAGAACTCTCCCATTTGAGCCATGTCGTCATGTTGATCCATTCATCAAGAAAAAAGTGTCAGTCAACTTATTGTGGCGAAAATGGGGTTAAATAAAAATATGACGAAGCATTTTTAATTTTAAAGAAAAGACAATCGGTTTATTGTTACAAAAAAGGTATGAGAAAAAGAACAGCCGTCCATATGGTGAACAGCTCATGAATACACATAGCATCCGTTCGCATGGACTGGAAAGAGCCTCCTACGCTCATGTGGAGACGACTCAAAGAGTTCATTTTTATTTATGAATTCAGCGAACCTTAGAAAGACGACAGAAAGTTTTTGTATACAAAAAAGCAATAAGCGGAAAGCCTTTACTTATCGGGCTTTCCGCTTATTAGTGGGATGGGTGGCAGGTGGGACTCGAACCCACGACATTCAGAACCACAATCTGACGCTCTAACCAACTGAACTACGGCCACCATGTATAAAAGACTTGCTTCCTCACTTGGAAGCGATTGCAAAGATAAGGGATTTATTTAATCCAGCCAAACAAATCCCTTATTTTTTATCTATTTTCTACTTTGCCGGTGTTGCCGGAGCTTTCGGAGCTGTAGGTGCCGACTGTGTTCCCTGTGTTGCAGGTGTTGCTTGTCCGCCAGCTGCCGGAGCTTGTTGCTGACTGGCACCAAATCCAGGCGTTGTGTTCGGGTTGGTGGTCTGTGTCTCCGTAGCGGTCTTCTCCAATACACTCTGACTGCTGGCTGAGCGAGGAGCCACATAGGCGCATGCTACGCTCAAGACGACCATGGCGATGGCCAAGCCCCAGGTAGCTTTTTCGATGACGTCGGTCGTTTTTCTAACGCCCATGATAGCGTTTGAAGATGAGAAGTTGGAAGCCAAACCGCCTCCTTTTGACTCTTGGATCAATACGATTCCCACCATCAACAAGGACGCAAGAACGATGAGTCCAACGAATAATGTGTACATCATTTTCTTATTTGTTTATTTTATTGTTTAATATTAATTTCTCTAAAAAACGTAATTGGTCTGCAAAGTAACTATTTTTTTTTGGATAATTCAAATTTAATCGCTGAATTATTTCCATTGCCTGTTCATATCTCCCCTGCTTGATGTATATTTTGGCCAGTGTCTCGGTGAAGTATCCCTCATCCGGTTCACTGTTTTCGTTTTCCTCTTGCAGTTCCGGAAGATATTCGGGCGTATCGCTCAATTGGATGCGCCCATCGCCGCTTTTCTCTATGAAGCTGTCGATGAGTTCCTGCCCTTTGAGGTGTAGTGAGGGTGACGAATCCTGCTGTTCCTCGCTGTTTTCCACTTCCATGAGGTAAGCCACATAGTCAACGGCAGCATCGGCTGGTGTTGGCTTGCGCTTCTTGCTGGCCTCTTCTTCCTCGGCAGGAATGGTTTCCAGGAAGTTGTCAATCAATGAGATAGTACGGTCGTCATCCACAGGTTGATTTTGTGGATTCTGTTTATCTTTGTCCGCCCGTTTGAGTTGGTAGTGAGCCGCCTCGATGAGATTGAAGAGAACCTTCCGATCGGTGAGATAGATGGCGGCTCGCCGCAGTTCTTCATCAAACGAAGGATCATGCAGAAGATACTGGTTTTGCAACATCAGCAACCTTGCCGTCTGATAATACGGGTGCAGAGCAAGCAGGCTTCTAAGGTCATAGAGCGTCTCCTTGTCCATCGTTTCAGGATGTTGTATCAGTCGAGTCAGATCCATCTGTAGGTTATTGATTGCTTGAAGTTACCAGTTGGCTACGGTCGCATTGAAAATTTGGTCCGCAAGATCTTTCACCATTTGCGATACCAATTCTTCTTGTACCGAGTTCAGGTTCTGCGTTGTTTCGTACGACTTAGCGGATGAGAACTGTCTTTCAAAGTCTTCCGCATGGTTGACGTTGTTGGTAAAGCGCACGTTCACCGTGAGAGTCAGTTCGGTTTGCGCCGAATGTCCTTCGCTGGAAACCGACTTGTTGCGCTGCGTGTACGACACAATCTCGCCTTCTATCTTCAGGTCACCATTACGCCTCACCTGCTGTAGACGGGTGTGGTTGGCGAAAACGTCTTTCAGTTCGTTGTTGAACATCGGCCCCATCGGTCCCCACACATAACTACTTCGTATGGGAAAGTCGACGATTTGGATGGTCTTGGTCTGGGTGTAGTCGATGCTGGCACCATTAAACTTATAGCTGATTGAGCAAGCCATGAGCATACAGCTCACGACAAGGCTGATAATAAGGTTGCCACATGCGTGGTGATACCTTCCTGCTGCCATACCATCAACTCTTGTCCAGTCCATATTGTTTAATTCTTCTATACAGCGTACGGTCAGATATACCGAGTTCCTGTGCGGCTTTCTTGCGGTTGCCACCATTACGTTCGAGGGCCTTCTCCACCATTTTTCGGCCGAGGTCGTTCAAGTTCAGACTCTCTGGTTCGGTCAATTCCTCTACGATGGCATCCTCTGTATCGGCCGATGGCCGTACGGTTGCGTGCGGTGCAGCTACCTGGGGGTGCTGGGGAATATTGGTGTATCCCGCCAGCTTGTCATCCAACGCATGCACCTGTCCTTGATAAGCCACACCAACACTGTGCTGTTGCGCTTCGTCAAGTTGCTTTCTGAGGCTGTTCAAATCACGTCGTAAGTCACTCACATTGCCCCTCAGCTCGTATAATATTTTATACAATATCTCGCGCTCGCTTTCGTAGCTGTGCGATCCTTGTGGCGAGATGGGTGCCAACTGCGTGCTTTCGGGATCGCGTGGGATGAACTGCTGCAACAGCTGTGCGTTAATCTCCCTGTCTTTCACCAACACCGACATCTGCTCGGTGATGTTCTTCAGCTGTCGAACGTTGCCCGGCCACTTGTAATTCAACATCAGTTGCTTGGCGTCTTCGGTGAGACTAATCTTTGGCAGACGGTATTTCTCGGCCATCTGCATCGAGAACAAGCGGAACAGCAAGAGCACGTCTTCCCCACGATCGCGTAGAGGAGGCATCTTGATGGGGATGGTGTTAAGACGATAATACAAGTCTTCTCTAAACCGTCCCTCACTGATAGCTTTAGGCATGTTCACGTTGGTGGCTGCCACAATGCGCACATCGGTTTTGCGAACCTCTTGTCCGCCCACGCGAATATATTCGCCGGTTTCCAGCACACGCAGCAAGCGAGCCTGCGTGGCCAGTGGCAATTCGCCTACCTCATCCATGAAGATGGTGCCTTTGTTGGCTATGCCGAAATAACCTTCGCTCTCGCCAATGGCGCCAGTGAACGCCCCTTTCTCGTGTCCGAACAATTCACTGTCGATGGTTCCTTCAGGGATAGAACCACAGTTGATTGCAAAATACCGCTCTCGTCTTCGTGGTGAATGGTCGTGAATGACACGCGGAACGATTTCTTTTCCTACGCCACTCTCCCCAATGATCAAGACCGACAGGTCAGTGGGTGCGACCTGAAGGGCCACATCCAGCGCATGGTTCAACCCGTCGGAGTTGCCAACAATGCTGTAACGCTGCTTTACTTTCTGCAATTCTGATGTGTTCATTGGTTGACAAAATTAAACAATTTATTCGAGATAGCCGCAAGGATGGCTGAGTTTTTATGCGCGGCATTCCACCTTATTATATAGCAATCATCCATCTATCCTTCCCTTCAGGTGGGTTAAGGATTGCCTTTCTCCTGAGCCTGCCCCTTCCGTTCGTTGATCTTGATGAGCAACAGTCCAATACCCGTCCACACCAATTCACGTAATCTGACCAGCAGAGCCACGAAGATACCCGCGCTGGCCGTCATGCCCAGTGCCGATACCGACATCAGGAAGCCACCCTCGCGCCCGCCCAATTGCAGGGGCATGAAGAACAACAGATTGGCAAACAACGACGTAAACGCCAACACCAGCACACAATGTAGATAGTCTACATGTGGCATGAGCACCATCAAAATGAACATCACCTCCAGTGCTGACAAGAACCTGCATGCCATCTCCAACGCTACGGCCGACAAAAAAGTCTTGGGATTTTGCTGATGCAAGGCCGCAATTTGCCGGTCCACGGTGTCCAGCTGCTGCCTGTTTTTCTCCACGAAAGGCTGTGCCCACTTCTTGACAAACGGTATGTGGCGCAGCACATTCATCATGCGCACCGCCAATCCCTTTTGATAACCCACCAGAAAGAACCAAATACCCAGCCCGCAAAACACAGCCGCGGCAGCCAACAATAGCCCCATCTTGACGGACATAGGCTGCGTGAGTAGGTACAACACGATACAGACAGCCCAGAAACAAAAATGGGTAAAGATGTGTGTCATCACATAAAGAATCACCGATGACGACGCTCGCTCGGCTCCTATTCGTGGCGACAACTCCATGATGCGATACGGCTCGCCACCCATCAATCCGCCAGGAGTGGCGTAATTGAGTGCAAACCCTGACACGGTAATCTTGTAGAGCCACCAAAAACCCACCTTCCCCTCTGGCTTCTCAGCTGCGTCTGCGTCACCATTAGTCAATTCTTGCGACGGATGAACAGGCTCACTGCTTCGGATAATCAGATACCAAGCTGCGGTGTTGAATATATACAACACTGCCCATAAGGCAACAATAGCAAAAAACCAATAGCCAGCATGGGCCAACCCATTCCACACTTCGGTGAAATTGAGTTGGGTAAGCATGATAATTAGTATGACTAACCCAAAAATGAAAAAGCCATTCTGATATTTACTTTTCATCTTTCTTTGGCTGACTGGCCTGCTGCTCGCCCTTCATCTGACGTTTGGGCGCATTGAAGCGACCCTTGCCACGGTCCTCACGGCGTTCATGATAAAGCTTGGGCAGCGGATTTTTCATCGGCTCATCATAGTTGAAGCGGTTGCGATAGATGTCGATGGCCAGATAAACGGCTTGCCGCAGTGGGTTCTCATTGATAACACCCTGACCGGCCACCTCGAACATTGGCGTATAATTGGTTTTGGTACAGACGATGGGCAGATTGGCGATGGTGCTCACACCCTCTTCCAGCGACAGCGTCTTAAAAGGCAACATGGCCTGGTCGTGATACATCGCTAAGATACCATCAAACGCATCATAATCGTTGGAACCAAAGAACGTCTCGGCCGCATAAGGACCAAAAGCGCACATGCCTGCATCCGAGAGCTTGGCAACAGCTGGACGGATGATTTCCTGCTCCTCTGTCCCATCAGCCTTCGGATTGAGCCCCAGCACTGCAATGCGCGGGTTGGCGACACGCAGGTCACGCTTCAAGGTGAGGTACAGGATAGCAGCCTTGTGAACGATGTTTTCCAACGTGACGCTCTCCATGGCCGCTTTCAGGGGTTGATCGTCGGCCACCATGGCCACATGCATGAAGTCGTTCAGGTACAATGTGGTGGTTTGCTTCCCCTCTCCCAAGCAAGTCTGTAGGTAATTTTCCAAACTATCGAATGTGAGGTTGCCAAACTTAATGCCATCGGCACTCATGGGAGCCGCCACCAGCACGTCGTAAACCCCTTCCCGATAATCGGTCATGGCACGGTCGAGGGCACGCACTGCCGCCTGTCCCGACTCTTCCGTAGCGATTCCCAACTCCACTTTCACCTCGTCATCAAAGCAGGTCATCAGGTTGATGCGACCGTCGCACACCTCATCAGCCGTATTGATGATGCTGAAGTTGGCCTGGATGTCCAGCGCCTTTCGGTGGTAAGCAGCAATTTTGGGCGACCCATAGATGATGGGCGTGCAGAGCTCTAACATCTCTGGAGCTGCGAAAGTTTTAAAAATCAGTTCATATCCGATACCATTCGTATCACCGTGTGTAAGAGCCACACGAATTTTTCTGTTGTTCATAAGAGAATTTGTTTATATGTCACGGAGGTCATGAGTGACGGCTGTGGCCTGTCCTCGCTCCCCCTATCTTTATTTTCGTTTCACGGTCAGCAGTACCGCTTCCATCTCACGCATCTTGTTGCGCTTACCCATTTCGGGCGCATAGACGAAGGCATCGAGTACCAGTGACTTACCTGCTACGCTGTCTTTGACGACGCGTCTCACCAACGGACCGCCCATAGCGTCGCCCACCATCTCCCACAGTCCACGCTGCAGTCGGCACGACTGTCCGCCGAATCTGACGTTTTCTTGTGTCATGGAGCGGGCCACAGTGCGCAAGTACATGCGGTCGGTCTCGCCTTTCATGTTCGCTCTCAGCACACTGTCCATGCGTTCGGCTGACTGGTCATCCATTCCGCTTAGGGTGTAGACACACAAGTTCTGCATGCTCTGCGCCGCATTGTTGGACACCCAGAGGAAGTCTTTGCCCACCTTGTGGTAGGTCATATCCGCAGGCAGCAGCACGGTATAGTGGAACATCGAGTCGATGAGCCTTCCGCTTCCCACGGAATGCTTTCGCTGGAGCTGGAGAATGGCCGACAGATATTCGTTGGTCACCAGCAGCTGCCTCACTCGATGTTGGTTCGTGGCGATGAATCGCTTCAGCTCGTTGGCCGACCCCACGTCAACATATACCATCAATTGCGGATGCGCATGGCGGTCACGTTCGATGTGGAGCGAAGGCTTGCCAAGCCATTTTCGGTTCCACCTCACCACCACGACATTGCGCGTCAGCAACAACTTTCTCTTGAACCGAGCAGGCTCAACCTGCCGAACGTCGAACATCGGCTCGCGTTGCGGCAGTGACGCCATCGGCACCGACAACATGTGGCTCACCAAACTGTCGGCATCGCCAACCACCAAAACCTCGTAAGGGTTCGCCAAGGCAGCGGGCAGCGGGCGTTGTTGCCGCCCACAGGCTGTCAAGAGCAGCATGGCAGCAAGGGCAACTACCCAACTAAGCCTGCTCATGCGCCAGCTTTTTTAGCCGTACTCAACAGGCCACAGGCTGCGAAGATGTCCTGCCCACGACTGGCTCGGATGGTGGTGAAAACACCATGCGACGTGAGGTAGTTGCGAAAGTTTTCCATCTGATGCTCGTCGGCACCTTTCAATGGCACGTTCGGAATCTGATGGAAGCGTATCAAGTTGACGCGGCAGTCCAGCCCATGCAGCAGGTCGATGATTCTGCGGGCGTGCATCGGCGTGTCGTTCAGTCCGCCAAAGACGATGTATTCGAACGACAACCGGCGTTGGTGAGCAAAGTCGTAGCCGCGCAATAGGTCAACAATCTGCTCGATGGGCATACCTTTCTCAGCGGGCATCAGCATGCTGCGCTGCTCGGTCAGGGCCGAATGCAGACTGATGGCCACATGGCAATCGCTCTCATCCAGAAAGCGTTTGAGCTTGCCTTTCACGCCCACGCTGCTCACAGTGATGCGCTTGGGACTCCAGGCATAGCCGTAATCGGCGGTCATCACCTGCGTTACCCTCAGCACATTGTCCAAATTATCCATCGGCTCACCCTGACCCATGAACACAATGTTGGTCAGCCTGTCACGTTCGGGCAGTGAGTACACCTGGTTGAGGATATCGGCATAGGTCAGATTACCTTCAAAGCCCTGCTTGCCAGTCTGACAGAACAGGCAGTTCATCTTGCATCCCACCTGACAGGACACGCACAGGGTGGCACGGTCGTCATCGGGGATGAACACGGTCTCGACAAACTTTCCCGAGGCGGTTGGAAACAGATATTTGATGGTTCCGTCTTTCGAATACTGCGCATCGATGTGCGCCATGCAGCCAATTTCATATTCTTTGGCCAGCCGTTCACGGTTCGACTTAGAGATGTTCGTCATCTCGTCAATACTCGTCACCTGCCGCTGGTAGAGCCATTTAGCCATCTGTCCGCCTGCGAACGAAGGCATTCCCAACGTCTGAGCTACCTCTTTGAGTTCGCTCAGCGTCATTCCCAACAGCTTTTTCTTACCAGTTTCCATTTTTGATCTTGTTTGTTAAATCGCCACCTGCACTTTGCTGAAGACAGGCTTCGCCGCTGCAAAGTAAGTAATACTTGCTTTGCTTTCTGCTCGCACTATCTTTGCAAAGGTACACAAAAAGCCTGGAACATCCTACACCTAATATATAAAAACGAAAATTACAACCCAGATTCACGCAAAAAATCTGCTGTTTCTGCGAATTTTGCGTGACTAAACAGCCAAAGAATAAATTCTGCCAAAGATGAAAAAGCGAAGATGGCAGATGTTGGATGATTATGCCACCCTACAAATGAAACCTTTATTTGCGTGGAAAGCGATATATCACAACCCTACAAATTGTCCTTATTTTTTATCAAATTTATGGTCAAAATCGCCCCATAAAAAAGCACATTCTAGAAAAAATCAATAGGCTTACCAGGCACAAAAGAACGATTTGAGAGGCCTGAAAAAATCGTTTTCAACTTCAAAAGGAGCATTTTATCGGCTAAAAAACATTTTTATAGACGCACAACAAGCATGCTATTGAGGTACAAAAGCATGTGAATTGAATGCCAATAGCTTTGCTTTTGTCGAAAAAGTGCGTGAAAAGCGGAGGACGAACTGCAATAAATAAACATAAGAACCTGATTGTCAATAACATCCCAAAATCGCTCATATTTTTCGTATTTGCGCCTTACTAACCGTCTGGTGGCAAAAACGCAAAATATGGAAGGGTTGCTTGTCAAGATTATTCACCATCCAACACGATGATGATTGGTATATTCTCGACGCCAACTTATCACTTCTTTGATAGTCAGAAAGGCGGACGATAAAAAAGTAGGTTGTTCATTTCTTTTTGTGGGCTTTTTGCACTATCTTTGCATAAAACAGGCTGCGCCTCAACAATTACAAACAAGAGCACAAGCTTATCTCGCTCAGAAACCAAATCCGTTCATGTAAAAACCAAAATAATGAGAGAAAAAATAGACTGCTTCCTACCGTGCGACGACATCGCCGTGATGGAGAACACCCTTCACGACTTGCGACAAAGCAAGTGTGTACGACAAATTTATCTGATGGTTTCGGAACAGTTCACGAAGGAAAACGAAGTTCCTCACGACTGTTCCTTAGTCCGCATTGACCGCCTCACGTCATCCGAGACGATGAGGAAAATGGCTCAATTGGCTACTGCCGATTATATCCTGCTCAGCAGGAAGGCCACACCATTCACGCTGGGATTTCATGCCATGGACCGGTGGCTGCGCGTGGCGGTCGACGCTGATGCCACCTGCGTGTACAGCGACCACTACATCAGTGTGGGCGGAAAGCGGCTGCCGCACCCCGTGATTGATTATCAGGAGGGGAGCATCCGAGATGATTTTGATTTCGGACAGCTGCTGTTGCTGAAGACAGAAACCTGCAAGGCATTCGCAGATCAAGCCGACAGGGACGATTACTTGTATGCCGGATTCTACGACCTGCGCCTCTTTCTCAGCACGCAAGGTAACATCTTCCACCTCGACGAAATGCTTTATACCGAGCAACAGGTAGACAACCGACTGAGCGGAGAAAAGCAGTTTGACTATGTGGACCCGAACAATCGGGAGGCACAAACGGAGATGGAAAGAGCAGCCACGGCACACCTGACCACCTTGGGTGCCAAGATAGACACCACGGCATATAACCGACCTGATTTTGAAGAGCAGGACTTCGAGTTTGAAGCTTCGGTAATTATCCCTGTTTTCAACCGCGAAAAGACAATTGCCGATGCTATCAAGTCGGCATTCGCACAACAAACGACATTTCCTTTCAACGTAATATTGGTAGACAACCATTCAACAGATGACACCACCCGTATCGTAGAGGAATTGACTCACACCCACCAACGACTGATTCATCTCATCCCCGAGCGTACCGACCTGGGCATTGGCGGCTGCTGGAACATGGCCGTGAACGACGAACGCTGCGGACAATTTGCCGTTCAGTTGGACAGCGACGACCTCTATTCGTCGCCCCAAACGCTGCAACGCTTGATAAACGCCTTCTATGAGCAAGGAGCCGCCATGATGATAGGCAGCTACCGCCTATGCGACTTTAATCTGCAAACAATACCACCAGGCCTTATCAGTCATAGCGAATGGACAGATGAGAATGGTCCAAACAATGCTCTTCGCATTAATGGACTTGGAGCTCCCAGAGCCTTTTTCACCCCCCTGCTGCGACAGATACAGGTACCCAACACCAGCTATGGCGAAGACTATGCGCTGGGACTGCTCTTCTCACGCAAATACAAGATAGGGCGTATCTTCGAAGAGTTGTATCTCTGTCGGCGATGGAATGGCAACAGCGACCATGACTTGAGCGTGGAGAAACAGAATAGGAACAACCAATACAAAGACCGACTGCGCACATTGGAGATTCAGGCACGACGCCAAATGGTGAGCGGAAAGAGTGAAAGCATAGTGGAGAGCCAGTTGCACCGGTTCACCAACCGCCAACTGGAGGTTTGGGAAAGTGCCCATCAGCGGTTCAGAGAACTCAAACAAGTGGAAACCCGACAGCTGCTTTTGGGCGACAACAGCTTCACTATTCAGTTCAATCCAGCACGAATGGTGTCAACGGGTGCCAAGATTGACCACAAATCGTTGGCCGCCCGCCCTTGCTTCCTCTGCGAGAAAAACCGACCGGAAGTGCAGATGACGAAGACGATTGACAAGGATTTTGAACTTCTTATCAATCCTTTCCCCATCCTACCCGAACATTACACCATCCCACTTCGGAGGCATGAACCCCAACAAATAGCCCCGCATTATGCGGAAATATACAAGCTATTGGATTACTTTCCCGAGCTGATGGTGTTCTACAACGGTCCTCGATGTGGTGCATCTGCCCCCGATCACGCTCATTTCCAAGGCGGCAGCAGCGGCATCCTGCCTCTTCAGCAGGCATGGCAAAGGCTTTCACACTCCTTAGAGCCTGTGATATCGCTGAGTGAAGACGACCAGCTGACTGTGGTGAAGGCATATCCGTGCCACGCCTTCGCCATCAAGTGCCGCTCAGCCAAGGCAGGTGAAAAGCTCTTCCGCGAACTGTATCGGGCCCTTCCCCTGCACGAAGGTGACACGGAACCCATGATGAACATCGTGGCTTGGCGACAGGATGACGACTACATTTCGGTGGTATTCCCCAGAAAGAAGCACCGCCCCGACTGCTACTTCGCTGAGGGGGCAGACCAAATGCTCATCAGTCCCGGTGCCTTAGACATGGCCGGACTGATTATCACCCCTCGGAAAGAAGACTTTGAACGGCTCACGACCGGACAACTCGAACACATTCTGTGCGAGATGAGCATCTCCCAGCAGGACATGCAACAGGTGTTAGACCACCTGGCGAAAGCCTCAAGCGCAAAACAGCCCACCTTCGCAACCATTGAGAATCATCAAGAACCCAGCGTGTCGGTAGGAATCGTCAGTGCAGAGGAGATACGCTTCACGCTGAACAAGCCTTATCTGGCCAAAGGTGAGGTGGTGTCGGGCGAACAAACGGTGCGCTTCCACGAGGGTGGCATCGGTTGGAACGGCAATACCTACCGTGAGTTGACATTCACGCCCCATCAAGCTGACGCATCGTTCACACTGGACGACGTGACCATCGGCATCAACTTCCACTGGGAACGCAAAGAGTCGCAGACCTTCCCAGGCGTGCTGCGCCTCATCGTGGACAGCGAAAAGATATGCGCCATCAACGAGCTACCGGTAGAAACCTACCTCGAGAGTGTCATCTCCAGCGAGATGAGCGCCACGGCCTCGCTTGAACTACTGAAGGCACATGCCGTCATCTCACGCAGCTGGCTGCTGGCTCAAATGGAGAAACGCCGTAACCTGAAGGAGTCGGCGAACAGCTTCTTCTCGTTCATTCGGAAAGATGACGAGCTGATTAAGTGGTACGACCGAGAAGATCACACGCTCTTCGACGTGTGCGCAGACGACCACTGTCAGCGATATCAGGGCGTCACGAAGGAGACAAGTCCCAACGTGGCCACCGCCATCCGCCGCACACGAGGACAGATTCTACTGTCGGAGGGCGAGATATGCGACGCTCGCTTTAGCAAATGTTGTGGCGGCATCAGCGAAGAATACGAATATTGCTGGGAAGATGAGCATAAACCTTATCTGGAAGCCATACGCGACAACCGTCAACAACTGGAAGGTAAAGCCGAGCCTCTCCTCGACCTGACGGTGGAGAAGAATGCCGAAGAATGGATACGCTCGGCGCCCGAAGCCTTCTGTCACACCACTGACAAAAAGATTCTCTCGCAGGTATTGAACGATTATGACCAAGAGACTGCCGACTTCTATCGATGGAAAGTGAGCTACACCCAAACGGAACTGAAAGCCCTCATCGAGCAGAAGACGAACATGACCTTTGGCGATATTCTGGACTTGGTGCCGCTGAAGCGAGGCAAGAGCGGACGTATATCCCGCCTAAAAATCGTTGGCAGCGAGCTGACCTTCACCATCGGCAAGGAATTGGAGATAAGAAGAACACTGTCAGAATCGCACTTGTACAGTTCAGCCTTCGTGGTTGACAAGGAGGATGTGGTTGATGGCGTACCACAAAGGTTTGTCCTCACCGGAGCTGGATGGGGTCACGGCGTTGGACTTTGTCAAATCGGTGCCGCCGTGATGGGTGAAGATGGATATGGCTACGATCAAATCTTGACTCACTATTACCACCACGCCATCATCGAAAAACTGTACGAATGACATGGAGTAAACGGGAGTGAATGGAGGTAATCCGGAGTTAATAGGAGTTAGTGGGAGTTAATTGGGGTTAGCAGACAAATATCTGTTTAGTAGGGAAACATCACTATCCCCCCCCCCCGCTGCATCAGCCTATATAATATAGGTAACGTCCGATAACTCCTGCTAACTCCTATCAACTCCCAATAACTCCCAATAACTACTACCAGATACAAATAGCTCCAATCAACTCGGGATGAAAATGATTAGCCATCACCTATTCAACTCACCCTTGGACCTCAACCACGAAGTCAAGGTTCCTTGGAAGTGGATGCCAACGTTGTACCTCTTCAAGGGGCTCACGTTTGTGATGCTTTTTATCTTTCCTCTCGTGATTTTCAAGCGAATGGGAGTCGACAACGGAGCGGCAACTTTCTTCATTGCCTGGTTGATGTTGCCCGTCGCCATGCGTCCCGTGCTGTCCATCTTCGTGCAGACGGGCCATCGCAACCGTCTATGGATACTGCTTTCTGAGGCTCTGATTGTCCTCTCCATGGCTGGCATGGCACACGCCCTAAATGGTACGTGGTGGTTGGAAGGCAGTCTCATGTGCCTCGGGGTGATGGCCTTTGCGCATGTTTTTCACGACATCGCCATCGACAAATTCAGTCTACAGGCCATCAAGCATCACCGCACTTCGTCCCTTCGTCTCTTCAAACTGACGTTCTACCTACTGGCCATGCTGGTGGTGTTGGGCATCATCGTGATGATAGGCGGCAACCTCGAGGTGATAACTCGGAACATACGCAGTTCATGGAGCACGGCATGTTACTGCCTCAGCGGTTTCCTTGCCGTCGTTTTGCTGTGGCACATCTTCATGATACCGCAGTCGGGTGCCGATGACAGAGAGCGAAAGATACGGGTATCCGACATGTTCTACGCCTGCCTCAACACCAGTGCCGACCTCATCCGAACCCCGAGTTCGTGGCCAGGCATCCTCTTCCTGAGTGTGTTTCTGCTGCCCTGTACGTTGCTCACGCCCGTTTCCATTCAGTTCATGCTCGACTTAGGAAGCAGCGGCGGACTGGCACTGTCGCCGCAAGAGTTTGGCTATGTACAAGGAACGGTGAGTGTCTTCGGACTCATCATCGGTGGCATGCTGGGCATCTGGTTTCTTCGGAAGGCTGGATTCAGCAATGTACTACCGATCATGACGTTTGCCACATGCATTCCACCACTCTTCTACATTTATCTCAGCTATGCTCTACCCGCGAATATTGGTTGGATAGCATGCTGCGCATTCATCACCCAAGTGGCCTGCGGCCTCGGCACATGCGCCTACCTGCATTACCTCGTGTATAACAGCGAGGTGAAACGAGTGTCCACCTACGCCCTGTGCATGTCGCTGGCCACGGTGTCTTCCATGATTCCCATGATGCTGTCCGGCTCGCTTCAGCAAGCCCTTGGCTATCGTCGCTTTTTCATCCTCACCACCCTTTTGGGCATCTGTACTCTCATTACATCGGCTCTGGTGATAGTGGATAAGGAACTGACGGAGGAGGAAAACAAGCAAATAGAAGAGTGAACCATTCGGCAATGAGTACCTGATACGATATTTTCCGAACACAAACATTGTAAGAACAGAAAAAACAAGTAAGTTTGCACCAACTTCTTGTGCCATTGAGGTTGGTTCGAGAAAATAAACTTGTCTACACTGACGTAATCTAACGTATGAAATGACATTATCTGAATACCGCTTATATTTCAGACAGTTTTACCCGTCGTTGCTACTCTACGCCACGCGACTATTGGTTAATGGCGACATGGAGGACGTTGTTCAGGATGCATTTGTTGACCTGTGGCACCGACGCAATGCGATGGACGATGCGGCCCATATCAAGTCGTTCCTCTATCGGGCCGTATACACCAAGTCGCTCAATGTCATCAAGCACAGACATGTGGTGAGCGGCTATGCTGCTGAGTGTAGTGCCTTGGAGATGATGCGACTTACATATTACGATCCAGACAACAATCCCGTCGACATGTATCTGGAGAACCAAGAGCTACGGGAGAAGATTGACGCAGCCATCAACGAGCTGCCCGACAAACGAAGGCAGATATTCAAGATGAGCTATCTGCACGGCATGAGCAACAAGGAGATAGCCCAGATCATGGACATCTCAGTTCGTACGGTCGAAGCCCAGCTCTACAAAGCCTTGAAGTTTCTACGTCATCGTTTGGAGAATCTCATGCTGTTGTTATTGATGTTAATATTTGTTTATGGGTAAGTTGTTTTAGCTGCTCAGTTGTATTATATATAGGAATGGAAGAAATAAGCAACAAACTTCTCAAGAATTATCTCCTTGGCAAGTGCTCGCCAAAGGAGATGGAGCGGCTCACCACATGGGCACGCGAGTCAGACGAGCATGCTCGGTGGCTGTTCAGGATGACTGATGCGTACCACGCCTACCGCGCGTCACACCAAATTGACGAGGCTCATGTGCAGCGGGCCGAGCTGGACTTGCTGAATCGCATAGCTAAAGAAGAGAAGGTAAGAAAACATAAAAACGTTTTGAGGTGGACAATGTATGTCGCTGCCGCGGTTCTTACTGCTTTGTTCGTCATGACTGGCCTGCACTATTGGGGTGACCGAGAGCAAATGGTACAAGTTGTGGCCCTCAACAATGTGCGACATGTGCTGCTGCCAGATAGCAGTGAGGTGTGGCTCAATGCCCATTCCACTCTTCGATACCCCAAGCATTTCAATGACGATGGTCGGCAACTGGAGCTGGATGGCGAGGCTTACTTTGAGGTGAAGCCTGATGCCAGCAGACCGTTTGTGGTGAAAAATGAGTTCCTGACCACCAGTGTACTGGGAACAAGGTTCAACTTCAGTACCCGTACCACGGACAACACGGCCGAAGTGACCTTGCTGTCGGGAAAGGTGAAGGTGAGTGGCAACCATGGCGAGGGAATGATTACCCTGCGTCCCGACCAGCGAGTTGTACTCGATAAAGCCAGCCGCAGCATGGAGATTATGCAGACCTACGCGCCCGTATCGGCTGCATGGCACAACAAAGTCATTCCCTTTACGAACATGCGCATTGACGAGATTGTCAAGGCACTTGAGGAATACTATGACGTGCGCATCGACATCTCGCCCCGCCTGCAGAACAGGTCTACCTATACGGGCGTCATCAATTGCCGCCCAACGATCGACTCGGTACTGGCCGACCTGTCGTACTCTGTTCCATTCGCATTCCACCGAAAGGACGGACGCTTGGTTCTCATAGCGAAACAACCTTGACCGCCAGTGTCTTCCCGGCACAGGCAAATAATTAAACCAATCAATATCAAGAAGCAAGGAGAATGGCGTGCCGTTCTCCTTGTTCGCGCAAATGCACGGCACTTTCATATCAACCTTGATAAAGACATCTGATGCTTTTGTCCTGTAATTTTACCTTAAAACAACCATTGATAATCAGCAAAATAGAAAAAATCGATAGGCTAGCAGTATGTAAAAGTACGTTGATTTTAACAAATCAGACTTCTTTTAGAACCGAAAAGTCGATTTAACGGTCTTAGAAACACCTTGTAGAGGCGCAATCAACATGCCATTGCAACATTAAAGCATACATATTCGATGCTAATAACAATGCTTTTGCCGACAAAAAATGATAAAAATAAGAACAAAAAGAGAAGAGTTGAGCATAACATGTTCAATGACAACAAATTATCAACATTGCTCATCTAGGGCGTTTTTACCACCAACAGTGACGCTTGTTGTCTACAAGAGAAATATGAGAGTCATTTTGTCAAGAAAAATCAGCAATTATCTTCCTGCTATGCAGCATGTCATCTAATTTTATAAACGCTGTTTGGGGAAAGTATTTCTCGTTGCAAAAATATCGTTCTTAAATGAAAGTGTCGTGATACAGATAAAGTTTTTTTGTGCTGGAGTAAGTACTTTGAAAACTTCAGTTGTAATAGTAACGTAACAACAATCAAATTGGGCAAGGCTTTGGAAGCCAGCCTAAGTCTTAATTCTAATCAATTTATAATGAACAAACATTGCTATGAAAGAGGATCCATGCTACGCAGGATTGTCTTATCCGCGGTTCTCTTAGGCTTGCCGCTGCAATGGGCAAGCGCACAGATTAACCTGACTTCTGAGCGAACGAAGTTGGAGAATGTCGTGAAGAGAATCAAGTCACAATCAAAGTACCGTTTCTTCTACAACGATTCGCTCGGCTCGGTTCGGGTGAATGCCGTTAAGCTGAGCAACGTCCCCTTGGCAACCGCCTTGGACAAGTTGTTCGCTGGTACGGGCGTGAAGTACCACATCTCGGGAGACGTCATCTATCTGACGCTTCAACAGAAGCCCCTCAAGGCCAAACCAGCACCAGCCAATGCCAAGCCCCATGTCATTTCGGGCGTGGTGACCGATGCCAATGGTGAGCCACTTATCGGCGTGAGCGTTCTTGAGAAGGGCACAGGCCAGGGTGTGGTGACCGACATCAACGGTCACTATTCATTCGAGTCGAAGAGCGACCAACCTCTACTCGAGTTTTCGTACATAGGCTATGCCTCACAAACCGTCAAGCCTGGCGACCGCTCCAGCATCAACGTGCAGATGATGGAAGCTGGCCAGGAACTCAATGAGGTCGTGGTGACCGCCTTGGGTATCAAGCGCGAGGAGAAGGCACTGAGCTACAACGTGCAAAAACTGGGCGGCTCAGACTTCGCCTTGAAGGAGGCCAGCGTAGCCAATGCCCTGAACGGTAAAGTGGCAGGTGTGGTTATCTCGCAGTCGGCATCGGGTATTGGTGGTTCCACCAAGGTGGTGATGCGAGGCGACAAGTCGGTCAATCCAGATGGCAACAACAATGCGCTTTATGTATTGGACGGCATTCCGCTTCCAGACCTCTTTCCGCGTAAAGGCTCAGCATCCAATGCTCAGTATGGCGGTATGGACGACGGCGATGGAATTTCCAACATCAACATGGAGGACATTGCCGAAGTCACCGTGTTGACAGGTCCGTCGGCGGCTGCCCTGTATGGTGGTCAGGCTGCCAATGGCGTGGTGATGCTGACAACCAAGAGAGGCGGACTGAAAGATGGCAAGCCGCGCATCAGCTTCTCCAATTTCACCGACTGCTACCGGCCTTTCCTACTTCCAAAGCTTCAGAATCGTTATGGAAGTCGCAGCAACGAGTTCAGCAGCTGGGGACCACGCTTACAGAATGAGGCCAACTACAACCCTGCCGATTTCTTTCAGACAGGAGCCAGCGTTTCGAACACTGTTGGCATACAGTTCGGTAACGAGAAAAACAGTACCTATTTGTCGCTGTCAGCCTATAACGCTCATGGAGTGATACATAACAACAAGATGAACCGCTACAACGTTTCGTACAATGGTATGTATTCCATCGGTGACAAGCTGAGCCTTGGTGCCACGCTGATGTACATTGATAAAACAGCACAGAACATGCTCTCGCAGGGTGAGTATTACAACCCTATCGTTCCCATCTACCTCTTTCCACGAGGCGACCAGATAGAAAAGTACAGGTCGTATGAGCGTTACGATGCCAGCAGGGGCTTCCCCTTGCAGTTCTGGCCTTACGGAGATCAGAAACGGTCTATTCAGAATCCTTATTGGATTACCCACCGCAATTTCAACATCAACCACAACGAACGTATCATATTAGGTGGAAGCCTTAAATACGATATCCTTGACTGGCTCAATGCAACGGTACGGTTCAGGACCGACCGCAACACCAAGGTCAATGAAATCAAGAACTACGCTTCGACACTTCCTTTGCTTACATCGGCATCTGACAAGGGTTCTTACCTGTTGGCCACCGATAAGTCTACGCAGGATTATGGTGACCTGATTGTCAATCTTCATAAAAACTTCAATCATTGGGGGATGGTGATCAATGCCGGTGGCAGTTTTAAGAACACCAGTTTCAACTATACAGCCAACTCCAACAAACTTGAGTTTGGTGCGCCCTTGGCCACTGTTCCCAACAAGTTTACCCTGAACAACCTTACCCCAGAGCCTCAATACCAGGAGGGAAAATCCATCAAGACACAGGCTTTGTTTGTGAGTGCATCGTTCGATTACAAGCGTTGCATATTCTTGGATGTCACGGGGCGCAACGAATGGACTTCGTTGTTGGCCAACACCTCCAGCAAGAGCATATTCTATCCATCGGTGGGTATGTCGTTCATCCTGACCGAATGGCTCAAGGCACCCAAGTCGGTACTGTCGTTCTCCAAGTTACGCATGTCGTATGCCAAGGTGGGTAACGTGCCAGTTTCATTGGCAGGCATCACCGTACCGTCCTATCCCATCAGTCCTGGCGGAGGCGTGAGCATCAATCCAGATTTGCCCATCAACAACCTGAAGTTCGAACAGACCAAGTCGTTCGAGATTGGTCTTAACTCACGTTTCCTGAACAACAAGGTAGGTGTGGACATCACTTGGTATCATGCCAACACATACGACCAGCTCTTCAAGTTCAGAGCGCCCGAGAGCAGTGGCTACAGCAACTTCTATGTAAATGCCGGAAAGGTGAGCAACCGCGGTATTGAGGCGATGATAGATGCCGACCTCTCGTTTGGAAAACTCTTGTACAAGCCCGTGCTGACCTTTACCTTCAACCGTAACCGTATCGAGGAGTTGGTGCGCAACGTGTCCAATCCTATCACGGGCGAACCCATGAACGTAGACCATTTTGACTTGGGCGGTTTGTCCTCTTTCAGAAACTACATCAATGAGGGCGGCTCGATCGGTGACTTTTATGTGAATCATCTGGTCAAAGACCTGAACGGATATACCTATGTCAATCCCAACAACATGCAGATGGCTATCGACAACACCAATCTGATATATGGCGGCAACACGTCTCCCCGGTATTCCGTGAGCCTGCGTAACAGCTTCCAATACGAGGGTTTCAACCTCTCGTTCTTGATTGACGGTCGCATAGGAGGCAGGGTGGTGTCGGTTACGCAAGCCGTACTCGACGCTTATGGCGCATCCGAGCGCAGTGCCTTGGCAAGAGATCGCGGCGGTGTAAGCGTGAATGGCATGATGATGGATGCAGAAACCTACTATCGGCAGATAGGAGGAGGATCGGGCGTGTTGTCCAACTATGTGTACGATGCCACCAACATCCGTCTGAGAGAGGTATCGCTGGGCTATACCTTCTCCAACAAATGGTTTGGCAATGTCATCAAAGACCTCACGGTTTCGGTGACAGGTCGCAATCTCTGGATGATCTACAACAAAGCACCTTTTGACCCACAACTCACATCATCGGTCGGAACGTTCTATCAGGGAGTTGACTATTTCCTGATGCCGAGTTTGAGAAGTTTCGGCGCCAGCATTAAATTTTCTTTATAAAAACAAGCAACAACTATGTATAATTTCAATATAAGTGCAAAGAACACATGGACATCGCTTCTGTTGTCCGTTGTGATGCTCTCCTCTTGCACAAGCGATTTCCTGTCTACCAACACAGACCCCAATGCGGCAAACGAGGAAGATTTGCTGCATGACAATTTGGGCATGGGGTCGCTGATCACACAGATGGAGTATCAGATTTACCCCTGTGTCACAAAAGCACAGAACGTGGATGTGAACAATTACCAGAAGATGTATTCATTGGCTGGTGACATATTCTCGGGATTCATGGGCGTTTCCAATACGTTTGACAACAGCGGAATGAACAACGCCACCTACAAGATGGAACCACGGTGGTGCAATGCGGCTTACAGCGTGGCTTACCAGAATTACATGATACCATGGTACAGGCTGTCCTTGAAGAAAGAGCTCGTGCCCACCACCTTTGCCGTAGGGCAGATATTGAAAGTGCTGGGCATGCACCGCATAACCGACATGTACGGACCGATACCATACAAGGACTTCAAGCCTTCGTCAGATGTTGCTTTCACGGCACAGAACGAGATATATGACCTCTTTTTCAATGAGCTGGACGAGGCAGCCGCAATCCTTGCAGATTTCGTGAAGACCAACCCAGACGCACGTCCGTTGGCAGCCTACGACAAGGTATATGCAGGCGACTTCACCAAATGGATCAAGTTGGCTCATTCCCTAAAACTTCGCTTGGCCATGCGCATTGTATATGCCGATGCTACCAAAGCTCAGGCCAAGGCAGAAGAAGCCATACGGGCTGGCGTCATGGAAGGAAACGATGACAATGCCTTGATTCGCGTGAACGGTGCCTCTACCGTCAATCCCCTGTACATGATTTGCCATTCGTACAACGACAGTAGGTTGGGTGCCACGTTGGAAACTTACCTGAAAGGGTACAAAGATCCACGCCTCGGGTTACTGTTCGAGCCGTCAGAGGTATCTGGCGCTAAAGACTACAACGGAGTGAGGACTGGTATCTACATGACCGGTAACGAATACAAGGTATGTTCCAAGCTAAATGTCACGGCATCAACGCCCATTCAGCTCATGACAGCCGCTGAGGTGTACTTCCTGAAGGCCGAGGCTGCCTTGCGTGGATGGCAGGCTGGTGGCAGCGCACAGCAGCTGTATGAGCAAGGCGTTCGCACAGCTTTTGACCAGCCTTTGGGAGCATCACAGGCAAAGGCTGGCAGTGCCGATGAGTACCTCAAGGGTACAACCACGCCTGTTCCCTACAAAGACTTGTTGGACTCATACAACAGTGTTGCCACTTTTGGACATTGCTCCGTGGCTTGGAACCATCAGGTTCAGATTGATGACAATGATGATGACGATGAAGGAGGCGACGATCCTGGTGACTATCCAGATGATGGTGGTAATCCGGATGACGGTGATGATGATGGTGGCATAGACGATGGCGGTGAGATAACGCCAGCCATGTTGCCATTCGGAGGAGCCGACAGCGAGGAGCTACTGGAGAAAATCATCACACAGAAATACATCGCCCTTTATCCTGATGGACAGGAGGCTTGGAGCGAATTCAGGCGGACGGGCTATCCGCGGGTGATTCCAGTAGAAATGAACATGAGCATGGGCAGTATCGACACCAAGAAACAGGTGGCCAGGTTGCCCTATCCAGTGAACATCAAGAGCGACTTCCCTGCCTCTTACCAACATGGATTGTCCTTGCTACAGGGTGCCGACAATGGCGGAACCAAGTTGTGGTGGGACAAGAAAGCGGATAAGAAATATCAAAAATAAGGAACATCCATCAACATCGTAAATTATTCAAAAAATGAAAATAAAAAGTTTTATTGGCATCTTGGCTTCATTGTTCTGCCTGGTGGCATGTGAGGAATGGACTGATCCAGAACCGAAAGCGTTGGACGATACATCCTTCCACTCGCTGACACCCGAGCAGGAGAAAGACCTGATTGCGTACAAGAATTCTGACCATAAGATTTTCTTTGCATGGTACAATTACTCACCAGCCACGCCATCAATGCAGACACGGCTGACGGGCATTCCCGACAGTATCGACATCGTGTCGTTCTTTACGGGGTATGTGAACAACGAACAAAACAGGAATGACGTAAAGTTCCTGCAAGAGCATAGAGGAACAAAGGTGCTGGTCACCATGTGGCCAGAACATTATTTCAGTAGGACTGGGGAGGGAGCGGACAACTTGGACTCCATGAAGATTTATGCTAAGAACCTGGCTGACTCCATCTTTCATTGGGAACTTGATGGATTTGACCTCGACTATGAACCATGGTTTGGCGGTGACCAGTACAGCACGGAAATGATGCGTACCTTTATAGATGTGCTGAGCCAGTATCTTGGCCCCAAGTGCAAGGAGCAGTACAAGGTGAACGGTAAGCACAAGCTATTGGTGGTTGACGGTCAATGGCTGGACGAGGAATATGCTGACAGGTTCGATTATTTCATTGGACAGGCCTACAATGCCTCTTCTCCTGAAATATTAAAAAGTCGACTCAAGGGAAAGGCGAATGATTATGGAAAAGGGTTTCCAAACAACAAACGCATCTTGTGCGAATGGACCAGTCAGGCCGGAAACTCATTTGGACAAGGTGGCATTGATTTCTATGATGGCGAAAAGACGATACCAAGCTTGTGGGGAATGGCCAAGTTTGCCGTTGACAACAATCTGGCTGGCTGTGGTGTATATGTATTACAGTTTGCCTACGCTGAGGGCAATCATCTCAATAAACCTGTACCGCCCAACAATTACTTCTATGTAAGAGAGGCTATCCAAATTATGAACGGTAACAAAAACAATAAAAAACAAGAATGATGAGACATACGATAAAAACAATCTGCTTTCTGTCTACAATCTGTTTGATGGGTTTGATGGCCTGTACAGATGACGTAGACGTAGACGCTGTTTACATTACGGCAGCAGAAAAGACACCCGTCACCACTTTCTCAGTGAAACAACAGGGCGATGCCATGGGACTGACCATATCGAGTGCCTTGAAGGTGGAAGAAGATGTTAGTACAGAACTGGCAATAGACAACAGCTTGGTGGAGACATACAACAGCATGCACGGTGACAATTACCAACCATTGCCAGAGGGAACGTTTGCCTTGTCGCAAACAACGCTGACCATCAAGAAAGGTGGCTACCGTTCTGAAAGCACCAATCTGCAAGTAAGCAAGCTGGAGAACCTGAAGAAAGGTATGAACTACTTGCTACCTGTGAGGATGACAAGCAAGAACAAACGCTACCCACAACTTCCTGGCAGTGACGTACTGTATGTTGTTGTGAACAGGACGCTCCTGATGAATGTACCGAGACTCAATGGAAGTAATTGTTTCAAGGTGACTTTCAAGGACAATGATGTCAGCAGACTTCAGAACCTGGATGCCTTTACGCTCGAGGCTCGAGTGTGCTTGTGGGAGATGCCAAAATACTATGGCGGCAACTTGATGGGCATCCTGGGCTTCCCCGAAAACTCGGACGATGGGAAAAGCGCATGGCTGTTCGTGGATGGAACGCCCGACCGTGTCGGTGGCGAGGGCAATGTGCCAGTGTTCATGTTTGGCTTGAAGCAATGGGCTGTTTATGCAGGGCGTTTGGGTTTCAATATCGCCAAGAACGAGTGGTATCACATCGCAGGCGTGTTTGCCAACAACAAACTGTCGCTCTATATAGACGGAATCCTCTTTGCCGAGGCCGACTACGCCAAGAAAGTGTCGTTTACCAACAACTTCTATATCGGTGCCGCACCTGGCGTACAGAATGGTTTCTATCTCAAAGGATCGGTGAATGAATGTAGGTTCTGGACTCGAGCTTTAACGCCGCAAGAACTGAAAAACCCATTGCATCAGTGTTTCGTGGAAACCAACAGCAAGGGATTGGAAGGTTATTGGAAACTGGACGATGGTACAGACGAGTGCAAAGACTACACTGGCCACGGACACACCGCCCACAAGGATGGTTATGGCGAGATAACTTGGCAGAAAGAGGTGCCATGCCCCTTTCATTGATAGGCTGAAAGAAGAAAACTGAAAAGAGAGGCGACTGCATTTGTGCAGCTTGCCTCTTTTTTCTTCGAGTTGATGCAAAGCAGACGAAACGAGTTTGGTTTAACTGCAAGAGAATGAGAGATAAAGTCCAAGGCGAAAAGAAAAAAACTGGACGACGACGTGGGTAACTGTTTTCGATGCATAAAAAAATTTTGAAGTTATTCTTTTTTGTCGTAACTTAGCGCTTGATAATAACATCCAACAATATAACCAACTCACATTAAACTACCAACCATGAAGAAAACGATGAAGATGCAGGAACTGCCCTGTTGCAGTCTGCCATCTTGAAGATGAAGATAAAAAATCAAAGTGCAAGATGGAGTGTTTTCGACAAAAAAATTTTGAAATCACTCTTTTTTATAGTACCTTAGCACCTGAAAACACCGAAATAACATGAAAACAATATGAAAAGGGTAATTTTCCTCCTATGCATACTGCTGACGGGGACAAGTACAGGGTTTGCAAAAATCAACTTATCCATTGCTACCCGCAACGTGCAACTGGTGTTGCAAGTTAAAGACGACGGTAGACTATACCAAACCTATCTGGGCGAAAAACTGTCGGATGCAGTAGATTTAGAGTTACTGGACATGCCCCGCGCGCAAACCACTTCAAGTTTGATCAAAGGCAATGAGGCCTATCCTGTTTTGGGAACAGAAGACTTTTATGATGCTGCATTCGAGATTCGACATGCTGATGGTAATCCAACGTCGGTACTCAAATATGTTTCTCACGAAACGAAAATCACGGATGGCGGACAAGAAACTATCGTGAGGTTGCGCGATGAAGTGTATCCGGTACAGGTCGACTTGCATTACATCGCCTACCCCGAGGAGGATGTCATCAAACAGTTTGCTGAGATATCACATAAAGAGCGAGGACAAGTCTACATCAGTCGATATGCCTCATCGATGCTTTATTTTGAAGCCAACCAATATTTTCTAACAGAGTTTGGCAGTGATTGGGCCAAAGAAATGAAGATGTCCGAGGCCCCACTGCTATATGGTAAAAAGGTCATCGACACCCGATTGGGTTCACGCGCATCAATGTTCACCCCACCTTTCTTCCAAATTGGGTTGGGAACACCGGTGCAAGAAAACCAGGGCACAGTGCTGATGGGTACGATAGCCTGGACCGGCAACTTCAGATTTACCTTTGAAGTGGATCAAGACAACGAACTGCGCGTCATCAGTGGTGTCAATCCAGACGCTTCACGTTATTTACTCAAACAAGGAGAAGTATTCCGCACACCAGAATTTATCTTCACCTTGAGTCAGCAGGGTGCAGGTGAAGGAAGCCGCAACTTCCAGCGGTGGGCGCTCAAACATCAGATATTTAAGGGCAAAGAAGACCGCATGACGTTACTCAACAACTGGGAGAACACCTTCTTCGATTTTGATGAAGCCAAGCTGACCACCCTGTTCCATGAGGCCAAGGATTTGGGTGTAGATTTGTTTTTGCTTGACGATGGATGGTTCGGCAACAAGTATCCGCGCAAGAACGACAAGGCTGGATTGGGAGATTGGCAAGTAACAAAAGACAAACTGCCAAACGGTGTGCCTTTTTTAGTTAAAAATGCTCGTGCTGCGGGGGTTGAGTTTGGTATTTGGGTGGAACCTGAAATGGTGAATCCCAAGAGCGAATTGGCTGAAAAACACCCCGACTGGATTTTGAAACTCCCCAACCGAGAAACCTATTATTTCCGTAATCAGCTGGTTTTGGATTTGACAAATCCCAAGGTGCAAGATTATGTCTTTGGGGTGATAGACCAGTTGATGCAAGAAAATCCAAAGCTCAAATTCTTCAAATGGGATTGCAATTCGCCCATCACCAACTGCTATTCGCCTTACTTGAAGGCGAATCAAGGCAACCTGTATGTTGACTTCGTGCGAGGCTTGTACAAGGTGTTGGCAAGAATACAGCACAAATATCCTGACCTGCGCATGATGATGTGTTCGGGCGGAGGGGGCCGATGTGATTTCGAAGGCTTGAAATACTTTACTGAGTTTTGGTGCTCAGACAACACCGATCCTGTCGAACGCCTATTCATCCAGTGGGGATTCTCCCAATTCATGCCTTCAAAAGTGATGTGCGCCCATGTCACCAATTGGAACCGAAAGGCCAGTATCAAGTTTAGGGTAGACGTGGCTTTCTCTTGCAAGTTAGGCTTTGACATCGATCTCAAGACTTTGAAAGAGGACGAGTTAGCTTACTGCAAACAGGCCATCCGCGAATTCAATCGCTTGAAACCCGTCATTTTTTCTCCCAACCTGTATCGACTGGTTTCACCCTATGAAACGGAACATTGTGCGTTCATGCGCATTAACGATGCCAAAGACCACGCCCTCTTGTTCACTTACGACATTCATCCACGCTACAAGGAGATAATTTTACCCATCCGCTTGCAAGGCCTGGATGCACAAGCCCGCTATCGCATCAAAGAAATCATGACAGTTCCCGGACAGCCATCTGCCCTTCCATCCTACGAAAAGGTTTACACAGGCGATTATCTCATGAAGGTGGGAATTCGTGCGTTGACAGATCAAGATATGCACAGCCGCATCATCGAAATAACCAAGGAATAATTTATAACGCCCAACGATATAAGTAACTCACATTAAACTACCTACCATGAAGAAAACGATGAAGATGTTGGCAACCGCCCTGTTGCTATCCGCCATCTGCTTGTCAGCATGCGAAAAGCCATCCCTGACAGAGGAGACGGACACCGAAGAACAAGAAGCAAAAGACTTGTTCCATCTGACTTTCCATGTCGCTCAATTCGAACACATCCCCTTCAACCAAGCCGTAGACATGTCGCGCGCCACCGATGTCAAGCAGGTTTGCACACGTATCAGCTTGGCCCTGTTCAAGGATGGCGTGAAAGTAAAGAACATTCACCAAGACACGAAGGATGCCCACTTCGGTAAGATTGATGTCACACTGCCCGCAGGAGCATACCAAGTCATCGCTATTGCCCACAGTGGCAGCGGGTCGGCCACCATCAAATCGCCCGAAGAGATTTCATTTTCCAAGAACAAGATAACCGACACCTTTTATTATTGTCAAGAGGTGACGGTTGGAGGCAATGCGTCTTACCAACTCGAAATGAAGCGTGCCGTAGCCATGTTCAGACTGGCAACCACCGATGCCATACCAACAGCCGTCAAAACCATGAAGTTCTATTATACGGGCGGCAGCTCAACATTCAACGCAGTAACAGGCGTTGGTGCGAAAAACTCGCGCCAGACCGAAGAACGCACCGTGACCGATGCACAGCATACTGGGTCTGGTCAGTTTGACATATACACCTTTCCGCATACGCCGTCGGATGTTTTGAAAATCACGGTATCTGCACTAAACGCATCTGGCGATGTCATTGCCGAACGCACTTTTGAAGAGGTTCCCGTCAAAGTGAATGAGATTACGCAATACACAGGCTCGTTCTTCCAAGGTACCACACCAGCAGATGCCAATATTTTTTCCTTTCTCGTCCAAGACGAATGGACGAAAAAAGAACACCCTTATTAATTGATACCTTGCAAGAATGATATTTTTATAGCTCAACCAAACAGGTTTTTGGAAAGATTTTTCTACCTTTGGCCCAGCTTTCCAAAAAGAAGATACTATGTCGTTTATTCGAAATTTCAAAGACATGGCCAGTCAGCTGGCCCAAAAAGGTATACGAAAAAGAACAGCGGTTATCTGTGCAACCGACGAATCAACTCAGCAATCGGTCGCCATGGCCATTCAGCAAGGATGGATGGAAGCGGTCATGATTGGCTGCATCGACCAGGTAAGAAAAAGCCAACCCTTGATGGCGTGCTCGCAACATCTATCGTTAATAGAAACTGCGAATGATCAAGAAGCAGCCGAAAAGGCCGTCGCGATGGTCAAAGAAGGCACGGTTGACATCATCATGAAAGGCCTCATCAGCACGGATGTTGTCATCCGAGCCATCCTCGACAAAGAGAAAGGCATCCTACCCGCTGGAAACGTGCTCACCCATGTAACCGCCGCATCCATTCCCGACTATCACAAACTGCTGTTCTTCACCGATGCTGCGGTGATACCCTACCCTACACAAGAACAGCGTTTCATGCAAATCAAGTACATTACTCGACTTTGTCACCAGTTTGGCATCAGTCAACCCAAGGTAGCTCTGATACACTGCTCAGAGAAAGTCAACGCCAAACATTTTCCATTCACTGCTGGTTACAACAGTTTGATAGAGCAAGCGAAAGCCGGAGCCTTTGGTCCTTGCATCGTAGACGGGCCACTCGATTTGAAGGTGGCCTGCAACTTACACAGCATGCAGGTTAAACGCATCGACTCACCCATACAGGGTTCCGCCGATGCGTTGGTTTTCCCGGATATTGAAGCTGGCAACTTGTTCTACAAAGCAATTACCCTGTTTGCCCATGGCGAAACGGCTTGCATGCTGCAAGGCACCCAATGCCACGTTGTCCTCCCGTCAAGAGGCGATGATGTCATGTCCAAATTCAACAGTCTGGCGCTGGCCTGCCTCCATTGTTAGTGCGCCATTGCACCTGATTTCTACAGAAATAATCAATTTATGTTCCACATATTAAGCATCAACCCCGGCTCCACATCTACCAAGATAGCCGTTTTTGAAGATGAACAGATGCTGTTCACCCGTAATATTCAACACTCTGTTGCCGAATTGAGTCATTTTGACCAGCCCATGGACCAGCTGGAATATCGTCGGCAACTGGTTATAGACACCCTCAAGCAGATGGAGGTTCCGTTCAATTTCAACGCCGTCATCGGTCGCGGTGGCTTAGCCAAACCTGTAGAGAGTGGGGTCTATGAGGTAAACGAACGCATGCTCGAGCTGACACGCAACGCCCTACACCAGCATGCGTGCGACCTAGGATGCCTCATTGCTTACGACATTGCGAAGGCCATTCCCGGCTGTCTGCCCTTGATTGCCGACCCTGGCGTAGTGGACGAGTTGTCGCCTTTGGCCAAGATTAGCGGCTCTCCCCTCTTACCACGCTATTGTATCTGGCACGCACTGAACCAGAAAGCCATCGCCCGACGATATGCACGAGACATCGGTAAACGCTATGAAGACCTCAATCTCATCATCTGCCACCTGGGGGGCGGCATCTCCATCGCAGCCCACGACCATGGCCGAGCCATCGATGCCAACAACGCCTTGGGGGGCGAGGGACCTTTCTCTCCCGAGCGAGCCGGATCACTACCGGTGGCCGACCTGATACGCTTGTGCTTTAGCGGCAAGTACACCATGGAGCAACTCATTAAGAACGTCACGACAGAAACGGGACTTAGGGCGCATCTGGGCACCAATGACGTGAAAGAAATCCTACAGCGCATCGAGCAGGGCGACCAGCATGCCCAGCTCATTCTCGATGCCATGCTTTTCCACACGGCCAAAGCCATCGCCTCAGAGGCAGCCGTGCTGTACGGTAAAGTAGATGCCATCCTGCTCACCGGAGGCATCGCTTATTCTGATTATGTGGTGAACAAACTGAAAGAGCGCATAGACTTTCTGGCACCCGTCATCACCTATCCCGGCGAAAACGAGATGCAGGCCATGAGCAACAACGCCCTTGCCGTGCTGCGGGGAGAGCTGAAGACGAAAGAATACCATTAAAGCTGGTTCTATAAATTAGCTTTGTTAGATTTTGAATTTACATTTTGACCACCAAAAACAGCCTCGCAATCTGACAAAGCTAATTTATAGAAACGCCCAAAACGCAAAAAGACTGGCAGCCATCAAAGCAGCTGCCAGTCTTTATTTTCAGTGGACTTGCGGAGATTCGAACTCCGGTCCGCACAAGGAAACCATACGTTTTCTACATGCTTATTTCAGCCTTCGATTTTCGTGCCACAGCAAGACCTGAACCACCAACTGTGACCTTATCCTCTAAATTTCACCAATGCACCGAGGCGTACACGAGCTATTTCCGATTTACCTGCACCGCTTGACCCTCAGATTCGGAACAACATCCTTGGAGCAGTGTCTCGTTCCATCATCTAATGACGGAATAAAGCTAATAATCTACTATACTTCGATTAAGCAGCGAGAGCGTAATTATTTTCGCCAATTAATTCTTTGATAACTGAGATTTAGGAGCCAGCCACCGAAGCTCCGCATGCTTACATACCATTTCGACTTGCCGTCAAATCCATACAAGCCCAGGATGTATAATGCAAAGATACATCTTTTTTCTTTACTTCATTCACTTTCCCGCAAAAAGTTTTTCCTTGACGGAGAGAAAACTTTTACATTTTTCACCACAATTCCGTCTGCGATTCACAAAAACAATGTACCTTTGTGGAAATTAACCACTTCGTGAACATAACGACAACAATCAAATAACAATACAATGAACAAACTTTTTTCATTTTTTCTGTTCACCTTCCTGGCTCTCAACGCATGGGCCGGCAAGATAGTAACCGACAGTATTCACAGCAACGTGCTGGATAGTACGATGACCTACAATGTCTATTTGCCCACAGGATATGAACTATCATCACAAAAGTACCCCATTGTTTACTTGCTGCATGGGCTGTATGGCACTTATAAAGATTGGGCTTCGAAGGCAAACGTGAAAGAAGTAGCCGACGAATTGATAGAGTCTCAGGAGGCTGTACCCATGGTGATTATTATGCCCAATGCAGGAAATCCCGATGTAAGGAATCAATGGAATGGCTATTTCAACATGCCTGGCTGGAACTACGAAACGTTCTTCTTTACCGAACTGATGCCTGCCGTGGAGAAGAAATATCGCGCCATAGGCGATAAAGCCCACCGCGCCATCATGGGACTCTCAATGGGTGGAGGCGGCAGTACGGTGTATTGCCAACGCCATACTGAGCTTTTCTCGTCATGCTATGCCATGAGTGCTTGGTTAGACAATAAAGAACCAGAGGTTGCCCCACATGGGAAGGACAAATTGTACTATGTCTCTAAATCGGTACGCGACCATTCGGCAATTGATTTCATTACGAACGCTGACGAAACCACGAAACAACAGCTGCGCTCTGTTCGCTGGTTTTTCGATTGTGGAGATGATGATTATTTGGTAGAACTATCCTTTAAGATTCACCAACTCTATGCCAAAGCAGGCATCAAGAGCGAGCTTCGTATCAGAAATGGCGTACACAACTGGGAATATTGGCATGGCTGTCTGCGCACGGCCTTACCGTTCGCCTCCATCGACTTCCGCAGATAACTGGCAAACAAGAAGGGGATGAAACGCACAACACCCCCTTTTTCGCATTCTGATATATAAAAGTTCCCGTCAGCAATTCATAACTTTTAAGCACTGCACGATAGCGGAACATGATGACGAGTTGATGAGCCCAGCGAATAATCAAGCCCCCTACAAGAAACAACACACGCAGTTACAATGTAGGGAACATGGGTTGTCACGTTCTGCTACAAGCGCATACAACAATTGACCGAACAGCGTGCACAACACAAAAGAATGGTGTATCAATGAAGATACTCTTTTTGAAGTAACACATCCTATCGTTATATACCAATGGGTTATTTAAAATAAGGCCTGTTATGTTCCTTGGAGGGCGAATCAGTATCAACATAAGGCCATCCGTCTTTCCACTTTAATTGATCCATCATGAGCACACGTCCCCTGCCAATGTCCGACCGCAGGAAAGAATGATAAATCATCCAATCGTCACCATGATCATCAGTTATGATTTCGGCATTATGCCCCGTACCCACAAACTGATTATTGGCATGCAGCACCACTTCGTACTGATTATCCAGCAACTGTTTACCTTGCTTATTGACATAAGGGCCAAACAAATGCTCAGAACGGCCAACGGTAATGCGATAAGTACTATTGGCACCGTCGCAGCATGAACCGGACGAGCCAAACATATAATAATAATCGCCACGACGATGAATGCATACCGCCTCCATGAAACTGCCCGCCACCTTTTTTCTTTCAGCACCAGGAAGCACCGACAGGCCATCAGCCGACAATTCAATGGCGTAGATACCATGAAAACTACCCCAGAAAAGGTAATGTCGTCCATTTTCTGTAAAGCAATATCCGTCAATGCTGTTTTGCACACCAATCCCCAAACTGGTCAGTATCTTCCCACAATCCTTAAAGGGACCCTCTGGCCGATCAGCAACGGCAGCACCGATACCAGCCTGCAATTCGCCACCCCAAGTAGACATGGCATAATATAAAACATATTGACCGTTGATATAATTGATGTCAGGAGCCCAAATGCCCCCGCCTTTTACCAATTTTGGTCGGCTGCTGTTGGTGAAAGCAGTGCCCAAATATGCCCAATGCACCAAATCACCCGACCTGTAAATAGGGGTATTGCGGATATCTTCAGTGGCATAAAGATAAAATTTTCCATCACTGGCACGAATGACAGTTGGATCGGGCAAACTGGTGTTGATGATGGGATTGTGATACACTTTTTCTTTTTTCTGTGGCTTTTCTTGTTCCACTCTTGTCGGCTCATTGTGTGACGAACAACCTAATAGAAGCGCGGAAAACAAAAGGATGTATAAGCTGCTTTTCTTCATATTTATTATTGTTTAAATTTCGGAACGATATCGTCTTCACTTAGTCGTAGGTTAACTTCATGATCGTAAGTTGCCGTTGTGATGTACATGAGGCGTGGATGAATGTATGCTCCATCGTGATGAGCGTGGGAGGCGTAGCGTAACACACCTTCTTTCTCTTTGAACAGAGTGCCATGTCCGAGCCCCACCAAACCCGAAGGATTTTGCAATATAGGGTTGTACAGGGACTTGCCCCAAGCCATTCTATGTTATCAGTAACGGCACAACCCACATCATATTGTGAACTTTCATAACTATTTTCAAAATAAAGAGGTAATACTTTACTTGATGCTCGTACACTAACACGCCCTCTGTCACCCTTGTCCAAACATCTTCCCACTTTTAAAAACATGAAAATATGACTGATACACAACGTTTTTTACCTTTAATGCAGATGGATTGAGAAGGATTTTCTACCTTTGCAAAAAGTTCATTCAAATGAGAAATACAAACATCATCATGACAAAACATTTCATTCATTCAGCCATCATTTTCATGACACTCATGCTATGTCCAACGCTTGGTTGGGCTGAGGGCATCAAACTCCTACATGGTCCCTATCTGGACATGGTTCAGGAAAACAACGCCACCATCGTTTGGGTGGCAGACAAGCCTTCTGTAGGATGGGTAGAGATGGCACCCGACGACGGCACTGACTTCTATTCGGTGGCACGTCCCAAGTTCCACGACACAAACATCGGCATCAAACGCACAAGTCTAATCCACTCTGTGAAGTTGACCAACCTAAAGCCAGGCACTCGATACCGCTACCGCGTATATGCCCAAGAAGTGCTGAGCCACAAGGGAGCGAAAGTACGATACGGCGATGTTGTGGCGACCGACGTGTACAACAAGAAGCCGCTGTGCTTCCAGACCAACGACAGACGACAGACGGAAACATCGTTTTTGGTACTCAACGACATTCACGAACGCAACGACGTTTTGGAAAAATTGTTGAAAAACAGTTCGTATAAAGACAAAGACATGATTTTCTATGCGGGCGACATGATTTCGCACTTCACCCATGACACCACGGTCTTCAAGGGGTTCATGGACACGAGCATCAAACTTTTCGCACAACAGAAGTCGTGGTACTTTGTACGCGGAAACCACGAAACGCGTGGCGAATGGGCCAACCGATTCCAAGAATACTTCTGCACTCAACAACCGCATCTGTACTTTACCGTGCGTCAGGGGCCGATACTCTTCATCTGTTTGGACACAGGGGAGGATAAAGCTGATACCGATATCGAATATGCGGGCATCACCGATTATGACAACTATCGAACGGAACAAGCAAGATGGCTCAAAGAGGTGGTGGCCTCCAACGAGTTCAAAGAGGCGAAATACCGAGTGGTGATTGCCCACATGCCTCCCGCTGACACCCAAGACGCATGGCATGGGCAGCGAGAAGTGACGAACAAGTTGTTGCCTCCTTTGAACAAAGCTGGCATCAACCTGATGATTTGCGGACACATGCACGAACATCAATACATTGAACCCAATGACAGTCACGACTACCCCATTCTCGTCAATTCAAACAACAGTAGCGTGACAGCCCAAACAAAGAATGGACAACTGGATGTCAAGGTTCTTGACTTGAACGGAAAAACCACTTTCCACAAAACCTATTCCGAACGCTGAATTAGGTGGTTCCTGCGATGATGTCGTGACTTATTTCGCATTATCGCAGGATACTTAACCCTCATACTGAGGTAAACGATAACAGCACAAAGACACGAGCAAGCCAGCATGGGCGGAATTGGAACAACAAGACCTCATGCATCGCTACCTCGCCGCATGAATCTTGCAACTCTGTTCTTTCATTGAAGAAAGGTTGTTCGTTGTAAATGAAACTATCATATCCATCTATATTAACAACGAGCGTAATGAATACAACTACCACTTACAACACGATGCATAAATAGTGTTGCATGACAACAGTGCCATTATCTTTGTTAACAAACCCTTCATTTGTTAAACCGATTCATTTTCTTTGACAAAATAAAATCGAGAAATAGACAAAAAAGAGGGAATATTTTAGGCGTTCAAAGCTTTCGAATCATCATCTTGTACGCTATTAACATGGAGTTAATGTGTAATTAGCAAGCTTTTGCAGTCCAATGTACATGCCTTAACCGCTCTATTTTCATCATATTGAAGGGCATTTTGCATCAAAAAAAGGGATTTTCAGCCCCAAACACATTGTTTTTAATTTCGCACCAATCTTTAAAATCCCATAAGTCGTTAATAAACAAACGGATAACGAATACCTCTCATGACGAGCATATTTACGATACATGAACAAGTTGGTTGAAAAAACGCCCAGCATTTGTGTTAAAAAGATGTTGCGACAGAAGATATTTCATTGAAAAATGTTCGGTTTGATCTAAAACCGAAAAGCATCATTCTTAAACAAAAGAGCCGTGTGCTTGCAACAACAAAGCAACAGCTGCATGGTGGATAAATAGTCGGAGAATATAACCATACAAAAATAAATATCGCTATCTTTGCAACAAATTAACGAAAAACGAGTTAATAAAAGAAAGAGAAAAAGAGATTTTACCCACGATATGAAAAAAATCATTCTATATATTCTGCTACTCATGCTGTGTCCGCTGACCATCACGGCACAATCTTCCATGTCAGACGAACAGGTTCTTGAATTCGTCATGAAAGAGAACGCCGCAGGCACCTCACAGGCTCAAATTGTGACCAAGCTGATGCAGCGCGGCGTGAACATTCAACAAATCAGGAGAATAAAGGATAAATACGAACGACAGACCAAGCGCAAAGGACTGGGAAACATCGCTGACCAAACCGTAGACAAGACAGAAACACGCATGCGGCAGGCCAATGGCAATTCGAAAGAAGCGAGGGCGAAGTACAACACCATCAAGGAGCAAAAGAGAGACGCGAAGCAAGTTTCCACCAACAGACTGCAACCGCAGATACAGTGGCAGGACCAATATGATGAAGACAGCGAAGAGTTCAAAATGATGCAGCAAGAACTTAACTACCTAACGCCCACCGACTCCATTAAATGGCTCAAGCAGATACTGAAACAGCAGGCAGAAAATAAGAAGAAAGTTTTCGGCAGGGACATCTTCAACAACAAGGATCTGACCTTTGAACCCAGCATGAACATCGCCACGCCGCAAAGCTATCGACTTGGACCGGGAGACGCCGTGTTTGTCGATATCTATGGCGCGTCACAAAAGTCTATCCAGTCGACAGTATCACCCGACGGTGACATCAATATCGAAGGCTTTGGCCCCATCCAGGTGAGCGGACTGACTATCGCGCAAGCCAACCAACGACTACGTGCGCAATTGGGTGCGCGATACAGCAGCAGCAAGGTGCGCCTCACGCTGGGACAGAGCCGCACCATCACCGTCAACGTGATGGGCGAAGTGCGGGCACCTGGTACTTATACCGTATCAGCCTTCGCATCTGTTTTTCATGCGCTGTACATGGCTGGAGGAACCAACGACTTGGGAACACTGCGCAACATCAAGATTTATCGCAACAACCGCCTCATCTCTCAAGCCGACGTTTACGACTATATTCTTAACGGCAAGATGACGGGCAACGTGCGTCTGACGGATGGTGACGTAATCTACGTGGGACCCTACAACTGCCTGGTGAACATCACAGGAAAGGTGAAACGCCCCATGTACTATGAAATGAAGAGCAATGAGAGCGTGGGTACGCTGCTGAAATACGCAGGAGGCTTCACGGGCGACGCATACAAAAAGGCCGTACGCTTGGTTCGCAAGACGGGTCGCGAATTTGCGGTATTCAATGTTTCCGAATTCGACATGAACACCTTTCACATTGCCGATGGTGACTCGGTATCGGTCGACTCGATTATTCAACGCTATAATAATACGGTAGAAATAAAAGGAGCCGTATTCCGTCCGGGCTTGTATCAACTGAGCAACGACATCAACAGCGTGCGCACCCTGGTACAACATGCCGAAGGACTGAAGGAAGAAGCCTTCACCTCCCGCGGTGTCATCCATCGTATGAAGGAAGACCGCACCCTGGAAGTAGTGGCGGTCGACGTGGCGGGCATCATGAACGGCACCGTGGCCGACATACCCTTGAAGGAGAACGACGTGCTCTTCATCCCCACGAAACGCGAGATGATGCAACAGCAAACCATCACCATCCATGGTGAGGTACAATATCCCGGCGTGTACAAATATGCAGACAACGAGTCCTTGGAGGACTTCGTGCTGCAAGCGGGCGGACTTAAAGAAACTGCATCTACCGTAAAAGTAGATGTTGCCCGCCGCATCGTCAACTCCAAAGCACTCACCACCGACTCTATCATAGCGAAGACATACACCTTTGCTTTGAAGGACGGCTTCGTGATTGACGGCGAACCCGGTTTTGTACTAAAACCCTACGACGAAGTGTATGTGCGCAAGAGTCCGGGATACAGTACACAGAAGAATGTAAGCGTAGAGGGTGAGGTAATGTTTGGTGGCACCTACACGTTGTCCAAGCGCAACATGCGATTGACCGACCTGCTGCAAGCTGCTGGTGGCGTGACCGACTTAGCATACATCAAGGGCGCACGGTTGGAGCGCATTCCCAATGCCATGGAAAGATCCAGAATGGAGACAGCCCTGAAGATGCAGCAAGAAGAGATGCAACGGCAGCTGCTACAGCTGGCTACCAGCAGCAACAACGCAAGTGCCATACAGCAGTTGGGACAAAACACGTCGACTGCCCAACTGAAGAAATTTGAAATTCCCGCCACTTTTCCCGTAGGTATCGAACTGGACAAAGCCATCGCCAACCCCAATAGCGATGCCAACATCGTGTTGCGTGAGGGCGACCGCCTCATCCTGCCGCAATACACTGCCACCGTCAAGGTTAACGGAGCCGTGATGTATCCCAACACCGTGGCCTATAAAAAAGGAAAGAAAGCCAAGTATTACATCAATGCAGCTGGTGGATTTGCGCAAAACGCCCGCAAGAGCAACGCTTACATCATCTACATGAACGGCATGGTAGGTAAGGTGAGCGAGGGAGCCAAGGTAAATCCTGGCTGCGAGATTGTTATTCCCACAAAGCTGTCCCGCAAAATGAACGCTGCCGAAACCATGAGTCTTGGTAGCAGTATGGCCAGTATCGCCGCCATGATAGCCACGATTGCGAATATGGTGAAATAGAGAATTTTGGAGAAAGTGCCCTATAAAATGAGGCATCATAATGAGTAGTCAAATGAAAGAAACAAACGAACAGATTAACATATCCGAGATTATCAAACGAGTCATTCAAAAGAAATGGACATACGCCCTTATACTATCCATTACCTTTGCAGTGGCATGTGGCCTGATACTTCCTGTACCAAGATACTACAAAAGCGGCGTGTCGCTGGCACCCGAATTAGGAAACATCAATGAGGGAGGCGGGCTTGCAGACATTGCGGCATCCATGGGCTTTAACCTCAACAACACGATGTTGTCAGATGCCATCTCGCCCGAGCTTTACCCAGAGTTGTTGAAATCGAATCGATTTATCTCACAACTAATCGAAATCCGTGTGAAAAGTATTGATGGAGCCACCAATACCACCTATTATAATTATTTGGACAAGCATCAGAAGCAAAACCCGTTGATGATTCCATTATATGTTTTGAAGAACCTCTTTAAGAAAAAAGCAGCACCAACACCCAAAGGACATCACATCAATTATTTCCAATTAACAAAAAGAGAGTATGAAATTTTCAGTGCCATCCGCAACAAAGTAACTTGCAGAGTGGACAAAAAAACAAATCTCATCTCTATAGAAGTAGAGGATCAAGATCCATTGATTTCAGCCACCATGGCCGACTCGGTAAGATACAAGCTGCAGGAATTTATCACAGAATACCGAACCAGCAAGGCACGCCATGACATGAACTACTACAAAGAACTTACCGCAAAAGCCAAACATACTTACGAGAAAGCTCGGCAAGCATACGGAAGCTATGCTGATGCCAACATGGAAATCATGCTGGAAAGCTTCAAATCGAAGAAAGATGATTTGGAAAACGATATGCAACTGAAATTCAATGCTTACAGTACACTGAACACACAATTGCAGGCTGCCATAGCCAAAGTTCAAGAAAAAACGCCCGTGTTTACCGTTGTGACCAACGCCACTGTTCCACTGAAGCCTGCGGGTCCCAAGCGAATGATGTTTGTGGCAGGTATGCTATTCTTGGCATTCATCATAACAACCGTCTATGTCTCAAGGGATTTAATTTTCTAAGGCTTCCTAATATAAAGATGACAACCTATCAAGCCAACAATAAGAGGATAGCAAAAAATACGATATTCTTATATATCAGGATGTTTTTTGTATTGCTGGCCAACCTGTATATCTCACGTATATTGTTAGACACACTTGGCGTTGTTGACTATGGCATATATATGGTTGTTGCTGGTCTGGTGTCTCTATTTGGCTTTTTCAACACAACACTTGCGTCTACCCTGCAACGCTATTACAACTATGAGGGCACTCACAAACGGGAACAAGGCATTCAAGATATTTTTGCAACAGGCTGTATTATCAATCTACTGGTAGCAGTGCTTACCTTCATCTTATTGGAATCGGTTGGCTTATGGTATCTCAATCACTATTTAGTGGTGCCTGCCGACCGCATAGAGGCTGCTAAAATACTATTTCATGCCTCTACCCTTTCGTTGGTTTTGATTATCCTTCAAATCCCAGCCACAGGACTTATCCTTGCCAAAGAGAGAATGGGATTTTACGCAGCGGGTAGTATGATTGACGTCAGCCTAAAGGTAGCAGCAGCTATGGCATTACCTTACATCGGTGGCGAACATATCTCAGTGTACGCATATTTCTTGCTTGGAATTGCCTTCTTTGATTTTTTGCTGTATCATGGATATGCCAAAATGTCTTTCCGTTATATTCACCTAAGTAGAAAGATAAACTGGCAAACCGCCCGTTCGTTGTTGGCATTTACGGGATGGAACATGATGGGCACGCTGGCATTCATGCTTAGAGGACAAGGTATCAGTCTGTTGTTGAATAATTTCTTCGGTCCTATCGTTAATGCCGCACGTGGAATCTCAATGCAAGTAAGCAGTGCAGTGGGACAGTTCTCCTCTAATGTGTCAATTGCTTTTGCACCTCAAATATCTAATTCGGTAGCTGCACAAGACCATAGAAGGGCACAATACTTGATGTTTACAGAATCCAAGATATGTTATGCGCTCATGCTGATTCTGGCTACTCCGTTATGTTTGGAGATTGACTATATCCTCAACTTATGGCTTGGTCATCATATTCCGTCCAATACCAACATCTTTTGCGTCTTAATACTTATCGATGCGTTGATTTGTACGCTTAACACTCCCTGCACACAGATTACATTGGCAACAGGAAAGATAAAACTTTACGAGATTGTAAGTACCACCATTAATCTCTGTCTCATTCCTGTGTGCTATATCTTTCTTAAAATAGGGTATGGAGCAGTGAGTTCTTTTGTTATTACCATTGTCTTTTCAATCATCCTTCAGACGGCATGCCTCATCATCACTCATCAACAATTTAATTTCAAATACGTCAACTACCTTAAGGAGGTACTTTTTCCTTGTCTCGGCATGACGTTCCTACTGCCCGTCATCCCTACGCTTATAAAGATAAATATGCACACATCTTTTCTTAGGCTCACCGTGGTCTTCATTATCGCTTTATTGACTTGCATTCCTATGGTATATTGTATACTCTTAAATCAAAAAGAAAAGATATTGGCCAAAACGTATGTATTGAAATTGATACAGAGAAATCATAATAACAGAATGAACCTATGAAAGTTTCGATTATCACCGTGACATACAACAGCAGAAAGACAGTGGACAGAACCATTGAGTCGGTTCTGCAACAATCATACCCAGACATAGAGTACTGGGTGATAGACGGCAACTCTACAGATGACACAGTTGACAAGTTGAAACAATATGAGAGCAAATTCGAAAGAAGACCCCATGGAAAGTTTCATTGGATATCTGAGCCAGATAACGGCATCTATGATGCGATGAACAAAGGAATAGAAAGGAGTACTGGTGATATTGTTGGTATCTTAAACTCTGACGACTGGTTCACCACAAATGACGTAGTTGAAAAGATAGTAAAAGCATTTACAGATGACATAGATGCGGTGTACGGTGATATACACACTGTTCAAAAAGAGACACCAGATGTATGTTCCTATCGTTGCAAAGGCAGAATTTTTCATCCATATCTCCTAAAATTTGGTTGGGCTCCACCACATCCCTCATTCTACGTTAGGCGGTCGATCATCAAGACATACGGGGCTTATGACCCCACATACAAAATAGCTGGTGACTTTGAACTCATTGCGCGTTATATTCACCGACATCACATACATACAAAATATATTCCCATGGATTTTGTCACCATGACTTCTGGCGGCGCAAGCACCAAAGACGCACAAGCGTATAAAGATGGAATCAGGGAAGTGTGCCAGGCTTGTAAAGAGCTGGGTATTCACACCAATGGTCTGAAACTTTCCATGAAACGCTTCATTTCCATGGTTGCTAACAGAATATAATAAACATGCAGCTAAAACGGTTAAGATTTATCCAAGTAGACCTCTACATTTGTACAAGCATCCTCTGCTTGTACTTTGCTGCATTTGCAAGCCTTTATTCACCCACGGCGAACAAGGTTGGACTCTATGTTGCCATTCCATTGGCTGTGCTATTATGCACACTTATCAATAAAGGCTTTAAAACAAACCTATATGAAAAGATTTTGTACGCCTTGCTACTTTGGGATTGTATCGCTTATTTTTGGGCGGATGACAAGGATTTAGCAGCAAACGAAGTACACCAGGTTTTGGGAGCAGCTATGATGGTCTATGTAGTTTCTATTCTTTCTCGTTATTCCAAATACCAAAAATTTATTTACTTCACCTACATCATTCTCTACCTCAGCGCATGGAATTACGCCATTAACAACATCTTCACAATGATGGTCGATGACAGCGACCGACTAAATGATGAGGTACTAAATGCCAATACCATGGCATATTATACTTTTTTTGTCACTTTTTTGTCGTTTATGCTCTGGCAGATAACAAAAAATAGATGGATAAAGCGATTATGGGCTTTTTCCTTTTGGCTGATGCTTCCAGTTTCGTTTGGCGTTTCACTACTTACAGCATCTCGACAGATTATCATTATACAAGTTCCACTTTATGGAATGCTTTTATATGAACGTTACATAAGAGGCGTACGATTGAAAAAGAAAATCCAGTTTTCTATAGCAGCAGCACTTGTCATTGTGGCTCTTTCAGGACAAATTCTCAATATCTATGAAAATAGTTTCCTGAAACAACGAGCTGAAACAGACGTAACAGAAGATAGTCGAATGATGTTGGTATATGACGCCACGAATGTTGCACTGCGAAACATGCCTCTTGGGGTTGGAAGTGGCAATTATCAAGGAGTATCGTGCTTTAGGCAAATTTCTCATAATTCTTATTTGGAAGCGTTCGTCAATTTGGGTTTTATTGGTTTGGCTTTATATATTGCACTCATGGCTGTTTTCACTCTCCGCCAATGGCGCAGATACAAAATCCACCATCATAAAATGTATTTTTACTTTTTCACTTTTGGAGTCATTTATTCTTTTTATGGTGTATTCTTCGTATTTTATAATGCTATTTGGCTTATATCCTTTTTCATGCTCGTTGCGGCACACAGCGAAACATATTACGCTGAACATCATAAAGAATTAAATAAAAGCAGTAGAGAAGAACTTTCAACCCATTGCGGGACACAAGAACAAATGCTATAAAATGAAGAAGATTCTTTTAGTTGATACCAAATATAAAGAAGGTGGACCAAAAACCGTTCATCAAAACATCTTGAACTCCTACCTCTCGAAGAAGTACGAGATTAAAGAAATAGGCATCAGCGACCGTGTGCTACATTTCAACCCTATCAAAGGTATGAAGTTCGTACGCTCTTATTGGAAACTTATCAATGCAGAGCATGCCGATGTAGCTCTCGTGCGGGCCTTGCAATATATTGGCTTTTTAATGGTTTTGGCTGCAAAACTTTCAAATGTCAAAAAGATAATTGTTTGTGTCCACGGATCCGACTGGGATGTACCAGAAAGAACCTTCAGGAAAATAATTCTTAAATACATTATAGAACCCTTGGAAATAAGAATGGCTGATAGCATTTTTACGGTTTGCCAAGCAGAACAGAAAATTGTAAAACCTTTAAAGCTCGCTAAGGCTGGAGCTAACAAAGGTGTAATTTACAATACTTTCCCTAATGTTGACATCAATAAAATTAGCTCAGGAAAGCTTAGAAAAGAACTGAATATTCCTGAAAATAAAATCATAGTCATCTCTGTTGGGCGTGTCGTAATTAGAAAAGGACATCAATATATTATTGAGACTCTCAAAAATTTCAAAGACTCTGCCTTTGTTTTTGTCATTGTTGGAAGTGGCGATTATCTTCATCACTACGAAGAGCAGTGTAAAGAAGAAATTGCCGAAAAACGTTTATTTCTCCTCGGAAATAGAACTGACGTCTACGAGCTTCTCAAAGATAGTGACATATTCCTTTTTCCTACACTCAATGAAAATCACTCCATGGCTCTGCTTGAAGCTATTAACATGCACTGCGCAGCCATCGTAACCAACGTGGGAGGCAATACTGAGACTATAAAAGACGGTGAGACAGGAATTGTTATCAGACCTAAACACATAGCAGATATTGTACATGCACTTTATCGGATGAAAGATAAAGATGTACGGAAAATATATTGTAACGAAGCCTTCCGCTACGCCAAAGAAAAATTTTCTATAATGAACACTTTGGGAAAGCTCGAAGAACTATTTTGAAAATTATTTTAACAAAACCGTAAGCAGATAGAGATTACAAGATGTAGGAACATTATTATTCGTCCCCTCCTTTCCACCCTATTTTAAATTTACTGACAAATGCCATCTGATTTAAAATAGGTGTTGAATAAAGTTGTGCCAGCATGATGAAAACTACAAAACAAAAAAGTCATATTGCAAAGAAAACAGATAACCAAGCTCACATTGCTATCCTTGTAGCGTGCCCTCTGTACAACACTTTCAAATGAATACTATCCTTAATCAAAAAAATATAATTATCTTTGTAATAAGAAAAATAAAATTAGCTAAACAGATAAAGTAAACAACAGCACGCAATAAGTATTTGTCATAACTGATAGCGTTACAAAATTCAGAGGTGTACAAATAAAGACAACTCGTTGGAATTATAAAATAAACCACTTATGAACACCGATTTAATTTCTGTCATCATACCCTCTTACAAACCAGGCAACTATATTTACAGATGCTTAGAGAGTGTTGCCAGACAGGATATAGACAAACAACGCTACGAAGTTATTATAGTACTGAATGGATGCAATGAACCTTATCACACTGACATTAAGTTGTTTTTGCAACAAAAGTTTCAGGGAATCAAAACCTTGCTTTTGCAAACTGACGTTGCAGGCGTATCGAATGCTCGCAACATAGGCTTGGACAATGCACGAGGAGAATACATCACTTTTATTGACGACGATGATTGGGTGTCGAATAATTATCTAAGAGGATTATTAGAAGTAGCAAATCCCGACCATATAATGATTTCTAACGTAATACAAATAGAAGAAAAAACTCAAAAGCAACTACCATACTATCTTCATGCTACTTATCTAAATTTAAAAGACATCAATCATGTATCAAAATTTAAAGTGCGCAGTTTTTTGTCTACAGCTTGTGTAAAATTGATACCAAAAGCAATTATTGAAAACAGACGATTTAATAATCAGCTTTCAATAGGAGAAGATGCTCTCTTTATGTTTCTTATTTCAGATAAGATTAATGGATTCTCCTTTGCAAAATCAGACGTTATCTATTATAGAGTAAAGCGTGATAATTCTGCAACCTATACAGAAAGGAATTTCGAACAAAGATTAGAAATTGCACGGAAATTAATATGCGCATACGGCCACGCTTATCTTCCTCATATAAGTAAATATAATCCATTGCTTTTTATCTCGCGTATTGTAGCAACTATTAGAAATTTGATGGCATAACTTAATAAGTAATACCGCAAATGAGTATTTATGATTTCCTATTCAAAAACAACTCTTTGGACTTATAGAACAAACTACTTATGAACACCGATTTAGTTTCTGTCATCATCCCCTGTTATAACTCTGGTATTTATATTAAAGAGTGTGTAGACAGCATCTTGCAACAAACGTATCAAAATTTTGAGATTTTGATTACAGATGATGGATCTACTGACACATCAACCATTAAACTCTTACAACAAATAGAGCAATGCGACAAACGTATCAAGGTGTTTTATGTAGATGGAAACAATGGTCCTGCTGCAGCACGCAACAACTCCATAAAACATGCTAAAGGACGGTACATCGCCTTTTGTGATAGTGATGATAAATGGCTTCCCAACAAGCTGTCTGACCAGATACCATTATTCGACAACAAAGATGTTGCTATCGTATATTCTGATTATGAAAAAATGGATGCGCAAGGCAAGCGAAATAACAGGATTGTACATGCGCCTAAAAGCCTTACATACGCCAAGTACCTTAAAGGGAACACAATAGGAAATCTTACTGGCATTTACGATACTCAAAAGGTGGGAAAAGTGATGCAGAAGAACATTCACCATGAAGACTATGTGTTATGGTTGGATATTTTAAGACGTGGGTGGACTGCCCTCAATACAAATACGGTAACTGCTGTCTATCGTATACATTCTAATTCCATAACAGCCAACAAATTAAAACTATGTACATGGCAATGGTATATATACAGACACCATGAACACTTAGGTTTAATTTCCTCTATGTATTATTATTTACATTACGCATATAGAGCATTCGTTAAGTTTCTAATTTAAATTTTAATATATTTGAGTATGGATTCTCAATTAAACAATAGCTTACTTACCCTTTTCAAGGCGTTTATAGCTTTTTGTGATGAACACCACCTTATTTATTATGCCGCATACGGTACGGCATTAGGAGCAGTAAGGCATAAAGGCATGATACCTTGGGATGATGATATAGACGTATGGATGCCACGAAAGGATTACGATAAACTGTTATCTCTGAGAAGTTCACTAAATGGAACAAACTACGAAATAATTGATGATAAAGATAAGGGATATTACCTATACTTTGCTAAATTTTGCGACCGCAACTCTACTATCATTGAGCGTGAGGGCGAGGCATTAATGGGATTATATTTAGATATTTTCCCTTTGGATAATTACGATAACCATAAGGGAAAGTTTCTGAAAAGAATAAATTGGATATATAGGATACTGTGGCTCGTGTATGGACGGAGTTACAGAACCTATTCTTCAATCGAGGTGCGCACACATCTAAAGAAATGTGAAGTTAGCTTTTTGCCAAAGTTGCTGTTTTACAACATCCTTAAGCCGTTTAGGGGTATTGCCAAGATGGGTATTAAGAAGATACAAGGAGTTTTGCTTTCTATTCCAGAAACAAATAAGATATGGACTTATGACGTAAAAAGTAGTCTAAGTGTGATATTTTCTAAAGACTGGTTTGGAGACGGAATAAAATTAGCTTTTGAGGATTTGGAAATAACTGTACCCTCAAACTATGACAAAGTTTTGAAAACATACTATGGCGACTACATGACTCCTCCCCCAGCCACACAACGCCAATCACAACACTACCGATATTTTATAGATTTAGAAAAAAGATACTCTCGAAAGGAGATTATGGAAAAGATGTTTGGCAAAAGAATGTAACGAAAAGGAACTATAATACGCTCAATAGGGGTTTGTTTGAAAGAACGCAACTTGTCTGCCGAAAGAAATAAGGTGAAGTATCGGTAGCTTGTTAGCTGATTGAATGTTATTACAGTTGCATCGTAGTACGTTTACTTGTTGGAATTCACCTCATTCAAAAATATGAAGCATTGTACATAATAAGCCAAGTAAAGCTGCGTTATATGATAAAAGTTACAAGGTGAAGACAATCCCGCCCTACATCAAATACAACGACGACATCGATAACCCCCGGTACATCCCCGACGGTATGAACGAGCTGGAGCGTAACGTCAAGCGCGCCGCCGACTTCTTGATTGCCATCCTTGCACTGATTGTTTTCTCGCCCTTGTTTCTGCTTTGTTATTGCTTGGTTAAGCGTGAAGACAGCGGACCCGTGATCTTCAAACAGGAACGAATTGGACGCTTCGGCCGACCTTTCACCATTTACAAGTTCCGCAGCATGTGCATCGACGCAGAGAAAGATGGACCGCAACTATACAGGCACCAACACGACAAGCGCATGACCAAGATAGGCAGATATCTGCGCACACATCACTTGGACGAACTACCGCAACTGTGGAACGTGGTTAAAGGGGACATGGCCTTCATCGGACCACGGCCGGAACGAAAGTTTTACATCGACCAAATCATGAAGCACGATTCCAGGTACGCCTACCTTTACCAAATCCGTCCTGGTGTCACCTCGTATGCAACCCTATACAACGGCTACACGGACACCATGGAGAAAATGTTGAAACGACTGGATCTCGACTTGTATTACCTGGAACATCGGTCATGGTGGTTCGATATGAAAATACTAACCAAAACCTTCATCAACATCGCATTCGGTAAAGTTTTCTAACCCGACCTTGTTCGCACCTCTCGTATGGAGAGAACAGGCTTCTCAATCTGAAGTCTAACTACCCAGACAATATCCACAAGCATATTATCACATGTTTGACGACAAAGATGATGCGAGTTGATATCGGATTCATTGTTTTTGATAGCAAATGGCGCACAGATATTGCACTAAAATAAACCAATACAGGTAACAAAAAGAAACACAACAGCCCTCATATCGGTTAATTAGTGTTAACTATTACATTTATTAACATAAAAACACGATTACCCTATTATGATTTTCTTTACTTTGCGGTCGCATTACTAAAACTGCAAGTAAAAACAAATGGCTACTACACTCATCATCTTACAATTACTCATTGTATTTGGGTTCATCTTCATTGGTGCTCGCGTAGGCGGCATCGGCATGGGTATCTACGGCATGGTAGGTACTTTCCTATTGGTTTTTGCCTTCGGTCTGGCACCGGGAAAAGCACCCATCGATGTGATGATGATTATTGTTTCGGTTATTGTAGCAGCCTCATCCCTACAAGCTACGGGAGGTTTAGACTATCTGGTGGGTGTCACGGGCAAGTTCTTGCGCAAGCATCCCAGTCAAATCACCTATTACGGTCCGTTGGCATGCTGGATGTTCTGTCTGTTGGCAGGCACGGCGCACACCTGTTATTCCCTGCTTCCCATCATTTCTGAAATAGCCCAGGCCAACAAAATTAGACCCGAAAGACCGATGAGCGTCAGCGTCATCGCTGCTTCGCTGGGCATCACCGGTAGTCCTGTGAGTGCCGCTACGGCAGCCATCATCAGTACAGATATTCTGGGCTTGAAAGGCATCGACCTGGCAGATGTGATGTTCGTGTGCATTCCTGCCTCTTTCGTAGCCATCCTCGTGGCAGCGTTTGTGCAGAACCGAATAGGCAAAGAGTTGGAAGACGACCCCATCTACCAAGCCAAGGTGGCTTCTGGTGAAATCAATCCGGAAGAAGAGCAGAAACGCATGCAGCAAATAAACGCCAACCCCAACCCACGCGCAAAATACTCCGTGTATGCTTTCTTGCTGGGTGTTGCGCTGGTGGTAACATTCGGTTTGTTCCCTCAACTGAAGCCTCATCACATGGTAGACGGCGTGATGACGCCGATAGCTACCTCCGAGATGATCGAGATTGTGATGATGTCGGCAGCTGCGTTGATTTTACTTGTGGGCAAAGGCAATGTGGCCACAGCTGCCAAGGGAACTGTCTTTGCTGCCGGCATGAACGCCATGGTGAGCATCTTCGGTATTGCCTGGATGGGCGACACCTTTTTCAATGGCAACAAAGACTTTTTCGTAACTCACCTGGCCGATTGGGTTCAGGCAGCTCCGTTCTTGTTCGCCGTCATCCTCTTCATCATGAGCATCATGCTGTTCTCACAGGCAGCCACCGTGCGTACCATCTATCCACTGGGTGTGTTGCTGGGCATCAACCCGCTATACCTGCTGGCGATGTTCCCTGCCTGCAACGGTTATTTCTTCATGCCCAACTACCCCACCGAGGTGGCAGCCATCAATTTTGACCGAACCGGCACCACACGCATCGGTCGGTACGTCATCAATCACAGTTTCCAGTTGTCAGGATTCATCACAACCATCGTGTCCATCGCACTGGCTTTCTTGATCACGCAATTATTTTATTGATATCATATTTAATCACTTAAAAACAATTTATTATGAAACATTTACGTATCAACATCCTGGTGATTGTTGCATTGTTCGTTACCGTTGGTCTATGTGCCAAACCTAAGGTTCGCATCCTGGCAACAGGTGGCACCATTGCTGGTGTATCCACAAGTTCTACATCATCTGCTTACAATGCCGGCCAACTGGGTGTGGAAACCTTGATTGCTGCCGTTCCGCAGATTAAAGACATTGCTGACGTATCAGGTGAGCAAATTTGCAACATCGGTAGTCAGGACATGAACGACCAAGTGTGGCTGAAACTGGCCAAACGAATCAACCAGCTGCTCAACCAAGAAGGTTACGACGGCGTGCTGATCACTCATGGAACCGACACCATGGAAGAGACTGCTTACTTCTTGAGCCTCACCGTACACAGCAACAAACCTGTCATCTTGGTAGGTGCCATGCGTTCGGCCACAGCCATCTCTGCCGACGGACCCGCCAACCTGTACAACGCAGTGGCTGCCATTGCTACACCCGAATCGCGCGACAAGGGCGTGATGGTTTGCATGAACGACCAACTGTTTGACGCCAAATCGGTCATCAAGACACATACCACCGACTGCGGTACGTTCAAGGGTGGCATCTATGGTCAAATTGGTAACGTGTTCAATGGCAAGGCTTACTATCTGCAAACACCAGCCTACAAACGTGGAACAGAATCAGTATTCAACGTGGACAACCTCAACAAGTTGCCACAGGTGGGCATCATTTACGGTTACTCCAACTGCTCTGACCTTCCTATCAAGGCATTCGTTGATGCCAAGTACGATGGCATTGTGTTGGCAGGTGTTGGCGATGGCAACTTCTACAAAGACGTTTTCGACGTGGCTATCAAAGCACAGAATAGTGGCATCCAAATCGTTCGTTCAAGCCGCGTACCCACAGGTCCTACCAACTTGAATGCTGAGGTAGATGACAACAAATATCATTTCGTGGCATCTCTCAACCTCAATCCTCAGAAGGCACGCGTATTGTTGATGCTGGCTTTGACGAAAACACACGACTGGCAGCAAATTCAGAAATACTACCAAGAATATTAATTCCTATAGTTTATTAAGGAAATAATCACAATGAATATGAAAAAAATAATGATGATTTGCGCCATGATGTCTTTGGCACTGGGCGCAAGCGCACAAGGTAACAATACAGGCATGGGTGGCGAAGATGGCAACTACGAGTCATTGGCAAGCCGTCTGTTCAAATTAGAGAAGAAAAGCGACGCAATCAACGTGTACTTCAACTATGCGTCTTCCTTCCAAGAGGCTTACAATGGCAACGACTGGGGTTCGTCTTTCAAGAACAAACAAGCCCGACTGGAAATCAAAGGTTCCTTCGGCAAACTCTCTTACCGCTTCCGTCACCGCTTGAACAAAGCCAATGGTGCACAGGGCGAGGACAACTTTGCCAAGGCTACCGACATCCTTTCGGTTGGTTATCAGGTCACCGACAAGCTCGGCATCACGGGTGGTAAGATGTGTCAAAACTGGGGTGGATTTGAATTTGATGAGAACCCCATGTACATCTACCAATACTCTGACATGGTTGACAATATGGATAACTTCATGGCCGGCGTAAACTTCGCATTCAAACCCGTGGAATCTCAGGAGTTCAACCTGAACATCACCAATGCTTACAACAACAAGTTGGCTCAAGAATACGGAGCTGACCTCAAAGTGATGAAAGAGAATGGAAAGACTGAAGCTGTGGAAGCTGCCAAACATCCATTGACCTATATCTTCTTGTGGAATGGTAATTTCTTTGGCGATAAGCTACAAACGCGTTGGTCAGTGGGCACACAGACACAGGCCAAGGAGCAGAGCAGCCAGATGGTGATGCTCGGTCAAAAGCTCAACTTGCCCACCTTCCAGTGGTATTTCGACTACATGGGTGCCTTTGACGACGTAGACCGTCTGGGCATTGCCACCAGCGACTTGGCACAATCCCGCGGAGAAGGCAACGTGCGCTACGGCAAGGTAAACTACAACTCGTTCATAACCAAAGTTAATTGGCAGTTCGTTCCTCAGTGGAACCTGATGCTCAAAGGTATGTACGAAACGGCAAGTGTCAGCAAGATAGAAGAACTTAAGAACTATCGTAAGTCTTTTGGTTACTTTGCCAGCTTAGAGTATTATCCTGTCAAGTCACAAGACTGCCGCCTATTCTTGTCATACATCGGTCGTAACTACAAGTTCACGGACAAGAGTAAATTGGCTGACTACAACACCAATCGCATCGAACTGGGCTTCATGTACAGAATCAAGGCATTCTAACAACAACCCTTTAACACCAAGATGAACGTGAGACACCCCTCGTGTCCACGTTCGTCTGTTATGACGAACCATGACAAACACAGAAAAACAACTACAAAAATCAATAGTAAACACAATGGAACAAAACGAAAAATACAGAGTAGAGTCTGATCTCTTGGGCGAATTACAAGTGCCAGCAGACGCTTATTATGGTGTTCAAACGCAGCGCGCCATCAACAATTATCGCATTTCCAATACCAAGATGTGCGATTATCCCCAGTTTATCATGGCCATCGCATACGTCAAGAAGGCAGCTGCCGCAGCCAACGCTGAGTTGGGTGCCCTTGACAAAAACATTGCAGAACACATCTGTCAAGCTGCCGATGATATCATCGGAGGCAAGCTGTGGGACAACTTCTGCATTGACATGATGCAGGGTGGAGCCGGCACGTCCGTGAACATGAACGCCAACGAGGTGATTGCTAACCGCGCATTGGAGTTGATGGGATATGAGAAAGGTGACTATGTGCACTGCTACCCCAACGACCATGTCAACTGCGGACAGTCTACCAACGACGCTTATCCTACGGCTTTACGCTATGCGGCCTACCGCATGAACAAAGACTTGTTGAAGAGCTTGAAAGCACTTGTAGACTGCTTGCGCGTCAAGGCCAACGAGTTTAAAGACGCGGTGAAGATGGGTCGCACCCAACTGCAAGACGCTGTGCCTATGACATCGGGACAAGAGTTCGCCGCTTTTGCCAACACATTGGAAGACGAGCTTGAGTACATCGAATACAATGCGAAGAAACTGCTCACCATCAACATGGGGGCCACAGCCATTGGCACAGGACTGAACGCCGTACCAGGTTATGCTGATTTGGTGACCGAGTATCTCACCAAGTTCACTGGCGACGAGTTTGTGAAGGCCAAAGACATGATTGAGGCCACACCAGACGCCGGCGATTATGTAAGCTACTCAGGAGCATTGAAGCGATTGGCGGTCAAGTTATCCAAGATTTGCAACGACCTCCGCCTCATGGCTTCAGGTCCTCGCTGCGGCTTGCACGAAATCAATCTGCCCGCCATGGCACCAGGTTCTTCCATCATGCCGGGTAAGGTGAATCCCGTCATACCGGAAGTGACCAATCAAGTGTGCTTCAAGGTCATCGGTAACGACATGGCCATCACCATGGCTGCCGAGGCAGGACAGCTGCAACTCAACGTCATGGAGCCTGTCATCGTGGAGTGTATGTTTGAAAGCATCACCTGGATGACCAACGTCATGAACACCTTCAGGGAGAAATGCGTGAGCGGCATCACCTTGAACGAGAAGCACAACCTCGATATGGTGAAACATTCCATCGGCATTGTCACGGCGCTGAACCCATACATCGGGTACAAAAACAGCACCAAGGTAGCCAAGGAATCATTGGAGACTGGTAAGAGCCTACACGAGATTGTGGTGGAGAAGAAACTCATGAGTGCCGAAGAGGTTGACAAGATTCTCGACCCAAAGGCCATGTTGCAATCACACAACCTATAAGCATAGGGCGAAAGCCCTGATAACATGATAGGGGGATGCATCATCGTTTTGATGCACCCCCTTTTCTTTTTGTTTTAACAACGAATGAACATGAGTGTTGTTGAACAACGAATGAAACAAATGAAACGAATCAACTAAACAACTCAATGAACTAAACAAGACCATGAACGCAAGCGTTCTGCTAATGAAACAAATTCTGCCAACATAACCATGTCGTATGCCTTTGCCAAATTCGTTTGATACGGTGAACGCCAGCGTTCATTGATTTCCAACAATCGGATTTGTTTTATTGGTTCAATTCGTTGTTAAAACAAAAAAATGATTGTTGTTGGCAACATACTTTCTATATGAAAGAGTTGTTCCACACCACCAGCAGGATGATGTTGGATGTTACAACCTGGTGAGCGGCTATCAAACACGAAGTGGGAGGGAAACCCATTGGTTCCCTCCCACTTTATTTCATGTCATGAGTAGTTGCAGGACTATTCTCGGCACGCATGCCGAGGGTTACCACATGCTTCCCCATTCTTCTTTTTCGTAGTTGCCAACCTCTTCGTCCGACAAGTCAAAGTCGCCCTGCCACTTCTTTCCATAGGCTTCATCGGTGGGTTCCTCTTTCCTTGGTATTTTTAAGGTTTCGCTTACCGCTATAAAGTTAATCGTACCTATTTTGATGATTTCGGTGCGTGGCGACAGGTAGGTGTGCCTGTCGCTGGCAGCGTTGCTTATATTTTTATCTTTAGTGTTCATCTTATTTCGTCTTTAATGTTTTCTTACCCTTCATGATATACATGCCCGATGGCAGACTGTCGAAGTTGGTGCCTACATAGCGCCCGTCGATGGTGTAAATGCGCTGTGCGCCTTGCTGTGCGTCAGTGTTTCCTGTTACATCGTTGATGCCCGTCGTTTCGCTGTCTGTAGTGAGTAACACAAACTGCTTAGCAGCGGTAGTCCCCAGTACACCCATGATAAATCCGCGGAAAGGAGGCAACAATTTCGGTGAAGCGTAGTTTTTCCCTGGTAATCTTTTCCAAAGATCATTTCCTTCTTTATCGTGTCCCAACGTATGAGGACTTATTGAAAGAGACACGTTTTCATCTTCATTCCAGTAACGTGGACTCATTTCGGTACTACCATAGAAACAGAAACTTTGGTCAGACGCGGCAGGAACGAATCCACTTGGCTTAAGCCTTCCTGATGTTGAATACTTGTCTTTGCCGGACGCAGCTATTTTCACGGGAGTGTCAACCGCCTTGAACTCCTGCGAGGTGTGGCTATTTCCGTCGGTGATACGCAACAGGTAGGGTCTGTTTCCCTTGAGCGTACTACCGTCAGGGATTGACTTAAACACATACTTTTCAATATCGCCTTCTTTAGTCAAATAGTTCAAATCGTATGCGCGTATACCGTCTGGTAATGTCACTGCGTATGGCAGGAAGATGGTGAAACAGTTCTTACCAGAGGCAAAGGCAGAGAAGTCGCGGTATAAAGTTAGGGATTGGTCGCTTTCATAGTGTTTGAGTGTCAATTCCGTATTGTTTCCACGCTTGATAGTAACATCTTTAATCGTCATGTTGCATTTGTTGTAAACCACCTCGTTGGCTCTGATGGCATAAGGGAACTCGTATTCCATGCCATCCTGCAAGCTCAGCTTGGTGCATGTGCCATCGCTCTTAACAAAGTTTACGTCCTGACCTGCTGCAAAGGAGATGTCCTGCGCATCGGGAAGGTAAACGACGGTGTGGGTAGGCAAACCTGCCGTGATTGAACCCGAATTAAATTCACGTGACAAATTCTTTAGTTTGCTTTTGACATCTGCGCTGCTCACATTACGTAAGTCTATATATTCCAATTCTGGGCAACCTTCAAGAATTCCCGCACCAATCTTGCAGTTAGCAGTACCTTTCAAGGTAAACCCTGCCAGTTGAACGTTTCCAGCAAATGCACCATCACCTACTTCCTCAACTTGCTCTTCAATCACAAAGTCGCCTGACATAACGCCATTTTCGAAAGCCCTTGCGCCTATTACCTTTACCTTAGACAAGTCGTTAAAACTTTTGATACCTGTATTTGCGAAAGCTCTTTCTTCTATAGAAGTCACAGAAAGGGGAATCTCAAATTTATATAGATCCTTAAACGCTTTTTCAAACATACCTGTAGGAATCGTCTTTGGACCACTTGCCAATTTTACACTGCCACCGAATTCTGCAAAGGATTCCACACCCGAACGTTGGTCTGTGCCTGCGGGCAAGTTTTTATACATCGCCTTTATAACATCATCCGTGGGAGCTTCGCCAATCTTTGCCGAAGCAGGAACACTCGTAAATTTAAAAGAATTGGCACCCTTGAAAGCCTGATAGCCCACAAATGTTATTTTTGGACATTTAACAGTAGCTTTTGAAAAGCTTCCCTCAAAGGCTTGAGGTCCAATAGCGGTTGCACCTGAAATATCGATAGATGTGGGGGATGCCTTATAAAGTGTACCTTTACTATGTTGCTGCTCTTTAATCTTAATAGGAGTCAAATTAGTTTTATAGAAAGCGCGCCAACCTATGTACTTCAGGTTTTTCGGGAAATCTATGCGTTTGACACTGCATTGATAAAAGGCGGCATCCTCAATGGCTTCTATCGTCTTAGGAAGATTCATTTTATAAATTCCCCTTTCGTTGATGAATGCATAGGCTCCAATAGCTACCACTTTCCATGTCGTGCTATTATGGCTTACTGTTTCAGGTATTTTTATAACATTTATATCATGAGTTTCAAATGATCTGTCCTTACCTTCTTTTTCCTTTTCTTGTGTTAGATTCCCGTTGTAGGCTTTCCACTCGTCAGGGATGTTTGTCGTTTCATCCTTTAACTCCTGCTGTCTGGCTTCTGCTGTTGCCGCCTTTTTGTTTTTGTATGTTACTTTCACAGTATGCTTTGCAGCATCTACCACCTCATAGCAATAGCCATTGACCTCAAATCTGGTTCCTGCATTCTGCGCGGAGATAGGCAGCGCCGTTATCATCAGCAGCACAAGCGCAAACCATGCGCTGCGAAGCTTTGTCTTGTTGTTGTAATTTTGTTTCATCATTCTAAATAATATTTAATTGTTGTTTTATATCTTATATCGCCGAATGGATACTCATAAGAATGGGTGCTCTCAATAAGGATTGTTTAATATCTACTTTTGATATAATTCCATAATTCGATACAAAGGTACACAAAAGCATCGGTTGTAACAAATACAATGCGCTTTTTTTCATACATTTAACGAAAATGTCATAGCAACGGAATGGCACGGACAATAATCCGTGTAAATCCGTGAAACTCCGATGCGAACACGGCTCTTTCACCTAAGCCCAATGTTGTTGAACAACGAATGAAACAAAAAAAACGAATCAACTAAACAAGACAATGAACGCAAGCGTTCTGCGAATGAAACAAATCTGACGACATCAACATGTCGCGTGGCTTTGCCAAATTCGTTTGATTTGGTGAACGCCGGCGTTCATTGATTCCAACAAAAGGATTCGTTAAATGCGTTAAATTCGTTGTTAAAACTAAAATTAACCATGTCGTGTACTTTTGCCAAATTCGCTTGATTCGGTGAACGCCGGCGTTCATTGATTCCAACAAAAGGATTCGTTAAATTCGTTAAATTCGTTGTTAAAACTAAAATTAACCATGTCGTGTACTTTTGCCAAATTCGTTTGATTCGGTGAACGCCTGCGTTCATTGATTCCAACAAAAGGATTCGTTAAATGCGTTAAATTCGTTGTTAAAACAAAAAATAAGGTTGACGACAAACGACCTTTTGTTGTGAACGGGCTATCCGTTGCATTTAAAATTTGGTGAACACCAACCGAAGCTGCTCACTGCGCAATATCATACGCGAACCATCTAACCTTTCTACCTCAAACTGCTCGTCGAGCCGCCGAATGCCGTATGGATAGAGAATCTTCACATCGTCTATCACCGGGTCGCCCTTGGTGCGATCTGAGATCAATGGCTTGTGCAACGTCAGACGCTGGTCACGGTGTTCAAACTCCATCACACACTCGGGATAGCGGTAATCCAAATCGTTGAGCATGAGAATTTTGCCTTGAACCGACCAAAACAATCGTTGCGCATAGAGGTCGGCCGTTCCCTTGGTTTGCAAGGTATCTACTTGTTGCAAACGCCAATAACCGTCTAAAGCCCCGTTGTTGGACGTTTCCAGTTCGCACGAAGTCCACGTTGCGAGCATCAGGAGGGTGAGGAGGATATAAGATACTTTTTTCATTTCAATGACTTGTTTACAGGTTGAACACTCCATGTTTGCCGATGGTGAGCTGTACGCCTTGGTTGTTGCCAAGGATTCGGCCGAAATCGCCCCCATAACTCCCTCGGATATTCCAGCCATGTTTCAGCTGGCAGCCAACCTCCAGCATCACGCTAACGTTGTGCTGTTTGGCTGGGAAGGGTATTTTATAGGTTCCCAGTCCCTCTTGCCAAGTGGTCAACAGGCGATAGCTCACGCCGTTCCATGGCTCGCCCGACACGCCCAGGTGGAAAGCCTTGAACCGATTGTTCTGAACGTTGATACGTCCATCTTCGTTATAGAGCGGCGAACGATACAGCGGGTTACCCATCACTTCACCCCAATGCTGCCACCCGGGGTAAATGTAGTGATTGTAAAAATCATCGATTCCCGAGATATGGTGACTCATGTTCTGCGTGTGGTCATGATACACGGGGCCACTCTGATACTTGGTATACAGATATTCAAACACCACGTTGCGCACCAGGTCGTTGTATTTCAGATTGAGTTCCACGCCCAGCATCATGTCCTTGAAATCGTAGACAAAGAACTTTCTTTTCTTCTTGACGTTCCATTCGTCACCCGTTCCGTACCCGTCGTAGTCGAGTTGGAACATGGACGAGTGATCCTCGAAAAACTTTTCACCATACAGACCTACTCGCCAGGTGTCCGCGTCATAGTTCATCCGTATGAGCCAGCTGCCCAGTTGGTCGCCTTCCACATTCTGATAAACAATACCCTCTTCAGGTGCGTCGTATCCACCAGGCATGAAAGCATTCCAAAAAGCCCTGAAGCCCGTTTGACTACGAATCACGTTGACCGTCCCATCAGACTTGGGTTGATAGCCCGTTCCACCGAAAAGTGTGGCCATCTCCAATCCCATTTCGAGCGACAGCGGACAGAAGCGGTCTTCATTGCCTATCTTCAGATAGCCTGCCTTGCTGTGATACAGCACGTTGTCGGCATACTTAGACTGGCGCTGGGTAAAACTGTGCTGCCAGTTGTCGTCCGTCATCTTGCCGTAGGCGACATGTCCTTTCACGTGCAACCACCTGTTGCCAAAGGGCAACATCCAGTAATCGGGCAAGGCCAAGCGCACCTGCGGAACCGGACGGGCATTGATACCTAACGTTTGCGAACCGCTGCTCAACTGGTTGTTCTTCAACTCCATGGGATATTCCTTGCTCCCTACAGAGAGCGCGCCATGCAACCATCGCAGCTCGACAAAGGCCTGTTGAACCATCATCTTGCTGGTATGATTCACACCCGCCGTCACGTCCAGGCCATAGCCTATCCCCCATTTGCGTGCCGAGTCGGTACGCAAGGGTCTGATCATGGCCGCACGCAGATAACCGTTGTTCTTTTCCAACGAGCTCAAGCCATGCCGGTTGGAATGGAGCCACAAGGGCGTTTTGCCATCAGCGAACGAACTTTGTAACTCTACCTGATAATGAATGTTCTCACCGATGTTCCACGGCGATGCGTTTTCTGCTTCGAAATCGGCCTGGGCATGCCCCACTCCAGTGGCGAACAGCAGAACGGACAGTAATATATGACGTTTCATGCTTTATAGAATCGTGCTTTTTAACGATAACGAGAAATCGTAACGATTATTATATATTCATCGTTGTGGACCCACGGCATTTTCATCGAAAGGCAATGTTGTTGAACAACGAATGACACAAATGACACGAATCAACGAAACTAGACAATGAACGCAAGCGTTCTGCGAATGGAACAAAAGAAAATAATTATTTTTTAACAACGAATGAAACGAATGAAACGAATCAACTAAACTATACAATGAATTCATTGATTCCAACAAAATAATTCGTGTCTTTTGTTAAATTCGTTGTTGAAACAAAAGATATGATTGTTGTTGATGACAAATAACCTTTGTAAATGAAAGGGGCATGGACGTGGCGAAATGAGAAATATGAGGAATATTATTTGTGAATTTTCTTGACAACAAGGTGCTCCATATTTCGCTTATTCGCCAACAAAGAAACCAATGGTCGCAAATTCGCCCAAAATAAACTACTTTTCAAATTGCGCTGACTACCAACATATTACAAGCAACCATCTGCATCAAGAACCTGCTTTTCGAGCTTTTGTGAGCCAAAAGCATTGCTATAAAGGTGAAATCTACATGCTTTTACATGCCTAACCCATGCTAATAGGCCATCAAAACGATGCTTCTACGACGAGAAAAGTCGACATTTTTAAGGTAAAACTCGAGTTTTCGGGCCAAAAAACCTCCTGCTTGCTCCCTGTTTGCCTATTGATTTTTTCCAGATGGCACTATTTCAAGTGCCGTTTTAGGGGCACCAAACAGACAAAATATTTAACAAATTTCCTACTGCGAAGCAGCGTTTTTTAACAACGAAAAGCGCGAAAGAAGCAAAAAAACGTTGCTGCAAACAATATTCACGGAAGAACGCACAGCGAATTACCACAAAAGTTTATGATGAAATACCACAAAAGTTTATGATGAAACACCACAAAAGTTTATGATGAAACACCACAAAAGTTTATGATGAAATACCACAAAAGTTTATGATGAAACACCACAAATAATGGTTTTTGCCAACTAATCACCTCATTTTAATGAAAGACTCGTGCGGCGATAGGGATTTTCCCCTCACGGTTTAGGGAAAAACCTTTTCATCCATGCGTGATAATCGTTACATTTGCGATGTGATGAAGAATGAGAAACGGATGGACGGAAACAATGCATCGTTAATGTTCTGTTATCCACACGGACATCACAAGGACGTATATATTCACAACATTAAAAATATTTCATGATGAAAAAGCTGATTATTTCCCTGGTTTCACTGTTTGTACTCACGGTATCAGCCAACGCCATGAGTTACAACCAAGCGCGTCAGCAGGCCCTTTTCCTGACGGACAAGATGGCATACGAACTCAACCTCACCGATGACCAATATGAGGCTGCATACGAAATTAACCTCGACTACCTGATGAGCATCGACAACTACGATGACCTGTACGGCCTCTATTGGGAGCGCCGCAACCTGGACTTGAGTTACATTCTGCTCGATTGGCAGTACCGCATGTACTGCGATGCCAGTTATTTCTATCGCCCGCTCTACTGGAACGCAGGCTATTGGCACTTCGGTGTGTACGCCCGCTATCCATACCGTGACTACTTCTATTTCGGTACACCACGCTTCTACGCCGTGTACCGCGGAGGCCACAGCTGGCACCGCAACGGCAACCGATCGTGGTACTATGGACGCGACTACGGTCCCAGACGAGGCTATGATGAGATAGGCATGCGCGATGGATTCAACCGCGGATATTATAACAACGGCAGTCGCTCGTTCGGCAACGGCCCCCGTCGCATTATCTCAACCTACGACAGTCCGTCAAGAAGCAATGGCTCGAGTGATAACCGCAGATATAACTCCGCGCCCAACCGCAGCGGCAGCAGCTTTGGCAACCGACAGAGCAGCACGCGTACCACGGTTACCCAACCGGGTTCGTTCGGCAACGGCAGTAGAAGTGGAGGCAGCTTTGGCCGTGACGAATCGACAGGCGTTAGGTCGACCGTACCGAATCGTACGTTCACGCCCGACCCATCTACCCCATCCAGAAGCTCTTCACCAAGCCGGTCATACAGCTCACCATCGAGAAGCTACAGCCCACCATCAAGGAGCTACTCTTCACCAAGTCGTTCGTATAGCTCACCATCGAGAAGTTATAGTCCACCATCAAGAAGCTATTCTTCACCCAGTCGTTCCTACAGTTCGCCATCAAGAAGCTATAGTCCACCATCAAGATCAGGTGGCAATTCGACGGGAACACAAGGTGGCGGCAGAAGTTTTGGAGGTCGCAGGTGATTGATTCCTTCCACAAAGACGTGATTATTCGCTGGGTTCTTACTTATTGAAGGTTCAGCACTCTCACCTCAGCGTTTTCCATTCTCTCGATTTCCTTCATGGGTCGATGATGGAACACGCTCTGTATCGCCTTGTTGATGATGCCATGACCTACAGCTAACACCGTTTGATGGGGGTAACGGCTGCTCATCTCTTCGAGAAACTGTCGGGCGCGATGCTTCATCTCTTCCAACGACTCTACATTGTCGGGAAAGGGCAAGTCTTGCAAATCGGGAATGTATCTGCCCGTAAAGTCACCCCAGTCGCGCTCGCGCAGCAGCGGTGTTGTCTGCACCTTGATGCCATGCGGTGCGGCTATCACCTCACATGTTTCTATGGCCCGACGCAAATCACTGGACACAAACGCATCGACATGCAACTGCCGGAACCGTTCGCGCAGTTCTTCGGCCTGCCTGAGGCCAACCGCATTGAGCCTGCCCTGCGTCTGTCCCTGCATGAGATGGGCGGCATTGTCCACCGTTTCACCATGTCTGACCAAATACAATGTTGTCATAGAATGGAATATTAGGATACAAAAATACGAAAAGTATTGCATTTGTGGGAGATAGTTCGTACATTTGTAAACATATTACAAATCGTATGAAAACTGTACAAAACACATTCATCCGTGCGCTAGTGTCCATCATCATAGGCGTACTGCTCATCCGCTACCGCGAAGATACCGTTACATGGCTCACCATCCTCATTGGTGTGCTATTCTTGATTACCGGACTCATATCGTGCATCACCTACCTCATTGACCGCAAGCACCGCGACGACACCGTGGTGTTTGACGCCAATGGTCGGCAAATCTCCGGCTTCCGCCCCACCTTCCCCATCGTGGGCATCGGCAGTATGGTGCTGGGAGCCGTACTGGCTCTGATGCCTACCGTCTTTACAACTGGATTGGTGTACATCATCGCCGCCGTGCTTATATTGGGAGCCATCAATCAGTTTGTGGTGTTGGCTGCCATCAACCGCATCATCCGCGTGCACATCATCTTCTGGCTGCTGCCCTGCGTGGTGCTTTTCATCGGTGGCATCGCCATCATAAAACCCCAATGGATAGCCCAGGCGCCGCTCTTCGTTATTGGCTGGACGCTCGTATTGTATGGTGTCATCGAGTGCATCGATGCCTTTAAGGTGATGTCGGTGAACCGAAAATACAAGCAAGCACCGACCAGTCCCACTGCAACAGATGCCGTTGAAACGACAGCCGAGCCCGTTGAATCTGCTGAATCTGTTGATGAAACAGCTGCCTCCATGGACAAACCTACACTGCCAACCGATACTGAACAAAAAAACTTATAAGGCATCCGTTATACGATGCACACATTGTTGTATTAAAAAATGAAAGAAGAACTAACCTACACGCACCCGAGAAAGACGAGTCCCATTGCATGGGTGCCTACATTGTATTTCGCCATGGGGATGCCCTTTGTGGTGCTCAACATGGTGACGTCGCTGATGTACAAAGGCATGGGTATCTCTGACACGCAAATCACCTTTTGGACAGGATTGATTATGCTGCCTTGGACATTAAAGCCTATCTGGAGTCCGTTCCTTGAAATCTACAAGACCAAGAAGTTTTTTGTGGTGCTTACCCAATTGCTTTGTGGCTTGATGTTTGCCTTGTTGGCATTTGCCTTGAACCTCTCCGACTTCTTTGCCATCACCATTGGCATCCTGGCCGTGATTGCCATGAGCGGTGCCACACACGACATCGCAGCCGATGGAACGTATATGTCGGTACTGTCTACCGAAGAACAAGCCAGATGGATAGGTTGGCAAGGTGCCTTCTACAACGTTGCGAAGATATTTGCCACGGGTGGATTGGTGTATCTGGCGGGAATATTCATCAAGAGTTACGGTGTGACCAAGGCGTGGATGTTCATCATGCTCATCGTTGGCGTGACCATGCTGGCTTTGGGATGCTATCATTTTTTCATCCTTCCTACCGATGGCAAAGCTGCCCAGCACAAGAAGAGTGCCCGTGAAGTATGGACGGAGTTGTGGGCGGTGTTTGCAGAGTTCTTCCAGAAGAAACACATTATCTATTATATATGCTTCATCATTCTCTATAGGTTTGCCGAAGGGTTTGTGATGAAGATTGTGCCGCTCTTCCTCAAAGCACCGGTTTCGGAGCAAGGTTTGGGCATGACAGAACAACAGATTGGCCTGTGCTATGGCACCGTGGGTGCTGCCGCCTTTGTGATTGGTTCTATCTTGGGCGGCTACTATATCGCACATCGGGGATTGAAAAAGAGTCTGTTTTCGTTGGCCTTGGTGTTCAACGTTCCGTTTGTGGCATATAACCTGTTGGCCATTTACCAACCACAAGATCTTGTCTTCATAGGCAGCGCCATTGGACTGGAGTACTTTGGCTACGGATTCGGATTCGTGGGACTGACGCTCTTCATGATGCAGCAGATTGCGCCAGGCAAGCATAAGATGTCGCACTATGCCTTTGCCAGTGGCATTATGAACCTTGGCGTGATGTTACCTGGCATGATGAGTGGTGCCGTGAGTGATGCATTGGGCTACCGACACTTCTTCGTATTTGTGTTGCTATGCACCATTCCCGCCTTACTCATCACTTGGTTTGTGCCGTTTGGAGCCTCCCCTAACCCCTCCCAAGGAGGGGAATAGATAGCCGAGAACATTGAACTTTGAACTTTGAACTTTGAACTTTGAACTTTGAACTTTTTGTTTAGACAAACTATCAACTGGTGAACTGGTAAACTATGGACTCGTCAACTAAAACTATCAACTGGTGAACTCGTAAACTATAGACTCGTCAACTAAAACTATCAACTCGTGAACTTGTAAACTAAAAACTCGTAAACTGAAATAACATTTCTATGTCCAAATTAATCATTCAAGGGCAACCTTTGCCCAACATGCCGTGGGAAGACCGTGCGGCAGATTGTAAAGAAGTCATGTGGCGTTGTTCGGCGAATCCCATTATTCCAAGGAATTTGCTACCAACCTCCAACAGTATTTTCAATAGTGCCGTAGTACCTTTCAAAGACGGCTACGCTGGTGTGTTCCGCTGTGATGATACCAACCGACGCATGGTATTGCACGTTGGTTTCAGTGACGACGGCGTGAAATGGAACATCAACGAAGAGCCGCTGCGTTTTGAATGCGACAATAAAGAGATTGGTGAATGGGTGTATGGTTACGACCCTCGCGTGTGCTTTATCGACGACCGCTACTACGTCACTTGGTGTAACGGCTATCACGGACCTACCATTGGCGTGGCATACACATTTGATTTCAAGACCTTCCACCAATTGGAAAATGCGTTCCTGCCCTACAATCGCAACGGCGTGATGTTCCCTAAGAAGATCAATGGCAACTTTGCCATGCTCAGTCGCCCGAGCGATACGGGACACACTCCTTTCGGAGACATCTTCTACAGCGAATCTCCCGACTTGGTATACTGGGGCAAGCATCGCCATGTGATGTCGCCTGCCGCCTTTGAAGTAAGTGCATGGCAGTGCATGAAGATAGGCGCAGGTCCTATACCCATTGAGACATCCGAGGGTTGGCTGATGTTCTATCATGGTGTGTTGCGCTCGTGCAATGGCTATGTGTACAGCTTTGGCTCTGCCCTACTCGACTTAGAACAGCCGTGGAAGCCTATCTATCGTTCAGGTCCTTATCTCATCTCACCACAAACACAGTATGAACTGACTGGCGACGTGCCTAACGTTTGTTTCCCCTGTGCCGAGGTACACGACCCCGCCACGGGTCGCGTAGCCGTTTACTATGGCTGTGCCGACACCGTCACCGGCCTGGCTTTCGGCTATATCCCAGAGATTATTGAATTCACCAAGCGCACCAGCATTATTTAATAAAGACGAAAGATAAAATGGGAAAGATGAAATAGGAAAGGCGCATAGCCTTCTCATTTCATCTTTCCCATTTCACTTTTTCCTCTAACAAGCGAAGGGCACGACGAATCATGCCCTATACTTGCAAGATTGATACTTTAGTATCCGAAGATTTCCTTCAACTTTTCGGCCAGCTTAGAACCACGCAAGTCGTGCGCAATAATCTGTCCAGATGGATCAACCAGGATGTTCGACGGAATGGAATTGACACCATAAACCTGGGCGGCAGCACACTTCCAGCCTTTCAAGTCGGAGATGTTGTGCCAAGGTAGTTGCAAGTCAGCGATGCCTTTCTTCCAAGCATCAGCCTTTGAGTCGAACGACACGCCAACCACGTCGAATCCCTTTGCTGCATGATAGCGCTTGTAAGCATCCACCACGTTGGGCATCTCTTGTCGGCACGGGCCACACCAGCTTGCCCAAAAGTCAACCAACACATAGTTGCCCTTGCCCACCCATTGGCTCAGTTTGGCAGGTTTGCCCTGTATATCGTGCATAGCAAAGTCGGTAAATTGCAAGCCCGGCCGACGCTTGCCCAGCGAAACGAGCTGTCGTTTAGGACCTTCCATCATGGGGTGGTTGTAATAAGCGCAGGTGTTGTCGAGGATGGACACCAGGTCGTTGTACGACAGCGAATAAAACATCTGTCCTAAAAAGTATGCCGGAGCCACACTGGTTTTGTGTGTATTGGTAAATTTCAAGATGTCTTGCACCTGTTGTTCCTGCAATTGTTCCATCTGTTTCTCAAACGTAGCCTTCTTGGTCTGTCCTTCGATGGTCATGTCAGCTGCTATCTCTTGGTATTTCTTGTAGATGTCCATCATTTTCTCATCCTGCTTGCTCTGTTGCTTTTGCAAGGCAACGAACTGAACATTCTGTGCCGATCCAGTGACGCTCTGGTTGTTCAAGTTTACCGTGATGGGCGTACGGTCGTTAATGACGGTGATGCTATGGCTTGCATCGGTTGCCACAGTGATGAAGGTGTTCAGCGGTTTTGTTCCGTTAAGCTGAAATTTACCGTTGCTGACTGTTGTGCTGTCAGTTTTCCTGAACTGTCCATTGTCGTAATAATAAACCATTTTTGCGTTTGCCGGAGCAGTACCGGTAATGACATATTCCGCATTTTGGGCTTGCATGGCAGTGGCTAACAGAGCAACTGCTGCTGTGAATAAGTACTTTTTCATTGTGTTCTATACTATTGTTTATTTGAGGCAAAAATAATCGTTTTTTCCTTAAAAACAGCTCGATATCGGCAAAATTATGTAACTTTGCAGAAATTCAACAACAATTCAGTGTTTCCAAATGAACCAGATGAGGGTCTGATGAAGGATAATCAGGGCGCTCAAGACATTTGGACATTACATTTTTATTCATCATAGAGTGCTTGATAAACCTCTTAAAAAACAAGAATTATGGAACAAAAAACTCAGCACGTTAGTGTGCTATTCATGCTTTTCAGCATCCTTTTTTGTGTTTGCCTGATTACGGCAAACGTGTTAGAAACCAAGCAAATTGCCGTAGGTCCCATCTCGTTGACCGGCGGACTCATCGTTTTTCCCATCTCGTACATCATCAACGACTGCGTGTGTGAGGTGTGGGGTTATCGCAAAGCCCGCTTACTCATCTGGACAGGTTTTGCCATGAACTTCTTCTTTGTGATGATGGCGGCACTGTGCGACTTGATTCCCGGAGCCAGCTACTGGACGCTTGGACAGAGCTTCCACGACATCTTCGGACTGGCACCGCGCATTGCTTTCGCCTCATTCATAGCCTTTTTGTGTGGTTCGTTCGTCAATGCTTATGTGATGAGCCGCATGAAAATCTCATCACAAGGAAAGAATTTCTCTGCCCGCGCCATCCTGAGTACCATCTTTGGTGAGAGTGTCGACTCGCTTATCTTTTTCCCCTTGGCCTTTTTCGGGGTGATACCTACCGCCGAAATCTTACCCTTGATGTTCTGGCAGGTTTTGCTCAAGACTGCTTACGAGATTCTGGTGTTGCCCGTCACCATCCGCGTTGTCCATACTTTGAAGGCACACGAGGGTGAAGATGTGTACGATGAAGGGATTGACTACAACGTGCTACGCATCTTCAACATATAATATAAATAAGGTATTGGCTTATGGAAAGTACAAGAAAAGAGGATGGCTTAAAGGCTTTGGGAGCGAAAACCAAGTATCAGATGGATTACGCACCCGAGGTGTTGGAAACCTTTCAGAACAAACATCCCATGAACGATTATTGGGTACAGTTCAACTGTCCCGAGTTCACATCGCTGTGTCCCATCACCGGGCAGCCCGACTTTGCCGAAATACGCATCGCCTACATCCCCGGCGAGCGCATGGTGGAGAGTAAGAGTCTGAAGCTGTACCTGTTCTCTTTTCGCAATCATGGCGACTTTCATGAAGACTGCGTGAACATCATCATGAAAGACCTCATCAAGCTGATGCAGCCTAAATACATTGAGGTGACAGGCCTCTTTACTCCACGAGGCGGCATCAGCATCTACCCTTATGCCAACTATGGACAGCCAGGGACCAAGTACGAAGCCTTGGCCAAGCAACGCTTTGCGAACCATTAAATAACACAAATACATACAGCTATGAGGAAAACACTAATTCTCTGTATGCTGCTCTTCTTCGGTCTGGTAGCACAGGCCCAGCCCCACCACGCCCGCAAGAAGGTGGCTGTGGTGCTGAGTGGCGGCGGAGCCAAGGGCATGGCGCACATCGGGGCACTGAAGGTGATAGAAGAAGCAGGCATCCCAGTGGACATCGTGACAGGAACATCGATGGGAAGTATCATAGGTGGACTGTACTGCATAGGCTACGATGCACATTGTATGGACTCTATCGTCAGGCTGCAAGACTGGTCGCTCGTGCTGTCGGACAAGGTTGACGTGAGAAACCTCAACCTGAACAAAAGGAAAAAAGAAAATACTTATATGCTGAGCCGTGACATCCGGCTTGGCAAAAACAACCGCACACGTCAGGGAGGTCTGATACAAGGGAAGAATCTTTCAAAGCTGTTTGCCCGGCTGGCCTTCAACTACCGCGACTCCATTGATTTCAACGACCTGCCCATCCCCTTTGCCTGCGTTGCCACGAACATCATAGACAACACCGAATACGTTTTCCACCGAGGTTCACTCACCGAGGCCATGCGCGCCAGCATGTCCATCCCAGGGGCATTCACGCCCATCAGGAAGGGCGACATGGTGTTGATTGACGGTGGACTGCGCAACAACTACCCGGCAGACATCGCCCGCGAAATGGGAGCCGACATCGTGATTGGCGTCACCGTCCAGGAGCCTCCAAAGACGGCAAGCGACTTCGACAAGGGTGCCAGTGTGATTGGACAGATTGTTGACATCAACTGTAAGAACAAGTATGATGAAAACATTGCCAAGACGGATATCCTCATCAGCACCGATACGAAAGGCTATGGTGCGGCCTCATTCTCAACCGCCGCCATCGACACCCTGATTAGGCGAGGCGAGGAGGCGGCCATGAAGCAATGGCCAAAGCTGGAGAAATTGAGAAAAGAATTGGGCATCGCACCCGGACAGGAACCAGAACACCTGGTCAAGAACAAGGTTGAGATTCAGCCCGACAAGGTGAAAATAGCCGACATCGTGTACGAGGATGTCGACGAAGCTGATCAAAGATACATCGCACACAAGTTCAAGCTGAACAAGCGTGACAGCATACAAGTGAACCTATTAGACCAGATATCCAACACGATGCGCGCCGACCTGTACTACAATGATGCCGACTGCTACATCACACCAACGGAAAATGGCGAGCGTCTACACATTGCCTCCAAGGGACAGAAAGACGCCAAAGCAAGTCTGGGACTGCGGTTTGACACGGAAGAGTTGGTGGCCTTACAGGCCAACCTGGGACTGTTTGTGCGGAGCAAGGCCATCCCCATGGCAGCCAACTTTACCCTGCGACTGGGCAAACGCACCATGGCTAATGCCGACTTTGCACTGTATCCCAGCTCCTGGGGAAAAGTTAACGTATCCTATCAGTTCCGTCATCAGGACATCAACATCTATAGCGAGGGAACAAGAGACGTCAACCTGATTTACAACCAGCACACCGTGAGGGTGGTTCCGTTCGACTTCAACATCCGCAACTTCAACTTTCGCCTGGGTGGACGCTATGACTTTTATCACCACGATGCCGTACTGCAGGATGTAAAACGCGAGCGGTGGAATACAGATTTGAAGAACCTGCACCTCATTAGTTACCAGGGCGAGATAACCTTCAACTCGGAAAACCATTGGAATTTTCCATCCAAGGGAGCCAAGTTTGAGGCGGGTTACGGCTATTACACCGACAATTTCGTGGGCTACGACGACCATAGCGGATTGAGCATCGTGAACGCCATGTGGCGCATCTCGTTTCCACTGAACAACAGACTCACACTGCAGCCGATGCTCTATGGTCGACTGATTGAGGGTACCAATGCACCATACGTTTTGCAAAACATCATCGGAGGCGACCGGTTCCATTACTTTTCTGACAGTCAGCACATGCCTTTTGCCGGCGTGGCCTACGTGGAACAGGTGAAAGATAAGTTTGTAGCGGCACAACTGAGGCTTCAGCAGCGCATCTTAGACAACAACTATGTCATCGCAAAGATATCAGGTTACCTGTCAGACGACAAGTTCGATGACCTGTTTGACCATGGTCCAAAGATTGGTTGTCAGGCAGCTTACTACTATAACAGTGTGTTGGGGCCGATTGGAGGCTCGATAGGATGGTCGAGTAAGACCAAGACACCCAATTACTACATCAATCTTGGATTTGTTTTCTAAGTGAGGTACGATTTAAAAAGCCAGCCATCGGTCGCCGATGGCTGGCTTTTTTCATTTATCCATGTCTGTAGAGCAGCCCAACTGGCGGACTGCTAAATGAGCCGCATGTCCAGCTTGTCACACGCCTCGCGCATGTCTTCGGGCCAAATGCTGGCCTGAATCTCGCCGATATGGGCTTTCTGCAAAAGCACCATGCACAACCTGCTTTGCCCAATGCCGCCGCCAATACTCAATGGCAACTTGTCGTTGAGCAACTGCTGATGGAAGTAAAGTTGCTGCCGCTCTTCCTGCCCCGAAAGCCGTAGCTGTCGCAGCAGACTTTCCTTATCCACACGAATTCCCATGGAAGAGAGTTCGATGGAACGCTCCAACACAGGATACCAGATGAGGATGTCACCATTGAGTCCCGCCTGACCGCCATTGGTCACGGTAGACCAATCGTCGTAGTCAGGGGCGCGCCCGTCGTGTTTCTCACCGTTGCTGAGCGTGCTTCCGATGCCAATGATAAACACCGCGCCATACTTTTCACAGATGGCATCTTCACGCTCTTTGGGTGAAAGGTCGGGATATTGCCGCAACAAGTCCTCGCTATGGATGAAGTGAATTTGCTCGGGGAGGAAAGGTTTGAGCTGCGGGTAGGTCTCGCAAGTGAGGTATTCGGTGCGAAGCAGCGCGGCATAGATGCGCTCCACCACATTTTTAAGGAACGAGAGCGTGCGTTGTTCGGGGGTAATAACCGCCTCCCAGTCCCACTGATCGACGTACAATGAATGCAGGTTGTCCAGCTCCTCGTCGGCTCTGATGGCGTTCATGTCGGTGTAGATGCCATGGCCGGGCTGAATATTGTACTCGGCCAGCGTCAGTCTTTTCCACTTAGCCAACGAGTGAACCACCTCTGCCTCGGCGTCTCCGAGGTCCTTGATGGGAAAACTTACCGGCCGCTCCACACCATTGAGGTCGTCGTTTATGCCCAGTCCTTTGAGAACGAACAAGGGGGCGGTGACGCGCCTCAAGCGCAATTCGGTGGAAAGGTTTTGTTGAAAAAAGTCTTTTATCTGTTTAATGCCCCGCTCTGTCTGCTTCATGTCCAATAATGCATGATAGTGGGGTGGTTTTATCAATTTGCTCATCGTTGTATTTTCTAAAACATCATATTCGGTTTGGCACGCCACCTCTTGATTGCTGACGTGTCTGCAAAGATAGACGTTATATCAATCATACGCAAGTATTCAGGACAACAATAACACCAAAAGATACTATTTACGCATTTTTAATGACTATTTGCACACACCAAGAGGATGAGGGTCACGATGGTAGCCACAAATGATTTTTCTTGACATCCAACCTCTCCATATTTCGTTTATTTTCAACGAACCAGTCACACGGACGCAAATTCGCCCAAAATAAGAAAACAACGCATCTCTCTAACAATCAATGATTTACATTTAACTTACAGCACAACCAGTCTATTTTTCAAGTCTTATTTACTCAAAAGCATTGCATTAAGGGTGATACATGCATGACTTTGGCTGGTTAATGCATGGGAATAGTCCACCAAAATGATGCTTTTAAGCACGAAAAGTGCAGCTTTTGGGGTAAAATTTGAGTTTTTCTTACCCTGTTTTCACTTATTTGTCGCCTGCTTGCCTATTGATTTTTTCTAGATTGAACATTTACATGTGCCGTTTTAAGGGCGATATTTGGTAAAAAAAGTCAACGTTTTATCTTACTTCCCACTTATTGACATCTACTTGACTCCGTTCCGCCAGCTGCTAATATTCGGGGTACTGGAGTACCGTGGCCACACAAAAATCCTCCACGTTTCCATGGAGGTGAACGTGGAGGATTTGATGCGTAAAACAGTGTAAGCCCAAGACAAATCAATGAGTTTGAATTGCTGTGACGTAATCTGCTTGATTCAAAAACCGTTTCCGTTGATGGCAATCATCAACACCGAGGCGGCTTTATTGTAATCTAAACTTGGCTTTGAGCGGAAGATGGTCGGAAGCGTTGCCCACCAACACCTCAAAATCACCAGGCTCGGCCACCCACTTTTGTTGCTTGTCATGATAGAAACTCAAGGCAGAGCGGTCGATGGTAATGTCTACATCCTTGGTTTCTCCCGAAGCGAGATACACCTTCTTGAAGCCTTTGAGTTCTTTTTGGGGGCGAGGCAACGACGATTTCAGGTCGCTGACATACAGTTGAACCACCTCAGCACCTGCACGGCGGCCTGTATTCTTGACCGTGACGGTGGCCGTGAGTTGGTCGTTTTCCGTCATCTTCTTCTGACTCAATCGCAAATTGGAAAGGTCAAAGGAGGTGTAGCTCAGTCCATGTCCGAAGGCGAAGAGCGGCTTCGTCTTATCCTTGTCAACCCACCTGTAGCCAACGAAAATGCCTTCCTTGTAGGTTTCGTCTATCACCTTCTTGTCGGCACGCCACGTTCCGGGATAGCTGTTCAGTCGGTGAGCTGGCACGTCGTTCAAGGTCTTGAACCAGGTGTATGGCAGTTTGCCCGACGGATTGGCATCACCCACGAGCACAGAAGCCAATGCCACACCGGCCTGTGAGCCGATAAACCAGCCCTGCACGATGGCCGGAACCTGCTTCACCCACGGCATTTCAACGGCATTACCAGAAATATTGACATAGATAAAGTTTTTGTTGACCTTGGCCAAGGCGGTAATTACGCGGTCTTGTTGGTAGGGCAAGCCGTATGATTTGCGGTCGTGTCCCTCACAGTCTTGATAGTCGCTCTTGTTCAAGCCACCGAAGAATATCACATAGTCGGCCTCTTTAGCCTTGGAAACCGCTTCGGCAATCAGCTCGTCAGCCGACCTCTTTTCAGACAAGTCCTGTCCCGTTGTTACGCCATTGTAATTGCCAGTGACATCACCCACATAGCCTCGGGCATAGTCTACGGTTGCTTTTCCTGCCAATCTTGCCTTCAGTCCATCAAGCGGAGAAATCTCGCGTTGCACTTTCAAGGACGAGCTTCCTCCGCCAACGGTCATCATCTTGATGGCGTTCTCGCCCACTACAAGCACCCGTTTGGCCTGATGGAGATCAATGGGCAGCACGTTTCCTTGGTTTTTCAATAGCACGATGCCTTCTTCTGCAATCTTCTGGGCTGCCTCATAGTGGGCGTCAGAGCATAAGAAACCCTGCTTGTACGTCTGATCCATCGTTGTACGATAAAACAAACGCAGCACCCTGCGCACCTTTTCATCCAGTTCGCGGGTCGTGAACTTCCCTTCTTGGATTAACTTCAAATAAGGTCTTGCCAGGTAATAATTGTCGTAAGCATTGGTGGCTCCCATGGTGAGTCCATCGGTCCAGGTGCCAAATTCCATGTCAAGTCCGTTCTTCACAGCCTGTTCGGTATCGTGTGCACCGCCCCAATCGCTCACCACCACACCGTCAAATCCCCAATCGCGCTTGAGGATGTCGTTGAGCAGATACTGATTATGGCAGTTGTGCTGATTCTTATACAGGTTGTATGCCCCCATGATGCCCCATGCCTTACCTTCCTGCACGGCGGCTTTGAAGGCGGGAAGGTAAATCTCATGCAAGGCTCTGTCGTCCACAATGACGTTGACCTGATGCCGGTATTCCTCGTCATTGTTCAGGGCATAGTGCTTCACACAGGCTGCCACGCCAATCGATTGCAGTCCCTGAACATAAGGAACCACCATGCGGGAGGCCAGAAATGGGTCTTCGCCCATGTACTCAAAGTTACGCCCGTTCAGCGGAGTGCGGTTGATATTCACGCCAGGACCGAGTATCATGTTCTTCCCTCTATAGCGAGCTTCCTCGCCTAAGCTCTTTCCATAGAGCATGCCCAACTGTGGATTCCAGGAGGCAGTCAGACAGGTCAGCGCCGGAAAGGCCACACACGAGTCGTTGGTTTGCCCAGCCTGTTCCCACTCATCCCACAGTACGTCTGGTCTGACACCGTGAGGACCATCGTCTGTCCAAAAGTCAGGAAACCCCAATCGGGGTACGCCTGCCGACGAAAATTTGCTTTGTGCGTGAATCACTCTAATCTTTTCGGCCAGCGTCATGCGTTGCAATGCATCTTCAATGCGTTCTTCCACGTTTTTAGTTGGATCAAGATACACGGGCAACGATTGTGCCTTGGCCATACAAGTCATCCCCAACAGGATGCAGGATAAAATAATTTTTCTCATTTTTATTGGGTGGTTTAGGTTATTATTCAACAAACTTCTTCCTTTCATCCGCATCGATTCACCTTATTTATAGATGTTGTAAGTCTGTCTTTTGCAAAGACAGTGCGAACCGAATGCAATCAAGCTTGCTTGGAATTGCTGAGGTGAAGCCTGTCTTATGCAAAGGTATTGATTTTTTGATGAACACGAAAGGCTGGAATGTAAAATATGACCAAAAGAGTTCTTATACCACATAGTGGCCACAATACGGAAAAAAGAAAAATAAGAAGGCATGTTTTGTCGGTATCAACTTTTTTCTTTATATTTGCACACACATTATGGCTCCGTAGTTCAGCTGAATAGAATGCAGGATTCCGGTTCCTGAGATCGCGGGTTTGAATCCCGCCGGAGTCACCCTTACTAGTGAAATCACACTTAATTCTAAAAGTACATGGACATTACAGAGAGATTTATCAACTATACCAAGTTTGATACCCAGTCGTCCGAAGACTCACAGACAGTCCCCAGTACATCAAAACAACTCGTTTTCGCCAAGTACCTCAAAGAGGAGTTGGAACGTGAAGGATTCTCGGATGTAGAGATGGATGAAAAAGGCTACATCTATGCCACGCTGAAGGCAAACACCAAAAAAGACATACCCACCATCGGTTTCATCTCACATTATGACACCAGTCCTGATGCCAGCGGAGCTAACATCAAGGCGCGCATTGTAAACAATTATGACGGCGGTGACATCATCCTTTCAGAGGGTATCGTGTCTTCTCCCGGGAAATTTCCCGAACTGAAGACGCACGTCGGCGAGGATCTTATCGTGACAGATGGACACACCTTGCTGGGTGCAGACGACAAAGCGGGTATCGCAGAAATAGTAGATGCCATGTGCTACCTACGCGATCACGATGAAATTGAGCATGGTGACATACGCATGGGGTTCAATCCTGATGAGGAAATAGGACTTGGCGCACACCATTTTGACGTGGAAAAGTTTGGATGCAGCTGGGCTTACACCATGGATGGTGGTGACATTGGCGACCTGGAGTACGAGAACTTCAACGCTGCCAGCGTCAAAATCATAATCAAAGGGGTGAGCGTTCATACAGGATATGCAAAAGACAAGATGATCAATGCCAATCGGTTGGCATGCGAATTTAACGCCATGATTCCCGACACAGACATCCCAGAGAACACCGAGGGTTATCAAGGATTCTATCATCTGCTGGGCATGGAGACCCGAACGGAAGAGGCTAAGATGAGTTATCTCATTCGAGATCACGACCGTGAGAAGTTCGAAGACCGCAAGGACTTTATGGAAGACTGCGCGCAAAAGATGAACGAAAAGTATGGTGAGGGTACGGTTGAGATTGTCATCAAGGACCAGTACTACAACATGAAGGAGAAAATTGAACCGAACATGCACGTCATCGACATCGTTTTGCAAGCCATGCAAGAAACCGGTGTGGCCCCGAAAGTGGAGCCTATCCGTGGTGGAACCGATGGCGCACAGCTCAGTTTCAAGGGCTTACCCTGCCCAAACATCTTCGCTGGCGGCGTTAATTTCCACGGCCCTTATGAGTTTGTTTCTATTCAGGTCATGAAAAAGGCGGTCGAGGTTATTGTGAAGATTTGCGAGATAACGGCCCAATACAACGACTAACGCATTTCGTTTTGGCTGCAATCCAGCTTGATATATAAAACAAATCCATTGTAAGAAAGATAAAAACAATTCGATAAAAAGCGGTCTATAACACCCATCGTGTGCTATAGACCGCTTTTATTTATCCATCTTGTCAACGCTGCCGTCATGTTTGAACGTACAAAATTACGTTTCTGCGGCATACTGAAAGTAAGGTTTTATACTCTTAAATCCAGCGCAAATCCAAGATTATTTATTGATTTCAGTAAGATATCGCTCTGCCTCAAGGGCTGCCTGACAGCCTGTTCCCGCAGCTACGACAGCCTGACGATACACGGGATCAGCCACATCACCAGCCGCATACACACCGGGAATCTTCGTCTTTGGCGTACCAGGGATGGTCTTGATGTAACCTGCTTGATTGGTTTCAAGGAAGTCTTTGAACACAGACGAGTTGGGAGTGTGCCCAATAGCTAAGAAGAAACCATCGATAGGCAGGTCGTAATGCTCTTCGTTGGCCTCGCCCAAATGTTTAACCAGGTGAACGCCCTCAACGCCATTCTCGCCATAGAGCCCTGTGGCGTTGTGCTTATAGAGTATCTCTATCTTCTCGTTCTCTTCCACACGTTGTTGCATCACATCAGAGGCACGCAGATAATCTTTGCGCACAATCATGTACACCTTACTGCAAAGGCCAGCCAAATAGGTTGCTTCTTCGCAAGCTGTGTCGCCACCACCCACGACAGCCACCACCTTGCCGCGATAGAAAAATCCATCACAGGTGGCACAGGCACTCACACCTTGCCCCTTATACTTCTCCTCATCCTCCAAGCCAAGATACTTGGCAGATGCTCCTGTGGCAATAATCACGGTCTCTGCCTGAAGCTCATCGCCACTATCGGTGAACAGCTTGTAAGGCACTTTAGTCAAGTCAGCCTTGACAATCTCACCGTCTCGGATGTCCGTTCCATAGCGTTCGGCCTGCTGACGCAAATCCATCATCATTTGATTGCCGTCGACACCCTCGGGATAACCGGGAAAATTCTCCACCTCAGTGGTTTGAGTGAGCTGGCCGCCTGTCTGCAATCCGCAATAAAGAACGGGATTGAGATTGGCACGAGCCGCATAGATGGCAGCCGTATAGCCTGCCGGTCCGCTACCAACAATGAGGCAGCGGGTATATTGTTTCTGTTGTTCCATCATGTAAGATATGAAATAAGCGTCGTGAACGCTGTAACGAAAATTGGGAAAGATGAAACGAAAAAGGTGAAACACACATACGGATGCATGCGGGTTTCACCTATTTCATCTTTCATTATAACAGTTCCTCGATTTGCTGAGCGATGTGTTCTAACTTCTCTGTGGGTTCGAAGCGTGCGACAACCTGTCCCTGTTTGTTGATAAGGAACTTGGTGAAATTCCATTTGATGTCGGGCTTCTGCTCGTAATCGGGATCTTCTTTTGACAGGATGTCAACGAGGATCGGAGCGATGGGGTGACTCATATCCCAGCCTGCAAAGCCTTTCTGTTCTTTGAGGAACTTGTAAAGTGGGTCGGCATCGTCACCGTTTACTTTAATTTTCTTGAAGCGTGGGAATTCGGTACCGTATGTCAGTTTGCAGAACTCGTGGATGCTCTCGTCCGTTCCTGGTGCCTGCTGTCCAAATTGGTTGCAAGGGAAATCAAGAATCTCGAAACCTTTTGCATGGTATTTCTCGTAGAGCTTCTCCAGCTCTTCGTATTGAGGAGTGAAACCACATTTTGTCGCTGTGTTGACAATCAACAGCACTTCGTTGGCATACTCCTTGAGAGATACATCGTTACCTTTTCTGTCTTTTACTGAAAAATCATAAATTGTTTTCATTTTCTTCTGTTTATTATAAATGAATATGTTACAATGTCGTAGTTGTGTTGATGGTAAAGACAACTCAATCACCATTGACATCTCAGCCATCTTGCTCTCGCAAAGATAGCGAATAAAATCGACATTCCGACGGTACGGAATGCGAATAAATATTAATTTATAACCCAGAAGAAGGAAAACATCGAATCGAAGACGGCAAGAGGTGCATCATGAAACCATTTCGACTCACGCCTCCGCACAGTTCATGGGTCAACTTAAATTCATCAGCACCAGGCGCTCGACATATTTACAGAGGATGTCAATGCCCTTGAGATTCTCCCCTCCTTGCGGGATAATCACGTCGGCAAAACGCTTGGTGGGTTCGATAAATTGCTCGTGCATAGGCTTCAGCACGTCCAAATATCGCTGAACCACCATGTTAACATCCCGCCCCCGCTCGATGGTATCGCGCTGGATGTTGCGAATGAGCCGCTCGTCTGGATCGCAATCAACAAACACCTTCAGATCCATCATCTCACGCAGTCGCTTGTTGAGCAGCGTCATGATGCCCTCGATGATAATCACCGGCCGGGGTTCCACATGGATGGTTTCAGGCAGGCGGTTGCACTTTAAATAAGAATAGGTGGGCTGCTCGATGGGTTCACCCTCGCGCAATTCGTTCACCTGCTTGATGAGCAGCTTCCAATCAAAGGCATCGGGATGGTCAAAGTTGATGGCGTGGCGCTCCTCCTCGGTCATTTCAGAGGTATCGTTGTAATACGAGTCGAGCGGCACCACGGCCACATGATTAGGTGGCAGGGCCTCAACAATCTTCCTAACCACCGTGGTCTTTCCCGATCCGGTGCCGCCTGCGATGCCAATGACGGTCACTTCATGATTTCGTTCTTTATCTGTCATCATATTTGTTTGTTTTATTCAGTCTTTTTAGGGGGCAGTCCCAGCACGTCTTCGAACATCACCCGATAGCTTTCTGCCTTCTTCTCCAGCTTCATGGGATAGGCTCGCGAAGAGCTGGGCATGCGGTATAACCGCATCGGTCGACCGTCGAAACTGAACGTGACGTAGGCTCCCATCGCCGGCGCAGTGATGCCAAAATGGCTGGTGAAGATGGCCGTAGCCTTCTGACCGGCCGTGAGTATGGCTGTACAATGCGGCAAAGCCCGCAGCAACCCATCGAGATCGGCCGGCTCGATGATTTCCAAATCCTTGTCAGATGCGGTGTTTTTGGTTCGGTGTACACGCAGGGCAGTATCGAAAAGAGCCACACCTTTTTCTTCGAGAAAGGCTTTCAGTGCTTCTAAATGGAACGTTTTTTCCCGCTGATTCACAAAATGTTGCTTGTCACCGAAAAACAAATAACCGAAGATGCGCCACATGTCATTCTGGAAGTTGGGGTAATAAAACGGCATGCACCACCGCTTGGGGGCCGGCGGAAACGTGCCCAACATCAGCAGGGTGGCATTCTTGGGCAAGAATGGTTCAAAGGGATGAGTTTCTATCATTGTGGGTAGTGCAGCCTATCTCCCCAGAAAGCCTCCCCCAACCCCTCCAAAGGAGGGGAGATACAAGAGGGGAGAGAGGGGTTGATGGTTGTGCATGTATGAGTTGACAGGTTTAAAAGTTCAAAAGTTGACAAGTTCACAAGTTGACGAGTTCACAAGTTTATATGTTTACGAGTTTGAAATTTACATGTTTACGAGTTAATTGCTTTTATCTTCCCTCGTCAGCGGATTATTCCTATTAGATTTCCTATGAGGAAGCACACAAAATCATCCACCGTTCTAAACTCATTGACTTTGGGGTGCAAACTCATTGAGATTGGAGGGCAAACTCAATGACTTTGAAGGGGAAAGTCATTGAGATTAAAGCCTCTCCCCAGAAAGCCTCCCCCGTCCCCTCCTAAGGAGGGGAGAAACAAAGAGGGAGGGGAGTAGGTGGGGGTGCATGTATGAGTTGATTGGTTGATGAGTAGATGTGTTCACAAGTTCACAAATTGACGAGTTAATAGCTTTGCTAACCATAAAGTTCAAAGTTCAAACCTCAAAGTTCAACGTGCTAACCATAAAGTTCAAAGTTCAAACCTCAAAGTTCAAAGTTATCTCTGTTGTTGTTTCACCAAGTACACCACTACCGGTAGGTGGTCACTGTAACCATTGAGCCACACACCTCCGGCCGTCGTACGCTTGGGTGCACCCTTGTATTTGCCGGTGGTTTGGATGAGATAGTCGCGGTGTTGAATCTGGTGTTTCCAATATTTGAGTGACGAGAAGTCCTTTACACCTTTCTTATTTAGCATGTTCGGCGAGAGAACAATCTGGTCAAAAAGATTCCATGAGCCGTTATACATCAACGTTCCCTTACCCTGCTTGGCCAGTACGTTGTACCAAGGATTGTACATATCGCCATCCCCCACGTCGTCAATCTCGGCCTTGGCGGAAAGCACCTCGGCCATGCTCTTGTTCACGGGGTCATCGTTCATGTCACCCATGACCATGACTTTGGTGGCTGGGTCGAGATGCAAAAGCGAGTCCTTGATAGCTTTCACCTGTGCAGCAGCCACCTCCCGGTAAAACGACCCGCTGTAACGACTGGGCCAGTGGCACACGATGGCTGCCACACGGTCGCCACCCATCGTACCCGTGACGGTGAGGAATCCACGGGTGAAGAAGGCACTATCTTTTTCAAGCGGTTGAACATACGGCACCAGTTTGACAGACGCGGGTTTGAAGAGCTGCGGATTGTACAACACGGCGCAATCGATGCCACGTCTATCGGGCCCCTCTACGTGGATGTAACGATAGCCGCGGGCCGCCAAGGGCTCTTGGGCAACCAGCGCATCGAGCACCCGCGCGTTCTCCACTTCGCTTAGTCCGATGAGGGCGCAGCCTACGTTTGGCAGTACGTCCGTACCCATATCAGCCAAGGCACGCGCCATATTGCGCAGTTTGTGCGTGTACTTCAATCCATCCCATTTGTACGATCCGTTGGGCAGAAAGTCGTAATCGTTCTTTCCCTCGTCATGACAAGTGTCAAAGAGGTTTTCCTGATTGTAGAATCCCACGGCGTACACCGAATATTTGTCCTGCCCTGAAATAGCCATGAGGCCTACCATCAGCAGCCCCAGAAGCATGAATAGTTTTTTCATCTTAATATTCTTGTTTTTTACATGACGCATGTTATCTTTTGCAAAGATAAGTCATTTATTTCGAATAAAATAAGGTGGAAAGAGAAAAAATACGACATGAAAATTTCATTCATCAAAATATATTTTGTTACTTTGTAGCTGAAAATCATTCACACAGAAAATCTTCCATTATGCAGAATAAGCTAACGCTTGCCGTTCTTGCCTTGTGTTTCGCATCGTTGGTTCATGCCCAAAACGACAAAACCGACCAGCAGAAGGCGCCCCTCGTGGACGAATCGGCTTTCACTTTCACGGAAGCACAATTGGGCGAGGATGACAACATGACCCAAAACGTGACCATCCTCAACTCGAACACCAATGCCTATGCTTCCGGAGTAGGCTATCTATTCTCCCCCGTTCGCTTTCGTTACCGCGGACTGAATCAGAAGTACAATGACGTGTACATCAACGGTGCGCCAATGAACGACATGGAGTCGGGACAGTTCAGGTACTCCATGATTGGCGGGTTGAACCAACAAACCCGCAACGTTGACTTCGCCCTGCCGTTTGAAAGTAACAGCTTTGCGGTGAACGGCATGGCCGGCAGCAACAATTATGACTTCCGTGCGGGCAGCATGCCGGCTGGCCATCGCTTCTCGTTGGGTGCCGCCAACCGCAACTACACCGCGAGAGGCATGTACACCTACGCGTCGGGATTCGACGCTAAGGGATGGGCCGTGGCCGCCAACCTTACCTACCGATGGGCCAACAGAGGCTATGTGGAGGGCACGTTCTACAACGCACTCTCCTATTTCCTCGGCGTACAGAAGAAATGGAGCAACGGCCATTCGCTGGCATTGTCTACCTGGGGCAACCCCACCGAGCGTGCGTCGCAGGGCGCATCCACCGATGAGGCCTACTGGTTGGCTAACGACTATCTGTACAACCCGTACTGGGGATATCAGAATGGGAAGAAACGCAACTCGCGCGTGGTCAACGATTTCGCACCATCAGCACTGATGACTTGGGACTGGGACATCAACAAGGACATGCAGCTCACCACTTCTCTTTTCGGCAAATACAGCATGTACAAGAGCACCAAGCTGAACTACAGCAACGCAGAGAACCCACAGCCCGACTATTGGAAGAACTTTCCGAGTAACCACTACGATGTGTGGGGCGAAGATGCAGATCCACGGAACAGAAGTCATGAGGCTTTCTTAGACTGGAGCGATACGTACAATTACTGGACAGCCTCGAAGGCCAACCGACAAATTAACTGGGATCGACTGTACTGGTCCAACCGACAGGCTGGCGAGAGCGGTGCCGATGCCATGTATTATGTGCAGGCTCGACACAACGACAACTTGGTGATGAATCTGGCATCAACGTTCACTCAGAAGTTGAGCAAGGACCAAACATGGAACTTGGGACTTGTACTGGGACGCAACCAGGGCAGACATTATCAAACCATGGAAGACCTATTGGGTGCCAAGAGCTACCACAATATCAACACTTACGCACTGGGTAAATATCCTGCCGGCAGCGATGCGGTGCAGTATGACCTGAATACCATGGGGGCAGACCGTGCCGGAAGACTGGTTGGCAAAGGCGACAAGTTTGGCTACGACTACGACATCATCGTCAACAAAGCACAGGCTTGGACCAATTATTTGGCCACATTGGGACACTGGCACTTGATGGTGGCTGGAAAAATCGGCGCAACCGACATGCAACGAGAAGGCTATATGCGCAACGGCATGTTTGCCAACAACTCGTATGGCAAGAGCGGAAGGGCCAAATTCTTGGACGGTGGCGGTAAAGCCGGACTCACCTTAGATGCCGGCAGGGGCAACGTGCTGTCTATTGGAGCAGGATATGAATGGCGTGCACCCGTGGCACGCACCGCATTTGCTTCGCCCGAAATGAACAACGACTTTGTACAAGACTTGAAGAACGAGCGCATCTTCAGCAGCGAATTGGGCTATCAGTACCAAAACGCATGGCTGCATGCCAACGTAAATGCCTACTACAACAGGATGAATCACGTCACCGAATGGCAGAATTTCTACTTAGATGACATCAACTCGTTCTCGTACGTTTCCATGACAGGTATCGAGAAAGAGGCATACGGCATAGAGCTGGGCGCACGATTCAAGTTGGCATCGTACCTGGACCTGAAGACCATCGGTACCTGGAGCGAGGCCAAGAACATCAACAATGCTAAGGTACGCTACCTCAACTCAACGCGGGCAACCTATACCGACGACATCGTATTGAATAAGAACATGCGCGAAGCAGGAACACCCTTGACGGCCGCAAGCATCGGACTGAGCTATCACCAGAACGGATGGTACGTCGATTTGAATGGAAACTACTACGACCGAATCTACCTGTCCTACTCACCAAGCTCCCGATATAAGAACATACCACGCGAGAGAAAAAACATGGTCAACGAAAGTAATCACCTCGTTCCGGACCAAGCGAAAGGCAATGGTGGTTTCATGTTGGACGGCAGCATCGGCAAGAGTTTCCGCCTGAAGAAGGGACAGTTGAACTTCAACCTCATGGTGACCAACATCTTGAACAACCGGCGCATCGTCACAGGCGGCTACGAGCAGAGCCGGTCAAGCTTCTACACAACCGAAGATGGAAAAGACGTGAGAAGAACTTACAAGTTCCAACACAATCCCAAAAAGTATTACGCATACGGAACCAACGGCATGTTCCAGATTTCATACAGATTCTAACATAACGACAAAGACATGAAAGAGCTCAAACATATCATCATGGTGCTGGCTTGCACCCTCTTGGCTTCGTGCATGGGTGACGACTATGACGCCCCCAACCTAAATGAACCGCCCTACGGGAACAAGGAACTCACGGAGACCAACGTACTCACCATCAAACAGTTGAAAGCCAAGTACAACAGCACAATTGCATCGAACGGCATGGAAGAGATAACCGAAGACATGCAAATCAAAGGCTGGGTGACTGGCAATGACATCGAAGGAAACCTCTACAACCAGTTTGCTTTGCAGGATGAGACAGGGGCTATTATCATCTCTGTGGCACAAGGTGCCCTGTACGGCTACCTGCCCGTGGGCCAGGAAGTGCTCATTTCACTAAAAGGATTAAAGATAGGTGGCAATGGCAACCAAGGACAAATAGGCGGTGTATACACCAACAAGAGAACAGGACAACTGCAGGTAGGTCGCTTAAACCGCTATGTTTGGGAACGCCATTACAAGCTTATTGGCTCCGTTCAACCAGGTAAGATAGAGCCTACGGTGTTCGATGTCAGCAAGATCAGCAACAGGCAGTACATGGCAGAACACTGTGGAAAGCTCATGACCTTGAAAAACGTCAGGCTGAAAGAGGCAGACGGCAAGGCTGTCTTCGCACCCAATGACCGCAGTGCCGAAATAAGAGCCAATGCGGTGAACCGCACTCTGACTGGCATCAGCAGTTCAAAGATGGTAATACATACCAACACCTTTGCTGACTTTGCCAACCAGCCCATGCCAACAGGCTCCGTGGACATCACGGGCATCTTTACCAGATACCGTGACACCTGGCAAATCCTGCTGCGCTCGGCCAACGACATCAAGCCGATCAAATAGGCTAAGGCTACTGTCGGAGATTCGGAAACTAATGGCACTCTTGACTGAAAGCCAAGAACCAAAACCCAAAAGAACAACTATCAATAAAAGAAATAATGATGAAAAAGCTATTTTATTCATTCCTTTCGCTGGCCATTGCGGCACTGAGCCTTTCCAGCTGTGAGGACGTTCCCGCACCCTACGAATACCCCAAAGACAATGGCGGTGGCGAGATTGTCGCCCCAACCGACCCCAAGGGAACAGGAACACTGGAAGATCCATACAACGTAGCTGGTGCTATCAAAATGATCAAAGGTCTGAAAAAAGGCGCCAACTCGGCCGAAGTCTACGTCAAGGGCAAGATTGTCTCCATCAAGGAAATCAAAACAACCGATTACGGCAACGCCACCTATTATATATCTGACGATGGCACAAGCAAGGGACAGCTCTACATCTACCGCAGCTTAGGATTGGGAAATAAGAAGTTCACCTCAGAGAATATCAAAGTAGGCGACGAAGTTGTGGTTTGCGGACAGTTCACAAACTACATGGGGAACACGCCGGAAACCGTTACCAACAAGAGCTATCTCTACTCTGTTAATGGCAAGACGAGCGACAACTCGCAACCGCAGGAGCCAGGAACCTCCGTCAATCCCACCGGTGAGGGCACAGAGGCATCACCCTTCAACGTAGCATCAGCGATGAAAAAGGACAAGGTTGCCAAGGTTTTCGTCAAGGGATACATCGTAGGATTCATTCCTGGAAAGGACAGAAACGAGGCCAAGTTCACCGCAGAGGGCTGCGAAACGGAGACCAACCTCCTTATTGCCGACAAGGCCGATGAAACAAACATCGCCAACTGCATGCCTATACAACTGCCAAAAGGCAACATTAGGGCTGGACTCAACCTGAATCAAAACAAGGACTTGTACAAGAAAGAGATCAAGCTCTATGGAGACATAGAGACATACTTTACCATCACGGGACTGAAAAACGTATCGTATGCCTTGGTCGGCACAAAGAGTTTCGGGACAAAACCCGGTCAGCCAGTAACGCCTTCAACCGACATCTTGAACGAAACGTTCGCCGAGAGCCTGGGCTCCTTTACCATTGCCAACGAGAAAGACATGCCACAAGGTCTTAAATACGTATGGTTTGTGGACAAAAAACACCACCAGGTGAAGGCCAGTGCCTTTTTCCAGAGCAAAAAATACGAAACGGAGAGTTGGCTCATCTCACCCGCCCTCGACCTGAGCGGTAAGACTACTGTCACGCTTTCTGTTGAGCAAGCCGCAAACTTCTTCACCTCTCGGAAAGATGAGATTTTCATCAAGATATCTACGAACTACAAGAGCGGCAAGCCCTCAACAGCCACATGGGAGGTTCTTACGCCCAACAAATGGCCATTGAACGACTGGTTCTTCGTCAACTCAACCATTGACCTCAGCGCCTACGCAGGCAAGAAAGACGTAAGAATCGCCTTCCAGTACAAAAGCACAACACAGTCGGCCGGCACTTGGGAACTGAAGAACTTAGTCGTGAAATAACAAAAAAGCATTGATACGTTTGGCTGTTTGCGAAATTCTTCGTACTTTTGCAGCCCATATAGCTTAGTTAATTCAATTATATTCAATAAGAAATCAAAATGAAAAAAGGAATTCATCCAGAAAACTATCGCCCCGTCGTATTCAAGGATATGTCCAACGGCGATATGTTCCTTACAAAGTCTACATGCAAGAGTAACGAGACAGTAGAATTTGAAGGCGAAACTTACCCAGTGGTAAAAGTGGAAATCTCAAGTAGCTCACACCCTTTCTATACCGGTAAGAGCAAACTTGTTGACACGGCAGGTCGCGTAGACCGCTTCATGAACCGTTACGGTAAGATTCAGAAATAAGATACAAAACTTTTTTTGACGACAAGAAAGTGCGTTCGGGCGTAGTTGCATATACGGTCGGTCGCACTTTTTTCATTCCACCACACGCCGATGAACAAACTAAACCACTTTCTCTTCCCACTCTTCGCCATCCTCGCACTGGCATCATGCAGTGACGACAATGGTTCAAAAGAGTCTGCTGAAGCCAACGTCAACGCCAACCAATATATCGGCATGTCCACCGTTGGCAACCCCATGATGCCTCCTGAGGTCAGCCGTTTGGAGTTTCCAAAAGTGAAAGGAGGTAGCAGCATGATCATCGTGCACAAGGCTCTACTCAACAAACGCACAGGCGAACGTGGCGTGAACTTTTGCACCGAGTGGGACACCAGCAAGAAATCACTACGCTGGAGCTGCTACCAGATGTACCGAGGCATTCGCAAACCCCATACCAACCGCTACCGATCGGATACCAACCAATATCCACGCGACGAGAACATTCCCACAGCCTACCAATTTAACAGGGATCCTTTCTGGCGTACAGGCTACGACCACGGCCACATCTGTCCCTCGGCCGACCGTCTGGGATCAAGAGAAGCCAATATCCAGACCTTCTATCTCTCCAACATGATGCCACAAGTACATGCCTTCAATGATGGAGTTTGGAAGAACATGGAAGAACAAATAAGGTCATGGAATCAAGACAGTTTTCGTGACACCTTGTACGTCTGCAAAGGCGGAACCATAGACAATCCCAACCAAATACTGACCACCCTCGGTCAAGGGCTCATCGTACCCAAATACTTCTTCATGGCCGTGCTTTGCAAGAACAAGATGGGTTACAAAGCACTCGGCTTCTGGGTGGAACACGAGAACAATGGTGACACTTCGCTCAGCAAATACGTTGTCAACATCCACGAACTGGAACAGAAGACTGGCATCGACTTTTTCTGCAACCTACCCGACGCCATTGAGCGCCGAGTAGAAACATTACCAGTAGAGAAAGTGCAACGAGCCTGGGGGTTGCCATAATCATCAGCGATGGCAACCGGCCCTGACTCATCTTCATCACTCCTCAAAATCCATCATCACCTTCTTGGCATACGTATAGCGAGTGTAGGAAAACTCATCCGACTCACCAGTGCCAACCATCACGCCAGAGAACGTGTGATCATCGAGCTTCATGTCGTCAAAATCGATAATCATCTGGAATTTTTTCCCATTTTCACCATCATAGGTAATAATGATGTCTCCAGATCGAGAATCGATAGCCCAAGAGAACGTTCTATCGTAGGCCACTTCCCCATTGAAATAATCCACCTGGCGCCCACGACCATTGCGCGACTTAGAATCGTACATATCAAATTCTATGTCTGTGTCGTACACCTCTTCCCGCAATAGTCCATCGGGGTCTTTAAAACGAGCAGCCGTCTTTCCCGTCCAATGTCCACGCAGGGTCTGTGCCATCTCATACAGCACGTCCTGAGAGTTATCGTAAGGGTCTTCATAATAATAATCATTGTCGTCGCTACATGAGGTAACGCTGACTGTAAAGAGTGCCATTAACACGATTGGTAATAATTTCATCATCTTTTTCATCGTCGTATATTTTTAAGTTTCATAATTTTATCTATTGCAAATGTACACAATAGATCCAGTATACCTAAAGATGTTTTCACTATTGCTGCGTAGGGTTTTTCCTACCTTGTTGGGGGAAATACCCGTATATTCCACATCGCCTACCTGTAAATCATAGCGCCAGTTTGTTGAAAAGATGGCTCAATTCACACGGCTTTTTCATGAAACAAAGGTGCTTATTGTTTCTAAACAAACGGTACGTTTTTCAGTGATATCTCGTATGGCACAACGTTTTTTTAACACAAATGCCGGGCGTTTTTTCAACTAACATGTTCATACGTGGGAAATATGCTCATCGTGAAAGAGTGTTGTTATCTATTTGATTATTAGTATCTTATATGATTTTTAAGACTTAAACGAAATCAAAAAGCATCGTGTTTGGGTCAAAAGACCTCTTTTTTTGTGCGAAAAACGCCCTCTATATGATGTATATTGGGGCGCAAAAGCATGCATATTGAACTGCAAAAGCATGCTAATTGGCGATTTAACCCATGTGAATAGCGTACAAAATGATGAGTTTAAGGCAGACAACGCCTTAAAACACTCTCCATTATTTCTATTTTACAATTTTATTTTGTCAAAGAAAATGAACTGATTTAACAAACGAAAGGTTTGTTAACAAAAGCAAGTTCCATTGGTTTTCATCCACCACGATGTCCGCATCGTGGTGTAAATGGTAGTTTTATTCTTCATTCATGCAAAAGGTTATAATTGTCGGTTTACACCGAACAACCATCTTAAATGTGAGTTCCGTGGCCCAATAGACCAACCGAAAGGCAAGAATATATGCTTTTTTTATTATATTTGTAACCACAAAAAGAGAAGATGAAACAAAAGATTATCCTATCCACCCATTTGCAAGCTGACCTGTCCAAGGCGATTGCAGCATGCCAACCCGACCGCATGTTCGTCGTTGCGGACGACACGACCGCCGAACACTGTTGGCCGAAGATTCGCGAGTTTTACACGTTGATGGGTGCGCACCTCATCACCATCCCCGCTTCTGACGTTCACAAAGACTTGCGGTCGGTGGAAAAGATATGGGCGGCACTGCAAGAACATCGAGCTACCCGCCACTCATGCGTCATCAACCTGGGAGGCGGCATGGTGACAGACCTTGGGGGATTCGCCGCCTCCACCTTCAAACGCGGCATTCGCTTCATCAACATCCCCACCACCCTTCTGGCCATGGTCGACGCTTCCGTGGGTGGCAAGACGGGCATCAACTACGGGGGACTGAAGAATGAGATAGGGGTGTTCAATGACGCTAATTTCGTCATCCTGCACGCAGCATTCCTGCAAACGCTTGACCTGGAAAACCTGCGCAGCGGCTATGCGGAGATGTTGAAGCACGGCTTGATCAGCAACGACAAGATGATGGGCGAATTGCTGACGTTCGACTTGAGCGGCGACGTTGACATCCAACAGCTGCAAGGAATGATTGCTGCCTCGGTTGACGTGAAAGAAGAGGTGGTGACACGAGACCCTTTTGAGCAGAACATACGCAAGGCTTTGAACCTCGGACACACCTTCGGCCATGCGTTCGAGTCGTGGTCGCTGAAACGGAAACCTATACTACATGGTTATGCGGTGGCATGGGGCCTGGTTTGCGAGTTGTACCTGAGCTGCGTCAAGTGCAGCTTCCCAACGGAGAAGATGCGACAAACGGTCAGGTTCGTTAAAGAGTGGTATGGACAATTGCCGTTTACATGCGACGACTACGACGAACTCATCGCCTTGATGCGCCACGACAAGAAGAATCTTGGTGACGAGATAAACTTCACGTTGCTTGCCGACGTGGGCGACATCAAGATTAACCAGACGGCGACAATGGAGGAGATTAAAAACGCCTTCGACTTTTTTCGCGAAGGTGAGTAGCGCATATCAGTGGCGTGGCCGACCGCAACATCCTACTTGCCGTCGGCTGTTACCGCACTCATTCGTCATCCACCGCAAAGACGCGGCTGCAAGGTAAGTCAGGTTTCTCGGCCATTTGCTGAGCCAAAGCCCGATTGGGTTTCCCCGTTTCGGTCATCGGAATGCGGTCTACCGACAGATACAGGCGCGGCTCCCAATAACGAGGCAAGGCCCGATGCAGCAGTTTGTGGATGGCCCGCAGCATGGGCAACTCAGATTTTTCCTCAACGGTTGCTCCCTCGTCATCACCCTCTCTCTCCACCATCAGCACTACTATTTCGCCAAACTTCTCGCTCTTGCGCTTGGTCACCATGTAAGGCATGGTGAGGAAAGGCCGCATCAGGCGTTCCAACTCTTCCATCTGAATCTTCACGCCGCCACTGTTGATGACGTTGTCGCGGCGGCCAATGATGCGAAAAGCAAGGGTGTTTTGCCCCTCAGACGTGCTTGTCGATCGGATTTCGGCCATATCATTCGTCACAATCGGCGTGTCACAAAGCTTCGGAGCATCAATGACCAAACAGTCATCAGCATTCGTTGATACCTTTATTCCTTGTAGGGGCGTGTACCAACTCGAAGACTCGCAACCGTTCAATCTGCGTAAGGCAATGTGCGACAGGGTTTCAGTCATGCCGTATGTACTCCATACCGCATGAGGAAAGTCGTGCAGTTGGGCTGCCAAGACATCGTCAATAGCCCCTCCACCAATGATAAGATGTTTGATTTGGCGTAATTTTTCCCGTTCTTCGGGTACTTGCAGCGAGTTAAATACTTGCAGAGGAACCATGGCGGCAAAGGTAATTGGAACATCAACCGTTGCCAACGGATGACCGGAGGGGGCTACCTGTATCAAACGGAGTTGCCTGACAAGTGAACGAACCACCATCATCTTGGCGCCAATATAGTCGAGATTCATGCACAACAATGCGGTGTCACCCTGCTGTAATCCAAGGAAGTCACACGTCATCTTGGCACTTTCAATCATTCTGTCCTTCCGTACATTCATCTTCTTCGGTGCGCCTGTCGACCCACTGGTTTGCACATGGATGGTCTGTGCATTATTATTCCATTCGCTGATAAATTCTTGATAAGTCATTTTTTCATCCATTTAATGTCTTTGCGGGCATGAACCACAACCGATCTCCTCTCACTTCCAACGGCATAGGTACGTTGTCCGTAAACAGAAGTCCTGTTCCCAAGCCCTGCGGAAAGGTGACATGCGGTCCATAAAACTTTGCGGCAAGGTGTGCAATGGCGTTCAATCCCACATTACTCTCCAATGCACTGGTGAGCCACGAGTCTATGTTTCGTTGCCTTGCTAATGTTATCCATTCTTCTGTTCCACGCATGCCACCATGCAACGAAGGCTTCAAAATGATGTATTGTGGGCGTATGGCATTGAGCAACTCTTCTTTTTCATGTCGCTGGTTCACCCCAATGAGTTCTTCATCAAGTGCGATAGGAATGGGCGACTCACGGCACAAGCGTGCCATTTGCTGCCACTGATGTTGCTTGATGGGTTGCTCTATCGAATGAATGTCATACTTAGCCAACTGTTCCAACTTTGCAAGAGCCTCATCGGGTGCGAAACCACCATTGGCATCAAGGCGCAACTGAACTTGCTCTGAGGTGAAATGCGAACGGATAGCGCGTACCAGTTCTAATTCTTTCTCAAAGTTGATAGCTCCTATCTTCAACTTCACACAGCGAAAGCCTTGCTCCAATTTTTCCTGCATCCTACGCACCATTTCCTCGAATGTACCCATCCACACCAAGCCGTTGATGGTGATTCCCTCCTCTCCTCGTGCGAAAGGGGTGTTAAACAAGGCAGCACTTCCGTTTGCCTTTATTTGCGCTAACGCCGTTTCCAACCCAAAGAGTATTGACGGATAAGGTCGCAAACGCTCGTAGTTGATACGCCCCTCATGCGCCACCTCATGGCACGCTTCGGTTAAAATTTGCTCATAATCAGGACAAACGTCACAACTTAGATCAGGCAAGGTGGCACACTCGCCCACCCCTTTGATGGAAGGACGGTCTTCACGCCAAAGGGTTACATAGTAACTCGTGCGTGTTTGGTACACTCCCCGTGAGGTAGTGGCAGGATTTTTGAAGTGCAGTGTGCGCTTACAGATAGAATAACAATATTTCATTTGCGTGCTCTCAGGGAAACTGCGGATACTTGTCAAAGTCGGGCTTGCGTTTCTCCAAGAATGCTTTTCCACCCTCTTGTGCCTCGTCCATGGTGTAATACAGCATGGTAGCATCGCCTGCCAACTCCTGAATACCGGCTTGTCCGTCTAACTCGGCATTCAGTCCAGCCTTGATCATGCGTAACGCCAAGGGCGAACGTTGCATCATTGTCTCCGCCCATGACACGCATTCATCCTCCAATTCATCGAATGGCACCACCTTGTTCACCATGCCCATACGCTCTGCCTCGTGTGCCGAGTACTGCTTGCACATGAACCAAATCTCCCTGGCACGCTTCTGTCCCACCATTCGAGCTAAATACGAAGCGCCGAAACCTGCATCAAAAGACCCAACCTTTGGTCCCGTTTGGCCGAAGATGGCATTCTCACTGGCAATCGTCAGGTCACACATGACATGCAACACATGCCCTCCTCCGATAGCATAGCCATTCACCATGGCAATCACAGGTTTGGGTAAGCGCCGAATTTGCATCTGTACGTCCAGCACATTGAGCCGTGGCACGCCATCTGTTCCTACATATCCGCCTCGTCCTTTCACGTGCATGTCGCCCCCAGAGCAGAACGCTTTGTCTCCCGCTCCTGTGAGAATAACCACACGAATGCCCGCACACTCTCGGCAATAGGCAAAGGCTTGCGACATTTCCCATGTGGTGAGCGGCGTAAAAGCGTTGCGATAACGCTCACGATTGATTGTTATCTTCGCAATTCTGTTATACTCCTCGAAGAGGATTTCCTTAAAGTTGAAGCCGTCAATAGACTTCCATTGTCTTTTTTCCATATCAAATTAAACTTGTTTGTATTCGTTCATTGCCTGTTCATCTTGCTGTTGCGAGGTAAACACCTCAAAGACTACGGGGCGGTCAAAGTTGTCATTCACAAAGTGATTCATGTTATTTTCAAGTTCTTCCTCATCATGTGCCGAAAGATAAGCCACGTTGTTTTGCTGGCAAATCCCACAAGCCGATGTATGATGTTGGGCAGAAATCAATGTCTGATGAGCCGTACTATCTTTCAAACCTGGCAAACTTTGGAAGATAACCCCACCCCCATTGTTCAGCAACAGCACTCTGAAATTGCCCCCTAAGCTATGCCACAGGGCGTTTTGGTCGTAAAAGAAGCTCAAATCACCGATGACGCAATACACGTTTTGAGTTGTCACCAGCGAGCAACCTGCTGCCGTTGACAAACTCCCATCAATGCCGTTGACACCCCGATTGCAAAAAACATAATCGCTGGCAAAGTGGTTAACCAACCTAACGGACATGCTGTTGGCGGCATGCAGCAAATAATCAGACGAAAAAGAAAGATTGTGAAACAATGTTTTTACTGCCAAAAACTGCGAATAGGGCACGTTCATTTTACTGAAAGCCACTGCTGCCGACTGAATGCTTTGTTGCCAACGATGATAAAAATCTCGTTGAAAGTTCAGGCTCTCTTGTTGCTTCATGAGCTGAACGCGTGCATTGAGCTGCTGCAACAGATAGACAGGATTTCCCTCAACAACGCCTTGCAGATTTTGAAACGTATCGTACAATCGCCCTTCACTGCTCACTATCCATGTGTCGGCGTGCGTGCACCGGCGCAAAAACTGCTTGATTTTTTTGCTCACCAACGTACCTCCTATATAGATAATGGTATCGGGCATATAGTCAGACTCGTGGTCTTTGATGTGTTGCAACACCGTATCTATCTGTTGCGATTGCCCCACTGACAAACATTCGTGCAGCACTACCACCTCTATTTGCAACTGTTGGAGGGTGTTTCTCAGTATCTTAGCCACTTCATACGTCAGCTGTCCCACTACAATCATAGGGCGACGCGCCGCCATCAGTCTCTCTTCCAGACATCTACGGCAGGCCTCATCTTCGGTTGCCGCAACCTGTCGAATCACACGTTCGGTTGGCAACGCTGGTACATTGAATGTAAACAAGGGTTCTGAAATGGGTACATTCAAGTGTACCGGACTGCCGCCATGCCGCTGACAACAAAGTAATGCTTCGTTTACCAATCGATTACAGTACCACCGTTCATCATCAGTAGAAGGCTCGGGTAACGAGAACGCCTTACTGACAAAACGCCCTAAAGCATCCAACTGCGGCAAGGTTTGTCCATCTTGCTGGTCAATCCACATCGCAGGTCTGTCAGCCGAAATTACCACCAAAGGCACATGTTGATAATAAGCCTCTGCCGTAGCTGGCAAAAGATTGAGCAACGCTGTACCCGAGGTGACACAAACGGCAACAGGATGGCTTAAGATTTGAGCCATACCCAAGGCATAAAATCCAGCCGACCGCTCGTCTGTCACCGGGTGGCATGTGATGTTGGGGCATTCGTTGAGATTATGTACAATGGGTGCATTGCGCGAACCGGGACACACCACAGCGTGCCTAATGCCATGAGCCACCAGCAACGCCGTCAATATATTTACATTTTCTTTGTCTGAATACATCACTTTGTTTCCGCTATAAGGTGCTTCATGGTTTCCATTTTCGCCACAGTTTCTTCCCACTCCTGTTGCTCTACGCTGTCAAGGAGCAGTCCTCCACCGGCATAGAGCCGATAACTATTCTCTAAAATTTGCATACATCGAAGTGAAACATAAAGATGAGTTTCGCCATTTGGATTGAGTAAGCCTGCAAATCCACTATAATAACTGCGATCGGCATGCTCGTTCTCCAGAATGAACCGCTGCGCCTCAGCCTTTGGCAGTCCACACACAGCAGGTGTAGGATGCAAAGCCTCGAGTAGAGAACCCAAGGACTTGGTATCATGAAGACTGAACATAAAATCACTGCGCAGATGCACCAAGTCACCTGCCTGAACGGTATAAGGTCCTCGCTGGGTAAGTTGAGCGGCGAAAGGCGACAGACATTGTTGGATATAAGTCGCAACCAACTGCTGCTCGTGCTTGTTCTTAGCCGACCAATCACGCATGCCGTTGTCATCCACCCACGGCGTACTGGCAGAAGAGCAGTCAGCATCGGGTGCCAATTCTCTTGCTTTCATCGTGCCAGCCAAAGCCATGGTGCGCCATGTTTCTCCGTCACCGTCCAGCAACACCTCTGGTGTAGCCATGAGCCATGTGCCAGTCTGGGGCGTTGACACCAACATGATGCAGAGATGAGGATATACTCGGCAAGCTTCCATAAACAAAGTTTCCGCATCCACCAGTGCCGAGTGCGGCATTTCTTCACGACGAGCCAGCACGATTTTCGCCAACTTTTCGTCTTTCAACTGTTGATGAAAACAACGGAAAACCTCACCATACCGTTCCCTGTCATCAAAAGATGAATCCAATACCGCCGCGCCGCATCCATTGCGCAGCCTTGCAGAACATTTGCTGACACGCACCCTTTCTTTCTTTTCAGGATGAATCAACACGACAGGATGTGCCTTATCTATCTTGAAAGGAGCAAGCACGAAGCCCTCTTTTCCATTCAAATCTGTTAATGAAAAGTATGTCTTTGGCTCTCCATTCTTTTGGATAAGTTTTATAAAATGCCTTGCATCGGGCAGTCTATAATACGCAAAACTAATCATTCTTGGGCCTGTTCATCACATAATTGGTAACCTGTACGGTTGAGATGAGTTCTTCTTGCTCGTTTTTTATCTCGATGTGCCATTGGTGCAACGTTGCCCCTTGATGTTGTAGTCGGCCAAACGCCGTTACTGTTTCGCCCTCCATCACCGTTCGCACATGGTTGCCGCTCACGTTGATGCCTACGCAAATGTTGTCGGGGCAAAGAGCCATGCTCCCCACTCCAGCCAGATTTTCAGCCAAAGCCAAGGTGGCCCCACCACTTAGGAACCCAAATATTTGCTTGTTTTTGTCTGTCACTTTCATTCGCGCCATACAAGTATCTGGCTCGGGAGTGGACACAAACTCCATACCAAGCGTATTTGACAGTCCGTCGCGACACGCCATCATATCTTTCATTTTTTCTATATCCATGGTCGCATTCGTTTCTTATTTATTCCAAAATTACAAAAAATGACAGAGCTGACAAAATATCAGGCAACGTTTTTAACAAAAATGCTGCGCATTTTAGCAACGCCGCAACCTCATCAGCTAAAATATGGGAAGCATTTGAGCATTTTCTTATCTTCTTATCAATCAATTCGTTATAGTGAAAAGCCATAATAACACCTTCCCAAAATGAGCATAAAACACGACCTTTTTGATGCTCAAACCTCCATTTTTGGTGCAAATAAGCACGCAAAAGCATGTAGATAACACGGCAAACTCAATGCAATAACCGCTCTATTCCATTGACATAACACGACAAAGAGATAGAGATAAGCAGAAAAGGCTTTGTTTTTGCACCAAAACAGGCAACTTGTTTTTCTATTTTGAGAATTATTTTTGTAAAATAAAACGAATCTAATTAACATGTTTAAGAATTATTAACTGTACTTTTCTTTTAAGATCAAGACCCTATCGGTAAGCCACTTCTCGTTGCCAAATCTGCCTCTTTGCCTGTAAAAATTACAAGATATAATTTTTTCTTCCGACGCATTTCATTAACTTTGCAGAAACAACATTACAACTCTTACTTCTTATTATAAAAATCAATGGATATTACTAAGCGTAACGGCTCAACCGAGCAATATGACAAAGAGAAGATTGCTACGGCCATCAAGAAGAGCTTTATCAGTACGAAACACGAGATAGACGATGCCACTATCTACCAAATGGTACAATCGGTAGAAGATATTGTTTGTACCAATCATATCAAGCAAAATGTGGAGAGCATTCAGGATGAGGTGGAAAAGGCGCTGATGAAAAACGGTTATTACGCCGAAGCAAAGAGTTTTATCCTGTTCAGATGGCAGCGAACCGAGATACGTCGTACCTATAGGCGCATCGCCGAGGATTTGCAAGACGAACACATTACAGAGGTATTGAGACATATTGCCGCTGACTTTACAGACAAAGAATATAGTATATTGCTGCTCATCGACAAGTATGCCAGCTTCAGCAAAGCTGGTATGACTGCCACCGAACGCATGAACGCGCTTATCAAGGCAGCGGTGGAGCTTACCACGCAAGAGGCTCCCGAATGGGAATTCATCGCGGCCCGACTGCTCAATTACCAACTCAACAAACGCATCGCACGCTTTGAAGACAGCGAGGGACTGATGTCTCTGTATGACAAGCTGAAGTTCTTGACAGACAGGAATCTTTATGGCGCATATATCTTGCAACAATACAGCAAAGCCGAAATAGAACAAGCGGCAACATTTATGGATGCCAGTCGCAACCACTTGCTCAACTATTCGGGACTGGAACTGCTCATTAAACGCTATGTGATTCGTAATTTTGACAACAATCCCATTGAAAGTGTGCAAGAAATGTTCTTGGGAATAGCCTTGCATCTGGCAATGAACGAGCCACAAGACCGCATGATGTGGGTGCAACGCTTTTACAACATGCTGAGCAAGCTGCAAGTAACCATGGCAACCCCCACCCTTTCCAATGCGCGCAAGCCGTTTCACCAACTGTCAAGTTGTTTCATTGATACCGTTCCCGACAGTTTGGAAGGCATCTACCGAAGCATTGACAACTTTGCGCAAGTGAGCAAGTTTGGCGGTGGCATGGGACTCTACTTTGGTAAGGTGCGCGCTGCAGGCGGCAGGATAAGAGGCTTTAAGGGTGCTGCCGGTGGCGTTATTCGCTGGATGAAACTGGTAAACGACACGGCCGTTGCCGTCGATCAGTTAGGCGTTAGACAGGGTGCGGTGGCTGTATATCTGGATGTATGGCATAAGGATTTACCCGAATTCCTACAACTTCGCACCAACAATGGCGATGACAGGATGAAGGCACACGACATCTTTCCCGCCATCTGTTACCCCGACTTGTTTTGGAAAATGGCAGAAGAAAACCTCAACCAAGACTGGTATATGTTCTGTCCCAATGAGGTGATGACCGCTAAAGGGTATAACTTGGAAGACTATTATGGTGAGGAATGGGAGAAACGCTATTGGGATTGCGTGCATGACAGCAACATTTCACGAAGAGTTATGTCTATAAAAGAGATTGTCAGACTTATCCTTAAATCGGCTGTGGAGACGGGTACTCCCTTCACCTTTAACAGAGACACGGTGAACAGGGCCAACCCCAACCACCACAAAGGCATCATTTACTGCTCTAACCTCTGCACGGAGATAGCACAAAACATGTCGCAGATAGAGGAAGTGTCTAACGAGATACGCACCGAAGAGGGCGACACCGTAGTGGTAAGGACCGTGAAACCGGGCGACTTCGTGGTGTGCAACCTTGCCAGCTTGTCGTTGGGACACCTAAAACTGGAAGACGAAACAGAGATGAGAGAGGTGGTATCAAGCGTGGTAAGAGCCTTGGATAATGTGATAGACTTGAACTTTTACCCTCTTCCTTTCGCAAAAATCACCAACCGCACCTATCGAAGCATCGGCTTGGGCGTGAGTGGTTATCATCATGCACTGGCCATAAGGGGCATCAAATGGGAAAGCGAAGAGCATCTGTCGTTCGTAGACAAAGTGTTTGAGCGCATCAATCGTCTGGCTATTGAAGCCAGTTCGGACATTGCAAAACAAAAGGGAAGCTACAAATACTTTGAAGGTAGCGACTGGCAAACAGGCGAATACTTCACCAAGCGACAATATACATCGCCCCAATGGAAAGCACTTGCCAAGAAAGTAAGTCAGCAGGGCATGCGCAACGCCTACCTCTTAGCCATCGCACCAACCAGCAGCACAAGCATCATCGCAGCCACCACGGCAGGCGTAGACCCTGTAATGAAACGGTTCTTCTTGGAAGAAAAGAAAGGTGCCATGTTGCCCCGAGTAGCTCCAAGCCTATCAGATAAAACCTATTGGGTATACAAAAGCGCATACCTGATAGACCAATCGTGGAGCATGAGAGCCGCAGGAATAAGACAGAAGCATATTGACCAAGCACAAAGTGTCAACCTATACATCACCAATAATTATACCATGCGGCAACTGTTGGGACTGTACACCTTGGCATGGCACTGCGGTGTGAAAACCATCTACTATATCCGAAGCAAATCGTTAGAGGTGGAAGAGTGTGAAAGCTGCGCCTCATAAGGCCGAAAAAGATTGATGTGATGACAATTGGTGAGGTAAAAAGCAAGCCAAAACTCATAAACTAAAAAACTAAAAAACTCATAAACTAATAAAAACATGACACAATTAAAGCGCAATTCGCTATTTAATCCAAACGGAGATACAGACCTACGATTGAGAAGGATGATTGGGGGAAACACCACCAACCTCAATGATTTCAACAACATGAAATACCAATGGGCAAGCGACTGGTACAGGCAGGCGATGAACAACTTTTGGATTCCAGAAGAAATCAACCTCACCCAAGACACAAAAGACTATCCACGACTGGACAAAGCCGAGCGCACTGCCTACGACAAGATATTGAGTTTCCTCGTTTTTCTCGATTCCCTGCAAAGCAACAACCTGCCTTCACTGTGCGAATACATCACAGCCAACGAGGTAAACCTATGCCTGCACATACAGGCTTTTCAAGAGTGTGTGCACAGTCAGAGTTACAGTTACATGCTCGACACGATATGCAGCCCCGAGCAACGCAATGACATTCTGTATCAATGGAAGACAGATGAGCATCTGTTAAGGCGCAACACCTTCATCGGCAATTGCTATAATGAGTTTCATGAAAAGCAAGATTTGTATGCACTGATGAAGACCTGTATTGCTAATTTCATCTTGGAAGGCATCTACTTTTACAGTGGTTTTATGTTTTTCTACAATCTCAGTCGCAACGGAAAGATGTCTGGATCGGCACAAGAGATACGCTACATCAACCGTGACGAGAACACTCACCTGTGGTTGTTCAGAAACATTATCAAAGAATTGAAAAAAGAAGAGCCCGAAATGTTTACGCCCGAAAAGGTGAAAGTGTACGAAGAGATGATGCGAGAGGGCGTTCGTCAGGAGATTGCATGGGGACAATATGTGATTGGAAACGACATTCAAGGACTCAATGCGCAAATGGTGACAGACTACATTCATTATCTGGGCAACCTGCGTTGGCACAGCTTGGGCTTTGATTATCTGTATGAGGACAATCAAAAAGAACCCGAAGACATGAAATGGGTAGCGCAATATTCTGACCCGAACATGGTAAAGACCGACTTCTTTGAGGCGAAAAGTACGGCATACGCTAAGAGTACAGCCATTGAAGACGACCTATAAGTGCGAATAAACATGCTCAGTATTGCCGTTATTGGTGGTGGGGCAGCTGGCTTCATGGCTGCCATCACCGCCAAAAGACAAATGCCGAATGCCAACGTCTGCATCTTTGAGAAAGGGAAAAAGGTGTTGGCGAAAGTGGCTGTGACAGGTGGTGGGCGTTGCAACATCACAAACTCGTTCGCACAAGTAACCGACTTGAAGCAGGCATATCCACGTGGTGACAAACTCATGAAACGCTTGTTTAAGGTCTTTAGCTATCAAGATGCTTATCAATGGTTTGAGGATAATGGGGTTAAACTCACCACACAGGCTGACCAATGCGTGTTTCCACAATCACAAACATCACAATCTGTCATCGATTGCTTGGTGGGATTGGCGCATCAATGGGGCGTGAACATCTATACAGAGCATTGTGTAAAGAAGATTACTCCATTGGAAAATGGAGACATCAAGTTGTATTTCGCACGGCAAGAGCCATTGGTTTTTAACCGTGTAGCTATCACGGCAGGAGGCTCACCGCATGCGGAACAACTGCAATATCTGTCGGACATTGGACACAAAATAGAACCGCCATGTGCTTCACTGTTTACATTCAGCATTAAAGAGCAACGCCTTACAGAACTAATGGGAACCTGTGTAGCCCCCGTCTATCTATCCATTCCCGGCACAAAACTGCGAAGTGAAGGCACACTACTTATCACGCATTGGGGATTGAGCGGACCATCAACGCTCAAATTGTCGGCTTATGCCGCCCGAATACTCAACGAATGCGACTATCAGTTTCATGTTTCAGTAAACTGGATTCACACCACCAACACTCAAATTGTTGCAGACACGCTACGTCAAACCGCCATGGCGAATGCACAAAAGCAACTGAGCTCCGTCCGCCCTTACATGTTGTCCGCACGCTTGTGGAACTATTTGATTGAGCGAGCAGGATTCTCCGTTCAGCAAAAGTGGAATGAGTTGGGAAGCAAAAGTATCCATAAGTTGACTGAAACTCTCACCAACGACACATACACCGTAGCAGGAAAAGGTACTTGGAAAGAAGAGTTTGTTACCTGTGGCGGTATCAGTTTGAAGAGCATCAACCTTACTACGTTAGAGAGCAAGGCATGTCCAAATTTGTTTTTTGCAGGCGAAGTGGTTGATGTCGACGGCATCACGGGGGGATTTAACCTACAAGCGGCATGGACAATGGGCTATGTCGTGGGACTAAGTTTGGCGAAAGAGCCATCAAATCATCAAAACACATCAAATCATGTCTATTGAGAAATGGAAAACATTAAAGTCTGATTACATCATCAAGCGACCGTGGCTCACGGCTCGTCGAGACGAGGTAAAACTGCCAAACGGCATTATTCATGACGAATACTATGTGCTGGAATATCCCGATTGGGTAAATGTTATAGCAGAAGACAGCGAGGGAAACTTGATTATTGAACGCCAATGGCGACACGGATTGGGCATTGTGTCGAATGAAATTTGTGCTGGCGTGATAGAAAAAGACGAAGAACCGCTCAACGCTGCCAAGCGAGAACTGCAAGAAGAGACAGGCTTTGGTGGAGGAACATGGAGCAAACTCATGACCATCTCTCCCAATCCCAGCACCATGAACAACCTTTGCCACTGCTTTTTAGCAAAGGGTGTAGAACCAATCAGCAGCCAACACTTGGACAAGACCGAAGACATCGAGTTTCAGTTACTGCCTAAAACCAAAGTCTTCGAAATGCTCAAGAATGGCGATTTCATGCAGGCACTGATGATAGCTCCTTTGTGGAAATACTTTTCTGAACAATTGTAAGGAGCATTCATCTATCACATAGATGCGCTGCCCTCTATCTCTCTAAGTATCTTCACGCCCTCTTCAACACTCGAAACGTTGCTCACATGCAGCATTCGCCTGCCCTTCACCTCCTTTAAGTCGCAGCGACGGGCATGCTGGGCAATGTAGTTGAGCACGCTATCAAACGCCTTGCTCTTGTAATATGCACTCATGGGATTGCTGACAAACTGCAAAATCATTCTGCCTTGTTTTAGCATAAGCTTCTCACATCCCAAGCGTTTGCCCACGCGGCGCAAGGCAACAACATTCATGAGTTCTTCTCCTTCGTGGGGAATGGGACCAAAACGATCGATCAACCGCTGCCGATAGGCCGCCAGTTCGTTATCATCTTCAATACTATCCAACTCGCGATACAACAACATGCGCTCACTGCTTCCCGGCACATAACTATCGGGGAAATACATTTCCAAATCACTCTCCACGGCACAATCATCCACGAAATCGGCTCCCGATACCACTTCTCCACGTGCAATAGATTCTTCGTACAGATCGCTGAACTCGTCATTACGCAATTCGGTAACTGCTTGTGAGAGGATTTTTTGATACGTTTCGTACCCCAAATCCTCCATGAAACCGCTCTGTTCTGCTCCTAACAGATTTCCTGCCCCACGAATATCCAAGTCTTGCATGGCGATGTTGAACCCGCTACCCAATTCAGAAAACGTTTCCAAAGCTTCGAGTCGTCGGCGCGCTTCGGGCGTAAGAACCGATTTAGGAGGTGCCAACAGGTAGCAAAAGGCTTTGCGATTGCTTCGCCCCACACGTCCCCTCATTTGATGAAGGTCTGACAATCCGACGCGATGAGCATTGTTGATGATGATGGTATTGGCATTACTGATGTCAATACCATTCTCGATAATAGAGGTTGAGAGCAACACATCGTAATCATGATTCATGAAATCTATCAAGATATTCTCCAACTGTTCGGGCGGCATCTGTCCATGCCCAATCGCCACGCGGCAATCGGGTACATATTTTAGAATCATCTTCTCAATCTCGGACAGCGTAGAGATGCGGTCGTTCACAAAATACACTTGTCCGTTTCGGCTCATCTCAAAGTTGATGGCATCGGTGATGATTTCGTGTCCAAACGTACCTATCTCCGTGTGAATGGGATAGCGATTGGGAGGCGGCGTGCGCATAATACTCATGTCGCGCGCACCCATTAACGAGAATTGCAGGGTGCGAGGAATGGGCGTTGCCGACATGGTAAGCGTGTCAACGTTGGTCTTCAGCTTGCGAAGTTTCTCCTTTGTGGACACTCCGAACTTCTGTTCTTCATCGATGATGAGCAGACCTAAATCGTGCCACTTCACCGACTTGCCCAACAACTTATGCGTTCCGATGATGATGTCGATGCGCCCTGCCGCCAAATCCTCCAACACCCGATGAGACTGTTTCGCCGTTCGAGCACGGGAAAGATAGTCCACATTCACGGGCATGCCCTGTAATCGTTCCTTGAAAGTCTTATAGTGTTGGAAAGCAAGCACCGTGGTTGGCACCAGCACTGCCACCTGCTTGGAGTCGCAAGCTGCCTTGAACGCCGCACGAATGGCAACCTCTGTCTTGCCAAACCCTACGTCGCCACACACCAAACGGTCCATGGGACGTGCTTTCTCCATGTCGCCTTTCACCTCTGCCGTTGCCTTCACTTGGTCTGGAGTTTCCTCGTATAAGAAGCTGGCTTCCAATTCTTGTTGCATAAAGGTATCCGCACTAAACGAAAAACCCTTTTCATGTCGACGCTTAGCGTAGAGCTTGATGAGGTCGCGCGCGATGTCCTTGATGCGCTTCTTCGCCTTCTCTTTGAGCCGTTCCCACGCACCCGTTCCCAATGTAGACAAGCGAGGAGGTTCGCCAGTGTCGCTACGACGATACTTGGAGATTTTGTACAGCGAGTGGATGGACACGTCTACGATGTCATTGCGCTGATAGATGATGCGAATCATCTCTTGATACGTATTGCCTGTAGGAACTCTCACCAAACCTCCAAACTTACCAATACCAAAGTCAACATGCACGATGAAGTCGCCCGGCTGCATCTCCTGAAGCTCCTTGAGCGTGAGTGCCATCTTGCCAGCCCGCGCCTTGTCCGACTTGAGGTTGTACTTATGGAAGCGTTCAAATATCTGGTGATCAGTGAAACAGCATATCTTCAGGTTGTTATCTACAAACCCTTCGTGCAGCGAGGCATCGCCCGTGCCCTTCAAGGAGAGCGGTTCTTGGAGCCGCGATGATGCTCTTGGGGCGCCATTGTCGTCACGCAGGGCAGCATCGGATGTGGCTTCCAGAATCTCGCGAAGACGCTCCACCTGCTTCTTGCTATCGGCAAAGATGTACAAAACATACCCTTGGAGCGCATAGTCTTCAAAAGTTTTGCGCAGTAAGTCAAAATTCTTATGAAACAAGGGTTGCGGCGTGATGCTGAAGGTGATGGTGGCCTGTGGCGCAATGGATGGCTGCGTCCCGAACTGGATACATTGAAAGCCAGCCACATCGTGTGCGAATTGTCGTGCCGTAATCAGTTGCTGTTCTCTTCGCAGCGTGCGAATAATCTCCTGCTGCTCCACCTCTGTGGCTCCTTCCATGCGCTCTTGAACCACCTGCGATGCGAAACCTTCATTGTAAACGCGGTCGATAGTGTCATGAACGTAGGTGAAATCTTTCATCACCAACAGCGCGTTGGCGGGCAAGAAGTGCAGGAACGACACCTTATCACTATCCGCATTGGCCAGTTGGGGTACAATTTCTATTGCCGTTTGCTTGTCCTTAGACAGCTGGTCTTGTACGTCAAAGGTGCGAATAGTATCTATCTCATCTCCAAAGAAGTCGATTCGCAAAGGCCATTCACTACTGAATGAATAGACGTCTACAATGCTTCCGCGCACGGCAAACTGCCCAGGTTCGTACACATAGTCCACCTCTTGAAACCCAAATGTCAGCAAGTTTTTTTTCAGTTGCATGGGGTCGACTGTCTGTCCCACGTTCAGCTTGATGGTACCCTCGTCCAGTTTTTGCTTTGACACCACCAGTTCGCACAGCGATTCGGGTGAGGCGACGATGTAAAGGGGCTTGCCCGCCGCCAGCTTGGACAACACCTCGGTGCGCAATATCTCGTTGGCGGCATCCCGTTGCCCATACTTCACGGCCCTACGGTATGACGATGGGAAATACAGCACCTGCTGATTGCCAAGCGTCTGCGTCAGGTCGTGATAGAAATAGCCAGCCTCATCGGCATCCTGAAGAATGAAAAGAATGGTTTTGGACAGCTGCCTGGCCATTCCGGCGAACAGCATGGGGGCGGCAGAAGCCATGAGCCCCTGCAGGAAAACGGTCTTCACCGACTTGTCTTCCAGTGCCTTCCGGAGCGCTCCGGCCTGTGGCGACGCTCCATACAGTTGTTGAATGTCTTGTATATTCATCGCAAATGCGTTGAGCATACAAAGGTAATGAAATAAGCTGGAATAATGGACAAAAGCATGGGTTATATCCAACCAGTAGCTGCAACTTCGTTATTACAACAGCGGTTGCCACTGATAAGAGCAACAATTAAAACAGAAAACTATAACTGATATTCTGCGAAGCATTGAACCGCTCAATCTCCAATGAGAGCGATTTCTTTAACTGCCCAGCCATAAAGTCGAGGAACGGCTGATTTACATCTTCCTCCCGTGACTGCCGCAAGGCCGAAATATATGCTTCTCTATCTTCCTTGAATATCTTAGTTGGAAAAAGGTTGTAGCAAAACTGAATGTAATTCATCAACAGGCGTGCTGTTCTTCCATTTCCATCAACCCACGGATGAATGGTCGCTAAGTTAAAATGGGCATTGAAACTTAACTCGTATTGTTCCCGAAATGTAACCGTTTTCTTCTGCTTTTCTTGCAACAAAGCGCAAAGCTCGTTCACTTTGGCAGGCACTTTCTGATAACTCATATAAGAACGCCCACCCATTCCAGCCGTAACGCCACACAAGCGGAACTCACCTTTGGATGCATCGAAAGAGCCTCCCATCACATGATAAACACTGCCTGTCGTACGCATCAATGTCGCATTCAGCTTTTGCAAGAACGAAGCGTCTACAGGCACACGGCTTTTGGCTTCTGCTTTGGCAAGCTCATACGCCTTCTTCAGGTCTTCGTTCATCAAATGATGCACCAAAGGTTTGCCTTTCGCAGTCAATCCCTCATCGAAAAGCAGCTGCGCCTCCGTTTCGGTGAGTGTTGAACCCTCAATCGCTGTAGAGTGGGCAATCAACGAATAGAGGTAGTACTTCTCATAGTCTACCGCTTCACTGATACCAAGTTGCTGAAACTTCTGGTACAAGTGTTCAATCTCTTGCCAAAATCCTGGTTGCATGGACTTTTGCTTAATCAAATTTATTTCTGTTCAAAGATAGTGTATTTGTAGGTTGCAACCAAAGAAAACGATGGGTAAATTTAATTTGAAAAAAAATGCAGCAACTTTCCATTGACCATGCACTCGCCTTCCAATCCCATTGACTTTGGACCTCAAAGTCAATGAGATTGGGGGGCAAAGTCAATGCTTTTGGTGACCAAAGTCAATGCTATTCATTCATGATCTGCATCGAGCTGTAAACCAACAGGTTACCATCATGCGAGTCAGCTCAATCCATGGGCATGGGTGGATATTTGCGCAACCAGCCATCCAAGCGCAAACGCATCACGCCAAAAAAGGCCTCGCCAAAGATACCACCACTCATTTTGCTCACGCCCTCACGACGATTGACGAAGACCACCGGCACCTCTTTTATTTTGAACCCTATTTTGTAGGCGGTGTATTTCATCTCAATCTGGAAGCCATAGCCCTTGAAACGAACCTCATCCAATGGGATTGTTTCAAGAACACGGCGTTTGTAGCACTTGAATCCGGCCGTTGTATCATGCACGTTGAAGCCCGTCATCAACCGGACGTACTTGGAGGCGAAGTAGCTCATCAGCACTCTTCCGATGGGCCAGTTCACTACATTAACACCACTGACGTAGCGTGAGCCAATGGAAAGGTCGTATCCCTCGTCGTGACAGGCGGCGTACAGGCGCGGAAGGTCATTGGGGTCGTGACTGAAGTCGGCATCCATCTCGAAGATGTAGTCATATTGATGTTGCAGTGCCCACTTGAATCCAGTGATGTAAGCCGTGCCCAACCCCAGCTTACCCGATCGTTCGATGATAAACAATCGGTCGGCGAACTCGGCTTGCATCAGCCTATGAACGATGGCTGCGGTGCCGTCCGGACTGCCGTCATCGATGACCAGAATATGAAAACACTTGTCCAACGCGAAGACGGCACGGATGATTTTCTCCATGTTCTCTTTCTCATTGTACGTCGGAATGATGACGATGCTGTCGGTTTTGTTCATAGTTTTGTTATTTTATGGGTTCAAGAAGTGGTGAAAAATGAGTGCGAACCGAACGCAATCAAGCTGGCTTGCAATTGCGGAGGCGATGCCTGTCTTATGCAAAGGTAGTGGAATTAGTGAGATATGCAAAAACATTTCACGGCATTTTTACAGTCGACAGCTGTTGTCGCGCATGCAGTTTACTGATCAGGATTCTCGACAAAACCCTGATATTCGGGAACCAAGGCACTCATGATGGCTTGATAGCTCTCATCGATGGTCTGACTGATATGCCCGGCATCACATGCCTTTGGCGCGATAGGTTCGTGAATGGTCAGTTGCAAGGGGTGCCAGGATACCCATTTCATATCACGCATGCGAGGCATGACATTGAAAGATCCGTTGATGGTCAATGGCACAACGGGCAGTTGAAGGTCGTTGGCCAGCATGAAAGCCCCCCGCTTAAAAGTAGCCATGTGACCCGTGAACGTGCGCGAACCCTCTGGGAAAACCACAAGCGACATGCCATCTTGCAGCGTCTCGTGTGCCTTGTCATAGGTTTCTTTGACCTTACTGGGACTGCGTTTGTCCACAAAAATATGGTGTGCCGCTGCACAAGCGCGTCCGATGAAGGGCATCTTGCGCAGCTGATGCTTCATCATCCACTTGAAATTGCGCCCTAAGAATCCATAAATCAGGAAGATGTCGAAAGCTCCTTGATGGTTGCTAACGAAGACATAAGAACGTTTCGGCTCCAGATGTTCACGTCCTTCTACCTTCACGGGCAACAGCAGCACACGAACAACCAGCTGCCCCCACCATCGTCCAGGATAATAACCCCAGAAATGTCCGTCACCAAGCGTGCACCCAATGGTGACGACCAATGCCGTGAGCAGGGTGAAGACAGCGATGATGGGTGCTGCGATGAACAATTGATAGATGCGGTACAAATACTTCATACGTCATGTTTTTTCTGATTATTTCTGTCGATGCAGGGTGACGACTACAATTTCTGCCGGCACACCAAAGCGAAAAGGAATAAGTCCACCCAGTCCGGCTGTCACATAAAGGAAACGGTTTCCCTCATGGTAAAGCCCCCAGTCTTCGGCATACTTGAACTTGGAGGGGCGGATGCCCAACACGCTTATCTGTCCGCCATGGGTGTGTCCGCTGAGCGTGAGTTGTGCTTTCGACTCGGGTAGGATGTGCCGTCGCCATGCCGATGGATCGTGCTGAAGCATCACAACAAAGGCATCATCGCCCACACCACGCAAGGTTTGGTGGATGTTGCCACGTGCCGGATGCGGTGGAAGTCCATCGTTCTCCTCACCAGCGATGACGATGGAATCGCGACCTCTGTAGATGGAACGATTCTCATTCAGCAAGACAGTCCATCCACATTGCCGCTGACGAGAAATGGTTTCACGCTCATTGGCCACCTTGACGGCGGCATCGGCATGGATATATCCACTGTAATCATGGTTTCCCAGAACGGAATAAACGCCATCTTTCGCCTTAATGGATTTGAAAAGTCCGACAAACGGATAGAGTTCTGAGGGTTGAATGTTTTGCAAGTCACCCGTGAAGACCACCATGTCGGCTTGCTGTGCCTGAATACTGTCAACGGCTCGTTCCAAGATAGGGCGGCGTGATTTGAGATAACTCCCCACATGCGCATCGGACCAATGCACGATGCGATAGCCGTCAAACGATGCGGGCAGATCCTTGAAGGTGACCTCTACATGTTTCACTTTCAGCTTTCTGAAGCCGAAGGTAGACCCATAAACAAAAATATAGATGAGCAACAAACTCAGAACGAGCCCCACCAGGTTGCCCCAGTTGCGACGTGTTTTGCGCAATCGGCAAAAGAACAGTCCGATAACCGAACAGATGGAAAACATCGCTTTTGGCACAATGAGCAGGCAAAGCAGCAACAGATAGTTGTCAATCCAAGCCGGATTGTCGGGGATGAAGTTAGGTTCGATGGCCATCTTGATGGTGTAAGCCAGCATCAAGAGAGCGGGAAGCCACCATAAAAGACGCTTCCACCAGGTGTATTTTTTCTTCTTCCGCAGGTAATGCAGGTCAAGATACACATCCGGAAGGATAATGAGAAAGAGAAGAAAGATGAATATTCTTGCAATCATAGGGTCGATGTGGCAACAGATAAGCTATTGAGTGAGTGGACTGCGGACGAAAGTTATCGTCGGAAACACAGGGCCTCACCCCGATAATCCTCGTCAAACACGCCATCATCATAGACCAGATGACCATTGCAGAAGGTCTGCATAACCTTCCATTGATAGGTGTGTCCCGTCATTGGACTCCACTTACACTTGCTCTGAATCACGGATTCGGTCACCGTCCAAGGCGTGTTTGGCTTGACGATGGTGATGTCGGCTTTGTAATTTTCGCGCAAGAAACCCCGTTCGTTCACGTCGAACAACAGGGCTGGATGATGACACATCAACGTGACCAAACGCTCAATAGTGAGCACGCCTGCATCTACCAACTCCAACATCGTGGGCAAAGAGAATTGTACCATGGGCATGCCAGAAGCGGCAGTGCATGCTCCTCCCTGCTTATCGGGCAGCAAATGCGGTGCGTGATCGGTCGCTACGGTATGAATTTCTCCTGTGGTGAGCGCCCTTCTTAGTGCCTCACGGTCGGCTTTTGTCTTGATGGCAGGGTTGCATTTGATTAGACTTTTCAGGGTTTTATAATCATCATCATAGAACATCAAATGCGGTATCACGGCTTCGGCGGTGATGTTGTCATCGCTACCAAAGAACGTTAGTTCCTTCGCAGTGGTGAGATGAGCCACATGCAAGCGTGTTCCATACTTTTTGGCCAATGTCACTGCCAAGGCAGCCGACTTGTAACATGCTGCCTCACTGCGTATGAAGGGATGCAAAGAGATATCCACCTGCTCCCCCAACCGCTGTTTGTAGGCCTGCATGTTGGCGTTGATGAGCGTTGAATCCTCGCAATGTGCAATGATGGGGAATGGACAAGTACGGAAGATTTGCTCCAATGTTTCCCGTCTGTCTACCAACATATTGCCAGTACTGGCACCCATGAACAGCTTGATGGCCGGCACTTGATGGGGGTTGAGTGTTGGAATGAGGTCGGCATTCTGATTGGTCGCACCGAAGATAAAGGTATAATTGACGTGGCTATGCTGCCGTCCCAACTCGTGTTTAGCCTGCAAAGTTTCCAGCGAAGTGGTTTGGGGAACCGTGTTGGGCATGTCGAAAAAAGACGTGACACCACCGTAAGCCGCTGCCCGGCTCTCACTGTCAATGTCGGCTTTTGCCGTCAATCCCGGTTCACGAAAGTGCACATGTTCGTCGATGATGCCTGGTAATACGAAACACCCTGTGGCATCTACATGCTTATCGTAGTGGCCACAGGGAGCATTTTTTCCTTCAATGATTTCAGTGATACGGTCATCTTTAATCAGCACAGAGCCTTCGAAAGCCCTACCTTCATTCACGATTGTTCCACCGTATATTGCTATTGTCATGGTTATGGTTTGTTTCTACTCTGTCTTTTCCGAAGGCTTCGCCAAATCAGCAGGTGATGCCGGAGGTGGAAGCTGCTGTGCATTCGGTACCGATTGACTGGCTGCAGCAGGCACATCCTTCAAACCATTCATGATTTGTTCGTTCTCCTGCGCCTTTTGATAGTAATCTTTAACGTACGGATTGTTCTTGAATTGGTTGGTAGCCTTGCTCATGATGTCCTCAATCCATGGGGTCAGCTCGGGATATTGATTACCGATAGTCATCATGAAGAACACGCCTGGCCCCAACACATTATCGAAATTATCTGTCACGAAGGTAGTAACCAGATGGTCTTCCCGCTGACTTAATCTTTCTGCTTCAGCATTGAGCTGCGCGTTAACCATATCCATGTTGCTTCCATTCATGATGGCTTGGTCATGTCGATGCACCAGTTCGGCCTGCTGACTCTTCAACTGATTGTACTCATTGAAGAACTTAAACAGCTTGTCATTCAAGGGTGTGCCGCTCACAATCTGCTGGGTGTTGTTGATTTTGATATTGATGTCCCCCTCTTCCAACACGAAGGTAAGCACGCTCCTGTCATCCATGAAGATGTTGGCCATGCGAGCCGAGTCCAATGTTCCTGCGAACTGAAACTGCCCATGTACCACTTCACTGGAGTCGATCTTTTTGAAATCGTTATCTTGCAGCACCTTGAGGTACAACATTCTGCCATCCAAATCGGTCACGTTGGATGACCCTTGCACATGATAGCTGTTCGCACATGACGTGAACGCCACAAGAGAAATAAGCAGGTATAATATCTTATTCATATACGTATTCTTGTTCTGTTTCTTTCAGGGCACCTTGTCAGCATTCTCTGGGAAATCTCATTCACACACAATCCTAACCGCCCATCTTCTGCAAAGATGGCGCAAGCCGAAAGCAATCAAGCTTGTTTGAAATTGCTGAGGCACCGCCCATCTTCTGCAAAGATAATATGTATTGTCTGTGAACAAAATTATTTAATGCTATTTAATTTGTTTACAGGCTCCTTTTAGCATTTTTTTGGAATACAGAGCCTCATCTATTCCTCTTTTGACAACTCATGTTCAATGCGGTGCATGGTGTACATTTCCAGGATGGCCGCAATGAGCAGCAGAACCACCCACTTGTTATAAATGGTGTTATAGTACGTCAGGTAGTTGTCAAAGGCCGATTGCAGAAAGCGATAGACCATGTCCACCATCAGGAAACCAGACAGGATGAAGAAGATGTCGGCTAAGCTCATGATGCGTTTCAGCCGCTTCACGATGAAGTTATTGCCTTGGTATTCCTGCATCATCTGCATAACGCCAAACATCAAAGCGCCCGCAAGATAAATCCAACAAGCGATTTTCTGCTGCCACATCAGGGCGAAGCATCCGGCACCAACCACCATCATAGTCCCACCGGTAAGGAATATCAGGGTCTGCAGTTTATTGAGTTGTTTCATTTGTCGATTGTGGTTGTTCTGTTTTAGGGTCATCACTCAAAACGAAAATGTCTTCATCATCGGCCTTCATGAAATAGTTCTCTCGGGCTATCTTCTTGATGGCGCTGGGGTTACGCTTTAGTTCTCTTAGCTTCTTCGTGTTGATTTCATTCAGCGATTTATACTTGTTGATATCTTCTTTCAAATCACTGATTTGCCATTCCAGTTGGACACGTTTCATGAAACTGTTCTCATCAAGGACTCCAACAATAAGGAATCCGCCAACAATCACGATAAGGTATTTATAGTGATTGACGAAGCTCAGTATGACATTGACACGTTTCAAGAGTGGTAGGATTTAATGATTGCAAAAATAAACATTATAATTGAAAACGAAAAATGCACCTGTCATAATTTCATCTTATTAACAAATAATCAAACAGGGCAGTCCAAGGAAGTCTAATCTTTTTGCTATCTTTGCAAAACAAATTCATCTACAATGAAAGATTACATTGTTTCAGCGCGCAAATACCGGCCGATGACCTTTGACGCTGTCGTTGGCCAATCCGCGCTTATCACAACCCTTAAAAACGCCGTAAAGAGCGGGAAGCTGGCTCACGCCTACCTGTTCTGCGGCCCGCGCGGTGTCGGCAAGACCACCTGCGCACGCATCTTTGCCAAAGCCATCAACTGCCTGAACCCCACAGCAGATGGTGAAGCCTGCAACGAGTGCGAGAGCTGTCAGGCCTTCAACGAGCAAAGGTCGTACAACATCTTTGAACTTGACGCCGCCAGCAACAACTCGGTGGAGAACATCAAGTCGCTGATGGATCAAACACGCATACCGCCACAGGTAGGCAAGTACAAGGTATTCATCATCGACGAGGTGCACATGCTCTCCACATCGGCCTTCAACGCCTTTCTCAAAACGCTGGAAGAGCCGCCCGCACACGTCATTTTCATCCTGGCAACGACCGAGAAACACAAGATTTTGCCTACCATCCTCTCGCGTTGTCAGATATATGATTTCGAGCGGATGGCTACTGCAGACATCATCAACCACTTGAAAAACGTGGCTCAACAAGAGGGCATCACCTACGAAGACGCTGCCCTGAACATCATCGCAGAGAAGGCTGACGGCGGCATGCGCGACGCCTTGTCGGTCTTCGATCAGGCTGCCAGCTTCTGCCAAGGCAACATCACGTACGACAAAGTGCTGCAAGACCTCAACGTGCTGGACGCAGACAATTATTTCAAGATGGTGGACTTGTGCCTCGAGAACAAGGTGAGCGACGTGATGGTGCTGCTCAACTCCATTCTCGCAAGAGGCTTCGACGGCGGACATCTCACCAACGGACTGGCCTCGCACATACGCAACGTGCTCATGGCGAAGGACGCGCAGACACTGCCTTTGCTGGAGGTGAGCGAGCAACAACGACAGAAATACCAGCAACAGGCGCAGAAATGCCCGACCAAATTCTTATACCAAGCGTTGAAAATACTGAACCGCTGCGACGTGAACTACCGCCAGAGCAGCAACAAACGCCTGTTGGTGGAGCTCACGCTCATCGAAGTGGCGCAAGCGACACAGGCGGATGACGCTTCCGACGGGGCGGGGCGCAGCCCCAAACGCTTAAAACCCTTGTTCAAAAAGTTGGCTCCCGCGATGGGCGGCGAGACCAATCAACATGTGGCGAGCTCAGAGACAGGCAAGGTGTCTCCAGCAAATGCCCGCCACACCCCCATCACAACAGCACAACAACCATCGACTTCAACACCGGCTGCAACAAGTAAGTCAGCCGCTCAAAGGCCGCGACTGACACTCTCGGACATAGGAATGAGCTTCAACGACCTGCGTAACGGCGGCAAAAAACCATCTTACCAAACTAAACCCGAACAGAAAGTAACCGCACAAAACACGGCCTTCAGCGAGCAAGAACTGATGATACAGTGGAAGGTGATGTGCAACCGAATGCCCCAAGAGAAGATAGGTTTGGCGCAACGCATGAAGAACTTGACGCCCCGTATCACCAACTTCCCGAACATAGAAGTGGTCATCGACAACGACATTCTGCTCAAACAGCTGCAAGATGACAAGGAAAACATCTTGGCAGAGATGCGCACACTGCTGAAAAACGCGCAACTCAACATCAACCTGCGCCTTGCTGAAGCCCAGGAAGTGACCAAGATTTACTCGAAACGCGAAATCTTTGAAATGCTCAAAAAGGAGAATCCACAGTTCTCCAAACTATGCCAAAGCTTAAAATTGCAGTTGGGATAAATCTGTTTTCATTTCATTCTTCACAGCTTTTGCGCACCCTGAAATGGGTCATTGGACGATGTCCAACAAGTAAATTTATTTAACACGAGTTTTCTGTAAAATAGGATTTTCCAGCACGGAAAAAAGCTCTTTTCATCCCCCAAAATTGCACTTTCACGCCTACTGTCATGCTTTTACCCTTCAAAAGCATTGCTCTTGCACCTCAAGACAGCTATCAAAATGTATCTAATTGAAAATAAAGAAGTTACATTGTTAGTATAACTAAATAGGTAACGATTTAGAAACGAGCGAACTACTTGGCTTCGCTGTTTTCTGCCTAACAAAGAACGCTTGTTATTCTGTTTGCAAAGATAATACTTTGTTACCGAATAGCAAGCGTTTTTGATGAGATATTCTTTATTATGCACTTTTTGTATGCTATGCGCTATATTCCCCTTCCACGTTTCTTCTTTCTGTTAGCTTGGTATCTGAGTTTGCGCTGCCATGCAGCTTCGGTTAAGTCATTGCCTTGTGTACTTGGTGTAATTAAATCGCCTAACCCTTCCACCGCTTCATCGGCTGCACTAACGATGGTGTCTGCCACTGCACCAATGGGATTCTGCACTTGTGAGGTATCATTGTCTCGTGAGATAGAGGAGCGGCTTGGAGATACAAGTTGGTAGCCTGTATCAGATTGTTCTTTCTTTTCTGTAGGCTCTTGTACTGTTAGATGTGGTTTCCTTGATTCTTCCTTGTTGGTTGTTTCAAAGTTCTTCTGCAAGGAATGGTAGCCGAACTCCCTGCCGATTTCGGAAGCCTTGAAGGATTGCCCTGCGTATGAGAACTTCAAACCATAGACCTTGTCCTGCTTGTTCTTCATGCGCTCTATTGCGATACCGTTCTTGTTCAAATCGTAAAGGAACATGGAATGCCCAGTAATACCCATACCTTTGTACTTGTCAAGCAGGGCATAGCAGATTTGTTGTACTTGCTGTTTTGTCTGCTCTCTTATTGGATTGGCTTTTGGCTCCTGATGCTGCTTTTTCGCCTTGACCTCCTTTGCGATAGTCAAGTTTTTCTCCCTGCTGATTTCCTCTGCCACCCTTACAGCCCTATTGCTCACAAAGGTGGTATCATAGACTTCTCCATACAGACTGATGCGGTTGGCGATGATGTGAATATGCCTATTGTCGGTGTCCTTGTGCGTTACTGCCACCCATTGGTGGTTGTCAAGTCCTATTCGTTTGGCAAACAAATGGGCTATCCGCATAAGTTCTGACACAGGTAGCTTTCTTTCGTCTTGTGGTGCGATACCGATTTCAATGCGGAGAAACTTGTTCCTGCAACGGCTGTTGTAGTCACTGACCACTTTCATTTCCTCATAGATTGTCTTTGGCTCCCTGCTGCAAAGATTGTGGAAGGCAAGCCGATAGCCGAGCTTGCCCTCTCTGAAGATATAGTCCAGAGCCGTGCTGCCGTGTGCTATCGCCTTACATTTTCCTATCATTTCTTGTTAGATTTAAGACCTTATATACCTCATCGTCCACACGAAAATGCGGGTCGTAAAATCGCTTAAATGCTTCTTTGGCACATAGAGAAAGATTCTTTGTAATATGTACCCAATCCTTGTCCTTGAGCTTGATGAGATTGGAAATCTGCCCATAGAGCCTTCCTGTATGTTGGAGAATGGCAATGGCTTCCCTCTCATTGTCTGTCACCTTGGGAACGGCTGCCACCTCTCCATTTAGGAGTATCTCACGACAGTAATCGGAGAATTTACGCCCCGCACTTTCTGCCTTTGACTTAATACGCTGCTTTTCCTCTAAGGTGCATCTTACCTTGATGAACTCTGTCTTGTTCATCTTCTGCTCTTCCTTATCCTGTTGCTGCCATCGGGCAGCTTTTCCTTTATATCTGTTCATATAAGTTTCCTTGAAAGTTTATCATTGTAGATGGTTTGTTATTTCTTAATTCCTGAATGCTGACCGATGAGAACGGAGTGATTACGGTCTAATCTCCCCGACAGTCTAACGAGGGGAGCAAGGGCAGTTTGTGGGTACAAACTGACGTCTTGCAATGCTACCAAATAGACAGTTTACGCACAAGGCGTTTTGTAGTCAAAAAGTGAATGCCGTGCATTCCGTGTTTAACTGTGTTCGTGGTGTTCTCATCATTCAGTATGTTTGACAAATGTCTGTTGATATGTTCTCTAAAAAAGGGTTGAGGGTTTTGAGTGGAATAATAGCCCCTTTTCCCAAAAGTCCTCGCTCCCTTTTCCTGTGCCTCACAGCTTTCTCCACTTCTCTATGTCCTCACCATACTCCTCCAAATGAATGCGCACGATGTTCTCCACGAAACTTGAAAGGTTGCTGCCCTTGTCGCCCAATCTGCGCACGATGAAGTCGGCACGCTCATGCGTTTCTAGGCTTAGATAGACCGCCTTTCGGTTGCTCAGTCTTGTTGGGACAAGGTAGGTTTGCTTGTAGGCTTCGAGCGTTTCCCGTTTCATCTTGGCACTGATGCGCCTTTGAACGGTTGCGTTCTCTGTATGCTGCGCAGGTTCAGAGTGCGTAGTGTTCTCTGTGTCCTGTTCGTTAGGCTCTTGAATAAGTCTTGCTTTCCTTGCCCGAAGTTCGGCAATGATATGTTCAGACGAATTTTCTATCTGATTTAGTCCAAAATACTGCTTGTCGGAATGGATTGTATTCTCCATTCCCTCGTTACTGACTTTTTGCTTTTCCATGTTTTTATCTCATTTTATGTTTGACTTGTTTTGATTCCTTGTTTTGATTTTGTTCTGTAACCAACATCCGTGTTCTGTTCCTGCACTTTCTGCTGCTCCTGCTTACGCATACGGCTGACATGAAACTCGTTGAGGTCTTTGAAGCCTTTGTAATGTACGGACATATCCTCCACCTTGAAACCTACCTTTACAAAATCTTGCACGGTTCTCCGCCCTGCATCGTCATTGTCAAGGAAGGCACGGATATGGGACAGGTGTCGGTCGTTCAGACAGCGGACAGTCCTTGCCACATTGCTTACGGAGTTCATCACAAGGCAGTGGCTGGCTATCTCCTCTTTCATTGAAAGAAAAGAAAGGAAATCCATAAATCCCTCAAACACGCATACTGGCAGCGGTTTGTCTATTGCGTGTTCTGTCTGTTTGTCTGTAAATATCAGAGTAATATCCTTCGGAGCTATCGTTCCCTTGAACGAACCATTATCCCGAAGTTCATACCCTCCTGATTGATTGGCAAAGCCGATGGCTTGATAGCGCCTTCCCCTTATCTCATAGCTGATACATTTAAGGAAAGGCTTTGCCTTTTCCAAATCAATGCAGCGTACCTTTGTAAGATACTCCTGCAAATGTGGCGGCAGGGTGTCTGATATGCTTATCAGTCTCCTTGTCTCGCTTGCTTGTTTTGTGGATGTCTGATTGAAACCGATACGAGGTTCGCTGCTTGGAAGGCTGTACGTTTCATCAGCGGAAGCGGTCTGTTGTCCCAAACGGCAAATGGCTTCCGATAGCGTGCAGCCCTCCAATCGCATACAGAGGTCGATGATACTTCCGCCCCTGCCTTCGGCATAGTCTATCCAAAGGTTCTTCTCTGTGTCCACCTTGAAACTCGGATGTGTTTCTGCACGCAGCGGTGAGCGGTACAACGCATAGACTCGTGTTCTACGTACAGGCTTGATGCCTTTCCTTTCAAGATACTCCACGATGGGATATCGCTTGATAAGTGATAAATCTTCTTCTTTCATTGTGATATGTTTTAATAAAACTGATTGTATAATTTTTATTTGAATGACAATAGTGTGTTTGAATGATATTTGAATGGTAGTTGAAAGAAAAACTCTTTTCTGAAGTTTTTCCTCTCCAAACTTTTTCATCTTTCTTCTTACTACATACTGTTTTAAGTTAAGTAATTGATTTACAATATATTTTTGTAGTACCAAGTCATACTACGAACTTACAACATACGGCTACTACATTTGGTTGCTGCAATAACTTGGCAAGGGACAGGGGAGAATCTTCCTTACCTTATATACATAGATGGGACTGCCACCCTCTCGCCTCTTGCTCACTTTCTCAAAGCCTGCCCTTTTCAGGGCTTCGCCCATGTGCTTTAAGGACAAGGGATGATGCGTGTAAAGTCCCAAGTAGGTGATTATCTCTGTGGTGGTCATATAGGTACAGTTGGGATTATCCTCCGTAGGTTTCTCAAAACAGCGGAGCAGCAGTTCCATTTCTGCCGTCTGTACTTGGAAATCCTCACTCGCTTTATAAAGCTCCGCTATCTCATCATCGTCAAACCAATAGCGGAAACCTGATTTTAACAGGGCTTTGGCTTCGGTATAGACGGTATCCATAGAGATAGCCTTTGCCTTGTTGATGTCTATGGACAACACTTCAATGGGCAGAAAACGTCTGCTGCCTGTCGGGTCTGTCAGAAAGTCGTTGCCGTTCACTGATGCCACGAAACTTGCCAAGTGGAGATGTTCCTCGACATACTTGTCGTAGGGCATACGGTACTTGACCATCGGGCAGGTGATGAGGTTCTTCAACTCGTTTTCGTCACGCTTGTTGAGGGCTTTGAGCTGGTCGTCGATATTTACGATGAAGTTCTGCCCAATATAGGTAAGCGTGTCCTTCTCCTGCGCATATATCTTGCCCGTGTAACTGTAACCATGTAGGGCAGGTGGACAGAACAGGTCAAGGAACGTGGTCTTGAACTTGCCCTGCTCGCCTGTGAGCACAAGACAGGTGTGGTTACGGCACTCACGGTCGTCCATGGCATTGGCGACCACTGCCACGAGCCATTTGGTGAGGTATGGCAGCCATTTGTCGGAGTTGCGCACCACAACGCAACTTGCCAGTTCAGGAATGGCTTTCAGTGAAAGGGAAACATCATTTCCACAATCACGGTTACTATTGCCTATATCCGTAGCAGACAACCTTTTGAAATATTCCTGTATGGGGTTGATACGTGGCGAAAAACTGCTCTCGATGATAGAATATAGATTATCGGAAGAAGTAACAATCCCGATGTCGTTGTCTATCTCCCTTCGGAGCGTGTTGATTTCATAGCGACCCACCTTTGAGAACAGAGCATCGTTTTTGCCACGATACTCGGTTCTTCCCAACACCGTGTTGTATCTGAACTGGTAATAAGAGGAGAGATAGGTTTCTATCTCACCGTTTTTTGAGGAGGTCTTCCTTTGCTTGGGCATATTGTTTCCGCCCTCCGATTTGCTTTTATCTGCATTCTTTTTCATTATATGCTTGGTTTGGTTTCTGAGAGTGAAGTTATGAAGAGAATAGGAAAGTGCCAAGCATTCGGAGAGTGCTTGCATAATGTTGCGCACATTGGCAATGAATTTCTCACGGATTTCAGGTAGGAAACTGTCGGAAAGCATGGATTTAAGCCCCAAACAAGAGGACAAGTATAGAAATGATGCAAGAAAGGAATGTGTTTATTTGCTCCAATCTGAATAGCATTGCGTCAGATAAGACGGATATGATAAAATGGAGTATGGAGGCAAAGAAAGAGAGCGACAATCCTTTTGACTTTTCCTTGTTTTTCCCTGCATTTCCTTGCTGCTCTCTCGTGCTTTGAAGTATGGCAAACACTCCCTACTTTTGCAGGCAGAAATGTGCGATGAAGCGCAAGACGGACAAAGGTATTATCGATACCAATAAGACAGAATTACAAACAAAATAATAATAAAACTATGGGATATTTTATCATTACGGATTCAAATTGGGCAAAACTAAGAAATGAGATTCTCAGCCTTGCCGAGACATGCCACAAGGCTTTCGGAGAAAAGAGCAAGCACACCGATTGGCTACACAATGGTGATGTGTGCAGGCTGCTTAACATCAGCAAGCGCACTTTACAGCACTATCGTGATACGGGTGTGTTGCCCTTTGCCCAAATCGGGCATAAGTGCTATTACAAGCGTGAGGACGTGGAACAATTATTGGAGACCAAATCAGAGAAAACAAAAATGGAAAGACCTTAAATCAACAAATAAATTCGAAGATTATGGAACAGGTAAGAGATTTGAACATGGAAGTGGATGATATGCAGGTAGTGCTGTCCGCTATCAGCGGTGTAAGCAAAAGAATTAAGGAAGTGGCACAGACACACAAACCGCTGTTTGGCGGTGAGCATTTCCTTACAGGTAAGGAGGTGTGCGAGCGGCTGTATATCAGCCCCCGCACCTTGCAGGACTATCGGGACAGGAGGATTATTCCCTACACGCAGTTTGCAGGGAAGATACTTTATAAGGTGTCGGATTTGGAGAGATTATTAGAGGATAGCCATAAGAACTTTCTCTAAGTATTAGAATATAGCTTCCCATTTATAAAAATAAGCCTGCTTTGAAACAATAACCAAAGTGGGCTTATTTTTGAAGAATGTGAACTCAAACTACCTAAAGGAATTGCACTTCTATCTTGAATGTTTATAGCCTTCTTTGATATGATTATCAAAAAGGGCTGAAATCACGATAAAGACGCACTTTATAGAATGTTATGTTTTTGTCTTTTGCTATTCAATCAGTTTTTCAAATCTCTGGTAAACTCAATTCAGACTTAAGCACTACTCTTTCCTTTTTATTCAGAGTTAGATTGATCAGCCCATTGAAAGCTATATCAGACTCTTCATATTTCATATTCGGTCTGGCATAGTAAACCTTAAGTTTATAATTACCAGCCGGCAATTTGCTCATCTTAAAACGAACATCGTATTTGCAAATACAATCGGCAAGCGCGTCAAGGACATTATGATACACAACAAGGGTAATCTGATCATCTTGATTAACAATGTTCACATAGATATTTCTTACGGCACAGTTGGCTTTCACGTCTTCCAGCACACATTGAGCTATACCGTCTTTACCCAATTCTATGCTTAAAGTTGTCCGTACCGCGTCATTCTCCAAGTAAAAATCAGGACGTGTATCTGTCGGAGAGATGCTTAATTTACAATTAGAATTTGCAACATCATAAATTCTTAATGGCTCAAGAGCTACCTTCTCTGAGGAACATGCAGATAATCCACAGAAAAGGATTAGGCTGTAAAATACTTTTTTCATAATTACAAGGATTTTATATGTTGATATTTATATAAACATAATTACAAGTTATTTCTTGCTTATATTATTACGTATTTCTGTTTACTATTCAATCAACTTCCCGTGTTTTTTGAGTATTGAGAGAAACTCTCACCATTCTGCCGCTCTTTTTTCTTTTGCTTTTTGAATGGCCTTGTTCTCTTTAACATATTGACTATTGTCCTCAATATTGCGTGGGTAACAGTCACTCAAATAAAACTTGCCAGATTCTGAAACTAATGATAAGTCTGTGAAGATTTGACTATTGAAAGATGACACAAACGTTGAGATATGGAGTAGAACCTTACCATACGAATGTATTTCTATGTTACGATAAATGGGAAAGAGCAGACTTGTCGGCTCAAAATCTTGAAAAATAATCTCACGGGTCTGCGCGTTGAAAGACTTGATGTTGTCAAGTGTAAAGAGATAGGGGCTTGAAGCGGCTCTTGTCATTCGGGCTGTCCCTATAGCAAACAATTCCGTTTTCGATGCTTGCACTGTGGGAGTTGAAGCAGACTCATCTTCATTGCTGCAACCAATAAACAGCAACGAGAAGATGAACGCCTGTAATACACAAAAGTACCTTTTCATAATTTGTTGGATTTAATTTGTTATTATAATATGTGGTCGTCAATTATGTTCATATACTTCTTTATTTCTGCCATTAAGGAATAAACATGCTTGACACTTTCCAAGCAAAAGGCATGATTATCCTCGCATCTGTTTTCAACCATATCGGCAAACGCTTGAATTTCCGAGAAGAACCCTTGTGACACAATTTGATTATTCCCAACCGTTGGTACAAAGCCGTTTCTTCCGTATAGGCTGACAACGGTTGCATTATTTTGGAAGACCTTTTCCAAAGGGATTCCCCATATAGCAGAGTGTCTTGGGGAAAAATCGAGTCTTTCCATTCTGTCCAATACATATTGTCCTTTGTCCGTACTAATACTTAATTGTTCCTGTGCATCCTGCCAAGAGTAATCTGTTGATAGTTCCAGCATCCCCGTTATATCTTGGTGCTCCAATACAAGAAATAAGGTTTGTCCACCATCTCTACTGCGAATAATATCCCAACTCTTTATCTTTGCCTCTCCGAAAAGGAATGTTGCATAGTCAAGAGGATGGATGAACAGGTCAAGCAGGGCATCACCCTCTGGGTATAGCCCCGTAAGATAGCGATAATGATAATGTCGTTTGCCATCACCTTTCAATCGCTTTTGCAGAATTTGAGTGGCAGGAGCAAAACGTCTTTGCAGTCCGACGACGACATGTTGTGAGCCATATAGTTTGACGGTATCGGTCAAAGACTTTAGTTTTCTTTCATTCTCACACGGTGGTTTTTCTATAAATAAGGATTTCCCAGCTTTGATGACTTCGGTTGCTATGTGGAAATGTGAATGTGGATGAGTTGCCACAAAGACTCCTGTAACCGTATTATCAAGCAGAATGTCCTGTAACGAAGTCGTACCTTTGACTCCCTTATACTTTTGAGAAATCAGCTCGGCTTTCTTCTCAGAGGTACAGCAGATATATTTCAAGGGTAATTGAAGATACTGTATGACGGGCAACAGGTTATTTGCACTATGATTGCCGAGACCTACCAGCGCATACTGCTGCGTGTAGGTATAGCTCAGTTCCCTCATACTGCGCATGCTCTTGTATCTGCCTATGATGTTATCTAAATATCCCATTTTAGCTATACTGTTATTTGCTTGAAATGTTTCTTATAGGTGGTTTGTCTGTCGCTGGTCCATTGATATTTCCCATAAAACAACTCTATCAGTCGCTTAGGAAACATTTTCTCCAGATTTCTCAACAGGATAATATCGTACTTACGATGATAGTTGATCCAGCATTGATTACATTCCATGGAGTGTTGGCATTGAATTTTGCAAGTTTTCCTTGAATTGAATATCTCGTCAAGCGTGTTCTCATGGATATTGCCTAATATCACATCCAAGTTTTGACACAGGGGAACATCGCCATTAGAATGGACAACTAATTCGCTGAAAATGCTATGACACCGCAGCTTCAGTCTGTTGTTCTTCCAATCGTCATACAGGGCGACGAAGTCAAAGTTTTCGTCCGTTTGATGTATGGAAGATGGTATCTGACGTATGTAATCCGCATCATTGGCTTCCATCAAGTTCTTGGTCGTATCGAAAAACGACATCGTGCTGTATATGCCAATACGAACATCAATGTCATATTTCTTGGCGATGCCTATAACAAATTCCATATCATTAAACGAGTTCCACGGAGAAAGGCAAAACATCAGGGAGGTGGACACGATGTCTTTACATGCCTCTATAACCTCGATAACCTTGTCGTATCCATCCCGTCCACGCATATAGCGATAGGTTTCCCGATTGCCGTCAAGTGAAATGTATAGATGTTTGGGGTGATGATTTTTTACGGCAGCTATTACCTTGTTAGTTGCAAGGCAGTTGGACAGCAATGTATAGTTGGGATGGTTGGTGTCAAACCATCCCAATATCTTGTCGGCTTCGGGATGGAGGATAAACTCACCTCCTTCCAAGCCGACCATCGTGCGCTTTGTTACACATTTGCTATTCATTATTTTGATGATGTCATCTAAACTTAGGTTTTCTACAGGTTTCTTCCAAATGGAGCAGTGCTTGCAACGTGACTGGCAGCTAGTTGTGGAATATATCATCAGGGATGTGAGTTCCTTGTGCTGCTTGCGTACTACATTGTTGACAAACGCTATTCCGTTGTGCATGTAGTCATAAATACTGTACATTCTTTTTCTTTTGAGGTTTGCCTTTTATTGTTAAGAGCAGAAAACTACGGAAAGACTGCACAATATTTATAACTTTTCCTTATCTATTCATTTCCTATCATTTACCAAGTAAGCCTCAGTCCGAATGGCACCGTTATGATGAACGGATGTTCCGTGCGGTAGGTTTCAAGCCCACTGCCGTTACCGAAGTAATAGAACATATTGGGTTCCAAATACAGGCTGAATGGCTTGAATATCTTGTATTGCACACCGATACCCAAGTTAACGGACCACTGATAACGTGGCTTGATGTCACCCTTTAACGTGTAGGACGAGTCAGACGTTATGATATACTTCTTATCAAGTGAACTGTGAACAGGCATCTCGAATGTCACTCCACCGGTCGTATAGGCATTGAATCGTCCCTTGCTCCATATACGATAGGTCAATTGCAATGGTATGCCCACATAATCAATCTTCTGGGTCTTCAACAAAGTCGCACCATGAAACTCACTCTCAAAATCAGACTTCATTCTTGTGTAAGTCAATCCCGTGCCAAAAGTCCAATGGGAACTTAGTTGCTTGTTGAGCGACAAACTAAAGGTTTTGGGGCGGTAGTGGTGCGCCTTCTCACCTAAGGATGCGTTGCCTTCTGTTGCATTATTCTGTGCTATCCATGACATTTTTGCCCTCTCGACAGAATCCATCAGTGCATTGTTCCGAACCAAATAATTTACATAATCATCCCATGTATATAATTTGGCCGAAGCCCCACCGTTAGCATAATCTATTACTGATAGGTAGTTCAAATTGGACATGGCTCCATTTGCTCCGGCATTAGATGAATAGCCGAAGTTAAATGTCCATGGGTATTTCTTCTTATTGCTGACACTAGGCGACATACTTTCATTCAATGCCATCATTTTTTCTTCGGTAATTTGTGGTATACGGAGCATGGAATCTTCTACGCCGATAGTCCCTGTAGCCAGATATTTCTGCAAGGAATCCACATGGAATGGTACCGTCTGCTGTCCGAATTCCACACTGTCTGTTATTATCTGCGATGAAATCTTTTCAGTAGAAATAGTCTTTTCTGCCAAAATACGCCTATCATTGTCAATGGCGCTTGATGGTATAGAATACCATGGCTGCCCAACCTTTTGAGAGGCTGTTCCTTTCTGCCGAACTCGTTTTTGCAGCTCATGATGAGCGTCTAAAGCCGTTGGCCTATTATCAGATGTGTCAACAGACTTCTCCCTCGTTACGAAATAGATATAGACAGGTATCAGGATGGGAAGCAAGAACAGCATCCAATAGTTAATCAGTATGGCACGCAGCGTTTTCTTTGCCCGAGCCAACTGGGAAGAAGAACTGTGTGGGTTGATACCAAGCAAATCTCCTATTTCTTTATGTGAAAGACCATCCAGCACAGAGAGCTTGAAAATCTCCCGATTCCCCTCAGGTAACAACTCTATCGCCGACAGCAACAGTTCCAACTCTATATTTTTTTCTTCTTCTTCGTCTTCTTCACTCAATACTTCTATTCCCAGACTGGATAAAGGAATATCGTCTTTTTCTGTACTTTGCAGGTATCTCAACGAAAGGTTTCTTACAATTGTTATCATCCATCCCTCCAATTTTGAGTTGTCTTTCAGCGATTTGATGGAGGTGAAGATGATGATGAACGCATCATGCAAAATATCTTCCGCCGTACTTTCATCTGTCACATAGTGCAGGCATATCCTCTTTAATCTATCGGAATATGCCTTATATAAATTTCCGAGAGCCTCGCGCTCTCCCTGTTTGCATGCATCTATATTAACATCTACTTTCATAGATATACCATACCTTTTTATTAAAGGGAGTATGTTTTGTTTAAAAGACTGCACGGATTTAGGAACTTTTTTTGAGAAACTTGGAAAAAGATTAAAAATCTATGATTACAGACATATTCTTAATGACAGATTCGTTATCTGCATGAGATTATTGCAAACTTTTTATAGAAAAACTTCATGCTGTATCGAAATACCCATAACAAGCAAAAACTACTCTTGCCCTAAGAAATTACAATTTGCCGGAAGTCTTGAAGTAATTTCTCCATTCTTTTCATCAATTCATCGAAGGATTTTGCTTCGCCATATATATAGCCGTCCACCATATTCGATTCGTAATCAAGACGATAAGCATTCATAACCTTATTTTGGGGGATAAAATCAATCTTGGCCGGGTAGTCTTTGTCATAGTCCACATATCCCAAATGATAAAAACGGCGACGATGTTCCACGATGGCCTTGTAGAGTTTTCCATCATTCAGTGCTTTCTGACCAAACTCCGTATCCATCAATCTATCCAAATCATAAAGATGTCTGGACATACGTAGGGATCTCGGTTCTTCTTTTTGAAGTTCCTCACTGAGTAGCAGTGCCTTTTCCAGGAATGTCCTTGATGGCGTTACTGTATTAATTGATGCGGCTATTTCATCATCCTCTTCTGGGAACTTATCAAAGACAAGAGAACGAATTTCACACTGTTCATAAGGTTCTGACATAGACAGACAACTGATTTCTATTTTAACTCTCGCATCAATAAGTCTCATGCTGGATGGCAAAATGCTCTCATAATTGACGAATATTATAGTCGGGTCGCTATCATGGTCTATAGGCCTTGGAGGTTCCCCTGTCACCGTTTCATTCATTATAGTATACCCTTTAACTCCCATTTTAAGGAGTTCTGCATCCAGTTCTGCAGAGAGAGTCCCATGAATATAATCCCGTGATGCTTTTCTTAGTTTCTTCACCTGATTGTTGTTCTCGCACTTTGCAAATGGCAAGTTAAGGACGTCCCCAAAGAAGTTCCTGCCAATGGAAATGTCTATATCTTCACTGAATCGATTGATGAGATTCCATCCTTTACTCAACGAAGTTCCCCCCTTGAAAAGAAGCCATTTCCCACAAGATGTATTGAACAATGCTTTGAGAACTACCGTCACCCACCAATCTTTCTCTACGGCATTATCTTCGATATTATGATCCTGGGCTACAGCTTGTATCATTGCTATTCGTTCGTCACTACTATGATTTTGCCAACTACTCATGATTGTTTTTGCTTAAAATTTTTATTATGTTTCGCCGTATCCATGTAGGCATGACCTTTAGATCATCAGACATGGTCTCGTCCTCTGGATATTTGCTAAGTATTGCACTAATTGCACTTTCCCACTCTTCGTTATAGTTTCGCTCCCCAATAGCCTTCATGGCTTGTACCAAAAGGCGTGTGACCTTTCCTTTCAAGGTGAAGTTTTTAGGTACTCCTCTTTTAAATGTGAGGATTCTATTACCACACTTGATTTTTCTTGCAGACCCACTGGTAAGAAAAACAGGGGTCATAGTTACTTGTTCGGATAATCCAAGCATATTCAACGCTGTACTACCAGTAGGGAGAATTTCAGCATTGTCTCTCTCTGCAATTGCATGGGCTATCTCTTCGGTAGTTGGATAAACTATACCAAATTTAGTTTTCTTCGCTTTAAGGTATATGCCACGAGATAATCTTAACAACAAATCCTGTCGGACAAAATCTGATAAAATCTTGCCCACATACTCATCGTCGTATTCTGGGAAACTATTATTAAAAAACAGAGTACCGGTGTTTGCTTTTTCAATACAGTTCCTAAGAATATCAACAACCTTCTTCTCTTCCTTGTTTATTAACATACATTAAGTCGGTTATTTTCGCAAAAATACCGAGTATTTTCCAAACACCCAAATTCTTTGAAGCTATTTTTATTTGGGTTGATCATTTCCATTCCATTTCAGAATATCATTTTGTAAGTGATACGAATATAATGGCAAGCAGTGTGTGTTCTTACTGGAAGATTACCAATAGAAGTAGTATGTAGTTTTTAAGTAGTAACTGCATGTTTCTCTTACTAACTACGCTACAAGATTTTTTCTTTCACCGTATTATACCCTATTGTAGTTATGTAGTAAGATATAATCAGTGAAAGAAAAAAGCGTATTACCATCAGTTATCCATGTTGCCTATCAGGAATATCGGTGTTATTATGGATGCTGGTTTCTGCAGCTTCTGACAGATGTACTTTCTGAACAAATGCGCTTCCGTGCTATCTAACAGGAAAGATAAGGCGATAATCATAGGAAGCGAATAGAGCGGAGCATAACCTTTGAGCTGTCCATTGATAACGACTTCTTCCTCGTCTGCAACTCTTTCTTCGGGATGCAGGTTGGAAGATTTCATAATTGTCTGAAGCCTATAGTTGAGTTTCCTCCATGTTATCCCGAAGAACCTCACAAGTTCACTCTCTGTCATGGCTATCTCTCCGTTTCCTTTGCGAATGACTTGCATTTTGCTGCCCCAATCAAAATAGCTGCGATGATTGGCAGTGTTTGTTCTTATTTTTAGGTTGTTGTTTGTCTTCATGCCGTTTCTTCCATTTTACAGGTTACAATATCCGAAGATTCACAAGCCTCTCTCTCCGAAGTTTCCTTTTCTTTTGCCGATTGCTTGGCAATGAGCCTGTCCATATCCTCTGATATCTTTTTGTCCGTCACCTGCGCATAAACTTGAGTGCTTGATATGGAGGCGTGCCCCATCATCTTGGCTATGCTTTCAATAGGTATTCCTGCGCTTAGGCTCATCGTGCCGAATGTATGTCTTGCCATGTGGAAGGAAGGTCTTTGGCGGATACCGCAAGCCTTTCCCACGATGCTCAGTTTGGTATCCATGACACTACGGCTGCAATCACGGTGAAAGACAAGGTTGTCGTCTTTTTCTTTCACAGTCTGCTGTTCCTCGCTTCTCCTCTTCTCACTCCTGCAATGGTTGATGATGGCTTCAGCTATGGGATGTAACGGCACGATGAACTCAACCTTGGTCTTCTGACGTTCCTTTCTTATATACATCTGTCCGTCCGCTTTCGTTTGGATATGCTTGTTTTCTAAATTCTCCATGTCTGAGATAGCCAAGCCTGTGAAGCAGGAAAAGATGAACATCAGTCTTGCCAGCTCCGCTTCCTTGTCGTTCATCTTCATTGCCATAAGTTTCATTACATCGCTCTTTTGCAGAAAGCGTATCTTCTTTTCCTCTTTCTCATACTTAGCATTCTCAAACGGATTACAGCGGATAATTCTCTTGCTGACCGCACGGAACATCAGTCGGCTCAGCCAGCAGAGGTTGCTGTTGACGGTAGATGCTTTAAGTCCACGCTTTTTCAGAAAGAAACGGTATTCCTCGAACAAGTCCTCTGTAATGGTTCCGATGGGTATGTCCTGCACTCCTTTGTTTTCGACAAATTCACGGAGATTTCTGTCAGAATAGAACAGATTCAGATAAGTTCCCTCTGCCCTTGACTTGCCTACGCTCTCCTTGACGGGTTGCAATTCTGCCTTACTCATGGCAAGGAGCGTTGTCGGATTAGTGGCAATACCCTGTAAGCGGTTCTTTACAAGTTCCACGCTTACCACTCCATCCTTTACAAGAATGTCCCGATAGGCCTTTTCCGACAAATCCCTGAACTCATTGATTCTTTGATTAGTCTTCCTGTTAGTTGGCAAACCTTGCTTGGTGTTCCACTCGGAAAATTTACACTCTTCTCCTGTGGTAATGGCTGCGTTCTTTCCGTCTATGGTGATACGGCAGAGAATGGCGGTATTGCCATCTGCCTTTGTTTTCTGTCTGTTGATATAGAATAATATCTTGAATGTACTTCTCATTGTCTTGGTGGTTTTGAATAATAAAAATGATAAGATAGAAAAAAATAGGAATCAGATTGTTAACTGCATATCTTCAGTGAAAGAAAGGAAACGGTCAAATTCCTCAAAGAGTTTCTGCGGTGTTACCTTTGCATAACGCTCGGTCATGCTCACCTTGGAATGCCCCAGCATCTTGCTTACCGTTTCAATAGGCACACCCTGTTCAAGCGTGATGAGCGTGGCAAATGTGTGCCTTGCCGTATGTGTGGTAAAAGGAAACGAGATGCCTGCACGAAGCCGCAGGGCTTTCAAATAAGATTGGTAAGTGGCATATCCCATGAAAGGGAACAATGTGTCCCTTTCATCGCTGTGGAGCTTCTCCATCAGCCGTATGGCTTCGGGCAGCAGTTTGACACGGCAAGGCACACTTGTCTTCTGACGGTTGAACTTCAGCCAAAGGCTACCCTCGTCATCACGCACAAGATGGGACTTGTCCAGTTCCATCAAATCACAATACGCAGCACCCGTATAACAGGCAAAGAGGAAAATATCCCTTGCCGTTTCCATTTTCTCCTCCAAGTCCTCAAAGTGGAGAGTCTTTAACTTCTCAAATGCCCCTCTGTCAAGTGCTTTGGGGAGTTTCTTGTTACCCTTGCTGATTTTTACTTTGTCAAAAAGCAGGATGTCTGCCAACCCCTCACGGTAAGCCAGCCTGCAAACTGTTTTCAAATGGGTGGCGACATTGTAGAATGAGCTTTCCTGAAATCCACACTCCCCTAAGAAGTACTGCTGAAACTCATGGATGAAGTTCTCTGTCAGTTGTGAGAAGGCTAAGTCAGAAACCTTATACTTCTTTTGGATGAACTCCTGCAAGTGGATTCTCGTGGAGTGATAGCTTGCCATTGACTCTTTTCTGATGTCTATACCGATATGACTTTCTTTTTCTTTTATGAGCACATCAAGCCTCTCGATGAGCATGCACCGTGTCTGCACACTGCCTTGAAACTGTTCCTTCACGTCGGTTGCGTCAAATGGGCAACCTCTTGTAAGCAAAGATTGATAAGCTGACTGAATGGACAGCAGCAAGTTCTCCAACCTGCCATTCACTTCCACCGCCTCACGACTTTTTCCGTCCATTCTGCTCTCACGAGGATTCCACAAGTCAGGATTACAGGAGAGCTTGCAACTGAACTGTGCGATGGAACGCCCAATGGTAATGCGTCCCATAATCGGAGCCTTGCCCGACTTGACAAGACCGCTCTTTTTAAGGTAGAGCAACACCTTCATTTTCTCTTGTTTCATACGCTTTAATTTTTATGGGCAAAGTTACCCGAATTAAAGCGTTCCTCACTTATGCAGAAAACTGCCGACCGTAGCAAAAGCCACACTAGAGATAATAATTCAGTTACCGGACATTACTCCATCGTTACCTATCCCAAAATCAGGTAATGCTTTGGTAACTGAACTTTTGCCTAAATCTGCATATTCCTGCCCTTTTTGAAAAGAGCACTTCTATGCAAATCGTTCTGTTTCTTCCTCATTATCAATTAGTTTACGCCAACTTCGATTTCTCTTCATTTTCGTTGATTAGTTACCATCCTATTTACATGAGTTTGGACTCCAATAGATGACCTCTAACCGCCCAAAAACAGCGTTTTTCAGTGCATCCGAACAGACTAAAATAAGACAAACGCTTAATTATCAACTTTTTACATTTTAAGCGTATTTCAGACAGAAGATTATTTTTTTTAGAAATACGCGAGTTACGAAGGGGGTAAAACCGCAAAGTTTTCTATTTTTAACACTTTCGACATCCCATCACATGCATATATAATAAAGTACTTAACTACGTTTGATAGTCTTTTTTGAAACAGATGCCAACCTAAGAAAAAACATTCTTGAAAAAAGCAAGAGAAGATTGAAATTTTATGACTACTTTTGCAAAAAGATTGTAAATATAACACTAATTCACACAAATTATGAGGAAATTATTACTTGTGATGTCTTTGCTCATCAACACTATTGCATTATGTGCACAAGAGAGTGAAGTGGTTCTCCAATCGAACATGGAGTATGGAAAAGCGCTGGAGTTCTCCGTTGACATGGTGCAAGGCAGCACCGTGAAAATAGATTGGGGTGACGGAAACGTCAAGGAACACAACACCAAGACAGCATGGGGCACCCCGGCCGGCATTACCGGCAAGTCGTTGGGCGGAACCATCCACATTAACGGCAACCTAAAGAAACTAACCGTCAGCAAAAGCAAGCTCACTTCCTTACAGCTGATCAACCAAAACGGATTGACACTGTTGGATGCCAGTGACAACGAACTGACGTTCGAGAATTTGGATTTGAGTGGCGCACCCAACCTGCAGAACCTCAATTTGGACAACAACGACATCGTAAGGCTTAACCTGATGCCCTTTGAGAAGCTGCAATTGTTCTCAATCAACAACAACCACAGGTTCACCACGGCCGTCTTTGCCGATAAGAACGTCTTGCAAAACATCAGCATCAACAATGGCGACTTGGCTCACTTCTATCCGAAGCCCATGCCAGAATTGCTGTATCTGACGCTCGACAATGGTGATTTGACCGAACTTGAGCTGAATGACAACTACCCCAAACTGCAAAAACTGTCATTGGCCGGCCACAAAAATCTTGAGCGGTTGGACATCACCACCCTGCCCCAGCTGGAAGAGTTGAACATTTCTCATACGGCCATCTCTGTGATCAACACCACGCGGAACAAACAACTCACCACCCTAAAGGCTGCCCACACACAACTAAGAAACCTGTCGCTTACCTATAACACGAACGTTCAAAACATCGATGTTGCATGTACAAAGATATCAAGACTGGATGTCAGCAAGCTCAGCAGATTGAGAAACATCACGATTGACAGCACCGACATCGCCCGTCTTGACCTGACCGGCAAAATTTATCTCAACACCATCTATGCGCGAAACACGAAGATAGAATTTCTCGACATGCACGATGAAATGGGCTATAACGGCTTAAGGTGGCTCGATCTTCGTGACAACAAGAACATGACGCCACAATCACTCAACTTTACGTTCAAGATGATGCCGTACCATCGTGGCACGTCATGGTCGCCCAATGTGTTGATCAGTGGTATTCCCGGAGCTGAAACAGCAGACACCGGTTTGCTGTCTTACGACGAAGACAATAGCTACAAGTCAGATGTCAAGGGTGACGGATCGGCTTCGATGGTACCCGTCAACATCACAATCAACAACGCTTCTGGGGGTTCGATAGCGTTGACACAGATGCAAGACGACAACTCTTGGAAGGCTGTCTCGACAAAGGCTACACCCGGTTACCCCATCTCTATTAAGGCAACTCCACAAGCGGGTTACAATTTTGTAGGCTTTAAGGTGAACGGCAAGCAATATGAAGACACCATATTCGTTACCGCTACCGACGCAACCGTAGAACCGATATTCCGATTATCAGCAAATGACGAGGTCATTAAACTGACGGTAGAACCAGGAAGCAAACAACAATATTTCTTGGGTTGTGACCAGCTAAGCAGTGTCATATTCATTGATTGGGGTGATGGAGAAAAGAAGCCTTATTTTATCAACAATGGAATGACAACGATAGCAAACGAGACGGGAGCAGCCGGCAACACCATCACGATTAGCGGACCGGTGACACGCGTCGACTTCGGAAGCTTTCCCAACTATGGCATTAACAACAACATCACAGCCATTGACTTAACCAAGGCGAACAAATTGCGTACCATAAGCCTGTATTTCAATGACATCAAGAAAATTGATGTTAGCAATCTAAGTCAATTAGAGGATCTTGACTTGGCCTACACAGGCATATCAACTCTTGACATCAGCCACAATCCGAAGCTGAGAAAGCTGCGCGCCTACGGTAACAACTTGAGTACACTGGACATCACACAGACTCCTGAGCTGACTTATCTGGACGTAAAATCGAACAAACTCGAAGAGCTGAACACAACCAACAACAATAGGTTGCAAACGCTTCTGGTTCAAAACAACCAGCTTACAGCATTAGACGTATCAGCCATGAGCGACCTCATTGAATTGGATTTTTCACACAACCAAATCTCAAATGTGAACGTCACGAATGCGGAAAACCTGAAGAAACTTGGAGGCAGCAACAACAAACTGACCTCGGTTGACTTGAGCAAGAACACGAATTTGCAAACCGTCCTTCTGGATAAAAACCAACTTGAAACACTCGACTTGAGCCATCAAAACAGCTTGACACTTGTTCAGGTTGGTGGAAATGGCTGGGATGCATGTACTTTGAACGACTTGTACTACTCTTTGAACGAATATCCCGAACTTCAAGATCATAGCACACCTACTGGCAGCACCTTGTGGATGACTGACACACAGTCTACACACGAGAACGATGCGGAACATGCCGAGAGTGACATTGCCGCCAGCAAAGGTTGGAAACTGAATCAAGCAGGCGACGGAACTGGATGCAATATGGCATACATCACTGTCTTGGAAACGACCAATGGCACCGTGAAACTGAAGGATGCCAAAGGCAACGAAGTGAAAAGTGGCGACAAGGTTGAAAAGAACAGCATTGTCACCGTTGAGGCTAAACCAGCCAACGGATATGCTGTGGCATCGAGCAGGGCCAACGGCAAGAATATTGAAAACAACCAATTCACCGTGACCAGGGCTACCGATGTAATGGTAAGGTTCACTATCTCCAACGGCATTGAAACCACAGAGACAGGTTCAGTGACTGTTACCGCAGCTCAACAGGCCGTAATCATCAAGACTGACAACGCTGCAAAAGTGGCTATCTTTACGGCAAACGGACAGCAGGTACACGAAGCAACCATTGATGGAACACAGACGGTACAACTCATTCCTGGCTTGTACATCGTGAAAGTGGGCAACGTGAGGAAAACCATTCTGGTGCGATAAAACCTGGTAACAGCAATTGTTACACATTTTAAAAGAACCCCAGCTTGCACGTATGCAGGCTGGGGTTCTTGTGTATGAAGCTCCGTTCGGGGCATAAAAAAAGGCATCGCCACATGTGACATTGCCTCTTTACCATATTTTTAAATAAAATAAATTCTCCTTTCAAAAGATGAAAGGCAAGATTTTACTTGCTGTTCAAGTTAATCTTGCTTCCCAAATGAATGGCCTGTGCTATAGATATAGCCACAACAGCCAAAGTCATAATTGTTACCATAATCTTTTTACCTTTCTTTTAAATTTGTTATCCTTTTGTCTTAATGACGATGCAAAGATACAACCATTGCGCTGTGTGCGCAAACATTTTCACTCATAAGTCGCATTTTATGCTGTTTTGTTGATACAAATCAAAGAAAGCAGTCATTGAGCTACTTCAAAAAACCCATTTATTTATTTGGATATCCACTAATATTACGCTACATTTGCATAGTATATTTCACATACCAGTATATCAAACAAACAATATAACAAACGGCTCTCCATGAAACAAGCCACCCATCAAATCTTGAAGGTAGCACTGTCTTTACTCCTTGGCAGTGCCATTCTATACTGGATGTACCGCGACTTTGATTTTCAACTCATCAAGAACGTGGTGCTACATGAGATGGATTGGACCTGGATGTGGCTGTCGTTTCCCTTCGGAATATTGGCTGAAGCCTTTCGAGGTTGGCGCTGGAAACAAACGTTACAGCCTATGGGTGAGCGTTCCAGGGCATCGGTGAGGGTTCATTCTGTATTCCTATCGTATGCCGTCAGCTTGTTGATTCCGCGCATAGGCGAGTTCGCCCGTTGTGGCATTTTAAGCAGATTTGACGACGTTTCGTTTCCCAAGGCATTGGGAACCGTGGTGACCGAGCGCATCATCGACTCTCTCTTGGTGCTGCTCATCACCGCACTCACGCTGACAGCTCAAATCAAGATATTCGATACTTTTTTCGTTCACACGGGCACCAGCATTGACGCGATACTGCGACAATTCTCCACAGCCGGCTACATTGTCACGGCCATCTGCGCCGTAGCCGTGTTGGTGTTGGCATTTTTCCTACTGAAACGTTTGTCTATATATAATAAGGTGAAAATCACCTTGCATGACATCGGACAAGGTATCGCTTCACTTCGACAGGTAAAAAGCGTGCCTTTGTTCATTGCTCTCACCTTATTAATATGGCTATGCTACTTTCTGCACTACTATCTTACCTTCTTTTGCTTTGATGCCACCGCCCACTTAGGACTGTCATGCGCATTGGTAACGTTCATCGTAGGCTCCATTGCCGTTATCGTACCAACGCCAAACGGAGCCGGCCCTTGGCATTTTGCCGTCAAGACGATGCTGATTTTATACGGAGTAGCTGAAACAGATGCCCTATACTTTGTGCTGATTGTACACTCAGTGCAAACTCTTTTAGTGGCCGTGCTGGGCATATACGCATGGATTGCCCTGTCGTTCACAAAGAAAAAACTTACTCGCGTGAAGGCAGGAAAAATCATTCTGCCTGCGCAAGAATAATTGAAAAAGCAATTTATTCACCACGAGTTGGAAGCAATGTGTATCAAAATCCACGAGCAACAACTCTACAAAAAACAAAATACTATGAGTGAAATTAAAGATCTGAAACCGACCTGTGTATGGCGAAACTTTGACGCACTGACGCAAGTGCCACGTCCTTCTGGACATCTTGACAAAGTTCACCAATTCTTACTCGACTTTGCAAAGCGTGCAGGTGTTGAGGCTTATGTGGACAAAGCTAAGAATGTAGTGATGAAGAAGCCCGCCTCCGAAGGCATGGAGAACAGAAAGACGGTGATTTTGCAAGCACACATGGACATGGTTCCACAAAAAGCACCGGAGAGCAACCACAACTTTGAGACCGATCCGATAGAGACTTGGATTGACGGCGAATGGGTGAAAGCAAAGAATACCACCCTGGGTGCCGACAATGGAATGGGCGTAGCCGCCATCTTGGCTGTCATGGAAGACAAGAATTTGAAGCATGGTCCGATAGAAGGTCTCATCACCGCCGACGAAGAAACGGGTATGTTTGGTGCCAACGACTTACCCGAAGGCGAATTGGATGGTGACATTCTCATGAACTTAGACTCTGAAACGTGGGGTAAATTCGTCATTGGTAGTGCTGGTGGTGTAGATATCACCGCCGAATTGGATTACAAAGAGGCAGCGACTGACGCTTCAGACAAGGCCGTAAAGGTAACACTTTCGGGTCTTCGTGGCGGACACTCTGGCTTGGAAATACATGAGGGTCGTGGCAATGCCAACAAACTGATGGTTAGATTGGTACACGAAGCAATATGCGAACTCGATGCTCGGTTGGCCACATGGCATGGTGGCAACATGCGCAATGCCATTCCATTCAAGGCCGAAGTGGTGCTCACGCTGCCGAAAGAAAACGTTCCTGCGCTGCAAGAAATGGTAGCCGACTGGAAAGAAGAGTTCATACAAGAATACAAGGACATTGAGAGTGGCATCGAATTGACAGCCGAAGAGGTAGACACGCCGGCCACACAGGTTCCCGAAGCCATACAAGACAACCTCATTGATGCCATCTATGCTTGCCACAATGGCGTGATGCGCATGATTCCTTCCATCCCAACTGTGGTGGAAACCTCATCCAACTTGGCCATCATTGACATAGAATCAGGCAAAGCTTCATTTAAGATTTTGGCTCGTTCATCCAATGAGTCTATGAAAGCTTACATCGGTGAAACCCTGCAAAGCTGTTTCAACATGGCTGGAATGAAGGTAACGTTCAGCGGAAGTTATGGCGGATGGGATCCAAATCCTGACAGTGAGGTGCTCGATTTGCTGATGAAACTGTACAAAGAGCAAAACAATGAAGAAGGTATCGTGCAGGTAGACCACGCCGGTTTGGAGTGTTCCATCATCTTAGGTAAATACCCTCACCTGGACGTTGTATCATTCGGCCCCACCATTCGCAGTCCGCACACTTCAACAGAGCGTTGCCTTATCAGCACGGTAGAGCCTTTTTGGAACCTGTTGAAGCAAGTGTTGGAAGAGGTTCCGACGAAGTAACAAAATTAAAACTGATTCATAATAACAATTAGATTCATGGAAGAATCCACATTCTTCCATGACACAGAATCTCTTAGAGAGCCGATGTGCAAGCCAAAAGCCCTGCACATCGGCTTTTGATGTTTACTAACTTGAATGCCTATAAATCTTAAAAAAGCAACGAGGTCATGGAAAAATTGATTTTTTTTGCGTAATTTTGCAACACCTTGTAAAGGTTGATAAGGAGAAAATTATGAAGAAAAAAATACAGTTTAGTCTCATTTATAGAGACATGTGGCAATCTTCCGGAAAGTTTCAGCCACGCAAAGATCAATTAGAACGCATTGCTCCAGTCATTATAGAGATGGGCTGTTTTGCTCGTGTTGAAACTAATGGAGGTGCTTTCGAACAAGTAAATTTATTGGCAGGCGAGAACCCTAACGATGCTGTCCGTGCCTTCTGCGCGCCCTTTAACAAGGTAGGCATCAAGACACACATGCTCGATCGTGGACTGAATGCATTGCGCATGTATCCCGTACCCGATGATGTACGTGCCATGATGTACAAGGTAAAGCATGCCCAAGGTGTGGACATCCCGCGCATTTTCGATGGTTTGAACGATGTTCGCAACATCATTCCAAGCATCAAGTGGGCGAAAGAGGCCGGCATGACACCACAGGGAACACTGTGCATCACCACCTCTCCCATCCATACGCTGGAATATTACACCAAAATTGCCGACACTTTGATTGAGGCAGGCGCAGAAGAAATCTGCTTAAAAGACATGGCCGGCATCGGTCAGCCTACTTTCTTGGGACAATTAACCAAGATAATCAAGGATAAACATCCAGAGATTATCCTCGAATATCACGGTCACTCGGGTCCCGGACTGTCGATGGCATCGATGTTAGAGGTAGCTGAAAATGGCATTGACATCTTGGATGTTGCCATCGAACCCCTATCATGGGGCAAGGTACATCCTGACGTTATCTCGGTGCAGAGCATGCTGAAGACGGCTGGTTTCGATGTTCCCGACATCAATATGGATGCTTACATGAAGGCTCGTGCATTGACTCAAGAGTTTATCGACGACTGGTTGGGCTATTTCATCAATCCACAAAACAAGTTCATGAGCTCACTCTTGCTGGGCTGTGGCTTGCCTGGCGGCATGATGGGCAGTATGATGGCCGACTTGGCTGGCATTCATGGCACCATTAACAACATCCGCAAGAAGAAGGGAGAGGAAGAACTTTCCACCGACGACATGCTCATCAAGCTGTTCAACGAGGTGGCATATGTATGGCCTCGTGTGGGTTATCCACCCTTGGTGACACCTTTCTCACAGTATACCAAGAACATAGCTCTGATGAACCTGTTGACCATGGAACAAGGAAAGGGTAGATTCGTGATGATGGACGATTCGATGTGGGGCATGATTCTGGGCAAGAGCGGCAAGGTACCTGGCAAGGTAGACCAAGTATTAGTTGACCTTGCGAAGGAAAAGGGATACGAGTTTACGGACGCAGACCCTCATACTTTGTTGGAAAACAACTTGGATGACTTCAAGAAAGAAATGAAGGAAAACGGTTGGGACTTTGGCAAAGACGACGAAGAGCTGTTCGAATTGGCCATGCACCCCGAGCAATACCGCAATTACAAGAGCGGACAAGCCAGGAAAAACTTCTTGGCTGACCTGCAAAAGGCGAAGGATGCGAAACTTGGTAGCAAGGTGTCGAAAGAAGAGCTCACCGCGTTCAAGCACGCAAAAGCTGACGCTATCGTGGCTCCAGTCAAGGGACAAGTGTTCTGGGAGTTCAATGGCGAGGGCGAATGCGCTCCTTCCGTTGAGCCGTATATCGGCAAAGAGTACGCCGAAGGCGATAAACTGTGTTACATACAAGCGCCTTGGGGCGAGTTCGTGGAGATACCCGCGGCCTTAGGAGGCAAGCTGGTTGAAATCAACGCCAAGCAGGGAAGCAAGCTGAACAAGGGCGACGTGATTGCTTACATCGAGCGCCCGCAAGCTTGATAATTTGGTTTTTACGCCAAGCAACATACAACTCATCTTCGGGTACTTTCATGCCTGAAGATGAGTTTTTTTAATGATTAAAACACTTTTTCATGGACTATTTAGCCATCATCAATCAGTATTACCCGCAAGGAAGCAAGGTTCGGGACATCCTCTTGACGCACAGCGAAAGCGTAACCCGCAAGGCATTGCAAATTGTCGACAAGCATCCGGAGCTGAAACTCGACTGCACCTTCATCCAAGAGGCGGCCATGTTGCACGACATTGGCATTATAAAATGCGATGCACCGGGCATCCAATGCTTTGGCACCGAACCGTATATCAAGCATGGCATCATTGGAGCAGACATGCTGCGCGCGGCCGGTTACCCCAAACACGCGCGGGTTTGCGAACGCCATACGGGTGCCGGAATCGCCTTGCAGGACATCATTGACCAGCACCTGCCCCTACCTCATCAAGACTTTTTGCCCGAGACCATGGAGGAACAGGTGATTTGTTATGCCGACAAGTTCTACTCTAAAACGCACCTTGACCGTGTACGAACGCCCGAACAGGCGCTAAAGAGCCTCGAGAGATTCGGCAAGGAGGGTGTGAAGAGATTTACCAGATGGATGCAACTGTTTGAATAATCGCCAGCCACTCCACACATCATCGAGCATCGCACTTACTGTCATTTTCTTTTACAACACACGCTTAAATACGGCCGTTTTTTCAAACAAGCATGGTGATGGCTGCAAATACGCGAGCTACGCGTTAGTTTTGTATCTAATTAATGGTCATACATTTACAGTAATATAGTCATTCTTTGCACATTTTCCGCATACTATTTCATGCCAATAGCATTGCTTTTGATTGGCAATAGATATGCTATTGATTGGTTAACCGTATGCTTTTGATGCCCAATTACAAAGAGATAGTGGCGTAAAGTGACGTGAAAAGGGCCATTATCACCCTGTTTTTAGCAGAAAAAGTCTGCTTGGCAGCTCTCCCGACACGCTTTTTCGGCCTGAAAACATGACTGATTTTTCTATTTCACAACTTTTCAATCATCGTTTTTTTATCATTTTTTTGAACAGAAGCCAACAAGAGGTTGCGCACAAGAAGAAAAGCAACCAAAGCGCAAGTTTAGCATGATGTGTTAAGTTAAAAATAAAAAATTGTATATCAATTCGTTGTTATTTGTGTAATTTTGCACATTAAATGAGAACTCCGTCGGTTATAGTTCTGCTGCTGTTCATCTTTGTCTTCGTCATGGCAGACATGAACAGGTTTGATTCATACGCCAGGCAACAAACGCAACAACGTGACACGCTGGGTGTGGGCGACACCTTGTTACCAATCAAGCGCGATTCTACACTCGACAAACTCCCTGACTCCGTTGCCACCGACACCACCACATTAGACTCACTGCAGTTGGCCATTCGCAAGCATAATCAACTGATTGACGACTCGATTCGGCTCGATTCGCTCAACAGAAGGAGGGCGAACGGCATTGACGCACCGGTAGAATATACCGCAGAAGATTCGCTGATTTATGATGCGAAGAGCAAAACCACACACCTCTACGGCTCGGCTACCGTGAAATACGAGAACATGGATCTCAAGAGTGAGAAGATATACATGAGCATGGACAGCAACCTGGTGCACGCAACTGGTGCCATCAAGGACACTACAACCAAAGCGTTGGAAGGCACTCCCGTGTTCAAATTGGGGCAAGATTCGTACGAAAGCGACACCATGGCGTTCAACTTCAAGACCAAGAAGGGTCTTATCAACAACGTTTACACCCAACAAGAAGAGGGATTCTTGCGTAGTGAGCGGTCAAAGCGCGATTCTTCGGGCGTGGTGTACATGGAACACGGTCGATATACCACCTGCGATAAAAAACATCCCGACTTCTATATCGCGCTGTCAAGGGGCAAAGTGCGCCCGGGAAAGGACGTGGTTTTTGGTCCTGCCCATCTGGTAGTGGCCGACGTTCCGCTGCCTCTTGCCGTTCCATACGGTTTCTTTCCCTTCACTAAGAGCTATTCATCAGGCTTCATCATGCCGTCTTACGGCGATGAGATGGATCGTGGTTTTTATCTTAGAGACGGCGGATATTATTTCGCCATCAGTGACAAAATCGACCTGAAGGTGATTGGCGAGGTCTATACCAAGGGTTCTTGGGGCATTTCATTGGCCAGCAATTACAATAAAAGGTATCGCTATGGCGGTAGTATATTTCTCAGTTACCAGGATTCCAAGATGGGCGACAAGGGCCTACCTGACTTTTCCCGCCAACAAAGTTACAAGATACAATGGAGCCACCGACAAGACAAAAAAGCCAACCCCTACAGCTCGTTGGCGGCCAGCGTCAACTTTGCCTCCTCCAGTTACGAGCGCAACAACCTCACGAGCCTGTATAATCCGCAGGCACTCACGCAAAGCACCCGTACATCTTCCGTGAATTGGAGCACCACTTTCTCAAGCATTGGCATGTCACTGAGTAGCTCGATGAACCTATCTCAGAACATGCGCGACTCATCCGTCGCCATGACATTGCCCGATTTAAATATCAGCATCAGCCGGTTCTATCCGTTCAAGCGCAAGCATGTCGTTGGCGACGAGCGCTGGTACGAGAAGATTGCCGTAAGCTACACGGGTCGCTTCTCCAACTCTATCCAGACAAAAGAGGACAAGTTGTTCAAGTCGAACCTAATCAAAGACTGGAGAAACGGTTTCCAGCACGACATTCCTGTCAATGCCAACTTCACCCTGTTCGACTACTTCAACGTCAACCCCTCCTTCAACTTCACCGACCGCATGTACTCCAGCAAGATCCATCGGTCATGGGATGCAGCCTCTCAAAAGGTTGTGAACGACACAACGTATGGCTTTCACAACGTCTACAACTGGTCACTCAACCTGGGTGTGTCCACCAAGATCTATGGAAAGTTCATCCCCAACCGCAAACTCTTTGGCGACAAGGTGCAGGCCATCCGCCACGTCTTGACCCCTTCCGTGTCGTTCAGCTATGCTCCTGACTTCGGTGCACGCCGCTATGGCTATTACGATTACTATCAAAAGACCGACGCCGACGGCAATGTATCGCTCGTAGGATATTCTCCTTACGAGAACGGCATGTACTCCGTACCGGGCAGAGGACGCAGCGGAAACATATCATTCGACTTGGGCAACAACGTCGAAATGAAGGTCAAGAGCGACAAAGACTCAACAGGAATGAAGAAAGTGAGCATCATCGACGAGCTGGGATTATCGATGTCGTACAACATGGCGGCCAAAGAAAAGCCGTTGAGCGACCTGAATATGCGCATCAGACTGAAGTGGTGGAAGAACTACACCTTCAACCTCAACGCGCGATTTGCATCGTATGCCTACGAATTGGATGAAAAAGGCAGGCCCTACGAGGGCAACCATACGGAATGGGGAATGGGCCGTTTCGGTCGTTTCCAAGGCATGTCGCAGAACATCTCCTACACGCTGACGCCTGAAAAGCTGAAAAAACTCTTCACCGGCAGTCATGATGACGAGGATGAAGACGAACAAAACAAGAACGATAATGAAGGACGTCACACCGATATTGAGAGCAACATTGATGACAACATGATTGAGGGACAGCGCGGAGCAAAGAAGAAAACAAAGGCTGGCAAGGCCGAAACGGATGACGATGGCTACATGGCGTTCAAGTTACCTTGGTCAATTACCTTCGGTTATGGTATCACCATGAGTGAGAACAAAGACATCAACAAGTTCAATTATAAAACCATGCGCTATCCATACAAGTTCACTCAGACCCTCAATGTCAGCGGTAATGTTCGCATCAGTGATGGATGGAATATCAGCTTCTCATCGGGTTACGACTTTGAGAACCATGCCATGTCCATGACAACAGCATCACTTCAGCGTGATCTCCACTGCTTCAACATGAGTTGCTCCGTGGTGTTGGCCCCTTATACCAGCTACAATTTCACGTTCAGGGCCAACGCTGCCACCTTGACCGACGCACTGAAATACGATAAACGCAGCGGCTACAGCAATGCAGTGCAGTGGTATTGAGTGATAGTTGACAAGTTTACAAGTTGACGAGTTTACGAGTTGATAGTTCATAAACTCACATTTTGCAACCTTAAAGTTCAATGTTCAAAGCTCAAAGTTCAAAGTTTGATGGCTCACAAGCTCCCACATTGCAACATCAATTTTCATAAGTTGAAACCTCAAAGTTCAATGTTCAAATCTCAAAGTTCAAAGTACATCTTTCTTTCTCGTTACATACAATCCTACAAAGGTGAGCAAACCGTTGAGCAAGAGCAACTCATAGCCAAAATGATAGTGCCATAAATGCTGCGCAATCACATCCAACACATAGCACAACATGGGTGCGGCAATGGCTAAGTAGGGTACCCATCTGTCGTTTACATGGTACTTCGTGAGCAGTCCAAACGCAAACAATCCCAACAAAGGTCCATAAGTATACGATACCAATATATAGATAGCATCAATCAGGTTGGTAGAGTTGAACGTCTTGAACATCAGGATGAACAAGACAAACACCACGCCCATGGCGGCGTGAACACGATGTCTGAGCCGCTCATCGGCAGGTTTTTGACAAATGTCCACACAGTAAGTGGTGGTCAAAGCCGTCAAGGCAGAGTCGGCACTACTGAACGATGCCGCCACAATGCCAATGGTAAAGAACACCACCACCATGGTTCCTAACTCGCCCGTCGCTGCAAACATGGGCAACAACTCATCGCCGGCGGACGGCAGAGGCACACCCTGTTGCGCGGCCAACATAGACAACAGCACACCTAACGCCAAGAGCAACAAGTTGACAGGCACGAAGGCTAGTCCGTAGGTACACATGTCTTTCTGTGCCTCTCGCAAGGTCTTGCACGTCAAATTCTTCTGCATCATGTCCTGATCGAGCCCCGTCATCACGATAACGATAAAGATACCACTCACAAATTGCTTCCAAAAATTCTGTTTAGACAGCCAATCATCAAACACGAAGATACGACTTCTGTCATCCTGCGCAATAGCTTTCACGGCCTCAACCACATTCATATCAAGCATGGACATCACCTGTACAATGATGAAGATGAGCGCTGTGAACATGCAAAAAGTTTGAAACGTATCCGTCCACACCAAGGTCTTGATGCCTCCGCGCCGCGTATACAGCCAGATAAGTGACACCAACACCAAAGCAGTGACCATGAAAGGCACCCCGATGGCATCGAGTACAAACCGCTGTAAGAGCATGCACACCACATAAAACTTAACCGCCGAACCCGACATTTTGGATAACAAAAAGAACCAAGCACCCGTTTTATACGAACGAGTTCCCAAGCGTTGTTGCAGATAAGTGTAGATGGTGGTGAGATTCAGACGATAGTAAATGGGCAACAAAACAAAGGCCACCGCCACATAGCCCAGCACAAAGCCCAGACAGGTTTGTAGGTAAGTCATACCAATGGTGTTGACCATGCCCGGCACGGACACGAAGGTAACACCCGAAACCGACGCACCTATCATGCCAAAGGCCACCAAATACCAAGGCGACTGTCGGTTTCCGCGATAAAAAGTATCATTTGTGGCATGCCTTGTCGTCATCCTACTCAGTAACAACAAGGCCGCAAAATAGCCTAATAACGTAAGAACAATCGTCATATTTTTCATGCAAAGTTAACAAATCTCGCATGTATTGACCCACAAATGCAATCTTTTTCTTACCTTTGTTGGTGATAAAACCAGGCTTATCGGCCTATTTCGGGCCATCTGAATCATCAACCTAACAAAAAAAAGACAACAATGCTGAGCAAACAAAAGAAATTCATACTTCAGGAAAACGACATTCCAACACAGTGGTACAACATACAAGCCGACATGGTGAACAAGCCTTTGCCGCCGCTAAACCCAAAGACCAAGCAGCCTGTTTCGGCAGAAGACTTGTCGCACATCTTCAGCTTAGAATGTTCCAAGCAAGAACTTGACACCGAACACCGATGGATTGACATTCCCGAAGCGGTGCTGGACAAGTACAAATACTACCGATCCACCCCACTGGTTCGTGCCTATGCGCTGGAGAAAGCCTTGGACACACCGGCACATATCTATTTCAAAAACGAGAGTGTGAACCCGCTTGGATCGCACAAAATCAACTCGGCGCTGGCCCAATGCTACTACTGTAAGCAAGAAGGTACCACGAACGTTACCACCGAGACGGGTGCCGGACAATGGGGAGCAGCCCTGAGTTATGCGGCAAAGATCTTCGGATTAGAAGCTGCCGTGTACCAAGTGAAGATTTCGATGCAGCAAAAACCCTACCGCAGTAGTATCATGCGCACCTTCGGAGCCACCGTGGAAGGCTCGCCATCGATGTCAACACGCGCCGGAAAGGACATCATCACGCGCGATCCACACCATCAGGGAAGCCTCGGAACAGCCATCTCTGAAGCCATCGAGCTGGCTACTACCACGCCTAACTGCAAGTACACGCTCGGGTCGGTGCTCAATCATGTGGCGCTACATCAAACTGTTATCGGCTTGGAAGCAGAGAAACAAATGGAGATGGCGGGCGAGTATCCTGACATCGTGATTGCTTGTTTCGGTGGAGGAAGCAACTTTGGCGGCATGGCATTCCCCTTTATGCGCCATACTATCTTGGAAGGAAAACAGACAGAATACATTGCTGCCGAGCCCAGCAGCTGCCCGAAACTTACCCGTGGCAAGTTTGAATACGATTTTGGTGACGAGGCTGGCTACACGCCTCTGTTGCCCATGTACACGCTGGGACACGACTTCAAGCCCGCAAACATTCATGCCGGCGGTTTACGTTATCATGGTGCGGGCATGATAATCTCACAACTGGCAAAAGACAAGCTGATGCATGGCGTGGACATTCCACAGCTGGAGGCATTCGATGCCGGTATTCTTTTCTCTCGAACCGAAGGCATCATCCCGGCACCAGAGAGCTGCCACGCCATCGCTGCCACCATTCGTGAGGCACAAAAGTGCAAAGAGAGTGGTGAAGAGAAGGTGATTCTCTTTAATCTATCGGGCCATGGACTCATCGATATGACGGCATACGACAGTTATCTGAGTGGCGACTTGCGCAATTACAACATCACCGATGAAGAAATTGCGAACAGCCTCAAAGATGTTCCCGAGGTGTAATTTTCTTAACAACACACCGCTTCATATTTGGCGTATTTCCAAACCAACCTACCTATTGGTGCAAATACGCCAAATATAAGCAACTTTCATAAACAACTACCTCACAGTGAGTTATAGCCTTTACAGCTACTTTTAGCATTCTATTTCAAGACAATTTCTAGCCAAGAGCATTGCTTTTAGTGCACAATTCACATGCTTTTGAAGCACAAACTCATGTAGATTGATTGCCAAAGTGATACAGATTGACCACCAAAGTCATTGCTTTGAACGTAAAACTGGATATTGATGGTAGATCAATCGAATGTTTGCTTCCTTCCTGCCTATCGATTTTTTCTATTTCATCACTTTTCAAGTGCCTTTTTAAGGGCTTAAAACGATGAAAATATCCAATATTTTTTGGTGTGTAATGGCACGAATTTTCACCTGGCAAGCTGCTCCTTTGATTTGTTGACTCCTTAAATTCGTTGTTGAAAACAATGGCGGCGGAGCGTGTGTAGCGACACAAAACAGCAACCTGCTTGTCACGCAATTATAAAAAATATGAAAAGGTAGGCACATTCAGATTAATTTCGTACTTTTGCATAAAATAGGCTGCGCCTTAACAAAGCAAACGGTTGTGAGTGCTTTTGGCGGGCTCTATCCATCAGAATCAGGAAAAAATAGCTATTTTATCATATATGAACATCTTAGAATTAAGTGAACAGGAGATTGGTCGCAGACAAAGTCTCCAAGAGTTACGAAATATGGGCATCGACCCTTATCCTGCCGCAGAGTTTCCTACCAACGCGTACAGCACAGAGATAAAGGCTGACTATCAAGACAGCGAGGAAAAGCGAGAAGTGGTGATCGCAGGCCGCATGATGACGCGACGCGTGATGGGCAAGGCCAGTTTTGTTGAATTGCAAGATTCCAAAGGGCGAATACAAGTGTACGTTACGCGCGATGACATCTGTCCGGATGAGAACAAAGATTTGTACAACGTGGTGTTCAAACGCCTGTTAGACATTGGCGATGTCATTGGTATCAAGGGTTTTGTGTTCAAAACTCAAACTGGTGAAATATCGGTACACGCACAAAGTTTAACTCTGTTGAGCAAGGCCTTAAAGCCTCTGCCTATCGTGAAATACAAAGACGGAGTGGCCTACGACAAGTTTGACGACCCCGAATTGCGCTATCGCCAACGCTATGTCGACCTGATTGTGAACGACGGTGTGAAAGATACATTCCTCCAACGCGCTACGGTGTTACGCACGATACGCAAGGTACTGGACGAGGCTGGCTACACAGAGGTGGAAACTCCTACCCTGCAGGCCATTGCCGGTGGTGCCAGCGCACGCCCATTTATCACACACTTCAATGCGCTGAACACCGACATGTACATGCGCATCGCCACCGAACTGTACTTAAAACGACTGATAGTGGGCGGTTTTGAAGGCGTGTATGAAATCGGCAAGAACTTCCGTAACGAGGGAATGGATCGCAATCACAATCCTGAATTCACTTGCATGGAATTGTATGTGCAGTACAAAGACTACAACTGGATGATGTCGTTTACCGAAAAACTGCTGGAAACCATCTGCATAGCCGTCAACGGTAGTGCCGAACGGGAGGTTGACGGACAGATGATTAGCTTCAAAGCTCCTTACCGACGCTTGCCCATTCTTGACGCCATCAAAGAAAAGACGGGCCATGACCTCAACGGAAAGAATGAAGACGAGATAAGAGCAATCTGCAAGAAGCTCGGCATGGAGGTGGATGAGAGCATGGGTAAAGGCAAGTTGATTGACGAAATATTTGGCGAGTTCTGCGAAGGAACCTTCATTCAACCCACGTTCATCACAGATTACCCCGTGGAAATGTCACCGCTCACCAAGATGCACCGAAGCAAACCGGGACTGACAGAGCGCTTTGAACTGATGGTGAACGGCAAGGAGTTGGCGAACGCTTACTCTGAATTGAACGACCCCATCGACCAGGAAGAGCGCTTCAGGGAACAGATGAAATTGGCCGACAAGGGTGACGACGAGGCCATGATCATCGACCAGGACTTCCTGCGCGCGCTGCAATATGGCATGCCTCCCACATCGGGTATCGGCATTGGCATCGACCGTTTGGTGATGTTGATGACCGGAAAGACGTTCATACAGGAGGTGCTGTTCTTCCCACAAATGAAACCTGAGAAGAAAATACCGCAGAGCACGGTGGAAGAATGGGCAGCCATCGGCGTTCCGGAGCAGTGGGTACCCGTGTTCAGAAAGGCAGGATACAACCTGATTTCGGACATCGCGCAGGTGAAGGCGCAGGCCTTGCAGATGAATGTTTGCGGGGTGAACAAGAAATATAAATTGGGCTACGACAATCCGAAGGTTGAACAATTTCAACAATGGATTGACAACAGCCAGAAATAATTCATCATGCACAATTCATGATTCACACGCTTCTCGCTAACTATCCAGTGGATTGAGAAAAGAAGAATCATGGCTTGTGAGCAATCAGGATGAATTATGAATGAAGAATTATGAATTACAACTGCGGGAAGATAGCAATCATCGGGGGCGGAAGCTGGGCGACAGCGATCGCCAAAATCGTGGTGAGCCACGCTCATCACATTGGCTGGTACATGCGAAGAGACGACCGCATCGAGGATTTCAAGCGTCTGGGGCACAATCCCGCCTATCTGACCAGTGTGCATTTCAACACCGATGAGATTTTTTTCTCGTCAGACATCAACACCATCACCAGTGCTTACGACACGCTGGTCTTCGTGACACCGTCACCCTACTTCAAGAGTCATCTGCGGAAACTCAAGAACCGTCTGTGCGACAAGTTCGTCATCACCGCCATCAAAGGCATCGTTCCCGACGAAAACTTAGTGTGCTCGGAGTATTTCCACCAAGTGTTTGACGTGCCGTACGAGAACTTAGCCGTGATTGGAGGACCGTCGCACGCAGAGGAAGTGGCCATGGATCGTCTGTCTTACCTTACCATCGGCTGCGCCGACATACAGAAAGCGGAGGCGTTCGCCGAGTTCATTGCCAGCGATGTCATCAAGACCAAAACATCTACGGACGTGATTGGCATCGAATATTCTTCGGTTCTGAAGAACGTGTACGCCATCGCTTCGGGCATCTGCAGCGGTCTGAAATACGGCGACAACTTCCAAGCCGTGCTCACTGCGAACGCCGTTCAGGAGATGTTCCGCTTCCTCACGGCCGTACATCCCATCGAACGCAGTGCGTACGACTCCGTTTATTTGGGCGATTTGCTGGTGACGTCATACTCCAACTTCTCGCGCAACCGCACCTTCGGCACCATGATTGGCAAGGGATATTCAGTGAAAAGCGCGCAGATTGAAATGGAGATGATCGCCGAAGGATACTTCGGAACCAAGTGCATGAAAGAGATCAACCGGCACATGCACGTGAACATGCCGATCTTGGATGCCGTATACAACATCTTGTACGAACACATCAGTCCGCAAATAGAAATCAAATTATTAACAGATTCATTTAGATAACAATAAGATGAAAAGAATTAGTTTAGACATCACGAAGGCCACTCAGTTCTTGAAACCGGGAACAGTAGAGGCCTATGAGGGTAAGGTAAAATCCGTACAAGAAGCACTTGAAAACGGTACTTGTCCAGGAAACGATTTCTTAGGATGGTTACATTTGCCCTCCTCCATCACACCTGCATTTCTTGACGAAGTGCAAGCATGCGCCAACACCTTACGCGAAAAGTGCGAAGTGGTGGTGGTTGCCGGTATTGGCGGAAGCTACTTAGGGGCTCGTGCCGTGATAGAGGCCTTGGGAAATTCATTCGCTTGGCTGGTGAACGACAAGAAGAATCCTACCATTCTCTTTGCAGGAAACAACATTGGCGAGGACTATTTGGCAGAACTCACCTACTACTTGAAGGATAAGAAGTTTGGTGTCATCAACATATCTAAATCGGGTACCACCACTGAAACGGCTCTTACCTTCCGCTTGTTGAAGAAACAATGCGAGGCACAACGTGGCAAAGAAGAGGCTAAAGACGTGATTGTGGCCATCACTGATGCGAAAAAAGGTGCCGCACGCACATGCGCCGACAAAGAGGGATACAAGAGTTTTGTCATTCCCGACAATGTAGGCGGACGCTTCTCCGTACTCACTCCCGTTGGATTACTGCCCATTGCCTGCGCTGGTTTCGACATCAAAGCCTTGGTACAGGGCGCTGCCGACATGGAAAAGGCAACGGGGAAAGACGTGGCTTTGCAGGACAACATAGCCGCTCAGTACGCTGTTGTGCGCAATGCGCTGTATCGCGAAACGGGTAAGAAGATTGAGATTATCGTCAACTTCCAGCCCAAACTTCACTTCATCGGTGAATGGTGGAAACAACTTTACGGTGAGAGTGAAGGAAAAGACCATCTGGGTATTTATCCTGCCGCATGCGATTTCACCACCGATTTGCACTCCATGGGACAGTGGATACAAGAGGGCGAGCGTTCAATCTTCGAAACTGTAATCAGTGTTGAGCAGCCTAACAAGAAGATGCTGTTCCCCAAAGATGAGGAAAATCTTGACGGTTTGAACTTCTTGGCAGGCAAACGGGTGGACGAAGTGAACAAGATGGCTGAGCTGGGTACACGACTGGCGCACGTTGACGGTGGCGTTCCCAATATCCACGTCAGTCTTCCGGAACTGAACGAGTATTACATCGGACAGCTGCTTTACTTCTTCGAGAAGGCCTGCGGCATCAGCGGAAACCTCTTGGGCGTGAATCCTTTCAACCAACCGGGTGTGGAAGCGTACAAGAAGAACATGTTCGCCCTGCTCAACAAGCCTGGCTACGAGGCTGAAAGCAAAGCCATACAAGAGCGTTTGGCAAACGAAAAATAAGATTGAATGTTTGAAAACGAAATACAAGATTATTTGAGAAAGCATGACTTTGCGGCGTTCCAACCCAAAGTCGTGCTTTTTGATATGGACGGTGTGCTGTACAATTCAATGCCGCATCACGCCGTTGCGTGGAAAGAATCGATGAAGAGTTTCGGTCTTGATATGACCGAAGCGGATGTCTATGCCACTGAAGGAATGAAGGGTGTAGACACCATCAGGATGATGGTTAAGCAACAACAAGGGCATGACATATCGGAAGAAGAGGCGCAAAAGATGTACGATGAGAAAGGTAGACTGTTTCATCAAATGCCCGAAGCGCCTATCTTTGACGGGGTACTCGACCTCATGAGCAAGATAAAGAAGAGCGGAATGAGCATTGGGATTGTTACAGGTAGTGCACAAAAGCAGTTGATTAAACGACTTGTAAACGATTTCCACCAATTCTTATCTGAAGAGAATATTGTCACAGCCTATAACATCAAACACGGAAAACCTGCGCCCGACCCATATTTGAAGGGCTTACAATTGACGGGAAACTACCAGCCTTGGGAAGGAATCGTGGTGGAGAATGCTCCTATGGGCATACGGGCTGGCGTGGCGGCTCAAATCTTTACGGTAGCCATCAACAGTGGTCCCCTACCCGACAGCACCCTTAGAAAAGAAGGTGCCGACCTACTTTTTCATCAAATGACCGAGTTCTGTGCGATCTGGGAACAGCTTCTGGAGGCAGCCAAACACGCTTAAATCCAGCTTCAATCAACGGTCAAGAACGGTAAAATGTTTGATGAAAACCAACAAAATGTAAGATGATCACCAACATTTACTTATCACATACCATCATTCTGCGGCGAATCTTTGTTTTAGCCACCGTACTATTGCTTAGCGGAATGAAGCTCCAAGCACAGCAATGTCTGGTGTGTGACGCCATTACCCGTGTCCCCATCCGCGACGTAGAGGTGCATGCAAACGGAAAATTTGTTGGAAAAACCACCTACAGAGGACTAATATCCTTACCTTACAACACAAAGAGTGCCACGTTCTACAAACGCAACTATCTGAAAGAAACACTCTCTGCAGAAGAAATTAGGAAAGACACTGTCTTCCTCTTCCCTGCAGAATACAGCCTTGGAGAAGTGATTATCTGGGGAAAACACATGCAAAATATTGACAGTCTGAAAGCCAATCGCCCCTACATGCCACCAGACCATGACGCATCCCATGGATTCTTTGAGTTCGATTTAGCCAAGATGCTCGACTTTAGGAAGAAGAGAGACATGAAACACCTCAGGCAGTTGAAGGAGGCTTTTCGCAAGATAGATGCCGCAGAAGACCCCATAGAAAAGGCCTACCGCGAAACGTTATGCGAGCAAGAGAGGCAAGAACAGCGGGGAAAGCGGCGCTAAATGAGCACCGCTGTTCCGCTTACTGCCACCATTAGCATACTCCCAGACTGTCCAATGGTTTCATAATCGATGTCAATACCCACGACAGCATTCGCACCCAATGCCTCTGCACGTTCTTGCATCTCGTGCAAAGAAGTATCCTTCGCCTCACGAAGAACCTTCTCATAAGCATTGCTACGGCCGCCAATGACGTCGCGTATACCAGCAAAGAAATCCTTCAAAACATTGGCGCCGATAATGGTTTCGCCCGTTACAACGCCCTTATACTCCAAGATTTTTCTTCCTTCAACGGAAGGAGTTGTTGTCAGCAGCATTTATTTTGATTTTCTAAACAGCGATACAAGCCAAAGTAATAAGACAGCACCCACTACAGCTGTTCCTAAAGAGCCAATGGTTCCACCCCAAGAGATGTTCAACAGGCTCAGCGTCCAGCCACCTACAACACCGCCAACGATACCCAGCAGCAGGTTCATCCAGAAGCCAAAACCACCACCACGCATAATCTTACCGGCAATAAAGCCAGCCAAACAACCAATAATAATTGATCCAATAAGTCCAAACATAATCTTTATTTTTAAATTGACACAAAATTCTTTCAGCCCCAATCCGCTCTACTATCACGTTCAGAGCATGCAGTTGGGGCAAAAACAAGGTACAGACATCTTGCAAGATGAATGAAACGCTGTTTCCACAACAACATTCATCCCATGTAGTACACGTCCCTTCAGGGAAGAACAGGTTTGCCTGCGTCTTCCCAACCCATGATTCCGTCACGGAGATTAACCACCTTAAAGCCAGCCTTGACTAGTTTTTGAGCGGCCAACATACTGCGTTTGCCCGAACGACAATAGACATACACCGGATTGGCATGATCCAACTTTGCCTGCGCCTTGTCAATAAAGTCAGGCTGCTGCACGTCTATATTTTCGGCATTGGCGATATGTCCTTGCGCATATTCTTCTACTGAACGTACATCCAGCAATTGTACATGTCCGTCGTAGAGAGCGTTTTCAAACTCGTCTGCTGTAACAGACTCGATTCCTTGATGACTGGAACAGCTTGCAAATAGCGTACTTAAAATCACGATAATAAAACCTTTTAATATGTTGTTCATCCGTTTAGTTGCTCTTAATCATCTCAAAATTACAAAAAAAAGTTGAATCTATCAAATAAATCTTACAAAAGTTCACTACTTACGCCATATTTGTCGTTATCTATGGCCGCAGCTATCTCCTTTTGAAGAATGCGTCTAAGACAACACACGAATGCCATTTTTTTCCCTGGTTGTGGCTTTTTGTGTTCCAAACATAAAAACTTTTCTCAGTAAATATGTCTCGATTTGTTTTTTTTCTCTACTTTTGCGAAGTAACAACATTAAACGGAAAGCGATGAAAACCAAGACTTTTATTCTATTATTGTTTCTTACCGTCTTGTCCTTAGGCGCATCGGCACAAGGCCGAATGATGCCCAACCTCGACAAGGTAACCATCTTTTCAAAAGGCGCACAGGTATACCGTCACAAACAAGTGGCCCTACAAGCCGGCGAACAGACACTCAGTTTTACTGGAGTATCGCCCTACATAGACATCAACAGCATACAAGTCAAGGCCGGAGGCAACGTGACAATACTGGGTGTCAGTCAGCGATTCATTCGTCCCGACAGTGCCATGCTTTCCGGACAGCTGCGTGCTGCCGAAGCTGCACTAAAGAAGGCACGCAACCGCCTGGCTGAGGTGAAAGCCAAGCGAACGGTGATGAAGTCGCAACTGGAGATGGTGAAAACCAACAGTTCCACAGCTGCACGCACTGTTGCGACACCCCTTGAAGCCATCAAACAGCTCAACCAATATTATTATGACGAAACCATGGCCATCAACAAGCGGCTCATCGATTTCGACGAAGAAGAGCAGCAGGCCAACCACAATGTGGAAAAGCAACAAGAAGTTATAGACTCCCTCGCTGGACTCAATACCAAACGGCTCACCGTGATTGATGTCAAGGTTGACGCTCCGCGAGTTTCTAATGCCAACTTCACCTTTGTCTACTACGTCAATGGGGCATCATGGTACCCCACCTACGAACTCCGTTCCGCCAGCACTGCGGCTCCCCTGCAACTCACCTACAAGGCCAACATCACGCAACAAACCAATGAAGACTGGCGCAACGTGCCCGTCACACTGTCGTCGGCCAATCCCAACCGCAGCAATGTGTCGCCTGAGCTAAAGACTTATTGGCTCGACTACGGGCTCGCCGCGCCCACCTACGACTTTGGTATAGATAACAATCGCATCTCTGGCACTATCACCGACGAGGAAGACAATCCCGTCATCGGCGCCACCATCCAAGTGAAAGGCACCACCATCGGCACCGTAAGCGACATCGACGGACACTACACGCTCACGCTGCCCAATGGCAATCGCAACGTGGAAGCGAGCTATATTGGCATGGTAACACAAGTGAAGCAAGCCACAGGAAACCGCCTCGACTTCCGCATGGAGAATAGCAAACTGGCATTGGAAGAAGTGGTGGTCACGGGATTTGCAAGCAAAAACACAAAGTCGAACGTGAAATTTACAGCTCCAGTGATAAAGGCCGACAGGGAGGTGAAGGCCGAAAGCATCGCTGATGAAAACAGCATGGATGTCAGTTCCACTGCCGCCAAGTTTGGATATGAGTTTGAGATAGGGCATCCGCTGACCATTCTCTCCGACAACAAGCCCGTGAATTGCCAGATAGGCAAATACCAGTTACCCACCACCTATGCTTACAAGGGCGTTCCCAAGATTGACAAGAGCGCTTTCCTCGTGGCTGATGTTACCGGCTGGAACGAGCTGAACCTTATTCAGGGAGAAGCCACCGTGTTCTTCGACAACAGCTATGTGGGCAAAACCATCCTCAATCCCGACCAGCAGAGCGATACCCTCCACCTCGCCATGGGGCGCGACAACGGCATCCACATCGAGCGGAAACTCATCAAGAACAACACCTCCCGCAGACTGCTGGGTAGCAGCAGAGTGCAAACCATGGATTGGGAAATCAGCTTACGCAATGCCCGAGCCGAACAAGTGGTCATCAGTATTTACGACCAACTGCCCGTTTCGAGAAATTCAAGCATCACCGTCACGCCTCAGGAACTTAGTGGTGGACAACTTGACAAGCTGAACGGGCAGGTAGTCTGGAAGCTGACACTTGCACCAGGTGAAGTTAAAAAACTGTCGCTTGGCTATCAGGTAAAGTATGACAAATACCGTCGTCTCACTATAGAATAAGGAGAAAATTGGAGTACTTGATTTTTAAGGCTCATCTATTCATTGCGCCCATGCCGGCTGTGTAGGGCAAAGAGTTTTAGAATTAGCAACTCATCGCTTCAACAGTCACATACCTGTCGCTTTACGACCTTGAACTCTTGATTGATGATGGGTACCCCCTGAAAGCTTTATTACATTTCACAATGAAGGCTGAATTCCTCACTCGAAATTCAGCCTCCATTGTGTTTCTTTGTATTCACTAAACCACAACCTCTTCCATCATGGTGGAATATCTTACGCTGTACCATTTACGAATGGAGGATTTGCCAAACACAACACGACCTCTCTGATGCCAACGCAAGTCGGTGGGATGTCATCTTCGGAGTTGGTTTTGCACTGCTATTAGCATGAAGTTCGGAAAAAAACATGTAATTTTGCACGCAAAAGACCCAAAAAGATGAGATCCATCCTACTTTCATGCTTACTGATTGCAACGACAATAGCCCATGCCATCCCTGCAAAAAAAATGTGGAGAACCTACATCCAACGTGATGGTTCGACCATACGCGTACTCATGGTGGGCGATGAGCATCTGCATTATTTCCTGACAGACGACCAGGTTCCACTGGTCCAGCGTGACAACAACTTCTTCTATGCGAAGATTGAGAAGGACAAATTGATTTCCTCCAACATCCTGGCACACGAAGCTTCCCTGAGAACAGCCTTTGAAAAAAAGAACATCCGCACCGTTCAAGAGATAGAACCGCTGCGCGAGAAGGCTCCTACCCGACTGTACCAATTAAACAAACTGCCGGCTATGCGCAAAGGTCAGTATACAGGAAAGAAAAAAGGGCTCATCATCTTGGTGAATTTCAGCGACAACTCTTTCAGGGACGATGACCCGCAGAAAGTGTTTGACGAAATCGTTAACAAGTCGGGATACAAAGACTATGGAGGCGTTGGCAGCGTCCATGATTATTTTTATGACCAAAGCAACGGACGGTTCGACCTCACTTTTGATGTCATGGGGCCGGTGCAACTCAAGCATCCCCTCGCCTATTATGGCGGAGATAAAGACGGTCAAAAAGACGTGAGGGTTTCGGAAATGATTGTCGAAGCCTGCCAAGCGGTCAACGATAAAGTTGACTTTCGGGATTACGACTGGAATAATGACGGTGTTGTAGACCAAATAGTCGTGATCTATGCCGGCTATGGACAGGCCACATCAGCGAAGCCAGAAACCATCTGGCCACACGAATTCAACATCAAAAGCAAGAACCTGGTGCTGGATGGCGTAAGAATCAACACCTACGCATGCAGCAACGAGCTGTACGAATATTACACCGGAACGGGCATAGGGCGCGTGCGCAACACCCTCATGGGCATCGGTGTCATCTGTCACGAGTTTTCCCATTGTCTGGGATTACCCGACTTTTACGATACCGGAAAGTCAAACAACTATGGCATGGGCAAGTGGGACATCATGGCAAGTGGCAGCTACAACGGCCCTTTAGGTATCGGATGGGTACCACCTGCCTATACCAGTTATGAGAAAAACTTTGCTGGCTGGTTGGATTATACCGTCTTAGGGAATGAACCCCAGAATGTTACCGGCATGAAACCTCTGCTGGAAGGGGGTGAGGCATACGCCATTTACAATCCACGGAACCAGGATGAATACTATTTATTAGAGAACAAAGGACGTAGTAAATGGGACTCTTATCTACCCCAAAACGGGCTGCTGGTGCTTCATGTTGATTATGACGCTTCGCTTTGGGCGTACAACATAGTGAACAATACCGAACAGAAACAACACAACACGCACCAACGACTGACCATTGTTCCGGCCGATGCCAGCTACGGCAACGACGACCGCGACACCTATCCCCTGGGAGAGCGCGACAGCTTGACGGCAAACAGCACTTCTGCGCTGACGCTTTACAACGCCAACTGGGACAACAATTATGTACTATATAATAAGGTGTTGAACATCAGGAAAGACGCCAACGGCCTCATCAGCTTCAACTATTTACCCGACCCGCATTTCAACACGGCAGGAATAGATCCAACGTTTAACGGCAACACCACTGCAACAATCGTTTCCATTTATAACATGCGGGGGCAGCGAATGCCCACAACGCTGCTCAACGGTCTGCCCCACGGCCTGTATCTCCTGAATTTATCGGATGGCACCACGCGCAAAGTCGTGGTAAAATAACAAGAAGTTCGTATGCAGCACCCCGTCTTTTTGGGATTAGGCGTAAAGATGATGGAAGAATCATCAGCCATTCAAGAAAAGACGGGGTGGCGTTTTTTGTCCAATAAGATGACAATAAAACCAGTCATGATGAATGGGCCTTCTAGAAAAAATCAATAGGCTTACAGGGAGCATAAACGTTAATTCTTGACTAAAAAATCACTATTTTCTCCCAAAAACATCGAGATAATGGTACAAGAAACACACATTTGAACGGCAAGATACATGACGTTGAGCTTTAAAAGCATGCTTATTGCGGTACAATAGCAATGCTTTAATAAACAAAACTGGCAACTATGAGGGCTAAAAATCACCGTAACACATTTAATACATTGTAAAACAATAAATTACAAAACTCATTCATTTTGAGCGTATTTGCGACTGGTTGCCAGTTTATTGATAAATATCGCAAACACAACGAGGTGTTTGTCAAGAAAAAAGATGAACGTCACAGGAGTGCGAAGACCTCATCTGCGATGCGTAGTAGTACGATTCGTCATGGTATGCAAATAGCGGAATACCGTTGGAACATGGCTCCTTTATTTAAGTAAGATTGTTTGCTGAAAAAACGAACCATTTCTTTTGTTTCAATAACGATTCTAACTCTAAGTTTGATATTCAACAACATACCATTAAAATAAAAGTGCCGTGCTGTTGATAAATAATTTTATGTCACGCAACAGCTTTTATCATTTTTTTTGTTTATCTTTGCAAACACTTCATTGTTCGACGGCAGATTCCATTTCCCTTAACATGAGTTTGGTCACCTGCCAGGACAGGTAAAAGTTTATTATTAACAACAATTTATGGACGACTATCATTCGGAAAAAAGTAACGAAAGGTAGAAGAGTAGTCTTCAGGAGGCTAATCTTCGACCCCATGAACCATGGAGATTAGCGAAAATGAGAACTTACTGGAACATCAACGAAATACTTAGGCCCATTGAGGAATGGCAGCCTAATTGCTGGATTCAGGTGACCTGTCCAACAGAGGAAGACCAACAAGAATTGGAAGAACGCTTCCAAATACCCGATTATTTCTTGCAAGACGTCAGCGATACCGACGAGCGTGCCCGCTACGAATATGACGATGGCTGGATGCTCATCATCCTGCGTATCCCCTACGTCAAAGAGATACGCTCGCGCACGCCCTACACAACGGTTCCTCTGGGCATCATCCACAAGCGCGACGTGACCATCACGGTGTGCTATTACGAGACCAACATGATGATAGACTTTGTGAGCTATCAGCAAAAGCGAGGCTCGGGCTTCACCGACTATGTTGACTTGACTTTCCGTTTGTTCCTCTCCAGCGCCGTTTGGTACTTGAAACGGCTGAAGCAGATTAACACACTCATCGAGAAAGCCAAGCACAACTTAGATCACGAGGTGAACAACGAAAGCCTCATCGGACTGAGCAGATTACAGGACTCGCTCACCTATTTTATCACCTCCATACGCGGCAACGAAAACTTGTTGGCCAAGCTGAAGTTCAAGTTGCAGGTAGACGAGCTGGATGCAGATCTGATAGAAGATGTCAACATCGAGATGACGCAGGCCCGAGAGACCACCAGCATTTACGCCAACATCCTCGAATCGACCATGGACACGTACTCGAGCATTATCAACAACAACGTGAACACGGTGATGAAAACCCTTACTTCGGTTTCCATTCTGATGATGTCAACTACCCTGGTGGCATCACTCTACGGCATGAACGTCATCAACGGCATGGAAACCTACAAGTACGGATTCATAGTAGCCTTTGGCATTTCCATCCTCGTGGCCGTACTCTCATGGGCCATCATGCGCCACAAACGACTGCTGTAGACCGAGCATGGACAGACTCTAAAACAGACAAAACAATAAAAAAAATCACTATTGTTTAGGAAATTAGCATATTTTTATATAAGTTTGCAACATCTAATGCCCTTACTATCGGCATGACAATCATCTACATAGACGAAGTGAAGGCAAACAAGTGACACATCCTGGATGTGTCAAAGCACCGGAAAACCAAATCATAAACTTAAAACAGTGAACTGATGGACTCTCAAGAAAGCACCCCGAAGCAGGGTAATTTAGAAAGCGAGAAACAAGTTGTAGGCACCGAAAGCACGGTTGAACCAGCAAGCAGTGAAGCATCTGAAGAAGAAAAGGTAACGAATGCGGAACCGCAACAAGCAATCGTGGAAGAGGCTGAGCCGCAAGACGGCAAGGCCGAAGGTGAACCTGTGAGCGAAACTACCGAAGAGCAAACAGAGCAACCTGAGGCGACAAAACAAGAAGAAGAAACGCCAAAGGAGGAAGTGACTCCCAAGATTTACGCAACGAAACAAGAGATTCTGGACAGACTGAAGGAGATTGCCAACAGCGATGAATACCCACAGAAGAATGAACTTGACCTTCTCAAGACCACTTTCTACAAGCTGCATCTGGCCGAACGAGAGGCACAGCAGAAGGAATACCTTGACAATGGTGGTGATCCGGAGCATTATCAGGTACTGCCAGACAAGCTTGAAGAAAGCCTTAAAGCAGAGATGGCCATCATCAAAGAGAAGCGGGCTAAAATATTTCAACAGCAAGAAGCTGAGAAAGAGGAGAACCTGAAAAAGAAACTTGAGATTATTGACAAAATCAAGGCGATGGCCACATCGCCCGACGAAGCCAACAAATCGTTCCAAGAGTTCAAGTTACTACAACAGCAGTGGAAAGAAATCAATGCCGTACCCGCACAGAACGCCAGCGAACTATGGCGCAACTACCAGCTGTATGTTGAGCAATTCTACGACTTGTTGAACCTCAATCGGGAAGCCCGCGAATATGATTTCAAGAAGAACCTGGAACTGAAGACGAAACTTTGCGAAACGGCTGAGAACCTTGCCAACGAAGAAGACGTGATTAGTGCATTCCACCAATTGCAGGAGTTGCATCAGCAATACCGGGAAATTGGACCGGTGGCCAAAGAACTACGCGAAGAGATTTGGGCTCGTTTTAAGGCTGCGTCTACCGTCATCAACAAGCGTCACCAGCAACATTTCGAGACACTGCGCCAGGAGGAAGAAGAAAACCTGACGAAAAAGACAGCACTTTGCGAGAAAGTAGAAGGTATCGTCGCACAGGAATACAAGACGGCAGGCGAATGGGAAAAGCATACAAAGGAGATCATCGCCATTCAGGCAGAATGGAAGACGATTGGGTTTGCCCCGCAAAAAATGAACGTCAAGATATTCGAACGTTTCCGCTCAGCCTGCGATCGGTTCTTCCAAAACAAGGCAGAGTTCTTCAAGCAGATGAAACAACGTTTCGCTGAGAACGCCGAAAAGAAGAAAGCACTCGTGGAGAAAGCACAGGCTTTGACCGACAGCACGGATTGGAAATCGACGAGCGACAAACTCATTGCTTTGCAGAAAGAATGGAAAACCATTGGTATGGTGCCCAGGAAACAAGGTGACCAACTATGGAACGATTTCATCACGGCTTGCAACACCTTCTTCGAGGCTCGCAATAAAACCAATGCAAGCACAAAAAATACCGAGCACGAGAACCTGGATAAGAAACGAGCCATCATCACCCAACTGAAAGAGTTGGCTGAAAAAGCTGACGAGAACACCAAGGAAAAGGTGCAGGAACTGGTGGACGAGTACAGCAAGATAGGACACGTTCCGTACAAAGAGAAAGATAACGTTTATCAGGAGTACCACGACATCTTGGACAAGCTGTATAAGGACTTGCACATTTCGTTTGCTCGCCGACACCTTGACAACTTCAAAAACAACTTGAAGAACATGGCCAAGATGGGCGAAGATGCGCTGGACAACGAGCGTGGCAGACTGATGCACCGCTATGAACAGCTGAAGTCGGAGATTACAACTTATGAAAATAACCTCGGCTTTCTCAACGCATCGAGCAAAAAAGGCAACAACCTGCTGGACGAAATGAACCGGAAAGTGGAGAAATTGAAGGATGACTGCAAGATGATTCGTGAGAAGATCAAGGCCATCGACGCTGAGAATAAGAATGCTGAATAACGCTAAAATAGCGATTTACATTAATTAAATAAATCCCAGTTGGCTTGACGCCTTCTGGGATTTATTCTGTATTGTCACTCGCAATACACGATGTTTAAGCCTACGCAGACAGCTGGCAAATTAGCAATTCATCAACTTACCAGCCATCTACTCGTCAACTCGTAAACTTGTCAACTCGTTAACTATCACACTTGATGGTACACTTGCTCGAAAGGAAGGCGGTAGCGTTCGGATCGAACACCGTCAGGCAGACGAATGCCACACGTGATAACCATGTTGATTTCCGTGTGGTAAGGAAGTCCTAAAGCCTTCTTGACCAGCCAACTGTCAAATCCCTCAACAGGACATGTGTCGTATCCTTCTTCGCTCATGGCCAACATGAACGTCTGAACGACAAGGGCACAACTCTTATGAACCGTGATACGCGTATCGCCTTCGGTCACTTGTTTCACAATAGGGCGGAACAATCCGATGGTTTGCGCCAGCAATTTGCGAAACAAGCCCAGCAACCAAAAGAAGCGAGTGTAAAACAGTGGCATCACAAAATCGTAATACAACTGCCATTTTTTGATGCGTTTGGCTTGTTTCTCCTTCGGACTGTTTTGCATGACATTCTCAATTTCAAACGTCTTCACAGCCTTGGCATTCGCCCGATATTTGTCCCTACGAGTGACAAACACCACCATTTGCTGTGCGGTTTCTGCCGTCTGTTGATCTAAAAGAGCATGGGTCAGCTTTTTGAGAACCTTCGGTTGGGTGACATGATAACACTCCCAAAGTTGCATGTTCGAACTGGTTGGTGCCAAAGCAGCTAACTCCAGGCAATGACGTACACGCGCGGTGTCAAGTGGTTTGGCAGGGTCGAAATGACGGATGGCACGTCGGTGATTCAAAATATCTTGTAAACTCATATCTATTGATTTTAGTTCTTGTTTTAGAGGAAATACCCTATCGTTTCCAAAGCAATGCTTGAAAGACCATCATCCCATTGACTAAAGTCCATTAATCCAACGGAACTACCCGTCTTTCTCAATGCTCCAGCAAAATAAGATACTTTTCGTATCCTTGCGCTTTCATTTCCTCTCTGGGTACAAAGCGCAAAGAAGCACTGTTAATACAGTATCGCAAGCCGCCTCGATCTTTAGGACCATCATTAAAAACATGGCCCAAATGGGCTTGACCCTTTGCACTTCGCACCTCAGTACGTTGCATCCCGTGAGACAAATCTTGCTTTTCTTCCAAGAAATGTGGGTCAATTGGCTTGCTGAACGCAGGCCATCCACAGCCAGACTCAAACTTATCGGTACTCAAAAACAGCGGCTCGCCAGTAGTTACATCAACATAGATGCCAGGTCTAAATTCATCATTGTATTCATTATCATAAGGACGCTCGGTGGCGGCATGCTGGGTAACCTCGTATTGTAAAGATGTCAACTGCTGCTTCAGTTCTGCATCCGTTTTCTTCACATAACGTGAAGATTCGCTTGCATCCTTGTTGGCTGCACGCGCATACTGCATCAAAGCCTGTGGAACATGGCAATATCCTCCGGGATTTTTATCCAAGTAATCTTGGTGATAATCTTCTGCTGCATAGAAATTCCGAAGTGGCTGTACTTCTATTTGTATCTTCTTCGAATATTCTTTGCTCAACTTAGCCATCTCAGCTTGAATCATGGGCAAGTCATGTGCATCAGTATAATAAATACCGGTGCGATACTGTGTACCAACATCCCCACCCTGTCTATTTAAAGAGGTAGGGTCTATCGTCTTAAAATACAATTTTAAAAGTAGAGAAATAGGTAATACTTGAGGATTATAAACAACGTGTACAGCCTCTGCAAAACCTGTTTGATCTGTACAAACCTCCTCATAAGTGGGATTTTGTCCTCGCCCATTTGCATATCCAACTTCGGTACTGAGAACTCCATTGATTTGCTTCAAAAAGTGTTCTGTACCCCAAAAGCATCCACCTGCCAAGTATAATTCAGCCTGTTCGTTCATATCTAATTCTTTTTCTGCAGCTACTTGTGCTCGTCCAAGACAACCCATTAAAAGGAAAGCCCATAACAAACAAAGTATTTGACAATTAACTATTTTCATTCCTTTTATGGTCTGATGATTAACAAAACTATAGAAAAAATTGAGTTTCTACGAATTCATACACTTAAAAAAGATGAAAAATAGCCGTCTACTGACACGTTTCGTGCATGAACAAAATTAGCATGTAGCACTTAGGGAATCAAAAAAAAGTGCCTTCTATGATAAGAAAACACTTTTTTAGTGGTTGGGATACTCGGACTCGAACCAAGAATGACAGGACCAGAATCTGTAGTGTTACCATTACACCATATCCCAAAATCAAATACGGTCATTGCCTATTTGCGTTTGCAAAATTACTATTTTTTTTTGATAACGCAATAATAAGTGGTGCTTTTTTCTTAAAAAAACAAATTTATTCCATATTTTATGTCTTTTGTAGTTATTTAGCACTAACTTTGTAGAATAATAGTACCACATCTTATACATCATTTTTTAGAGGATGAAACAATCAAAACAATTAGTCGACATCATCACAAAAGGAATACAAGAAAAGAAAGGTCAGGACATCGTCATTGCTGACTTAAGCAACATTGAAGGGGCGATAGCCAATTACTTTGTCATCTGTCAAGGAAACTCTCCCACACAAGTGGAGGCGATTTCCGAATCAATTGGCGACACAGTCCGTGAGGATTTGAAGGAGAAACCGGTCAACGTTATCGGCCTTGGAGCGAATCAATGGGTGGCCATCGATTTCACTGACGTGCTGGTACACGTCTTCTTGCCTGAAACAAGAGCTTTCTATGACCTGGAGAACCTTTGGGAAGACGCCAAACTGACGAGGATTCCTGACCAAGATTAAATTGGCATGGCATTTGATAGTCCTATACTATTACAACAGAATTCATTTATATGGACAATAAAAACAACTCCTACAAAAATAACAACGACAACCAACCCAAGATGCCCAAGTTCAATATGAACTGGATTTACGCAATTGTTGCCATTACACTGGCCGTATTTTTCATGACCGGAGGTGGTAACTCCTTGGGCAACGCAAGCGCCAGTCAGAAAGCCACTTATTCGAGATTCAAGCAGTACATCGCAAAAGGTTACGCCAAGAATGTGGTCATCAACAAAGAGCAGAATAAACTGAAGATGTACGTTAAGCCCGAACACATCCGCGATGTCTTCAACATGACGGCCAAGCAGACGGGCACTTCTCCATACGTTGAAGTGGAATTTGGATCGGTTGACGAACTGGAAAAATACCTAACAGCAGAACAATCATCTGGTAAAATTGCCGACTTCAGCTATGAGAACGAGAAAGGAAGCGACCTGATGAACATTCTTCTTAACCTCTCATTCCCCATTTTTCTCATCGTCATGTGGATCTTCGTGATGCGACGAATGGGTGGCGGAGGTGCTGGAGGGTCAGGTGGCGTCTTCAATGTTGGTAAGAGTAAGGCCAAGATGTACGAGAAAGGCAACGACCTGGGCATCACCTTCAAGGACGTAGCAGGACAAGCTGGCGCCAAACAAGAAGTGCAAGAGATTGTTGACTTCCTGAAGAATCCACAGAAATACACCGACCTGGGCGGCAAGATACCCAAGGGAGCACTGCTCGTAGGACCTCCAGGTACGGGTAAAACCTTGCTGGCAAAGGCGGTTGCAGGTGAAGCTGGTGTGCCTTTCTTCTCCATGAGTGGCTCCGATTTCGTAGAGATGTTCGTTGGAGTTGGTGCCAGTCGTGTACGCGACTTGTTCCGACAAGCCAAAGAAAAATCACCCTGTATCATCTTCATCGATGAGATTGATGCCGTTGGTAGGGCCCGCAGCAAGAATCCTGCCATGGGCGGAAACGATGAAAGGGAGAACACGTTGAATGCCTTGCTGACCGAAATGGACGGCTTTGGTACCAACAGTGGTGTCATTATTCTGGCTGCCACCAACCGCGCAGACATGCTCGACAATGCCCTGTTACGCGCAGGACGCTTTGACAGACAAATCAGTGTGGACTTGCCTGATCTGCCCGAACGCAAGGAAATATTCCTGGTTCATCTTCGTAGAGTGAAAGTAGCACCTGATTTGGACATCGACTTCCTGTCACGACAAACACCGGGATTCTCGGGTGCCGACATCGCTAACGTCTGCAACGAGGCCGCATTGATTGCCGCAAGACACAATAAGACACAAGTTGGAAAGCAAGATTTCCTGGATGCAGTTGACCGTATCGTGGGTGGACTGGAAAAGAAAACCAAGATTATGACCGCTGGTGAGAAGCGCACCATCGCTCTTCATGAGGCCGGACACGCCACCGTTTCATGGTTCTGCGAGCATGCTCATCCGCTTGTTAAGGTTTCTATTGTGCCTCGTGGAAGAGCCTTAGGCGCCGCATGGTATCTACCCGAAGAGCGACAAATCACCACAAAGGAGCAGATGCTCGACGAGATGTGCGCCTTATTGGGTGGCCGAGCTGCCGAAGAACTGTGCGTAGGACAGATTTCCACTGGTGCCATTAACGACCTGGAACGCGCTACAAAGAGCTCGTATAGCATGATTGCCTACGCCGGTATGAGCGATGTACTGCCTAACATTTGCTACTACAACAACCAAGAATATCAGTTCCAGCGGCCCTACTCGGAGACCACGGCAAAGATTATTGACGACGAGGTGTTGAAGATGATCAACGAACAGTACGACAGAGCCAAGCAAATACTCACTGAACACAAAGAGGGCCATGCCAAGCTGGCAGAACTTTTGCTCACTCGCGAGGTCATCTTCGCTGAAGACGTTGAAAAGATATTCGGCAAACGCCCATGGGTCAGCCGCTCACAAGAAATCATGCAGGACAACGAACCCAAGCTGGAAGACATGCCTGAAGAAGTAAAAGCGGCTGAAGAAGAGCATCAGAGAGCATTGAAAGAGAGCAAACAAGAGTTTTAGTTGACGAGTTTTTAGTTGACAAGTTGACGAGTAAATAGACTTAATGCTTGTCGACTTGTCAACTCCCCACAATCAACTTGTGAACTCATCAACTTGTGAACTCGTCAACTATGAACCATCCATGACACCAAAACTTAAAAATCTCATCACTCGAACCATTACTGGCATCTTGTTCGTTGCCATCATGACAACCTGTTTTTTGCGCCCTGTTGCCATGATATTCGTCTTTACACTCATCACCGGCATGACGATTTGGGAGTTTACAGGACTGGTAAACGACCGTGAGAACGTTACCGTTAACCGATTCATCACAACGGTAGCCGGCGTTTATTTCTTTCTTGCCGTGGCAGGTGTCAACAGCGGTTTCATCCAAACCAATGCGGTATTTGTTCCCTACCTACTCACTATCGTCTACTTATTCATCAGCAATCTGTACACACAAAGCAAGGATGCGGTGAACGACTGGGCATACACCATGCTTTCACAACTGTACATTGCGCTGCCGCTCTCGATGATCAATGTGCTGGCTTTCAGACAATCACCAGACGGTGTGAACCATTTTTACTACTTACTTCCTCTGAGTATCTTCATTTTTCTGTGGACCAATGACACGGGAGCCTACTGCACAGGCTCACTTTTTGGAAAGCACAAACTATTTCCGCGCATCTCGCCTGCTAAAAGTTGGGAAGGCAGCATCGGAGGTGGTATCCTCGTTTTAATCATGGCTTCCATTATATACTATATTGAGTCGCAAGGGGAAAACTTATCTGGACTCAACCTCATAGAATGGCTCGGATTAGGATTAGTTGTAGTCATATTTGGAACTTGGGGCGATTTAGTCGAATCGTTGTTCAAACGTACATTAGGCATTAAAGACAGTGGTAACATCCTACCCGGCCACGGAGGCATGCTCGACCGCTTCGACTCCTCCCTGATGGCCATCCCGGCAGCCGTAATTTATCTTTATTCCATCACCTTGTTGTAAGGTTTCCACATACACAAAACCAATACAGGCGATTCATATCAAGAATCATCTGCACCACATTTCGCCTCTGTTTGCTTGCATAAACATTTTTCATGCCTTTTGTTTGTGCTTTATACTTTAATTTCCTAAATTTGCTAGACACAATGAGTTAACATGAAAAAACTACATACCAATAACATTAATCTCATACTTATGCGTCATTTCAAAGTCATTTTTTTCCTCCTGGCCTTATTGTCACCTACCCTTGTGTTTTCACAAATCACCTACTACAACGCCGATCAGTTTCCGGTTATTGGAAAGATATCCAATGATACCGAAACCAGATATGAGCGTTTGCCGCGTGAATTAAAAAACACCTGCCGACCTCCTGTTTGGCATTTGGGCAAACACACATCAGGCCTCGCCGTGAGGTTCAAGACCAACAGCACCACGATTGCGGCCAGATGGGAAACCTTGAACGATGCCTACATGAACCACATGTCGCCAACGGGAACCAAAGGACTTGACTTATATACCTGGGATCAGGACAAATGGGTATTCATGAAAACAGGCAAACCTACGGCGAAAGTTTCCACGCAAGTCATCATCGATCACATGAAACCCATCGAGCGAGAATACATGCTCTACCTTCCCTTGTATGACGGAATTGTTTCACTTGAGATTGGAATCGACTCTACCAAGACCATCACCCAACCCACACTGCCATTTCCAAGGACAGAAGCACCCATCGTTGTGTATGGAACGAGCATCACACAAGGAGGCTGTGCGGCCCGACCGGGAATGAGTTTTACCAATATATTAGAACGCTGGCTCAACACCGAGGTAATCAATCTTGGATTCAGCGGCAACGGCAGACTGGACATGGATGTGGCTGAAGTCATTGCCAAAAAGAAGAATGCGCAGATGTTCATCCTTGATTTTGCACCGAACAACGGCCCAGAGGATGTCAAGGACAAAACAATTCCTTTCGTCAACATCATCAGAAAAGAAAGTCCAATTACACCTATCGTGCTCATCGAAAACCCCATATTTCCCCATGGTACCTACGATCAAGAGATTAGTAAAGTTGTCCACGACAAGAATATCGAACTGAAAAAATGTTTTCAGGCACTCAAGGCCAAAGGAGACAACAATCTCTATTACATCAACAGCGACAACCTCATCGGAAACGACGGTGAGGCAACGGTCGACGGCATTCATTTTACAGATCTTGGTTTCATGAGAATGTCGGATGTAGTGTTGCAAGAAATGAAAAAGATGGGGATTGTGAAATAAACCGAAACACAACCTTGATGCCACGGCATAGACCGTGCTAAAAGAGGCAGTCGCCATGTTCCATCCTTCGGTCAATTACGAATTGAATTGCGTAACCCGTGATTCGACATTCTTCTCTGACGGAACATGAAAAAGCATGCCATTATCCTCACATATTAATAGCATTGAGTTTGCTCGCAAAAGTCTATGGGTTTGGCGGGCAAAGTCAATGACTTTACGGGGTAAGCTCATAGACTTTAGAGCAAAGCCGTAAAGCACTGATAAACAAGGAGTAAACAGACTCTTCAAAAAGAGCGTACACCACTCGTTTACTTCCGTTCACCCTTCAACAATGAAACCATAATTTTTGCGGCATTCTCTGGTGCTACATGATCGCCCAACTGATGACGCACCTCGACATAATCGGCGAGCATTTTCTGGCGTTCTCCGCCACCCGGCAAGATAAGTCCCAGTTCTTTGACGATGTTTGCAAGGGTAAAGCGGTCGGCAAACGGCTCTCGCACCACTTCCCGATCAGCGATGAGATTGACCAAAGAGATGTACTTTACCTTAATAATATGCTCGAACGCAAAGCGTATGAGTCGAGGTACAGGCGTCTTGTAACACACCACTTGCGGCACATCAAACAAAGCCGTTTCGAGCGTTGCCGTGCCACTGGTCACCAAGGCAGCCGCAGCATGGGCCAACAACGGATAAGTCTTGTTTTTAACCAAGGCGACGTTCGTGCCGGTCAGGTACTCTTCGTAATAAGCATCCTCAATAGATGGCGCACCCGCCAGCACGGGTTGGTAGTCTGGATAAGCGTTGGCTGCCTGAATCATGGCAGGCAAATTGTCCTTAATTTCCTGTTTTCTGCTTCCTGCCAGCAAAGCTATGATAGGTTTATTTTTGTCAAGATGATTCGCAAGACAAAACTCCTCGAATCTTTCGCTGTATGAGGTGCGGAACTGACGCACCTCATCAGCCGTCGGATTACCTACGTAATGGATGGGATAATGATGCTTTTGCTCGAAAAAAGGAACCTCGAAAGGCAGGATGGAAAACAGCTCGGCCACATCGCGCTTGATGTTCTTAATGCGGTATTCCTTCCAGGCCCAAAGCTTGGGAGATATGTAATAATAAGCTGGTATATTTGTATTGGTTTTCAAGAACTTAGCAACATTCAGGTTAAACCCGGCATAGTCGACCAAAATCACCACGTCGGGCTGCCACCGAACAATGTCTTCTTTGCACATTTTCATGTTCTTGAAGATGGTTCGCAGATGCAGCAGCACGGGGACAAAACCCATGTACGCCATTTCCTTGAAATGCCTCACCCGCTCTCCTCCGACCGCCGTCATGAGGTCTCCGCCGAAGAATCGAAACCGAGCGTCATTGTCCTGTTTTTTCAAAGCCGTCATCAAGTGAGAAGCATGCAAGTCTCCACTTGCTTCGCCAACAATCAAATAATACTTCATAAGCTCCTGATTTTGGAATATAGTATGGTGCGCACGTTCATCAACATGGAGTGTTCAGCGAGCTGCGAGCGGTTCAAAGAGCCTTCATGGGTTGGTCTTGGGCATTGAATGCCGAAGGGGCAACCGGCTTTTCCCATTCCCTGATTTCATCCATAAACTCGTAAGCGGTGACATCCATCTTAGTGGGCGTAATGGCAACATAGCCATGATTGAGTGCCCATTGGTCGGAGTCCTTGGCATTGGGTTCATCGTTCAGATACTCTCCCACCACCCAATAATAGTCGTAATGTCGTGGATGATGCTGTTTCACAATCTCGTTGACCCACCGACCCATCGTCATTCGGCACACTTTGATGCCCTCAAACACTTGTCGGGCGGGAAAGTTGACGTTCAGGCAGATGCCCTTGGGCAGTCCGTCCGCCAGCACTCTCTTCACCACCATCCGCACGTATGGGCGCAACGGTTCGAGGTTAGCGTCCTCCTCGTAATAACAACTGGAGAATGCCACCGAGGGGATGTACTTCATGCAGCCTTCCAAAGCGATGCCCATGGTACCCGAATAGTGGTTGTTTACAGACGAATTGTCACCGTGGTTGATGCCGCCCAGGATGAGAGCCGGCCTCCTGTTGGGGCACAACTGGTCGAGAGCCAGCTTCACACAGTCGACCGGCGTACCACTGCACGACCACACTTGAGCCGTTCCGATGTCCTTCCTGCGCTTTAACCGCAGATATTCAACAGCCGAAAAAGCACACGAAAAGCCCGAACGAGCCGCCTCAGGGGCGCAGACCAGTACATCTGCCAAATCGGAAACCATGTCTACCAAGGCATGAATGCCGGGTGAATGATAGCCGTCATCGTTTGAAATCAAAATCAAGGGTCGTTCTGTCTGCATGTCTTTTAACGCTTTTAATCAAGCCGAAAAGCTCAAGGAAAACTTTCTGAAGCGAGAAAGTAAATTTGCTTGATTCGGCTGGTAATATTCCTATTAATTCTCATGCAAAAGTACGAAAAAAAGTTTAAATGGGTACTTTGTCATACAAAATATGTAACTTTGCAACAATTTAATGTCTTTAGAAAGATACTGAAAATGGGAAAAATCATAGCTTTAGCGAATCAAAAAGGTGGTGTAGGCAAAACCACCACCACCATCAATCTGGGCGCATCTTTAGCTACGCTCGAGAAATCGGTACTCATCGTCGATGCCGACCCGCAGGCCAACGCCTCCAGTGGTTTGGGCGTAGACATCAAGGAGGTGGACTGTTCGCTATACGAATGCATCATCAACAAGGCTGACGTGCGTGATGCCATCTACACCACAGACATTACCGGACTGGACATCATACCGAGCCACATCGACCTGGTGGGCGCCGAGATTGAGATGTTGAACCTGGACAACCGAGAAAAAGTAATCAAAAACATCTTGGATCCCATCCGCGATGACTACGATTACATACTCATTGATTGCAGTCCGTCACTGGGTTTGATTACGGTGAACGCGCTCACGGCATCCGACTCGGTCATCATTCCCGTGCAATGTGAATATTTCGCCTTGGAAGGTATCAGCAAACTGCTCAATACCATCAAGATTATTAAGAGCAAACTGAACCCAAAATTGGAAATCGAAGGTTTTCTCTTGACGATGTACGACAGTCGTCTGCGACTGGCCAACCAGATTTACGACGAGGTGAAGCGGCACTTCCAGGAGTTGGTCTTCAAGACGGTGATTCAGCGAAACGTGAAGCTCAGCGAAAGTCCGAGCCACGGTTTGCCGGTCATCCTGTACGATGCCGACTCGTCTGGGGCCAAGAATCACCTGAACTTGGCCAGGGAAATCATCAGCAAGAACGCTTGAGTAGTAGACACCAAGACAGCGGAATGTCAGGATTCTACAGCTCTCTTCATCCAGCATTAACACATATCCTCCGTTGTTTTATTTTAAACTAAAACCACCATTTTCCATCTTCCCAATAAGTAAAACAGACACATGGCAGTACGAAAAAAATATAGTCATTCAATAAAGGCTCCAGCTTTAGGACGCGGCCTCGACGCTCTCATTTCGACAGACAACATACAAACGCAAGGCAGTTCGACCATCAACGAAGTGCCTATCGAACAAATTGAAGCCAATCCCAACCAGCCTCGTCGAGAATTTGACCAAGAGGCTTTGGAAGAACTGGCATCGAGCATTCGAGAAATAGGCATCATTCAACCCATCACCCTACGCCAAGTGGCCGCCGACAAATACCAAATCGTAGCTGGTGAGCGTCGTTGGCGCGCCTCGCAAATCGTTGGTTTAGAGGCTATACCCGCCTACATTCGGACCATTGATGACGAAACTGTCATGGAGATGGCATTGGTTGAGAACATTCAGCGCGAAGACCTCAATGCCATAGAAATCGCTCTGGCTTACGAAAAGCTGATGGAAAAGAGTGGCATGACGCAAGAGAAAGTGTCTAAGCACGTGGGAAAGAGCCGCACGGCCATCACTAATTACCTGCGCTTGCTGAAGCTGCCGGCTCAAGTACAGATGGCTTTGCAGAAGAAAGAGATTGACATGGGGCACGCGCGGGCTTTACTTGCCGTAGAAAGCCCGTCGATGCAAATCAAGCTGTTCAAGGAAGTGCAGAAGAATGGTTACCCTGTCAGGAAGGTGGAAGAACTGGCACAACAGCTTAAAAATGGCGGGGAGCTGCGGAAATCAGAGAAACATAGCTCGGCCAAGGGCGGCTTGCCAGAGGAATTTGACGTGCTGAGACTGCGCTTATCAACATTTCTGAAGACAAAAGTCCAAATGACATGTAGTGCCAAGGGAAAAGGCAAAATCAGCATTCCTTTCGCCAATGAACAGGAATTGGAACGTCTGATGAACATCTTTGACAAACTGAAAGACTAAGTTACTTTCGTGAAAACCATGCGTGACAACCTATCATCGTCCCTTCGTATCTGCCTGACGTGCGCCATTCTGCTGTGTGCAGCATGGTGTCAGGCTCAGATTCAAGTGGGCGACAGCATCAAGGATACCGACCCACGCGTCATTATCGGAGAAGACAACGCCAAGGCCATTCCCACAGAAAAGGCCATCAACCCATCAGACACCCTTGTCTTTGCACAAACAGGAAAAGTCGCAAAGAAAATCAAGCGCGACTGGAACACCTGGCGACCCGATGCCAAAAGAGCCATGTGGCTGGCTGTTGTGCTGCCTGGAGCTGGCCAAATCTACAACCGAAAATACTGGAAACTGCCCATTGTCTATGGTGGTTTTGTGGGCTGCTACTATGCCATGCGCTGGAACAACCAGATGTATCACGATTATTCGCAAGCGTACATCGACCTGATGGACAACGATCCGCAATCGCAGAGCTACAAACAGTTTCTGCATTTAGGCAACCAAATCGACGCATCAAACATCGATAGATACAAGGAATTGTTCAGAAAACGCAAGGATCGCTACCGTCGTTGGCGCGACTTGAGTTTCTTCACGCTCATCGGAGTCTACGCTTTGTCGGTAATCGACGCCTACGTTGACGCCTCTTTGTCAGAGTTTGACATCTCTGACGACTTGAGTTTGCGCATTGAACCCACGGTTGTCAACACCAATATGAATAGGAATCCCTTGAAATCAGGCGGTCTGGGCATTCATTGTAGCCTCAGCTTCTGAAACAAAAGATAGCCAAACAAATAAACAGACAAGAAACCAATCATGAAGAAAATTTATTTATTCATAGTCACCCTGCTTGTTGTATTCTCATCATCGTTGCAAGCGCAGGTCGTCGATGACGATACAGAAATCATCGTGACGAATAAAAAAGGTGAAAACGAAACATTTGACTTACCCGAAGCTATGACGTCTGAGATTGACAGTCTGCTTCACCTTTATAACACAAAAACATACCTGAAACGTGATGCTGATTGCAACTTACCAAATGTAAACAAGACTTACGAGCCCGATGTTTACAAGAATCGCCTGCGTCGTTTGCCCACCATCATGGAGATGCCATATAACAACGTGGTGCAGAAGTTCATCGACCGGTACAGTAACGAGCTGCGCAACGCCGTTGGAATCATGTTGGGTGCCTCCAACTTCTATATGCCTATCTTCGAACAGGCCTTGGAAACGTACAATCTACCACTTGAGTTGAAATACCTTCCGGTGATTGAATCGGGGCTCAATCCCAAGGCTGTTTCGCGTGTAGGTGCTACGGGATTGTGGCAATTCATGTTGGCTACCGCCAATAATTACGGTCTGGAAATCAACTCTTTGCTTGACGAGCGATGCGATCCCATCAAGTCTTCGTACGCCGCAGCCAACTACTTGAGCGACCTATACCGTATTTTTGGCGACTGGAACCTGGTTATCGCAGCCTACAACTGTGGTCCAGACAAACTCACACAGGCCATCCATCGTGCCGGTGGTAGCAAGGATTACTGGAAAATATACCCCTACTTGCCACGCGAAACACGAGGCTATGTACCGGCATTCATCGCAGCCAACTACATCATGAACTACTACTGCGAGCACAACATCTGCCCAATGACCACAGACTTGCCAGCCAAGACAGATACCATCCTCGTCAACCGCGACGTTCATTTCAAGCAAATTGCACAAGTATTGAATATGGATGAGGAGCTTGTACGGTCGCTCAACCCACAATATCGCAAGGACATCGTCATCGGATACACCAAGCCATCCACCCTTCGTCTGCCCGTTGACAAAATCAATTCGTTTATCGATCAAGAGGATTCGGTATATGCTTACAACGCCGACGTGCTGCTGACCAAGCGTTCAGAGGTGGAAGTAGCGCAAGGCGCACCTAACTATTCGATCGGCAGAACATCGACATCGAGTTCACGCAAGAGCTACAGCAGAAGCAAAAGCAAACGCAGCAGCCGTAAATCTTCGCGCAGCAACCGAAGAAGACGCTCGTCAAACAAGTCAGTTACCGTTAGAGGAGGAGATACATTATCAGAAATAGCCGCTCGCAACAATACGACTGTTAAGAAGCTCAAAAAGCTCAACGGCCTAAAAGGTAACAACATCAGGAAAGGAAAGAAAATAAGGGTGAGGTAACGCTCAACCGTCATGGGGAGATTTGAGTATGGACAATCAAGAGATTCAAGATAAAGAAAGGAAAGAAGAACTGGAAGACAAGCAGATCCAAGATGCGTTCCAACATCTGCTGGACACCTATCTGGCTTCTCGTCACAGAAAGAAGGTAGACATCATCACCAAGGCCTTCAACTTCGCACGTCAAGCGCACAGAGGCGTAAGACGTCTCTCTGGCGAACCGTACATCATGCACCCCATCGCCGTAGCGCAGATTGCCTGTGAGGAGATGGGACTGGGGTCAACCAGCATCTGCTCGGCACTTCTACACGATGTGGTGGAAGATACCGACTATACCGTTGAGGACATCGAGAACATATTCGGCCCCAAGATTGCACAAATCGTCGATGGACTCACCAAAATTAGTGGAGGAATCTTCGGCGACAGGGCGTCGGCTCAGGCGGAAAACTTCAAGAAGTTGCTGCTCACCATGAGCGATGACATCCGCGTCATCCTTATTAAAATATGCGACCGCCTGCACAACATGCGCACGCTACAGTCGCAACCAGCCAATAAACAGTACAAGATAGCCGGCGAAACCTTATATATATATGCGCCATTGGCGAACCGATTGGGCCTGAACAAGATTAAGACCGAACTGGAAAACCTCAGTTTCCGGTTCGAACATCCTGAAGAATACGCCAACATCACCAACAAGCTTTCTTTCACAAAGGAGCAACGTGACCGGCTGTTCGAGCAGTTCACGGCACCCATCAAAGAGACCCTTGACGCCATGGGCATTGACTATGAGCTGAAAGCAAGGGTCAAAAGTCCATATTCTATATGGAACAAGATGCAGACGAAGCACGTCACCTTCGACGAAATTTACGACATCTTGGCCGTACGAATCATCTTCACGCCAAAGGTAAGGGCCGACGAAATCAACGAATGTTTCAAAATATATGTGGCCATCAGCCGCATCTACAAGTCGCATCCCGACCGACTTCGCGACTGGCTGAGCCACCCAAAGGCCAACGGATACCAAGCTCTCCACGTCACCTTGATGAGCAAACAAGGTCGTTGGATTGAAGTTCAGATACGCAGTGACCGCATGAACGAGGTGGCCGAACAAGGCTTTGCAGCTCACTGGAAATACAAAGATAAAGGTGAATATACCGAAGATGAGAACGAATTGAATGAATGGTTGCGCACCATCAAGGAGATTTTGGACGATCCACAGCCCGATGCCATGGACTTTCTCGATGCCATCAAGCTGAATCTCTTCGCTTCTGAGATATTCGTGTTCACCCCGAAAGGCGAAATCAAGACCATGCCTGCCGGCTGCACCGCGCTCGACTTCGCTTTCCAGATACACACCCTACTGGGCAGTCATTGTATCGGAGCCAAGGTCAATCATAAGTTGGTTCCGCTGAGTCATAAGCTGCAAAGCGGCGATCAGGTAGAGATATTAACCAGCAAGTCGCAACATGTGCAACCCTCCTGGCTCAACTTTGCCACCACTGCCAAGGCTAAAGCAAAGATACAGGCCATCCTCAGGCGCAACAACAGAGAGATACAAAAGCAAGGCGAAGCCTTTCTCAACGCCTGGTTGGAGCGCAATGACATGGAAATGACCACATCTGTCCTCGACAAGTTATGCGAATTTCATAACTTAAAGAAACACGAAAGTCTGTTCTTGTGCATCGGTAACAAGTCGGTTATCTTGACAGAAAAAGACTTAGACGAGCTGAACAAGAAAAAGAAAAGCTCCTCACCCAGCAATTGGCTCAAGTATGTACCCTTCATTGGGCATGACAAGAAAAACGAACAGGATAAGCAGGCCGAGCCATTCACCGTCGATGATTCACTCAACCGGAAGAAGGCCATCGTCATCAACGACGGCAACATCGACACCTATCTCTTCCCCACTTGCTGCCATCCCATCCCCGGCGACGACATACTGGGCTACATTGACAACCAAAACCACGTAGAAATACACAAGCGCAACTGCCCTGTGGCCAGCAAACTGAAGTCCAGTTACGGCAATCGACTGCTGGATGCCAAGTGGGATATGCGCAACATCCGTCTTTTCAACGCCACCATCGAGATCAGAGGCATCGACCGTCAAGGCATGTTGCACGATGTCGTAGATGTCATTTCTGATGAGATGAACGTCAACATGCACAATCTTTCACTGACCAGCAAGGAAGAGATTTTTATGGGGAAAATAGAGGTTCTCGTACATAATCGACAAGAAGTAAAGAACATCATCAACAGCTTAAAAAAGGTAAAAGGCTTGCAAGAGATTCAACAAATTATGTAAGTTTATCTTAGTTTACAAGTTCACGAGTTTACGAGTTGATAAGTGTAATGATTATTAAGCTTTGGATTTGCGAGTTAATAAGCCTTTTTGGGTTTTTTAGGTGAGGCGTTAACGAACGAAAGACCGAACCATACAGTATCCTTGGTCAACTTAAAAACTCGAAAACTCACCAACTTAAAAACTCATCAACTCAAAAACTTATAAACCCAAACCTCACACAATGACATCCAGTTGTTTGCGCAATTCTTGCAACTGATCACGCACAGACAGCAACGTTTCCAGCACTTCCGAACTCTTTTCGGCACCCTTTCTGTTGGCTCCCAGCATCTTTCTGGCCGCCGATAGCTTAAAACCGCGCACCCTAACCAGGTTATAAATCACGCGAATCTCTTCGATATCGGCATCCGTATACTGCCGAACCTTGGTCGAACTTACAGTCTTTGGCTTCAATTGAGGGAACTCTGTTTCCCAGTATCTCAATGTACTTTCATTGATACCAAACTGCTTGGCCACCTCCTTGATGGAGTAGTAAAGCTTCACATTCTTATCGGGATTCAGCGCCATTGTCGTTTGTATTTAAGTCAAAAACCAAATATCAAATGCAAATATACATTATTTTTTTTGAAAAGGCGTGTTTCTCAAAGCCATTCTTTTGAAGAAGCTAAGCACAAAAACGCACATTTCTCATCAACCGATCAGCTCTCACCGTACATCCTTTGACACATCTCCTGAAAACTAAAGGGATTTGCCATGCACAGCATCTTGGCAAACAAAGTTAGACCTATACATCTCAGCAAAACGTCCAACCGCCCCTAACCAACTGAATTTAAGCGATATCTTTGGCGCTTTATCCTTTTTTTTATAATTTTGCCGCTAATTACATCAGGTGCTACACAAGCACTTTACGAAGATTAAAAACAATCATAAACAAGATAAAAACAGATGATGACAGCAAACGAGATACGTGAATCGTTCAAGAAATTCTTTGAGTTGAAAGGACATACCATCGTGGCTTCGGCACCCATGGTGATCAAAGACGACCCCACCCTGATGTTTACCAATGCAGGCATGAACCAATGGAAGGATATCATCCTTGGCAACAAACAACCAGAGCCACGCCGCAGAGCCGACTCGCAGAAATGCCTCCGCGTGAGCGGAAAGCACAATGACCTTGAGGAGGTGGGACGAGACACTTACCACCACACCATGTTCGAGATGCTCGGCAACTGGAGCTTTGGCGACTACTTTAAGGAAGGCGCCATTGATTATGCGTGGGAATATTTGGTGGACGTGCTGCACTTGGATCCAAAAGATTTGTATGTGACGGTGTTTGAGGGCTCACCCGAAGAAAACATCCCACACGACAGCGAGGCAGAGAAGTATTGGCGCAAGCACCTGCCAGCCGACCATATCATCAATGGCAACAAGCACGACAACTTTTGGGAAATGGGCGACACAGGACCTTGCGGTCCTTGTTCGGAGATACATGTAGACTCGCGTTCGGACGAAGAGAAAGCCCAACTACCCGGACGGGAACTGGTGAACAAGGATCATCCACAGGTCATCGAGATTTGGAACATCGTATTCATGCAGTTCAATCGCAAAGCCGATGGTTCTTTGGAGCCTCTCTCCATGAACGTTATCGATACTGGAATGGGATTCGAGCGATTGGTCAGAATGCTGCAAGGAAAGAATTCTAACTACGACACCGACATCTTCCAGCCATTCATCCATGAGATGGAACGCCTGTCGGGCAAGAAATATGGCGAGCAAGAAGATGTAGATGTGGCGATGCGTGTAGTGGCTGACCACCTTAGAGCCGTAGCTTTCTCCATCGCTGACGGACAACTACCCAGCAATGCCAAAGCGGGTTACGTCATTCGCCGCATCCTCCGACGTGCCGTTCGCTATGCTTACACGTTCTTAGGACAGCGCGAAGCCTTTGTATACAAGTTGCTCCCCGTACTCGTAGACGAAATGGGAGGAGCATATCCTGAACTCGTTGCCCAACGTGAGTTGATTGGCAAGGTGATGAAAGAAGAGGAAGACTCGTTCTTGCGAACACTCGAAAAGGGTATCAACCTATTGAGCAATGCCATGGATGAGCTGAAAAAAGCAGGCAAGACGCAAATCGATGGCGAACAAGCCTTCCGTCTTTTCGATACCTATGGCTTTCCGCTCGACCTCACGGAACTGATATGCAGAGAGCATGGATTCAGCGTTGACGAGCAACAGTTCAATGCAGAAATGCAGAAACAGAAAGACCGTGCCCGCAATGCCGCACAAGTAGAAAACAGCGACTGGGTAGAAATAAGACAAGGCGAACAGCAGTTTGTGGGTTACGACTATACCGAATACGAATGCCACATCTTGAAGTATCGCAAGGTAACCCAGAAAAAAAATAGTTTTTACGAGGTTATCTTGGACTTCACACCCTTCTATGGAGAGATGGGAGGACAGGTTGGCGACCAAGGTGTCTTGGTGAGCGAGCACGAGACGGTGGACGTGATAGACACCAAACGCGAGAACAACCAAAGCATTCACATCATCAAGCAACTGCCACAACATCCCGAGGCTGACTTCATGGCTTGCGTGGATACTGACAAACGTGACGCCTGTGCGGCAAACCATACAGCCACTCACCTGCTGGATTATGCGCTCAAGCAGGTGCTTGGCGACCATGTGGAGCAAAAGGGATCGTATGTATCGCCCGACACGCTGCGCTTTGATTTCTCGCATTTCCAAAAGGTGACCGACGAGGAAATCAGACAGGTAGAACGGTTGGTGAACGACCTTATACGTCAAGACATCCCCTTGGACGAACATCGTGACACGCCGATAGAAGAGGCGAAAGAAATGGGAGCCATTGCATTGTTTGGTGAAAAATATGGCGACAAGGTGCGAGTAGTGCGCTTCGGACCGTCATGTGAGTTCTGTGGAGGCATTCACGCCAAGAGTACAGGACGCATCGGACTGTTCAAAATCCTATCCGAAAGTTCGGTAGCTGCTGGTGTTCGCCGCTTCGAAGCCATCACCGGTCGCAAGTGCGAAGAAGCCATGTATGCCATAGAAGACACGGTGAAGGCCATCCGCAGCTTGTTCAATAATGCCAAGGACTTGAAAGGGGTCATCGAAAAGTACATGGACGAACACGACACCATGCGCAAGGAGATAGAACAGTTCCAAGCACAAGCGGTGCAAAGAACCAAAGACGAACTCATCAAACGTGCGGAGAGTGTCAATGGCGTTACCGTTATCAAGGCGGTATTACCTATCGATGGCAACGCTGCCAAGGACTTGGTGTTCAAGATTCGTGAGGCCATACCGTCGCATTTGCTTTGCGTCATCGGTTCTACAGCACAGCAAAAGCCACTTCTGAGCGTCATGTTAAGTGACGATATGGTGAAAGACCACGGATTGAATGCAGGTCAAATGGTTCGTGAAGCAGCCAAACTCATTCAGGGAGGCGGTGGCGGACAACCTCATTTTGCATCGGCTGGCGGCAAGAATGTGGATGGTATCAGGGCTGCAGTCGATAAAGTTATCGAGTTGGCCAAATTGTAATTGTTCGTCAACGGTGGCTCTCTGCCAACCGTACAAGCATGACCATAAAATAAAAACATGTTTCCTTTTGTGTGGACAAACGTTCTGGAAACATGTTTAACTGAAGCGAAATCCCACTCCTTGCGAGTGGGGTTTCGCTTTATTCTTGAGCAAACAAATACCATGTAATTATGGGGATGACGAGGCTGGTCAATGGCCGCGTCTTCATGATCATTTGCACCTGCGAAACAAACTCATTGACTTTAAGTGCCAATCTGTATGCTATTGACCTCCAAACTCAATGACTTTGGGGGCCAATCTCTATGCTATTGAAAGCAAACCATAAAGAACTCGTTTACAATTGGTTACGAGAACACGACAACAAGTCATTTATCAACAGCTCCTCCCTGATGCCCAACCCGTCCGCACACCGTCATTGTATGGCATCAACAAATAATTCACAACCACCATTTTGCTGTTTATACAGAATTCATTATTTTTGCATAGCTGTATAAACAGGCTCATCTGCCAACCCGCAGTTTGTTGCATATAGACAACCCCACATATCGGTTTCATCATGAGAAACATTGGCTCATTACTTTTCTTGCTCGCCATGCACCTTCCTACGCTGGCGCAACAACTCCCCATGCAACTGTGGTACGACAAGCCTGCGCAGTATTTTGAAGAATCAATGCCCATCGGCAATGGGCGGATGGGAGCGCTGGTATATGGCGGTACGCGCGACAACCTGATATACCTCAACGACATCACCCTTTGGACGGGGCAGCCAGTAGACCCGAATCTCGACCAAAACGCACACCAATGGATACCGGCCATCCGCGAGGCCTTGTTCAAAGAAGACTATCGAAAGGCCGACTCGCTGCAACTTCATGTGCAAGGTCCCAACTCGCAGTATTACCAACCCCTGGCCACGCTGCACCTGCTGGACCCTCGGGGAGGGCAAGCAACCAACTACACCCGCACGCTCGACATTGACAAGGCCTTGCTAACAGACAGCTATAGTCTGAACGGTGTGAAAATCAAGCGAGAATATTTCGCATCGCATCCCGACAGCCTCATCGTCATACACATCACAGCCAACAAGCCCAGAATCATCAACCTGGAGGTCAACCTGTCAGCGCAGATACCGCACACCGTCAAGGCTGCGGGCGACCTCATCACGATGAAGGGACATGCCATGGGCGACCCAGAGAACAGCATTCACTTCTGTTCGGTGCTGCGGGCAGTGACCAAGCAAGGAAAGATTGAAGCCACCGACTCTACACTGTTGATTACAGACGCAACCGAAGCCACCCTGTATTTTGTCAACGAAACCAGTTTTAACGGTTTTGACAAGCACCCTGTACGGCAAGGGAAGCCATGCGAGCAGCTGGCACTGGCACATCAAAAGGCCCTGGGAAAGAAAGATTACCAAGCTATCAAGAAACAGCATGTGACCGACTATAGCCACTTTTACGACCGGATGAAATTGTTTCTGGGCGGATCGGTGGCCGATTGCAGTCGCACAACCGAGCAACAACTCAAAGACTATACCGACAAAGGCGGACACAACCCCTATCTGGAAACGCTGTACATGCAGTATGGACGCTACCTGCTGATAGCCAGTTCGCGCACCAAAGGCATTCCCGCCAACCTGCAGGGATTGTGGTCGCACTATCTGCGAGCACCGTGGCGGTCGAACTACACGGTGAACATCAACCTCGAGGAGAACTACTGGCTGGCCGAGGTGGCCAACCTCAGCGAGATGGCAGAACCGCTGTTCACCTTCATGCAGGCACTGGCCGTGAACGGCAGGCATACCGCCAAAAACTATTATGGCATCAAACGGGGATGGTGCTCGAGCCACAACTCGGACGTGTGGGCCATGACCAATCCTGTTGGTGAGAAGCGCGAGAGTCCCGAATGGAGCAACTGGAACATGGGAGGAGCGTGGCTGACGCAGAACTTGTGGGAACATTATCGGTTCAACCCCGATGCCCAATTCCTCAACGACACAGCCCTGCCCCTATTGGAAGGTGATTCCGCCTTCATGTTGGATTGGCTTGTTGAGAACCCAAAGAACCACACTGAGCTGATTACCGCACCCAGCACGTCACCCGAGAACGAATACAAGACGCCCGAGGGCTACCATGGTACCACCTGTTATGGCGGAACAGCCGACCTGGCCATCATCCGCGAGCTGTTCATCAACACGGTGGAGGCCATCAACAAGAAGGGGGCGGACTACGCAAGACAGTCACAATTGTTGAAAGACATTGAGGCATCGCTTAAACGACTGCATCCCTACACCGTAGGACATCTAGGCGATCTCAACGAATGGTACTACGATTGGGACGACTGGGACATCAAGCACCGCCACCAATCGCACCTCATCGGACTTTTCCCCGGCCATCACCTCTCCCTGAAACAAACGCCCCAATTGGCACTGGCTGCTGAAAAAACGCTACAACAGAAAGGCGACCACACCACGGGATGGAGCACGGGATGGCGCATCAACCTGTGGGCCAGACTGAGAAAGGCCAAGGAAGCGTACCACATGTATCAGAAATTGCTGACCTACGTGTCGCCTGATCACTATCAAGGTGCCGACAAACGAAGCAGCGGTGGTACTTATCCCAACTTGATGGATGCACATCCACCTTTCCAGATAGATGGGAATTTCGGTGGTACTGCCGGCGTTTGCGAGATGTTGTTGCAAAGTACCGACAACGAACTGTATCTTCTTCCCGCCCTTCCGGATGCGTGGAAAGACGGAGAAGTGCGGGGCATCAGGGCTCGGGGAGGCTACGAGGTGAGCATGAAATGGAAGAACGGACAAGTGGAATGGGTTCAATTAAAACCATGCACCCAACATCATGTTAAAACCGTAACTGTGTACATGAACGGGAAACAGACAAGAGTTGGGCTGAAACGCAGCAAGGCTACCATGATAAAATGAGCACTAAAACAGGCTAAGCCTCTTGAAGAAAACCTCAAGAGCGCATAGTTTTAAAGCAGAATAGACGATTGATTCATGAGAAAAATAAGTATACTTGCAATGGCAATGTTGTGGACACTGGTTGCCCATGCACAATCTTTCTATACGCATTGGATTGCCGCTCAGCAGGTAGACAGCACTTCTGAGATTTGGTTCAGGCAACAGATACAGTTACAAGAGTGCCCAGTATTTGCCTCTGCAACGATAGCCACCACGGGCAAGGTGGACGTGTACATCAACGAGCGCAATGTATCTACCGCCTGCTGGATGCCTTACAGAATGGGCAACGATAATCTTCCGGTGAGCATCAACATGGAGGTAACCAGGTTTCTGCAACCAGGCGTCAACACGATAGCCATCTGGTATTCGCCCACTTTCCCACACATCAACCAGCAACAGATGGCTTTCTCACTGTACGGAAGAATGAAGAATGGGGAGAATAGGGCCTTCTGTTCGGACGATGGATGGCTGACGAGGCGAGCAAACATATCACTTACCAGAGAGGGTGGTGAGCGGTATGACGCCAACGCCTACATGTTGAAATGGAACTCAGATGATGTTGACTGGGGTTTGTGGCAACCTGCCCGCAACACCAATAGGCCTGCCATTGCTTCGAGCTATCATCTGACGGGCTACCCCGCAGTAAAAAGAAACATGACCTATACGCCCCGCTATTTCGACTTGGTAGATAACGGCGTGTATTATCAATTTGACAAAGCGTTCAAAGGCCAACTAAGAATCACGTTGCGCGATGCCAAACGTGGACAAAAAATATACATCGACGGTTTGGAATACACCTGCACGGGTGAAATTGACGAGCAAGCATGTCGGAAATTTACCGTGGCTGATCATCGAAGAGTGTTGATTTATGGCGACCAAAACTTCAAAAACGAACAGATTCAATCGGTAGAAGGCATAGAAATTGTTCCATATTTCCATGAAAGCTTGCAATATTAACATCTGTTTTCATAGATTGTTGTATTTTTCCCCTACCTTTGCAAGGAGAACAACAAAGCTCATTCATCTTCTTTGAAAAAACCAGATGGAATTCAGAACGTATAAGAATTAAAAAGTAAAAAGAATATGCAGGACAAGACTATGAAAGAAGTGACGATTGAACATATCAAGTCTGTCACAGGAGAAAGCTGTTACATAGATGACGACTTGATACTGTTTGAACACTTTGAGGATTTGCCCTTACCGCTAGAACCGCACAAAATGAGCTGTCTGCTGATTGGAATGTGTATCCAAGGACGTGCAGAATATCTGGTAGACACCAAGAAATGTACGATTCAGGCGAACGACATGATTGTCCTGAGCGAGGGACAAGTGATCAGTGATTACATGCTGAGTCGCGACTGTAAAGGCATCGCCCTCCTGGCATCGGAGAACTTTTTACAAGACACGGTTCGCGGAATCCATGAGATGTCATCGCTCTTTATCTTTACAAAGACGCATCCCGTGCTACACTTAACGAGCAATGAAGCCAAAGCGTTTGATGAATTTTTCCAGATAACCAAACGGAAAGTTGACGACAAATCACACCACTTCCGTCGCGAAAGCGCATGTGCCATGCTGGGAACCTTGGTATACGACATGGGTAACCACATCTGGCGCACCCAACAAATAGGAGGTGATGCCCGCCTGAGTCGTGGTGAAAAAATATTCACCGATTTCATTAAGCTGGTCGAACAGAACTACCGGGAGATAAGAAGAGTAAGCTGGTATGCCGAGAAGCTGTGCATTACGCCTAAATATCTTTCGGAAACGGTAAAGAAAGTGAGCAAGGAAACTCCAAATAGCTGGATAGACAGTTATGTTACGAAAGAGCTTCGATTGCTACTGAAGAATTCTTCCAAAAGCATAAAGGAAATAGCTGTAGAGATGAACTTTCCCAACCAGAGCTTCTTAGGAAAGTATTTTAAAGACCGAACAGGTCAGTCGCCGTCTGATTATAGAAAATCTTGACAACTCAACTGTTCGGCCACCACACACAATTCGTCATACCATTGCTGTCCAAAGCGGCGTATCAAAGGCTCTTTGAGAAATTGGTAAAGTGGCAAATTGAGCTCTTTACCTTTCTCTACTCCACATTGGCAAATTTTCCAACGGTGGTAATTCAGTCCAACAAGTCCATTTCCCAACGCCTTTTCCCGAATGGGATATAAAGCACAGGAGATGGGCTTACAAAAATCAATATCTGCCTTTCGATAAGCTCTTTCTAACACACAAAGGCAACAACCTTCTTGGTAACAAGTAAAAACACAATCCTTGCGACCAACGATGCTGGTTACCATGTCGCCCTCTCTATCGATATAAGCCACGCCTTGTTGGTCAATTACCGATTGAGCCGAAGCAGAAAGCTCGTTCCACACAGCATCCACGTTATCTTCGATGCTTGCAATTTCCTCAATAGTGACAGGAGCTCCTGCATCGCCTTCAATGCAACAAGCGCCATGACACACCTCTAAATCACAACAAAACTTTTGCGTGAAAACATCTGGAGACACCAAGACGTTGCCTACTTGTATAATGGGAGGATATGAATGGTTCATACATTGAGGAGTTTTTACCATTTCACGGGTTCAATGCCCTGCTGTATTAAGTATTCATTACAACGCGAGAAATGATGATTACCAAACCAACCACCTCGATTGGCAGATAGCGGTGAGGGATGTACGCTTTCCAAAACACAATGTTTGTGCTTGTCAATAAGATAGGATTTTGAACGCGCATAACCGCCCCACAACAAGAACACCAAGTGCTCTTTATGGTCGCTCAACACCTTAATGACAGCATCTGTAAACGTTTCCCACCCTCTTCGCTGGTGGCTTCCTGCTGCATGCGCCCTCACGGTGAGTGTGGCATTGAGAAGCATCACGCCCTGTTGCGCCCAGCGAGTCAAGTTACCTGTTGTGGGAATAGGCATTCCCATATCGGCTTGTATCTCCTTAAAGATGTTTTGCAACGAAGGTGGAAACGGCACACCGTCGTTAACTGAGAAACTCAAACCGTGCGCCTGACCCTGTTCATGATAAGGGTCTTGCCCGATAATCACTACTTTCACTTGATTGAATGGACAGAGATTAAAGGCATTGAAGATGAGTTTTCCGGGAGGATAGCACGCAAATTGGCTGTACTCGGCATGCACAAACTCGGTCAGTTTGGCAAAGTAAGGTTTGTCAAACTCTTGCTGCAAATGCGCTTTCCAACTTTCTTCTATCTGTACTTCCATATCCTCAAGATTGATACCGCTTGACTGCCATATTCAAAAGAGACGAGAATTGAACCAACAAGTGGTTCAATTCTGGCGCTCTTATGTGCTTAAAAATTCAGCGATCAGTCGGTTATCAGATTTTCACCTGTCATGGCTTCTGGTTGTTCCAAGCCCATGATGTGCAGTATTGACGGTGCCACGTCAGCCAATCTTCCGTCCTTCACGGTGGCACTGTTGTTGTCTGTCACATAAATAAATGGTACCGGATTGAGCGAGTGTGCCGTATTGGGCGTGCCATCCTCATTAATTGCATGATCAGCATTACCGTGATCGGCAATGATAATCGCCTCATAATCGTTGGCTTTGGCAGTCTCTATCACCTCTTTCACACAATGGTCGATGGCCCAAACCGCCTTGGCAATGGCGTTATACACACCCGTATGTCCCACCATATCACCGTTGGCAAAGTTCACCACAATGAAATCGTACTGCTGTGTACCAATCGCATCCACCAGTTTGTCTTTCACTTCGTAGGCGCTCATCTCGGGCTTTAGGTCGTAAGTCGCTACCTTGGGCGAGTTGACTAAGATACGATCCTCTCCCTTGTAAGGCTCTTCACGTCCTCCATTGAAGAAGAACGTAACGTGTGCATACTTCTCCGTCTCCGCTGTATGCAACTGTCTTTTGCCCAGATTGCTTAGATATTCGCCCAATGTCATCTCCACATTTTCCTTCGGGAACAGCACATGAACATTCTTAAAGTTGGCGTCATAGGGCGTCATCGTGTAATATTGCAAGTCCTTAATGGTGTGCATTCCCTCATCAGGCATATCGGTTTGGGTCAGCACCTGCGTGAGTTCTTTGGCACGGTCGTTACGGAAGTTGATGAAAATCACCACATCACCCTCTTCTATCTGTCCTTGAACTGTAGCGTTGGTGATGGGTTTGATAAATTCGTCGGTCACCTCTTCGGCATAACTCTCATTCATTGCCTGCACCATGTCCGTTGCTTTCTTGCCCACACCACTTACCAGCAAGTCGTAAGCCTCTTTCACTCGATTCCATCGCTTGTCACGATCCATGGCATAAAAGCGTCCTATGATACTGGCAATGTGCGCATCGTTCGTCTCACAAACATGCTGCAAAGCCTCAATAAAGCCAACTCCACTCTTCGGATCTGTGTCACGTCCGTCCATGAAACAATGTACATACGTATTTCTGAGACCGTATTTCTTAGAAATTTCCAACAACTGATATAGATGATCTAAAGAAGAGTGAACACCGCCAGTGCTGGTTAATCCCATTAAATGGAGCTTCTTCCCCATTTTCTGTGCATATGTATAGGCAGAAACGATTTCAGGATTTTGCAAAATTGACCCATCTTTACAGGCTCTGTTAATCTTCACCAAATCCTGATATACCACACGTCCTGCACCAATATTCAAGTGTCCAACTTCCGAATTACCCATTTGTCCATCGGGCAATCCTACATTCTCACCCGAAGCCTGCAACTGCGAATGCGAGCATGTAGCATCCAGATAATCCAAATAAGGTGTAGGCGTATTATTAATCACATCACCTTTACCCTTGTCTCCTATTCCCCATCCATCGAGGATCATCAATAAAGCTTTCTTTGCCATAATTATAGTTACCTGTCTTATATCTAAATTTCTGTTATGCAAAGATAGTGCAAGCCGAAGCCAAAAGAAGTCTACTTATTTTGGTGAGGCGCAGCCTATCTTATGCAAAGGTACTGCAAATTTCTGACTTACGCATCATCTACACCTTATAAATACAAGAATACTCCACAATTTTC